>VAYS01000027.1 GCA_005883215.1 Actinomycetota bacterium
CAAGCCAAGGCAGGTTCGAGATGATTGCCACCGTCATTTTCGCGGGGATGGCCCTGTTTGCGATCGTCACCGCGCGGGCGGGCCGCCGGCGCGGCAACGGCATCGCGCGCCATCCCTACAACGACATCTACAACGACGCCCCAGCGGCGCGCACCCCGCTTCCGCGCGACTGAGTCGCGCTTTCAGCAGCTTCTCTGGGCGAGGCCCGGGTCAGACGATCCGGGCCTCGTTCGTTTGTCGGCGGCGCGGGCGTGACCAGGGGTAGCCGCCGCGGCCGCTGACTACGATGGTCGCTAGTGACCGTTGGGGGCTTGCATCACCTCGGGCAGCCATGACCGGGGGGTCGGGACCCACCGATCGACCGAGCGACGGCGCCCCTGCGCCCGGAGCGGGCGCCTCGGCGCTGATCACGCGACGCTCTGTGCTCGCGGGCGCGGCTGTCGCTGCAGGATCCGCCGCCGCGGGCGGGGCGGTCGGGTGGTGGGCGGCGGATAAGTCGTCGTCGCGGCGATCGAGCCCCTATCAGCGTCGCGTCGACGTGGTCGTCGTCGGTGGCGGGATCGCTGGTCTCACGGCGGCGCGCAACCTCGTCAAGGCGGGTAGGTCGGTCGTCGTGCTCGAGGCCCTGAGCCGGGTCGGCGGGCGGATGGTACGTCGCAGCGTTGCCGAGGGCGGGTGGGTCGATCTCGGGGGACAGTGGGCGGGCCCCACCCAGCATCGGCTGCTGGCGCTCTCGGACGAGCTGGGACTGAAGCGGTTCCCGTCGTACTACGGGGGCGAGGGGATCGTCGCCTTCGACGGCATCGCGGGCAGATTCAAAGGCGACATCTCGACCGTGCGGGGGCTGCCGGGACAGCGGTCCCCGGCGCCGGCCGGCGCGGTTCACGACGCCGAGCGGGGCACGGCCGCCCTGGCGACCCTGGCCAGAAGCGTCTCGCCCGGTCAGCCGTGGACCGCGCCCCGCGCCACCGCGCTTGACCGACAGACGGTCGCCGACTGGCTACAGCGCAATGTCCGCACCGGCTTCGGCCGCTTCGTCATCGCCAACGAGGGGGTATTCAACTCCTCGGGCGGCACGCTGGACGAGGTGTCGTTGCTGCACCTGCTCTTCGAGATGCGGGCCAACCCTCACGGCGAACGCCCTGACAGCGACCTCTACTTCGGTGGGGCGGGCCAGATCCCGCTGATCCTCGCGCGCCAGCTCGGCGATCGCGTGGCGGTCAAGGCGGCGGTCAGGGCAATCTCCCAGGACTCGAGCGGCGTGACCGTGACGACGGCCGCCGGGCGCTTCCGAGCCGGCCACGTGATCGTCGCGATCCCGCCCACGCTGGCCGGCGCGATCAGCTACGACCCGCCCCTGCCGGCCCGGCGCCTGCAGCTCGGGCAGCGGATGCCGCTGGGCACGCTCGCCAAGGTGCACGCCGTCTATCCGACCGCGTTCTGGCGCCCCCTGGGCCTCAGCGGATCGGCCGTCGGCACGCTCCCCACCGTCCAGGCGACGGCCGATAGCTCGCCGCCGGACGGCAAGCCCGGGATCCTCACCGGCTTCGTGGCGGGGCAGGGGGCGCTGAGCTGGGCGACGCGGCCTTGGGCCCAGCGGCGGCAGACCGTTCTCGCCGACTACCGCACCTACTTTGGCTCCCGGGCCAGCTCCCCGGTCGACTACGTGGAAGCGGTATGGCCCGCCAACCCGTTCGCCGGCGGCGCGTTCAACGCGTTCATGCCGCCCGGCGTGTGGACCGGCTACGGGCCCGCGCTGCGGGCCCCGATTGGTCGCATCCACTGGGTGGGCGCAGAGACGGCGACGCGCTGGTACGGCTACTTCGACGGAGCGATCAGCTCCGCCGAGCGCGAGGTCGGCGCGATCCTGGGGAAGACCTGACCGGGGCGCCGGCGACGGCTAGTAGGCGCGAGCCAGGGCGCGCTCGGCCTCGAGCGCGAACTTGCCATTGGCCTCGCCGGTGCCCGCCAACGGGTATTCGCCGCTAAAGCAGGCGTCGCAGTGGGCCTCGCGGCGCTGGCCGATCGCCTCGTAGACGCCCGGGAGCGACAGGTAGTGCAGCGAATCGGCCCCCATCTCCTGGGCCACCTGCTCCACCGTGCGCCCGTGAGCGATCATCTCCTCGCGCGTGGACATGTCGATGCCGTAGTGGCAGGGGTGCTTGATCGGCGGCGCCGATATGCGCATGTGCACCTCGGCGGCGCCGGCGTCGCGCAACATCTGCACGATCTTGCGCGTGGTGTTGCCCCGCACGATCGAGTCGTCGACCACTACCAGGCGCTTGCCCGCGACCACCTCGGGCAGGGGATTGAACTTCAACCGCAGCCCGCGCTGGCGCAGCTCCTGGCCGGGCTGGATGAAGGTCCGCGCCACGTAGCGGTTCTTGACGAAGCCGTCGTCGAGTGGGATCCCGCTCGCGCGCGCGTACCCGCGCGCCGCCGAGTTGCCCGAGTCGGGCACGGGGATGACCACGTCGGCGTCCACCGGCGCCTCGCGGGCGAGGATCTCCCCCATGCGCGACCGCGCCACCTGCAGCACCGTGCCCCCGATGCGCGAGTCGGGACGGGCGAAGTAGATGTATTCGAACACGCAGAACGCCTCGCGCTCGGACTCGACCGCCTGGTCGGACGTGATTCCGCGCTCGGTGAGCGACACGACCTCCCCCGGACGCACGTCGCGCAAGAGCCGAGCGCCGATGATGTCCAGGGCGCAGGACTCCGAGGCGACGCAATAGCGGTCGCCCAGCTGGCCGAGCACCAGCGGCCGCAGCCCGGCCGGGTCGCGAAAGGCGACGACGCCGTCCTTGGACATCGCCACCACCGAGAAGGCGCCCTTCAGGCGCGGCAGCACGTCGATCGCCGCGGTCCGGAGCGAGTCCCCGTCGTGGCTGGCGAGCAGAGCGGCGATGATCTCGGAGTCCGAGGTCGAGCGAAAGCCCACGCCGAGCTCGCCGAGCTCGGCGTGCAGCTCGACCGCGTTGATCAGGTTGCCGTTGTGGCCCAGCGCGAGCTCGCGCCGCCCGGAGCGGTGCACGGGCTGAGCATTCTCGAACGACGTGGCGCCCGTGGTCGAGTAGCGCACATGCCCGATCGCCAGCTCGCCCCCCAGGGCGCGGAGCTTCTGCTCGTCGAACACCTGGCTGACCAGGCCCAGCTCGCGCACGGCCATGATCGACCCGTCGCGCTCGGCGGCGGCGATGCCGGCCGACTCCTGACCCCGGTGCTGAAGCGCGTACAGGGCGAAGTAGGCCAAACGGGAGACGTCGTGTCCCGGGGCATAGATCCCAAAGACACCACACTCGTCTCTCGGCCCGTCGCGCTGATCGAGATCAGGTGCAGGTGGCGGCATGTCGAGCGCCTCCCGGGTGTCGGCCTGCCCTGACCGGCTCGGGGCGCTTGAACCCATCAAGCCTAGCAGCGCGGCGCGGCGTGCCCGCGTCATGAAAACAGCGCCTCCAGTGTGCGGTGCGCCTCGGCCAGGCGCCCCACCGCGAGGTCCACCACCTCTTCCCCCTCGTGCTCGATGCGCAGGCGCTCTCCCCCCACGCGACCGATGATCGCCACCGGCGTGGCGCCCGCGGCCAGCGCTCGCAGCGCGTCGTCGGGGCCCGAGAGCACGAAGCCGCCGGGACCCTCGCCGAACAGCGCCTCATCGGGACCCCCGCCCGGCCGGCCGGCAAGGCTCACCTGGGCCCCCACGCCGCCGGCCAGGCAGCACTCGGCCAGCGCCACCGCCAGCCCCCCCTCGGCCACGTCGTGGGCGCTGGTCACCACCCCGGCGCGCACCGCTGCGCGCACCGCCGCCTGGGCGGCCACCACCGCAGCCACCTCGGCCGCGGGCAACCCGCCCGGGAGCGCCTCGCCCCGCAGCCGCGCCAGCTCGGAGGCTGCCAGCGCCGGGGCGAACGGGCCCACCAGCGCGATGCCGTCACCGGCCCGGGCGAAGGCCAGCCCGCCCGCCCGGGCGGCGTCGGGCAGCTCGCCCACCATCCCCACCACCGGCGTCGGGTAGATCGGGCCCTCGCCCGCCTCGTTGTAGAGCGAGACGTTGCCGCCCACCACCGGGATCCCCAGCGCCCGGCACGCCTCCCCCAGGCCGCCCACCGCCTCGGTCAGCTGCCAGGCCACCAGGGCCTTCTCGGGATTGCCGAAGTTCAGGCAGTTGGTCAACCCCAACGGCTCGGCGCCGACGCAGGCCAGGTTGGCGGCGCACTCGAGCACCGCCTCGCGCGTCCCGGACCGCGGATCGCACGCCACCCGGCGACCGTTGCAATCGATCGAGGTGGCGATCGCCGGCCGCGGCGCGTCCTCGCGTGCGGGCAGCCTCAGCACGGCGGCGTCGGCCTGCTCCGGGCGGCACACCGTGCGCGAGCCGACCAGGCAGTCGTACTGCTCGAACAGCGGTCGCCGCGAGGCCAGGTTGGGGCAGGACAGCAGCGCCAGCAGCGACTCACCGGGGTCGGCGTCGGTCAGCCGCGCGGCGGGAGCCGGGTAGACCTGGGCGCCGGGCGGGCGGGGCGAGAGGTCATACAGCGGGCAGTCGTCGACCAGGGCGCCGATCGGGACGTCGCCGACCACGGCTCCGTCGCTCAGCACGCGAAAGCGCCCGCTGTCGGTGATGGTCCCGATCGCGGTGGCCTGGGTCTCCCAGCGGGCGCACAGGCCGAGCACCTCGTCCAGGCGCCGGGGCGCCACCACGCAGAGCATGCGCTCCTGGGACTCGGAGATCATGATCTCGAAGGGCTCCATCCCCGGCTCGCGCAGCGGCACCCGGGCCACGTCGATCTCCACTCCCACCCCGCCCTTGCTCGCCATCTCCGCCGCCGAGGAGGTCAGCCCCGCCGCCCCCAGGTCCTGGAGGGCGACCAGCAGGCCCCGCTCGAGCAGCTCGAGGCAGCACTCGAGGAGCTTCTTCTCGGCGAACGGATCGCCGATCTGCACCGACGGCCGCTTGGCCGCGTCGCCCTCGCCCAGCTCGGCCGAGGCGAGCACCGAGGCGCCGCCGATCCCGTCGCGCCCGGTGGAGGCGCCCAGCAGGACCACTACGTTCCCCGGCCCGGCAGCGGCCGAGCGGATCAGGCGCTCGCGGGGCGCCAGCCCGATGCACATCGCGTTGACCAGGCAGTTCTGCTCGTAGGGCTCCTCGAAGTAGACCTCGCCACCCACGGTCGGCACCCCGATCGAGTTGCCGTAGTGCCCGATGCCGGCCACCGCCCGGTCGAGCAGGTAGCGCGAGCGCTCGCTGGAGGGATCGCCGAAGCGCAGCGAGTCCAGCACGGCGATTGGCCGCGCCCCCACCGCGAACACGTCGCGCAGGATGCCGCCCACCCCGGTGGCCGCCCCCTGGAAGGGCTCGACCGCGCTCGGATGGTTGTGGGACTCGACCTTGAACGCGACCGCCAGGCCGCCCCCCACGTCGACGGCCCCGGCGTTCTCGCCCGGGCCCATGACCAGGCGCTCGCCGGCGCTCGGCAGCGTGGCCAGCAGCCGACGCGAGTGCTTGTAGGCGCAATGCTCGGACCACAGCAGCGAGAACATCGCCAGCTCGACCAGGTTGGGCTCGCGCCCGAGCTTCTGTCCGATCAGCGCGTACTCGTCCTCGGTGAGGCCAAGCGCCTGCGCCCCCGCCAGGCCGGGGAGCGCCTGGCGCTCGGGCTCGGCGACGGGGGCCACCGCGCTCACGCGGCCACCGGCGCCAATGCCTGGGCCACCGACTCGAACAGCCGCAGGCCGTCCGCCGAGCCGGTCAGCTGGTCGACCGCATGCTCGGGGTGGGGCATCAGCCCCATCACGTTGCCTGCCTCGTTGCACACGCCGGCGATGTCGCGCATCGACCCGTTGGGGTTCTGGCCCGGGCAGTAGCGCAGGACCACGCGGTTCTCGGCCTCGAGCCGATCGAGCTGGTGCTCGGGGGCCCAGTAGCACCCGGTGGTGTGCTTGACCGGGATCGACAGCCGCTCGCCCACGGCCAGCGCCGCCGTAAATGGCGAGGCCGTGCTCTCCACCCGCACCCCGGGCTGGCGGCAGACGAAACGCAGGCCGCGGTTGGGGAGCAGCGCCCCGGGGAGCATCCCCGCCTCGCACAGAACCTGAAAGCCATTGCAAATGCCGAGCACGGGACCGCCCGCGCGGGCGAACTCGGCGATAGCGTCCATCACCGGGGCAAAGCGGGCGATCGCCCCCGGTCGCAGGTAGTCCCCATAGGAGAACCCCCCGGGCACGACCACCACGTCGATCCTCCCCAGATCGCGTTCGGCGTGCCAGAGCAGGACCGCCTCGCCCACCCGCGAGGCGGCGAGCTGGGCGTCGACCTCGTCGCAGGACCCCGGGAAGCGCACCACGCCGAACCTCATCGCCGGGCGCCCTCCTCGAGCAGGACCTCGTAGTCCTCGACCAACGGATTGGTGAGCAGGCGCTCGCACATCTCGTCCAGGCGGGTGGGGTCGTCGAGCTCGAGCTCGATCAGCCTGCCCACGCGCACCTCGTGCACGTCGGTGAAGCCCAGCGCCGGCAGCGCCCGCTGGACCGCCTGGCCCTGGGGATCCAGGATGCCCGACTTGGGTCGGACCAGCACCCGGGCCTTCATCGGCTCCCCGGGGCCCGGGTCGTCATCCGCCGGGCCGCCCGGAGACCGCCCCGGCCGCCGCGCCCCCACCGGCCGCTACCGCGGGCGGCGCCCAGACTGGGTCCTGAGGCGCGCCGGTGCGCTCCAGCCAGGCAGCGAAGGGCTCCCCGGCCAGGCGGGCGTAGGCCTCGACGTAGCGCGCGCGGGTGCCCGCCACCACGTCGTCGGGGATCGCCGGCGCCGGCGGCGCCTTGTCCCATCCCGTGCCCGCCGCCCAGTCGCGCACGTACTGTTTGTCGTAGCTGGGCTGGGGGCGCCCTACCTGGTAGCTGTCCGCCGGCCAGAAGCGCGAGGAGTCGGGGGTGAGCACCTCGTCGCCCAAGACGAGCTGGCCGTCGGCGTCCAGCCCGAACTCGAACTTGGTGTCGGCCACCAGGATGCCGCGGGCCGAGGCGTGCTCGGCGGCGAACCGGTAGAGCTCGAGTGCGGCGGAGCGCAGACGGTCGGCCAGGTCGCGATCGCCCACCAGCTCGGTCGCCGCGTCGAAGTCGATGGCCTCGTCGTGGCCTTCCAGCGCCTTGGTCGACGGGGTGAAGATCGGGGTGGGCAGGCGCTCGGACTCGCACAGGCCGGGCGGCAGCTCGATCCCGCTGACCGCGCCGGTGGCCTGGTAGTCCTTCCAGCCCGAGCCCGACAGGTAGCCGCGCACGACGCATTCGACGGGGAGCATCCGGAGCTTGCGCGCCACGATCGCCCGGCCGCGCACCTCCTCGGGGACACCGGCGACCGCCGAGACGAAGTGGTTGGCGACGATCTGACCGGTGCGCGCGAACCAGAATGCCGAGATCGCGCTCAGCACGCGGCCCTTGTCGGGGATCGGCGTCGGATGGACGACGTCGTAGGTGGAGATCCGGTCCGAGGCGACCATCAGCACGCGATCCCCCAGGTCGTACATCTCGCGCACCTTGCCCGAGGCCAGCAGGGGCAGGTCGGCGACGGTCCTCACTGCCTGGACTTTAGCGCCGGCCCCGGAGGCTTTATTGAAGCGATCGACCTGAAATGACGATGCATTCGGATAGCGCACATGGCCCTTCGGAAGCTCCTCGCCCACCGCCATCGCCATCCCCTCCCGGTGCGGCTTGGCCCGCCCGCAGGCACCCGGCGGACGCGGCGGCGTCCGGCCGGCGTGCTGGTCGGCGCGCTGGCGTGCTCGCTGGGGCTCGCGGGGCCTCCCCTGGCCCACGCCGATCCCTCGCTGGCCATCGACGCCGCCGCCGATCAACACCCGGTCAGCCCGGCGATCTACGGCATGAACTTTGCCGATCCCGCGCTGGGCCGGGAGCTGGCGCTACCCACCGACCGCTGGGGAGGCAACACCACCGACACCTACAACTGGCGCCTGGGATCCTCCAACACCGGCAACGACTGGTACTTCGAGAACACCGCCGACTGCCAGGACCCGGCGTATAAATGGTGCAACGGCGGCGCCGGACCCAGCGTCTTCGCCTATCGCGACTTCGTCGCCAAGGACCGCAGCCTCGGCGCCCAGACCGTGTTCACCCTCCCCCTGATGGGCTACGTCGCCGCCACCGCCCCGCTAGATCACCCCTTCCAGTGCGGCTTTCCCAAGGCGCTGTTCCCCACCCAGGACTCCTTCGATCCCTACGACCCCGGATGCGGCAACGGCCAGCAGGGCACGGTCAAGCTCGCCGCCGACCCGGCGCGGGACGGGATCCCGATCGACGCCTCCTATGACGGCGCCTTGGTACAGGACCTGGTCGGACGCTACGGCAGCGCCGCCCGCGGCGGGGTAGGCCTGTACGAGCTGGGCAACGAGCCGGCGCTGTGGAACGACACCCACCGCGACATGCACCCGGCGCCGGCGAGCTACGACGAGCTCTGGCAGAAGACGCGCGACGCGGCGGTGGCGGTCAAGGCGGCCGACCCCGGCGCGGGCGTGCTGGGCTTCTCGGAGTGGGGGTGGCCCAACTACCTCTGCAGCGCGGCCGACGAAGTCGACGTCAACGGCTGCACCGCCCGCTCGCCCGACCGCGCCAACCACGGCGGCGTGCCCCTGGCCGAGTGGCTGCTCCAGCAGGCGCGGGCCTACGAGCAGGCCCACGGCACCCGCCTGCTCGACTACCTCGACCTGCACTACTACGCCCAGGGCGGCAGCACCAGTGACATAACCCGCTCGCTGTGGGATCCCACCTACACCGATCCCAGCTGGATCGCCGAGAACATCGACCTGATCCCGCGCATGAAGGCGTGGGCGGCGGCCGACTACCCCGGCACGAAGGTTTCGCTGAGCGAGTACAACCTCTCGCTCCAAGGCGATCCCGTGACCAACGCGCTCATCCAGGCCGACGTCCTGGGGATCTTCGGGCGCCAGGGGCTCGATCTGGCCACCCGCTGGCCGCTGGACTACGACGGCAACCTGATCGCCGACGCGTTTCGCATGTATGGTCGTGGTCGGGCGGCGCCATCGCCCGGGCGGCGGACCCTACGATCCAGGGGAGCCAGCTGGGGGCCACCTATCCCCCGCGGTCGATCTCGCTCTTCGTGCTCGGCGGCGCCGGCGCCTCATCGGACCCGCCGCCTCCGAGCGATCCGGGGGGCGGGCCATCCCCGGGGCCTCCCGCCGCGCCGTCTAGCCCCGGGGCGGGCCCAGCGGCGGGCGCCACCCCGAGCCCCGCCCCGGGGCTCCCCCCGCCAGGAACGCCCCCGCTCGCCCGGGCGCCCGGAGCGGGCGCCGGTGCGGCGGCTGCCCGTCACCCTTCGTCGGGCTCGCACCCGCGGCCCTGCCCCCGTGCGCGCCCCCGCCGCCCCGCCCGAGCGCGTCGCCACGCCACCGCCCGGGCTCGCCGCCGCGCGCGCCCCGCGCGGACCCGCGCCGGGCGCGCATGCCCGCGCCAGCGCCAACGCCCGCGCTCGAGCCGGCGCCGCGCCAAGCGCCGCACCCGGCGCGGGCCGTAGGCTCCCCGCCGTGGACCGAGCCGGCGACGGACGCCACCTGGCCGTGTGGGCCGTGGGTCGCGATCGCCCGGGGATCGTGGCGGCGGTCAGCGGCGTGCTGCTCGAGGCCGGGGCCAACCTCGAGGACACCCAGATGGCGATCCTGCGTGGGCACTTCACGATGATGCTGGTCGTGGCGCTGCCGGCGGGGGGGGATCCCGATGCCCTGCGGGAGGGGCTGGAGCGAGTCGCCGACGAGCTCGGCCTGGAGGCGATCGCCGTCTCCGAGCTGGCGGCGGCGGAGGCCGCCGACGCGCCCCTGCCGACGCATCTGGTGACCGTCTACGGCGCCGACCACCCAGGGATCGTGCACGCGGTCTCCCGCGAGTTGGCCGGGGCGGGCGTGTCGATCACCGACCTGCAGTCCCATCTCGCCGAGCCTGCCGACGAGCCCTCGGCCACCGCGATATACGCGGTCCTGCTCGAGGTCGCCGCCGGGACGCCCGAGCGGGCAGCGGAGATCGAGCAACGCCTGCACCGAATCGCCGGCGAGCAGCAGCTCGAGCTCACCATCCGGCCGCTCGAGCACGACGAGCTCTAGGGCCTCGGATGTCGGCGCGCCCGGTGCTGCGCTATCCGCACCCGGTGCTCAAGCGCCGCTGCCGGAGGCTGGACATCGAGGCCGACGCCCAGCTGATGGAGCGGGTGGCGGGCGACCTGCTCGGCACCATCGCCGCCCACCCGGGGTGCGTGGGCCTGGCCGCCCCCCAGCTCGGCGAGCTGGTGCGCCTGGTCGCGGTGGACGTATCCGAACACCCCCGGGCCACCACCAGCAATGGGCGGCTGGTGTTGGCCAACCCGAGGATCACGCGCCGGGAGGGCTCCGAGGTCGCGCGCGAGGGGTGCCTGAGCATCCCCGACCTGACCGCCAACGTGCGTCGCGCCCACCGGATCGCCCTGGAGGCCACCGACGCGCTCTCGCGCCAGCCCGTCTCGGTCGACAGCGAGGGCTTCGAGGCCCGCTGCCTGCAGCACGAGCTCGACCACCTCGACGGCCTGCTGTTCTTAGACCGGGTCGACTCGCTGGCCCGCGACGTGTTTCGCCGCAAGCGCTACCAGACCCAGGACGCCAAGCGGACGTAGCGGCGCTGGGCGCTAAGGCGAGCCGGCGACGTCCCCCGGCGCCGCCCCCTCATCGCGGTAGGAGCGGATCCAGGCCACCCGCCCGCCGCGGAAGCAGAAGAGTTGCACCCAGTTGAAGTCCGCGCCCACTTGGCTTGCCCGGCCCCGCAGCATGGTGCGCCCGGTGACCAGCACGTAGTCGTCGAGGTCGCGGATCGTCTGGACCTCCGGGTGCACCTCCTCGAAGGCCTCGAGCATGTCGGCCAGCCACAGGTCCAGGGCATCCCGGCCCCGGTAGACCTTGCCTTCGACGACGCCCATATAGGGGATCCACTCGAGGTCGGGGGCAAAGGCCTCCTCGAGGAACTCACGCCGGGCCTCGGGGAGCGCCTTGCGCATAGAGCCCGAACAGGCGCCGCACGGTCCCCACGTTGGCCTTGGACATCTGGCCCGGGATCCAGCTAGGCGGACGGAGCGATCGCGTCCAGGCGGCCCACGATCTCGCGCGCGTGGCGGGTGAAGTGTCCGGGGTCAAAGACCACGTCCAGGTCGAGCAGCCCCAGCGGGTCCGGGCGCCCATCGTCGAGCTTGCCTTCACGGTGGGCGGCGAGCAGCTCGCGCATGGGCCGGCCCTCATCGAATGCCTGCTGGGCGACGGCCTGGGCGATGCGATAGGCCTCGTCGCGCCCTAGGCCCTGCTCGACCAGGGCCAGCAGCAGCCGCTGGGAGTACAGCGCCCCGTGGGTGAGCTCGAGGTTGGCGGCCATGCGGTCCCCATAGACCACCAGCCCGCGTACCAGTCGCAGCGCCAGGTGCTGGAGGTAGTCGATGAGGATCGTGGAGTCGGGCAGGATCACTCGCTCGGCCCCCGAGTGCGAGATGTCGCGCTCGTGCCAGAGGGCGACGTTCTCCACGGCGGCGAGCGCGTTTCCCCGCAGCACTCGCGCCAGTCCGCAAATGCGCTCAGCGGTGATCGGGTTGCGCTTGTGGGGCATGGCCGAGGACCCCTTCTGCTCGCCGGATCTGAACGGCTCCTCGGCCTCACGGACCTCGGTGCGCTGCAGATGACGGATCTCCAGGGCCAGGCGCTCGAGGCCGGCGCCGGCCAGCGCGATCGCACCGAGCAGCTCGGCGTGCCGGTCGCGCGGCACGACCTGGGTGGAGACCGGCTCGGGGCGCAGGCCCAGGTCCTCGAGCACCGCCCGTTCGAAGTCCGGCCCGTGGGTGGAGTAGGTGCCGACCGCCCCGGAGACGGTGCCCACCGCCACCTGGTCGAAGGCGCGCTCCAGGCGGCCCAGGTTACGGTGGGCCTCCTGGGCCAGGCCGGCGAGCTTTACCCCGAACGTGGTGGGCTCGGCGTGCACCCCGTGGGTGCGCCCTACGCACACGGTGTCGACGTGCTCGCGGGCGCGCTCGGCCAGTGCCCCCACCAGCTCGCGGGCGCCGGCGAGGATCGGCTCGCCGGCCTGCTGGAGCTGGAGCGCCAGTGCCGTGTCGAGCACGTCGCTGGAGGTCAGGCCATAGTGGATCCAGCGTCCGGCCTCTCCGGCCGCATCGGACAGCACGTCCACGAACGCCGCCACGTCGTGGTCGGTGACGCGCTCGCGCTCGCGGACCGCCTCCACGGTGAAGCCGGCCCGGCGGATCGCTTCGAGCTCCTCGGAGCTCGGACCGTCCATCGCCTCGCAGGCGGCGACCTCGACCCGGCGCCAGGCCTCCATGCGTGCGTGATCGGTCCAGACGGCCCCCAGCTCGGGGCGGGTGTAGCGCTCGATCACTCCCCCGATTATCCCCGGGCGACCCGTCGACGCGCATGCCGGGTCCCAAACCGGGCCCGGCGCCGCCGTCGCGCCGTTGCCCGTCGGGCGCTACCGTCGCAAGCACATGCACTGTCGCCCTCGCCCGTTGCCCTGGGGCTGCGCCGTCGGCGTCTGGGCCTCGATCCTCCTCGCCGCCCTGCCCGGCCCCTCGGCGCTGGCCGCGGGCACCCCGGCCATGCCCATCCCCCAGACGCCGACCGGCGCGCCGGTGTTCGTGGGAGCGGCGGCCGACCAGCATCCGGTGTTCGCCACCCCGATCCCCCAGCATCCGGCGATGGCGCCCAACGGGCGCTCCAACGTCCACGACGACGGCTACATGAGCGACCTCTACGTGGGGCCGGGCCCGCTGGGACGCGACATGTCGACTCTGTCCACCGACGTCAACGGCGACTGCGGAACGATCACCTTCGACTCCCGGGGCCGGATCGTCAGCGCCTGCATAGGGTTCAGCGGCCCCACGCTGCGGATGTTCGACCCCCACGACCTCAGTCAGCTGGCGAGCATGAGCCTCCCCATGCGCCAGTCGGTGCCGGCCAACATCTTTCAGGACTTCTCGGGTGGGGGCTACTTCTACCTGGACAACCGCGATCAGGTGGTGATCGGTACCACCACCCGCCACCTATACGTGATCGGCGAGACCGGCGGCGCCGACAATCCGGGCTTTGCCCTGCTGCACGACTACGACCTCACCGGGGTGGTGCCCAGCGGCGACAAGCTGACCTCGGCGCTGCCCGACTGGTCGGGGCGCTACTGGTTCGTCAGCTTCAACGGGGTGGTGGGCACGGTCGACCCCGGCACCGGTGCGATCAAGAGCCTCGACACCCACGAGGAGATCGAGAACTCGTTTGCCGTCGGCGAGGACGGCGGCGTGTACATCGCCACGATCGCCGCGCTGTACCGCTTCGACGCCGACGCCACCGGGGCGCCGGCGGTGAGCTGGCGCGAGGTGTACGCCAACTCGGGCATCCACAAGCCCGGGCAGGTCGACGCCGGGACGGGGACGACGCCCACCCTGATGGGCTCGCAGTACGTCTCGATCACCGACAACGCCGACCCCATGGACGTGGTCGTCTATCGACGCGATCGCGCCTTCAGCGGCACTCGGCTGGTGTGCTCGGTGCCCGTGTTCTCGGCGGGTGCCAGCGATACGGAGAACTCGCTTATCGGCACCGACCGGGCGATGGTCGTGGAGAACAACTACGGCTACACCGATCCCACGGTGACCGAGAACGGGAAGTCCACCGCCCCCGGAATCTGGCGGGTGGACATCGACCCCGACGGCCGCGGCTGTCACGTGGTGTGGCGCAGCAACGAGCGCTCCCCCACCGTGGTGCCCAAGCTCTCGCTGGCCAACGGGCTGGTCTACGCCTACACCAAGGACCCCACCAGCGACGGCAGCGATCCGTGGTATCTGACCGCGATCGACTTCGACACTGGCCGTACGGTCAACAAGCGGCTGGCCGGCAACGGCTTGGGCTACAACAACAACTACGCCCCGATCTCGGTCGGACCCGACGGGTCGGCCTACGTGGGCGCGCTGGGGGGCCTGATCGAGCTCCGCGACGCGATTCCTCCGCCGCCGGCGTCCGCGTCGCCCCCCGGCACCGCAATCCCCGGCCGGCACCGCCGCCCCCGACCCCACCGGCGCCTCCGCCTGGTGCTACGCCGGCTCGGATCGAGGCGTCTGCGGGTGAGCGTTGCCAACGCGCCGGGGAAGGTGAAGTCGCTGACCCTTCGCCTCGACCGCCGCCGGGCGGTGCGCCTTCGCCACGCACCCTTCCGCCACACCTTCGCCGGCGTGAGCCCGCGCGCCCACTTGGTGCAGGCCACCCTCATCCTCCGCGGCGGTCCGCACGTCCGTCTGCGCCGTCGCGTGCCCGCCGCCAGGCGACACCGCAGGCCGCCCCGGCGGCGATGACCGACCGGGGTGCCGCGCGGACCGCCGTCGGTCCGGGTGGCATCGAGCTGGCGCCCGCCGAGCGCGCCCCCCGCCGCGATCTGGCCCGGATCCTCACCGAGGCGTTCATCGACGATCCCGCCTGGCGGGACATCGGACCGCGCTGGCGCCCGCACCGGCGGGCGGTGATGCGGGTCTACTTTCCCGGGGCGCTGGCGATCACCCGGCGCTGGGGCGGACCCGGATGGTGCGCGTGGCGTGGGGGTCGGGCGGTAGGGGTCGCCCTGGCTTTTGACGCCGGGCGCTGGCCGCCGCCCCCGGCTCGGCAGCTGTTCGAGATCCCGCCCCTGGCCCTGGCCGGCCCGGGGCCGTTGTGGCGGGCGATGCGCACCGAGGAGATCGTCGGGCGCCACCACCCCACACGACCCCATCTGTACCTGTGGCTGCTGGCCGCCGACCCCCGGACCCAGCGCCTGGGCGCCGGGCGGGCGCTGCTCGCCGCGCTCGCCCGCCACGCCGACGGCCGCGGGCTGCCCATCTACCTGGAGACGATGACCCCCGCCAACGTGCCCTACTACCAACGGGCGGGGTTCTCGGTGCTGGCCGAGGAGCGCATGCCCCGCGGGGCGCCGATCTGGTTCCTCCAGCGCCCGCCCGCGCCCTGAGCCCGGGCGTCGGGCGCCCTGCTTAGCCGGCGAGGATCCGGGCCGCGAGCACGGCCGCGTTGCGCGCGTTGTCGATGCCCACGCACGCCACCGGTACCCCGGGGGGCATCTGCGCGATCGACAGCAGCGCGTCCAGCCCGCCGGCCGCGCTCCTCCGGCTGGTCAGGGGCACCCCGATCACCGGCAGCTCGGTATGGGCGGCCACCACCCCGGGCAGGGCCGCCGACAGGCCGGCGCCGGCGATGATGACCCGCAGGCCGCGCATGCGAGCGTTGCGGGCATAGTCGGCCACCGTGTCGGGCTCGCGGTGGGCGGACATCACCCGCATCTCGTGCATGATCCCGCGCTCGCGCAGCTCCTCGGCTGCCTTTTCCATCTCGGGCATGTCGGACTTGGCGCCCATCACGATCCCCACCAGGGGGGTGTCGACGTCGAGCCCGGCGAGCTCGCCTTCGACCTCGGTCTCGGGCTCCAGCCCCGCCTCGGCGAGCTGTCCGGGAGCCCCCGGACCCGACGAGCCGGGACCGGCGCTCGGGCCCTCGGTGGGCCGTTCCTCGTCGATCACCGCACCCGCTCGGCCGCCCGAGCGGCGATGTCGCGGCGCAGCTGGCGGCCCGGGAAGTCGATCACGTCGGCGCCAGCATACGCCGCCTCCCGGGCAGCCTGGGGGCCGTCGCCCAGGGCGGTGACGTTGAGCACGCGGCCCCCGCCGGTGACCGCGGTGCCGTCGGCTTTCACCGTCGTGCCGGCGTGGGTGACCTCGATGCCGGGCGGCACCGCATCGAGCCCGGAGATCGGATCGCCGGTCGACGCGGACTCCGGATAGCCGGCGCTGGCCAGGACAATCGTCACCGCCCAGCGCGGATCCCAGTCCAGCCTGGCGTCGGCCAGCCCACCGGCGCGCGCGGCGTGCTCGGCGAGCTCGAGTAGGTCCGAGCGAAGCCGGGGAAGGATGGCCTGGGTCTCGGGATCGCCGAAGCGGACGTTGAACTCGAGTACCCGCGGGCCCTCGTCGGTGAGCATCAGCCCGGCGTACAGCACACCGTGAAACGGCGTCCCCCGGGCGGCGAGCTCGTCGATCACCGGCTGGTGGACCGCGGCGGCGATCTCGCCCGCCGCGGCGGCGTCGATGCCGGGCACCGGGCTGTAGGAGCCCATCCCCCCGGTGTTCGGGCCCCGGTCGTCGTCGAAGATGCGCTTGTAGTCCTGCGCCGGAGCCATGGGCACCGCGCGCCGGCCGTCACACAGGGCCAGCAGCGAGAGCTCCTCGCCGGCCAGGCACTCCTCGACGATCACCCGCTCGGTGCCGAAGCGGCGCTCGACGAGCAGCGACTGCAGCGTCGCCCGAGCCTCGGCCTCGTCGGCCGCCAGCACCACGCCCTTGCCGGCGGCCAGGCCGTCGGCCTTGATCACCGCCGGGTAGCCGCCGATCGCCCGCATGCCGGTCTCGACGTCCTCGACCGCCCGCCAGGCGGGGGTGGGGACCCCGGCCGCGTCCATCACCTGCTTGGCGAACTGCTTGGAGCCCTCGAGCCGCGCGGCCGCGGCCGAGGGTCCGAACGCCCGATGGCCCTCTTCGGCCAGGGCGTCGACCAGCCCCGCCACCAGGGGGGCCTCGGGCCCCACCACGGTGAAGTCGATGCTCTGGTCGGCCACTGCCTGCACCAGGCCGTCGAGGTCGGCGGCGGCGATCTCCAGCGTGCGGGCGTCGGCGGCGATGCCGGCGTTGCCCGGCGCGCACAGCAGCTCGGGGCGCCGGGGTGAGCGACCGAGCGCGCGCACGATCGCGTGCTCGCGCCCGCCGCCGCCGACCACCAGGACCCTCACCGGCGCGCCGCCCTCATGGCGTCCGGCGGGCGCCGCGCGCCGATCGCCGGGGCGAGGAGGTCAAAGCGAGGCGATGAAGTCGTCGATCGGGATCGCGGTGAGCGTCTCGTAGCGGCCGGTGCCGCGGGACCCGAGCTCGAGCGAGACGCGGGCGATCGTCGACTCGTCGGGGGCCTCGACGACGTTGACGAAGTCGAAGTGTCCGAGCGTTGCCCATTGGGCCTGGACCTTGGCCCCCAGCTGCTCGATCTCCTTGTTGACCTCGCGGATGCGGGCGGGGTTGTTCTTGACCGTCTGAACCCCCTCGGGGGTGAGCGTCGAGAGCATGATGTAGGTCGGCATCTGGCCTCCGGTCGAGGATGGGGGCGGGTCGTGTGCGTTTCTATCGGATTTCGCTCCGGCGCCCGAGCGCTACGCTGGCCGCGCGATGAGGGGCGAGAGCAGGTCACGCCGCAGTCGCCGGTCACGGCGCCGCCGCCCCGAGGCGATCCCGGCGGCGATCGCGCCGGTGCTCGTGGGCGCACTGGTGCTCGTCGCGGCGCCGCCCGCCTCGCCCGGTGGGCCGGCG
Source organism: Actinomycetota bacterium (assembly GCA_005883215.1). Classification (GTDB taxonomy): domain Bacteria; phylum Actinomycetota; class Thermoleophilia; order Solirubrobacterales; family Solirubrobacteraceae; genus AC-64. The sequence continues at coordinate 17,420 of VAYS01000027.1, forward strand.
TCCGGCGCGAGCGCCCAGGCAGCCCCGGCGCCCGACCCCACCCTGCCCAACCCCCCCAGCCCTCCCAGCGCTCCCGGCCTCCCCGGTGCCACCGGGCCCTCGGGCTCCACCGGCCCTTCCTCGCCGGGCTCCGGAGGCGGAGGGGCCGCCCCCCCGGGGGCCTCCGGCGGCTCGGGCGCCGCGACCGGACCCAGCGGTCCCACCGGCCCGGCCGGGCCCGGCAACCCGCGGGTGCGCGCCCAGTACGGCTGCTATGCGGCCAACCGCCGGGTCACCGTCTCCGGGCGGGGCTTTGTCGCCGGCGCCCGCTACCGCGTGCTGCTCGACTCCAAGCCGCTGGGCTCGGGCACCGTGCGGGCCAACGGGACGATGGGCGGCGCGCTGAACAGCGGATCGCTCTTCCGCGGCGCTGTGCACCAGCGCCACACCGTGGTGGTGACCGACGGCGCGGCCAGGGCGAGCACGTCGTTTGACACCTCGCGCTTCACCGCCTTCTTCACCCCCTCCGCGGGCGACCCCCACACGCTGCTGGTGCGCTTTTCCGCCTATGCCTTCGGCCCCAACCAGCCCCACCACCCCTCGCTCTACCTCCACTACGTGGGGCCCGATCACCGCGACCACCGCACGGTGGGGCTCGGCCGCACGCACGGGGCGTGCGGAAGCCTGCCCCGCACGCGCCAGCGCCACCTGTTCCCCTTCGCGGTCAGCAGCGGCACATGGCGCCTGCAGTTCGACATCCGCTCCCGCTACTCGTCGCGCAATCGGCCGCGCTTCGTGCGCATGGTCCGGGTGCGCTGAGGGACCGGCGTGTCGGCGGGCGGCAAAGGCGCGGGCGCGGTGCTCGGGGTGGGCGCGCTGTTGGGGTTGGTCCTGGCCACCGGCTCGGCGCCCCGCCTCCCGCGCTCGGCCCCGGCGGGCGCCGCCCCGGCGGCGCCGGGCGCGCGCGCGGCAAGCGCCGCGCCGGCCATGCCCACCGCCCGCGGGCGCCCCCGCCCGGCCGCGGGCGCCGCCCGCGCGGCGCCCGCGGTCGATCCCCAGGGCATGCGCGGCCTGGGAGCCGCCGATCGGGTGCTCGAGATCTCGACCTGGGGCCGGCGCTCGACCACCGCCACGGCGCGCACCTACGTCCGGGTCGGCGAAGGCTGGCGCGTGCTGCGCTCGGCGATGCCCGCCTACGTGGGCGCCAACGGACTCTCGCTCCCCGAGCGCCGGGTGGCGGGCGACAGCACCACGCCGATCGGGGTCTATGGCTTCGTGTTCGGCTTCGGCTCGCGCCCTGACCCGGGCGTGCACGGGTTGGGCTGGCGCCGGCTGGCCCCGACGTCGTGCTGGTCGGGAAGGCGGTCTGACTACAACCGCTGGGTCGAGCGCTCGCCGTGCGCGAGCGCGGACGAAAGCCTGTGGCCGTCGCGCCGGGTGGCCTACCGCTACGCCGCGGTAATCGACTTCAACTACGCGCGGCCGGTGTACGGGAGGGGCAGCGGGATCTTCCTCCACGAGCAGATCGGCAAGCCGACCCACGGGTGCGTGTCGCTGGACCAGGGCGACCTGCTCGCCGTGTTGCGCTGGATCACGCCCTCGACCCGGATCGTGATCGGTCCCTACGCCTGGCTGCGCTCGCTGCGCAGCGGCGGACCGCGCGCCTAACCGGCGGCGACCGCCTCGCCCTCGACGCGCGCGTCCTCCTCGCCCCGCGGCCCGGCTCCCTGGCGCTCGGTGCGAAACACCAGCTCGGCCGCCCCGTCGCCGTCCTTGGCCGGCTTGCCCACGTCGACGCTGACCCGGTCTCCCTCGGAGAGCTCGCCCTCGAGAAGCGCCAGGGCCAGGCGATCCACCAGCCGCTTCTGGATCACGCGCTTGAGCGGTCGCGCGCCGTAGGTGGGGTCATAGCCCAGGTTGCCCAGCAGCTTGCACGCCTCGTCGGTGAGCGTGAGCTCGATCCCCCGCTCGCGCAGGCGCTCGATCACGCGCTCGGTCTGCAGGGCGACGATTCGGGAGATCTGCTCCCGTGTCAGCGGCTGGAACTCGACGATGTCGTCGAGGCGGTTGATGAACTCGGGCTTGAAGTGGGCGTCGACCCCGGCGCGCCCGCCGGGGATGTTCGAGGTCATGATCAGCACGACGTTCTTGAAGTCCACCGTGCGGCCCTGGCCGTCGGTCAGCCGGCCGTCGTCCATGACCTGGAGCAGGATGTTGAACACGTCGGGATGGGCCTTCTCGATCTCGTCGAGCAGCACCACCGAGTACGGGCGCCGGCGCACGGCCTCGGTCAGCTGGCCGCCCTCCTCGTAGCCGACGTAGCCGGGCGGCGCGCCCACCAGGCGCGAGACGGCGTGCTTCTCCATGTACTCGGACATGTCGATGCGCACCATCGCCTGCTCGGAGTCGAACATGAACTCGGCCAGCGCCCGCGCCAGCTCGGTCTTGCCCACGCCGGTGGGCCCGAGGAAGAGGAAGGCGCCGATCGGCCGATTGGGGTCTTGCAGCCCGGCGCGCGAGCGGCGCAGCGCCGAGGCGACCGCCTCGACCGCCTCGTCCTGGCCGATGACCCGCTGGTGCAGGCGCTCCTCCATGTGCACGAGCTTCTCGACCTCGCCCTCGAGCAGGCGCGACACCGGGATGCCGGTCCACTTGGCCACCACCTCGGCCACGTCCTCGGCGTCGACCTCCTCCTTGAGGAACGTGGGCCGGGCGCCGGCGCCCTGACGCCCGGCCTCCCGGGCCTCGTGCTCGGCGATCTTCTTCTCCAGCGCGGGGATCTCGCCGTAGCGCAGCTCGGCGGCGCGCTGCAGGTCGGCGTCGCGCTCGGCGCGCTCGGCCTCCAGGCGCGCCTGCTCGAGGCGCTCGACGGTCTCGCGGATACCGGTTATGGCCTCCTTCTCGGCCTGCCACTGGGCCTTCATCGCGTTCGAGCGCTCGCGCAGCTCGGCCAGCTCGCGCTCGATCGCCTCCCGGCGGGCGACCGAAGCCTCGTCCTTCTCCTTGGCCAGCGAGGTGAGCTCGATCTCCAGCTGCATGATGCGGCGCTCGACCTCGTCGATCTCGGTGGGCAGCGAGTCGATCTCGATGCGAAGGCGAGAGGCCGCCTCGTCGATCAGGTCGATCGCCTTGTCGGGGAGGAAGCGGTCGGAGATGTAGCGGTGCGACAGCGTGGCCGCGGCGATCAGCGCCGAGTCCTGGATGCGCACGCCGTGGTGGACCTCGTAGCGCTCCTTGAGCCCGCGCAGGATGGCGATCGTGTCCTCCACCGAGGGCTCGCCCACCATCACCGGCTGGAAGCGGCGCTCGAGGGCGGCGTCCTTCTCGATGTGCTTGCGGTACTCGTCCAGCGTGGTGGCGCCCACCGCGCGCAGCTCGCCCCGGGCGAGCATCGGCTTGAGCAGGTTGGCGGCGTCGACGGCGCCCTCGGCGGCGCCCGCGCCGACGATCGTGTGCAGCTCGTCCATGAACAGGATCACCGTGCCCCGGGCCTCGGCGATCTCCTTGAGCACGGCCTTGAGCCGATCCTCGAACTCGCCTCGGTACTTGGAGCCGGCGATCAGGGCGCCGATGTCCAGGGCGATCACGCGGCGGTCGCGCAGCGACTCGGGCACGTCGCCGGAGACGATGCGCTGGGCCAGCCCCTCGACGATCGCCGTCTTTCCCACCCCCGGCTCACCGATCAGGACCGGGTTGTTCTTGGTCCGCCGCGAGAGCACCTGGATGACCCGGCGGATCTCGTCGTCGCGCCCGATCACCGGGTCGAGCTCGCCCTGCTCGGCGGCCTGAGTTAGATCGCGCCCGAACTTCTCCAGCGCGTTGTACTTGTCCTCGGGGTTCTGATCGGTGACCCGGTGGGGGCCGCGGACCTCCTGGATCGCCTTGTGCAGGCTCTCGCCACCGGCGCCGGCCGCGCGCAGCCCGTCGCCTGCCGGGCCCTTCTGGTCGGCCAGGGCGAGCAGCAGGTGCTCGGTGGAGACGTACTGGTCAGAGAGCTCGCGCGCGTACTTCTCGGCGCCGCGCAGCACCGCCACCAGCTCCGAGGACGGAGCCGCGGCCTGGGTGTCGCCGCTGACCTGGGGCAGGGCGTCCAGCGCGCGCGAGACCTCGGCGCGCACCGCCTCGGGGCTGGCGCCGAGCTTGCTGAGCACGGGGCCGACCACCCCGCCCTCCTGCTCGAGCAGCACCGCGAGCAGGTGCTCGGGGGTCAGCTGCGGGTTGCGGCGCTCCTCGGCGAGCGCGCTGGCGGCGGCCACCGCCTCCTGGGCCTTGATCGTGAATCGGTCTGGCTGCATCGATAAATCTCAGTCTAGTTGACTTAGATAATTATAGAGAAACGCCCCGTCGCATCGGCAGGTTTGCGCCGGGGGCGAGCGGGATTGCGCCACACGACTAGGACGGCCGCTGCGCCCCTCCCTCGGCCTCCGGACGGTCCGCGCGGTCGCTGCGAAGGCGAAAGCCCTTCAGGCGTCGCACGGCGACCACCTCGGCCGGCGGACGGGGCACGATCTCGGCCCGCAGCGAGCGCTTGACCCGCTCGACCTCGGCGACCGCCTGCTCGCGCAGCCGCTGGCCCTCGCGCTCGAGCGCCTCCAGGCGCCGCCGCAAACGGTCGAGCTCGGCCTCGAGCGCCAGCACCCGCTCGACGCCGGCCAGGTTGAGGCCCAGCTCGGCGGTCATCTCCTGGATCCGACGCAGGAGCTCGACGTCCTCCTGGGAGTACAGGCGCGTGCCCTTGGGCGAGCGTCGAGGCTCGATCAGACCGCGCGCCTCGTACATGCGCAGCGTCTGGGGATGCATCTCGGCCAGCTCGGCGGCGACCGAGATCATGAACACGCCGCGGTCAGAGGCGACCCTGACCCGGCCCCGGGCGACCTTGCGCTCGGCGGCCATCACGAGCCCCCCCGCTCGCCGGCGCCCGCTCTGGCGCCCTCGAACAGGCGGGCGCGGGGATCGCCGTTCATGACCTCCGACAGGCGCTGCACCGCCTCCTCCTGCTCGCGACTGAGCCGCCCGGGCACGTCGAGGACGAAGCGGTAGTGGATGTCCCCCCGGCCCGAGCCGCCCAGCCGCGGCAGGCCCTCGCCGCGCAGGCGCTGGACCGTGCCGTGCTTGGTGCCGGGCGCCACGCGCAGGCGCTTGCGTCCGCTCAGGGTGGGCACCTCGACCTCGGCGCCGCGCAGCGCCTCGGGGATGGTGAGCGGCACCTCGACCTCGACGTGGTCGCCCTTGCGCTTGAAGGTCGGCGACTCGGCGACGTGGGTGACCACGTAGAGGTCCCCGGGCGGTCCCCCGCCCGGGCCGGCCTCGCCCTTGCCCGCCAGCCGCACGCGGCTGCCCTCGCGCACCCCGGCCGGGATGTTGACCCGGTAGCGCTTGACGGTGCGCATCGAACCCGAGCCGTGACAGGTCGGGCAGGGCTCCTCGATGATCGTGCCCGTGCCCCCGCAGCGCGAGCAGGGAGCCGAGATCGAGAACATCCCCTGGCCCTCGGTCTCCACGCCGCGCCCCTGGCAGCGGGGGCAGACCTTGGGCGCCGTGCCGGGCTTGGCGCCGGTTCCGTGGCAGGTGGTGCAGGGCATCTGGGTGGGCACGGCGATCGGGACCTGGGCCCCGTTGATCGCCTGCTCGAAGGAGATCGAGACCTCGGCCTCCAGGTCGCGGCCGCGCTGGGCGGCCCGCTGGCGCTGGGCGCGCCCGCCGCCCGAGCCCCCGAACAGGTTGGACAGGATGTCGCCAAAGGAAGGGGCGTCGAATCCGCCGCCGCCAAACCCGCCGCTGGCGAACGGCCCGCTGGCGAACGGCCCCGTGCCGCGGTCGTACTGCTTGCGCTTCTCGGGGTCGCCGAGCACGTCGTAGGCCTCGGAGATCTCCTTGAAGCGCGCCTCCGCCTTCTCATCGCCGGGGTTGCGATCGGGGTGGTACTGGCGCGCGAGCTTGCGGTAGGCCTTCTTGATCTGATCGGCAGAGGCCTTCTTGTCCACCCCCAGGGCGGCGTAAAAGTCCTTGCGGGCGGCCATGGCCTAGCCCCTCGGCTCGCCCGCCACCACGACCCGAGCGGGCCGGATGACGCTCTCGCCCAAGCGATAGCCGGGTTGGTAGACCTCGACGACCGTGCCGGCGGGGACGCCGTCCACCGGGCGCTGGGCCATCGCCTCGTGCAGAGCGGGGTCAAACGGCTCGCCCCGGGGCGAGAACGACTGGATCCCCAGCCGCTCCAGCGCGCTCATGAGCTCGTTCTGGACCAGGCGCACGCCGTCGGCCAGCCCCGCCTCGGACGGAGCGGGCCCCTCGGCCGGCGCCTCGCCCTCGCGCGCCCCCGCCGCCTCGGCCGCCTCCCCGGCCGCCGTCGCGCCGGCGGCCAGCGCCCGCTCGAGGTTGTCCAGCGCGGGCAGCAACTCGCGGGCCAGCTTGGCCGTCCCCCGGGCCTCGGCCCCCGCGCTCTCCTTGGCCACCCGCTTACGGTAGTTCTCGAAGTCGGCTTGCGTGCGCTGGGCCAGAGCCAGGTACTCATCGCGCTGGGCGGCGGCCGCCAGGAGCTCGTCGATGTCGCGCTCCACGCCGACACCGGCCCCGTCGGCCCCCTCCTCGTCCACCTCAGAAGGCGAGGAGGTGCCCGCCGGGCCCGGCGCCCGCTTGGTCCCCGACTCGCCCGCCGGAGGCGGCGGCTCGCGGCGGGCCGAAGGGGTGGCGGAGTCGGTGCCCTCCTCGCCCTGCTCGGCCGGCGAGGACCGCGACGAGACCGTCGCCTCTGCGCGGTCGCGGATCTCGGGCGCAGCCCCCTCGGGGGGCGAAGCCCCTTGCTCTGAGCGCCGGGGGACGCTCACTTCTTGGGCTCCTCGACCACGTCGGCGTCGACGACCTCCTCCTCGCCGGGCTCGCCCGCGGCGTGGCCATCGGCGCCGGCGGCGGCGCCATCACCGGCGGCCGCCTGCTGGGCCTGGGCGCGCTCGTACATCGCCTCGGAGACCTTGTGGAAGGCGGCCTGGAGCGCCTCGGTCTTGGCGTTGATCTCGGCCGCGTCCTCGGAGGTCAGCGACTCGCGCACCTCCTTGATCGCCGCCTCGATCTCCTCCTTGGCCGCCGAGTCGACCGAGTCGCCGAGCTCGGACAGCTGGCGCTCGGACTGATAGGCCGCGTTCTCGGCGTTGTTGCGCGCCTCGGCCAGCTCGCGCGCGCGCCGGTCCTCGTCGGCGTGGGTCTCGGCGTCGGAGACCATGTTCTTGATCTCGTCCTCGGACAGGCCGGAGCCGGCCTTGATCTCGATCTTCTGCTCCTTGGAGGTGCCCAGGTCCTTGGCCGAGACGTTGAGGATGCCGTTGGCGTCGATGTCGAACGCCACCTCGATCTGGGGCACGCCCCGCGGCGCCGGTGGGATGCCGGTGAGCTGGAACTTGCCCAGCGACTTGTTGTAGGCCGCCATCTCGCGCTCGCCCTGCAGCACGTGGATCTCCACCGAGGGCTGGTTGTCCTCGGCGGTGGAGAAGATCTCCGACTTGCGGGTGGGGATCGTGGTGTTGCGCTCGATGAGCTTGGTCATCACCCCGCCCTTGGTTTCGATCCCCAGGGTCAGCGGGGTCACGTCGAGGAGCAGCACGTCCTTGACGTCGCCGGCCAGCACGCCGGCCTGGATCGCGGCGCCGACGGCCACCACCTCGTCGGGGTTGACCCCCCGGTGGGGGTCCTTGCCCGTTAGCTCTTTGACCTTCTCCTGCACGGCGGGCATACGGGTCATGCCGCCCACCAGCACCACGTGGTCGATGCTGGGGACGCCCTTGTCCTTGGCGTCGTCGAGCGCCTGGCGCACGGGCGCCACCACGCGGTCGAGCAGGTCGGCGGTCAGCTCGGACAGCTTGGCCCGGGTCAGGCGGGTGTCCAGGTGCTTGGGCCCGGAGGCGTCGGCGGTGATGAAGGGCAGGTTGATCTGGGTCTCCTGGGTGGTGGAGAGCTCGATCTTGGCCTTCTCGGCGGCCTCGTACAGGCGCTGGAGCGCCATCGGGTCGTTGGACAGGTCGATCGCCTGGTCGCGCTTGAACTCGGCCACCAGCCAGTCCACGATCGCCTTGTCGAAGTTGTCGCCGCCCAGGTGGTTGTCGCCGGCGGTGGACTTGACCTCGAAGACGCCCTCGCCGATCTCCAGCACCGAGACGTCGAACGTGCCGCCGCCGAGGTCGAACACCAGGATCGTCTGGTCAGACTCCTTGTCCAGGCCGTAGGCCAGCGAGGCGGCGGTGGGCTCGTTGATGATGCGCTTGACGTCGAGCCCGGCGATCTTGCCGGCGTCCTTGGTCGCCTGGCGCTGGTCGTCGTTGAAGTAGGCGGGAACGGTGATGACCGCCGAGTCGACGGTCTCGCCCAGGTAGGCCTCGGCGTCGGACTTGAGCTTCTGCAGGATCATCGCCGAGATCTCCGGCGGCGAGTACTCCTTGCCGCCCGCCTCGACGCGCGCGTCGCCGTTGGGTCCCGAGACCACCTTGAAGGGCACGATCGACTCCTCCTCGCGCACCTCGGCCTCCTTGCGGCCCATGAAGCGCTTGATGGAGAAGACCGTGTTCTGCGGGTTGGTGACCGCCTGGCGCTTGGCGACCGTGCCCACCAGGCGCTCGCCGCCCTGGGTAAACGCGACCACCGACGGGGTCGTGCGCCCGCCCTCGGCGTTCTCGATCACCGTGGGCTCGCCGCCCTCCAGGACGGCCATGCACGAGTTGGTCGTGCCCAGATCGATTCCTATGGTCTTGGCCATGTCTGTGAAGTTCTCCTTCTGGGTGTAAAAATCTGATAGTCAGTATGACAGATTTTTGGTGCGGCTCAAGCTAAAGTCTCGTCGGGGATGCGGCACGGCCGCGAAGACCCACCCGGTGTGCCTACCCGCTGGGCAGCGGACCGTTCCCTCGGGTAGAAGATGGGCGTGCGTCATGCCACCCCCCGCATCGGGTTGACGAGCGCGCTCGCGCTCGGGGCGCTCGCCACCTGCGCGGCGGGGGCGCTCGCCCGCCCGGCGCTTCACTCCGGTGTCTACCGCGGTCGCGCCACCCCCGGCGGGCGGGTCGCGCTCTGGGTCTCGCGCAAGCCGATCCTGGTCGGCGAGAAGGGCAATCGCCAGCAGTGGGTCGTCGACCACGGCGCGCCCAACGTGGACTTTCGCTTCGACGTCACGGTGCACGGACGGGCCACCGATCCCGTCGGCTCGCATCCCCACGACGTCGGCGGGCGCGAGCAGTTCACCGCCGACCAAGGACAGGACTGCAGCACCTCGCGCGCCGGCCGGAGCGCGTTCACGCTCGACTGCTCGGTGCTGATCTCGGGCACCGGGGGCGAATCGGCGCAATGGAGGGTGGTGGGCCGCGCCGTGGGCCAGGGCATCTTCGGGCGCTTCTCCTACTCCCACGACTGGAGCACTCCGGGGGCCGCCAGCGGCTCGGTGACCGGGTCGGGAACGTTTCGCGCCAGGCTGGTCAAGCGTACCGGCAGACAGTTCGTCAACCCGGCCGGCTCCTGACCGCCAGGGCGGTAGAGTCGGCCCGCCGGTCCGCCGGGCCGGCCCAGCCAGCGACCGAAGGAGACGGCCCATGGCCGACAGCGTCTATCGCGTCACCGAGGTGATCGGGACCAGCAGCGAGTCTTGGGAGGCGGCCGCGCGCGGCGCGGTCGAGACGGCGGCCAAGTCGGTGCGCGACCTGCGCGTCGCCGAGGTGATCAAGGCCGATCTGACGATCGAGAACGGCAAGATCTCCAGCTACCGTGTGCGCCTGGGGATCTCGTTCAAGTACGAGTCCGGCGACTGACCGCGGGGCGCCGCGAGGGGCACAGGCGGGCCAGCGCGCACTCCTGACAGCGGGGCACGCGCGCCACGCAGGTGCGCCGGCCGTGGCGCAGCAGGTTGAGATGCAGCTCGAGCTCGGCGCCCGGGGGCGTCAGGGCCAGCATCTGCTCGTGCAGGCGCTCGAAGGGCACCCCACTCGACAGCAGGCCGAGGCGCCCGCCCACGCGCGCGACATGCGTATCCACCGGCACGTCGCGCGCGCCGCAGGCGAACAGCAGCACGCAGGCGGCGGTCTTGCGCCCCACCCCGGGCAGGCTAAGGAGGTAGGCGCGGGCCTCGTCCACCGGGGCCCGGCACAGCCAGCCCAGGTCGGGCGGGTCGCCGATCGAGCGCAGGATCTCCTGGATGCGGCGCGACTTCATGCGCGAGATCCCGCCCGGGCGGATCGCCTCCTCGACCTCGGCCAGCGGGGCGTCGCGCACGGCCGCCCAACTGCCAAAGCGCTCGCGCAGGCGGGCGAAGGCCAGATCGCGGTTGCCGTCGTTGGTGCTCTGGGAGAGCACGGTGAGCATCAGCTCGTCCAACGGCCGGCCGTGCGGCGGCGCCTGGGGCACTCCATACAGCCGCGCCAGCCGGGCGCGGATCGCGCGCACGCGCCGGGGCAGAGCGGCGGGGCCGGCCGAAGGGGTCTGCCGAGGCGCGGGCACGCACCCACGCTATCCTCGCCCACCGCCGTGGCGTCCGTAGCCGAGCACACCGGCGCCATCGACGAGCTGCCCGTCTTCTGGCGCAGCGCCCCGTCGCCGGGCACCCCGACGCTGTACCTGCACGGCGTGCCCACCAACGCCGACGACTGGACCCCGTTCCTGGAGCGGGGCGGAGGAGTGGCGGTCGACCTCCCGGGGTTCGGGCGCTCGGGCAAGCCCGGCCATTTCGACTACACGATCGAGGGCTATGACCGCTTCCTGGAGCGCTTCCTGGCCCTGGTGGAGCTGGACCGGGTGCGCCTGGTGGTCCACGACTGGGGCGCGGTGGGCCTGGCGCTCGCCCAACGCCGTCCCGAGCTGGTGGAGCGACTGGTGATCGTAAACGCCGTCCCCTTCCTGCCCGGCTATCGCTGGCATCGCCTGGCGCGCGTGTGGCGCACGCCGATCCTCGGCGAGCTGGCGATGGGGGCTACCACGCCGCGCACCCTGCGCCTGATCTCGCGGGAGTCCAACCACGCGCCCGGGCCGCTGCCCGCGGCGTTCCTGCGCTCGGTGACCGACCACTTCGACCCCGGCACCCAGCGCGCGATCCTGCGTCTGTACCGCGCCTCGCCGAGCGAGCGCCTGGCGCGGGCCGGGGCCGCGTTGGGCTCGCTGGGCGCACCGACGCTGGTGCTGTGGGGCACCGAGGACCCCTACCTCCCGGGCGCGTTCGCCGACGCCTACGCTCGCGCCCTGCCCGACGCAAGCGTCGAGCACGTGGCCGAGGCCGGCCACTGGCCGTGGCTCGACCGGCCCGAGCTGATCGGCCGCATCGTCGAGTTCGCGGCGGGGCCCTGACGCCGCCGCCGGCCATCGTGGCCCGGGAGGCCGCCGGGGCCCGGCCGGCGGCTGCGCCCGCCCACGGGGCGGGACGGGACGGCTGGCCGGGGGGGGCTCTTCCGGCGGCCCTGGCCGCCGCCGGCGCCCTGGCCTACCTGCTCGTGCAGCCGGCCAGCCGCGATCTGGCCGCCGCCCTGTACCGGGCCCGGCTGTTCTCGGCCCACGGGCTGCTGCTGTGGGACGGGGGCTGGTACGCCGGTCACCACCTACTGGCCTACGGCGTCCTGTACGCGCCGTTGGCGGCCGCGCTCGGGGCCCGGCTGGTGGGAGCGCTGTCGGCGGTCGCCGCGGCGTGGGCGTTCTCGCGCCTTACGGCCCGGGAGCTCGGGCCCGCCGGGCGCACCGGGGCGATCTGGTTCGCGGTCGGGATCACGGCGGCGCTGCTCACCGGGCGCCTGCCGTTTGAGCTCGGGATCGCCGCCGGGCTCGGCGCGCTGCTGGCGCTCGGCGCCGGCGCGGGGTTCCCGCGCCTGGTGCTGGGCGGCGTCCTGGCCGTCGCCTGTTCGCTGGCCAGCCCGGTCGCGGGCCTGTTCTGCGCCCTGGCCGCCGCCGCCTGGGGGCTGGCGCGGGCTCCGGCGCGCGGCCGCGCCGCGGTCCTGCTGGCGGGCACCCTGGCGCCGCTGGTCGCTCTGGGGCTGGCCTTTCCCGAGGGCGGCGAGGAGCCGTTCGTGGCCTCCAGCTTCTGGCCGGCGCTGGCGCTGACGGTCCTGTTCGGCGCCGCCCTGCCCGCCCACGCGCGCGTCTTGCGGGTGGGGGCGCTGCTCTACGCGGCGCTGCTGGTGGGCGCCTTTGTCCTCCCTACCGCGCTGGGCGGCAACGCCGCGCGACTGGGGATGCTGCTCGCCGGGCCGCTGATCGCCTGCGCCCGGCGTGAGCGGGCCGCCCTGGCGCTGGCGCTGGCGCTTCCCTTCGGCTACTGGCAGCTGGTGGCGCCGGTGCGCGACGTGACCGCCGTGGCCGGGGACCAAGCCGTCGGAGCCGCCTACTACCGGCCGTTGCTCGGCGCCCTGAACGCCCGCGCCCGCGGCGCGCCGGTGCGCCTGGAGATCCCGTTCACCTCGAGCCACTGGGAGGCCTATCGGGTCGCCCCCGGCTTCCCTCTGGCTCGCGGCTGGGAGCGCCAGGTGGACGTCGGCGATAACCCGCTCTTCTACCGCGACCGGCTCACCGCCGAGCGCTACCGCGCCTGGCTGGGATCGCTCGGCGTGCGCTACGTGGCCCTGCCCGACGCGCCACTCGACTACTCGGCGAAAGCCGAGCGTCGCCTGATCGAGGCCGGTCCGTCCTACCTGCGCCCGGTCTGGCGCGATGCGCATTGGCGCCTGTTCCAGGTGCGCCCGGCGCCCGCGCTCGCCACCGGACCCGGTGAGCTGAGCGCCTGGGACGCCGACGGGTTCTCTCTGCTGGCGCGGGCTCCGGGCAGGCTGCGGGTGGCCGAGCGCTTCACCCCCTACTGGTCGGTGCTGGGCGGAGCCGGGTGCGTCGGGCCGGCGCCGGGGGGCTTTACCGCCGTGCTCGCCACCCGCCCGGGGCCGCTGCGCGTCGGGGTGCGCTTTGCCCTGGGGCGCGTGCGCGCCCACGCCTGGCGCTGCTCACACCCGCGCCGATAGGATCTGCTGCCGCATGCTGGCCCGGTCGCCCACGCTCCAGGCGCGCCTGCTGCCCAAAGGTTGGCTGGACGTGCTGCGCCAGGTGGCGTTGTTCGGCATCGCCTACATGGGCTACTCGCTGGTCCGCGGCGCCGCCAACGGCAAGGCGGCCGCCGCCTTCACCCACGCCCGCGAGGTGATCTCGGTCGAGCGCACGCTGCACTTCTTCGTCGAGCCCAGCGTGCAGACGTGGGCCTCGGGCAGCCACTTCGTCGCCGGGACGGCGAGCTGGATCTACGTCAACGCCCAGACCTCGGTGACCATCGGCGCGCTGGTCTTCCTGTACCTGTTTCGCAACCGCAGCTTCTACTTCGTGCGCAACATGTTCCTGGTGGCGATGGTGCTCGCGCTGCTGGGCTACATCGTCTTTCCCACCGCGCCACCGCGGTTCATGCCCGAGTGGGGATTCTTCGACTCGGTCTCGGACGTCACCGGCGTGGCCCAGGACAACTCCTCGGTCAACGCCTTCTTTAACGCCTACGCCGCGGTGCCGTCGATGCACGTGGGCTTCGCCGTGATGGTCGGGCTGAGCCTGTTCAAGCTGGTGCGCTTCCCCGCCGTGCGCGTGTTCTGGCTGCTGTACCCGCTGCTGATCACCTTCGTGACGGTGGCCACCGCCAACCACTTCCTGGCCGACGCCATCCTGGGGGCGGTGACCGCCGGGGCGGCCGCCTACGTGGCCCGCTGGCTGGCTCGGACCCGGCCCAACGCGTGGCGCTTCGCCCCTCCCGCCGCCGCCGAGGCGCGCGCGGCGGCCTGAGGACCATCCATGCCCCGTCTTCTGGAGCGCCCCAACGGCGCCCGCGCCGGGCGACCCCCGCTGGCCAGCGCCGAGCGGCGCGAGGAGATGCGCAACCGCCTGATCGAGTCGCGGCTGACCCCGAACGCGATCTCGCTCACCGGGCTGGCGCTCAACGTCCTCGCCGCGGTGCTGGTTTGGGAGCGGCTGTTCTTCCTCAGCGGCCTGGCCTTCATCGTGGGGTCGGTGATGGACACCCTGGACGGGCGCTATTCGCGCATGTCGGGAAAGGGCACCCCCTTCGGGGCGTTTCTGGACTCCACCCTGGACCGAGCCGAGGAGGGAATCGTGCTCACCGCGGTGGGCGCCTACTTCGCCAGCCGGGGAGACGAGCTGGCGGTGGCCGTGGTGGTGGGGGCGGTGCTCGCCTCGCTACTGGTCTCCTACACGCGCGCGCGGGCCGAGGCGCTGGGGGTGGAGTGCAAGGTCGGTATCGCCTCGCGGCCGGTGCGCGTGGTCGTGCTCTCGGCCGGCCTGCTGCTGGCCCGGGGCGCGTTCCTGGGGTCCTTCGAGCTGCTCAAGCCGGCGGTCATCGCCCTGGCCGCCCTGAGCGTGGTCACGGTGTTCCAGCGCATCTGGCACGTGCGCTCGGCCCTGCGCGCTTCTGCCCCCGTGCTGGCCGTCCCCGACGTCGCCGGCGAGCCCCCGCCCCCAGGCCGTCCCGAGTAGCCAGGTGTAATCGCCGGGGCCCAATCGGGTACTGCACCAGTACTGACATCCGCGAGGAGAGCCCAAAACCGTGACCACAGCTAACGGCAAGCACGCCGCGACCGCCGACGGCGCCGTCTCCAACGGCGCCGCGCGCTATCCGCCGGACAAGGTTCGGGTGGCCATCATCGGCGTGGGCAACTGCGCCTCGGCGTTCGTGCAGGGGGTCCACCACTACCGCGACGCCGACCCCGCGGAGAGCGTCCCGGGACTGATGCACGTCGACCTGGGCGGGTACCACGTCTCAGACATCGAGTTCACCGCCGCCTTCGACGTCGACGCCGCCAAGGTGGGCAAGGACCTGGGTCGCGCGATCTGGGCGGGCGAGAACAACACGATCAAGTTCGCCAAGGTGCCGGCCAGCCTCGGCGTGCCCGTTCAGCGGGGGATGACCCACGACGGGTTGGGCAAGTACCTGTCCGAGAAGATCCGCAAGGCGCCCGGCGAGACCGCCGACATAGTCTCGATCCTGCGCGAGACGAAGACCGACGTCGTCGTGTCCTACCTGCCGGTGGGCTCCGAGCAGGCGACCAAGTGGTACGTCGAGCAGGTGCTCGAGGCCGGCTGCGGGTTCGTCAACTGCATCCCGGTGTTCATCGCCCGCGAGGAGTATTGGAACCGCCGCTTTCGGCGGGCGCGCCTGCCGATCGTGGGAGACGACATCAAGTCCCAGGTCGGGGCCACGATCGTGCACCGGTCGCTGGCCCGGCTGTTCCACGACCGCGGGGTGAGGATGCTGCGCACCTCACAGCTCAACGTCGGGGGCAACATGGACTTCTACAACATGCTCGAGCGCGAGCGGCTGGAGTCCAAGAAGATCTCCAAGACCGACGCCGTGACGTCGATCATGGGCCACACGCTCCCCCCCGACGACGTCTACATCGGTCCGTCGGACTACGTGCCCTGGCTCAGCGACCGCAAATGGGCCCACATCCGTATGGAGGGCCAGGCCTTCGGCGACGTGCCGCTGAACGTCGAGCTCAAGCTCGAGGTCTGGGACTCGCCCAACTCGGCGGGGATCGTCATCGACGCCGTGCGCTGCTGCAAGCTGGCGCTCAACCACGGCGTCGGCGGCCAGCTCGACGGCCCCAGCGCGTACCTGATGAAGTCGCCCCACACCCAGCGTCCCGACGACGAAGCGCGCGCCGCGACCGAGAAGTTCATCGCCCGCTACTCGAGGCGCCCGGGCACCAAGCCGGTCCGGCCACGGGCCAAGGCGACCGCCACCCGGCGCGCCAAGGCGACCGCCACCCGGCGCGCCAAGGCGACCGCCACCCGTCCGCGCGCCTAGCCGGGTCGCAGGCCCAGCCACCCCGCCGGGCGCCGCTAGGCGACGCGCCGGCCCCAGGGCGCGGCGCGGGCCCAACGCGCGCGTATGCTTGCCCGGCGGTGCCCGCCAGGTTCTCGATCGCCCACGTGACCCCGTACCCCTGGGAGGAGCGCGCCGACGTCAACCTGTTCGTCGAGCGAGTGACCGGGGAGCTGGCCGAGCGCGGACACCGGCCGCTGGTGATCGCTCCGTCGCGCTCGCAGGCCGTGGTGCGGCGCTCGCGCCAGGCGCTGCGCCGGCTCCGGGAAGATCCTGACGCCTTGCTGCAGGGCCGGGGGTTGGAGGTCACCGCGGCCGGCGTCCCGCTGGTCGCCGTCGGCGAGGTGCTCGACGTTCCGGGGGCGGCCGGCCGCCGCGGCGCGCTGCCGATCGACGTGGCCCGGACGGTGGAGGAGCTGCTCGTCGGACTGGCCTCGGACTTCGTCCACGTGCACGAGCCGTTTGCCCCGAGCACCGCCAGCGCCGCCCTGCGCCACTCGCGCTCGCTGAACGTGGGCAGCTTTCACGCCCCGACCGAGCGGGTGGTGTCCACCCAGCTGGCGCGCAAGGTGGTGGAGCTGTTCTTCGGCCGGCTCGACGCGCGCACGGCGAGCTTCGCCGCCACCGCCGAGCTCATGCGCCGCTACTTCCCCGGCGAGTACCGCGTGGTCCTGCCCGGAGCCGACCCTCCCGCCGCCGACGGGCGCGCGAGCGCCAAGCGCTCGGCCGCCGCTTCCCGGGTCGCCGACCACGCCGGGCCGGTGCGGATCGCCTTTGCCGAGGAGGAGGAGCGCCCGGCCCAGCGCGTGCTCCTGCGCGCGCTGCGGCGACTGCCGCTGGAGCCGGGGTGGGAGGTGACGGTCCTGACCGAGCGCGGGGCCTCCTCCTCGACGCCGCTGCGCGCCGAGCTGCGCGAGCGGGTGCGCGTGGTCTCCGCGGCCGAGCTGTCGGAGGATGAGCTGCTCGACTGGGCCGACGTGCTGGTGTGCGCGTCGGACGGCGCCGCGCCCGCCCCCGGCCTGCTGCTGCGCGGCCTGGCCGCCGGCGCGGTGCCCGTCGCCTCCCGGCTGCCGGCCTACGAGGAGGCGTTGGCCGAAGGGGGCGCCGGGCTGCTGTTCGAGCCCCGTGACGTCGAGGTCCTGGCCGGCCAGCTCGGCCGGCTGATCGCCGACCCCGAGCTGCGCGCGCGCTTGGTCAAGGGCGCCGCCGAGTCGCGGGCGAGCCTGACCTGGCGGCGGGTGGCCGATGAGCTCGAGGACGTCTACGGCCAGGTGGCCGCCCGGCGCAAGGCGCCCCCCGCCGACGGCGCGCTGCGCCGACGGCTGGCCTCGCGCGCGGTGATCGACGTCGATCTGCACATGCACACCGACCACTCCCACGACTGCGCCACCCCGGTGGAGGTGCTGCTCGCCACCGCACGCCAGCAGCGCCTGGGGGCGATCGCGGTCACCGACCACAACGAGATCTCCGGGGCGCTGTCCGCCGCCGCCCAAGCGGACGGCCTCAAGGTGATCGTCGCCGAGGAGATCAAGACCGCCAGTCAGGGAGAGGTCATCGGGCTGTTCCTCTCCGAGCGCATCGAGCGGGGGCTCGATCTGGCCGAGACCATCGCCCAGATCCGCCACCAGGGCGGCCTGGTCTACGTGCCCCACCCCTTCGACCGGCTCCACGCCGTCCCCGACTACGAGCACCTGCTGGGCATCCTCGACGAGATCGACGCGATCGAGGTCTTCAACCCCCGGGTGGCGATCGGCTCGTTCAACGAGGAGGCCGCCCGCTTCGCGGCCAAGTACCGGATCCCCGCTGGCGCGGGCTCGGACTCCCACGTCCCCCAGGGCCTGGGCTCGGTACGGGTGCGCATGCGCGACTTCGACGGTCCCGAGGAGTTCCTGGCCTCGCTGCGCGAGGCGGACATCGTCACCCGGCCCACCAGCCTGCTCTACGTCCAGGCGCTGAAGTTCCTCCAGACCAAGGCCCGGCCCCAGGCCAGCCGGCAGGCCAGCCGTCGTCGGCGCGCCCGCCGCGCCCTGCGCAACTCCTGATGCACCCGGAGGGACAGCCACAAGAGCCGTCAAAAGCCCTGGGACCGATGCCCACCACCGACGACGAGATCCGCGAGAAGTACCTGGAGCGAGCGATCCGCGAGCTCAACGCGCTCACCCGCGAGCTGCAGGCGTGCTCGCATTGCCCGCGCGGGCAGACCACTCCGGTGCTGGGGTCGGGGCACCCGCAGGCCGACGTGTTCCTGCTCAAGCATTCCGCGGTGGCCTCGGAGATCGAGGAGGGCGTGGCCTTCTACGGGCGCAGCGGCAGCGCGCTGATGAAGGCGCTCAAGCGTCTGCAGATCGACCCCCTCGCCGTCTACGGCACGCTGTGCGTCAAGTGCCCGGTCGGCGACCCCTCGCTCGCCGACCCCGCCTGCGTGGCCCGGGTGGTCGAGGAGCTGGCCATCGTCCAGCCCAAGATCGTCGTGGTCATGGGGCCCGAAGCGCTGGCCGTGCTCAACGACCTCGACATCCCGCTGTCGCGCTCGCTCGAGCCCCGGCCGGGCGAGATCCAGCTGCTCACCCCGTCGATCGACGCGCTGTATGTCCCCAACATCGACGAGTCGCTCGACGACGAGGACACCAAGCGCGCGTTCTGGGTCGCGTTCCGGGCACTGGGCAGCTGGTACGAAGAGCTGCCCCCGTACTAGGCGCCGGCCGGCGCGTGCGGCGGATAAGGATGCGCTCGCGCCCCGGCCGTAGGGTGGGTGGCCATCGGTGCATTCGAGCGGCCAGATAGTCGAGCGCTTCTACGCCGTCCAGCGGTGCTTCTACGCCGGGCAGGCGGTCGCGGACGAGCTGCGGGAGGTGCTCGCCGAGGATGTCGTCTGGCACGTGCCCGGCCGCAGCGCGATCGCCGGCGAGTACCGTGGGGTGGACGAGGTCCTGGCGTACTTCGCCCGCCGCCGCGACCGGGCCGGCGAGACGTTCCTCGTCACCGGGCGGGGGATGCTGGCCGAGGGTGAGCGCGTCGTTCACTTCGCCGACGGCGAAGCGGAGCTGGGCGGAGTGCGCCGCAGCTGGCGCACGGTGGGAATCTTCCGGATCGCCGAGGGCCGGATCGCCGAGTGCTGGCTGCTCCCCTTCGACCAGTACGAGTTCGACGAGATCTGGGCGTAGGGCCGGCGCGCCGTCGGGCGGCGGAACCACCTCTACCGACCGCGCCGGCACGCGCCCCGCACATCGTGTCGGCACCGGGGTAGGATCGATCACCATGGACCTCGAGGAACACACGCTCGAAGCGGCCGGCGAACGCTGCGAGGAGTGCGGCGCGAAGCTCACCCCCGAGGAGCTCAAGGTGGTGATGGAGAGCGGGGGACCGACCCTGTGCGCGATCCACGCCACCGACGTGCTGCCCCTCGAGGAGGAAGCGGCCGAGGACGAGACCGCCTGAGCGCGCGCTCAGCTGGTCAAAAGAACGATCTTGCCCAGCTTGCCCCCAGCGGCAAAGCGCTCGTAGGCGTCGGCGGCCCGGTCGAGCGGGAAGGAGTCGGACACCGGAACCCGTACCTCGCCCCGCGCCAGCAGGGGCAGGACGTGGCGCTCCATCAAGCGCGCGGTGAGCGCCTTCTCCTCCAGGGGCCGGGGGCGCAGCGTCGAGCCGCTGATCCGGGCGCGCTTTCCCATCACGGCCAGGAGATTGAGCTCGCCCTTGGCCCCGGCGCCGACGCCGATGACGACCACGCGGCCCCCGGGCGCGAGCGCCTCGAGGTTTGAGGACAGGTTGGGGGCGCCCACCAGCTCGAGCACGACGTCGAACGGGCCGTGCTCGGCAAAGCCGTCGGGCCCGATCACGTCGGCGCCCAGCGCCGCCACCTCGGCGTGGCGAGCACGGTCGCGCACCGTGGCCACCACCGAGGCTCCGGTGGCCCGGCCGAGCTGGATCGCCGCGGTGCCGACCCCACCGGCCCCCCCGTGGACGAGCAGGCGCTCGCCCAGGCCGAGCTCCGCCTGGGTGAAAAGCGCGTCGTGAGCGGTGGTGAAGACCTCGGGTACGCCACCGGCCGCGGGCCAGTCCAGAGCTTCGGGGACCGGCATGAGCTGGCGCTCGTGCACGACGGCCAGCTCGGCCTGACCGCCACCTCCAACGACGGCCATGACCCGATCGCCCTGGGCAAAGCGTCTCGCACCGGCGCCCAGCTCGGCCACCTCGCCGGCGAGCTCTAGGCCGGGGATGTCGGGCGGGGAGCCGGGGGGAGCGGGGTAGGCACCGGCGCGTTGCAGCATGTCGGCGCCGTTGAGGCCGGCGGCCCGCACGCGGACCAGGACCTCGCCCGCGCCGGGCTGGGGGTCGGCGTGCTCGGCGACGACGATCTCGCCGTCGCGGACGGTCGCGGCGCGCATGCCGGCGCAGTCTAGGCCGGGCGCCTGCTCTCAGCCCTGCTTCGCCGCTCTACCGGGCCGTGATAGCCACCGCGCAGGCCACCGACGGGGTGTTGCCCGGGACGGTGTTGGTCGGGTTGCTCGTGCCCCCGCCGACACGTTGATGTCGTCAAAGCCCAGCCGGTTGGCGGTGAAGATGCCGACGATCTCCCTGTTGGCCGACGGTCCCCTGCCCGAGAGGACGAACTTGCCGGCGCTTGGTGCTCTGGCCGGTCAAGGCAACGACCAGGGCCAACAGGGCGGCGCAGCCGGCGGCGATCCCCACGACCCCCTGCGCCTATGTGGGCTGCCCGCGATAGCGGCGCCACAGGCCCTTCATGGCGCGGCGACCCTACCCGCCGCCAGCTGCCCACCTCTCCAATAACGCCACGCACTCGATGTGCGGCGTCTGGGGAAACATGTCCACGGGGCGCACGCGACGCAGCGACCAGCCGGCCTCCACGATCTGGGCCGCGTTGGGCGCCAGCGTGGTCGGGTTGCACGAGACGTAGACGATCCGCCGCGCCGCGCACTCCACGATCCGACGCACGACCTTGGCCGACAGTCCGGCCCGCGGGGGATCCACGACCACCAGGTCCGGACGTCCCGCTTGCTCGGTGAGCTCGCGCAGAGCAAGTCGCACGTCGGCCACCTCAAAGCGTGCGTTTGAGATCTGGTTGCGCTCGGCATTCTCCTGGGCGTCGCGCACGGCGTCGGGCACCACCTCGAGCCCCCACAGCTCGCCCAGGCGCGGCGCGAGCGACAGCCCGATGGTGCCGATCCCGCAGTACAGGTCAAATGCGCGCTCCCAGCCCTCCAGGGCGGCGAACTCGCGCGCCGTCTCATACAGGGTCTCGGCCATCTCGGTGTTGGTCTGAAAGAACGCCTCCGGCGAGATCCCCAGCTCCAGCTCGAGCAGGCGCTCGGGAAGCCGGGCCGAGCCCCTGATCAGCTCGGTGGCGCCACCGCTCGTGATCTCGGCGCGCGCCTCGGTGCGCGTCCACAACAGCGAAGCGTCGCCGAGCGCGAGCGCGAGCTCGTCGAGCTCCAGGCGGGCGGGGGTCGTCACCAGGCGCACCTGAAGCGCCCCCGTGCGCCGCCCCTCGCGCACCACGAGGTGGCGCAGGATGCCCTCGCCGGTGCGCCGGTCGTGTGCCGTCAGTCCGGCCTCGCGCGCCCACCCCAACACGAGCTCGCGCGCGGCATTGCCGGCGGCGGAGGCGAGCAGGCAGTCGTCGACCGCCACCACCCGGTCCCAGCGACCGGGCTCGTGAAAGCCGCACACGAGCCGGCCGGTGTGGTCGGTGCCGAAGGAGTATTCGAGCTTGTTGCGGTAGCGCCACTGCTGGCGGGCGGGCACGATCGCCTCGACCGCGTCGCCCGAGAGGCCGCCGAGGCGCCGCAGAGCGTCACGGACCTGGTCTTCCTTGACCGCGAGTTGGCGCTCGTAGGGCAGCACCTGCCAGGGAACGCCGGGATGATGGGCCTGCTCGGGCACCCGCTCGGCCGCCGGCTCGAGCAGCCGCTGCACGCGGGCCTGGGCGTAGGAGCGCTTGCGCTTGACCACCCGGGCGAGCACGCGGTCGCCGGGCACAGCGCCGGGGACGAACAGCACGTATCCGTCGTGTCGGGCCACCCCGGCGCCGCCGTGGGCGAGCGAGTCGATGCTCAGCTCCAGCTCGGCGCCGACGGCCGGCCGCGCCGAGCGCGGGCCGCCATCCGGGCGCGAGCCGGTGCCAGGCGGGGGAGCGTCGGACTCCGGGCGGGGAGCGGGCGAGACGGGCACGCCGATCTAGGATGGCAGGCGCATGGATCTGGCCGGTTACCGCGCGCGCGGGGAGCGGTTCTGCCGGGATCTCGGCCGGGCGCAGTATCGGCAATTTGCCGGGCACCAGCCGCCCGGGGGCCCGGCCGCGGTGGAGAGGAGCTATGGGGATCTGTTCAGCGGCGACGCGGTCACCGAGCTTCGAGAGCTGGTCGCCCGCGCCTCCGGCCCCGGTGACCGTCGCGAGCAAGCGTTGCTGCGCTTCGCCGCCGAAGGCTGCCTGGTCTCCTGCGCCCGCGAGCTGGAAGCCGAAGCGCACACGCGAGAGCAGGCGATCGAGCTGGAGATCGGAGGCCGCTCGCTCGCCCTGGCCGACGCCGCTCGTTCCCAGGCCGTCGAGCCCGACCCCGCCCGCCGCGCAGCGATCGAGCGAGCCCGGCTGGCCGCGATCGAGCGAACGCTCAACCCAGTACGAGCCGAGGCCCTGGAGCAGGTTCAATCCCGCGCACGCGAGCTGGGCTGGCCCTCGTACCTGGCTCTGCACGAGGAGGTGTCCGGCATCGACCTGGCGGCCACGGGCGAGGCCTGCCGGGTCCTGCTCGACACCACGGCCGGCGCGTATGGCGAGGCGCTGGGTGACGTAGCCCAGGCGGTGCTCGGCGTGGAGGTCGGCGAGCTGGGCCATGGCGACCTCCCGCGCCTGCTGGCCGGCGAGCCGACGCCGGACACCGGGGAGGGGTTCAATACCCGTCGGCTGTGGTCCTCCTGGCGCGAGACGCTGGCGGGGCTGGGGCTCGACCCCGCCCCGCCCGGCGTGCGGATCGATCTCCAGGCGCGCCGGGGAAAGTCGCGGCGAGCATTCTGCGCACCGGCCCGAGTTCCGGGAGAGATATACGTCGTGGTCTCACCCGTGGGGGGCCGGGAGGATTTCGCCGCGCTGTTTCACGAAGGGGGACACGCCCAGCACCTGGCGTCGGTGGACGCGGAGCTCGACTTCGAGCATCGACACCTGGGCGACAACTCGGTCACCGAGGCCTTCGCCTTCCTGTTCGAGCATCTGATCGACGCCTCGTGGTGGAGAAGCGCGCACCTGGAGCTCACCGGCCCGGACCGGGTCGGTTCCCTCGAGCGGCTGCTGATGCTGCGCCGCTACGCGGCCAAGCTGCTGTTCGAGCTCGAGCTCCACGAGCGCGGCGCGGGCCCAACCGGCGGTGCGCGCTATCGCACCCTGCTGAGCGAGGCCACCGGCATCGACTGGCCGGCCGAGCTCTGGCTCGCGGACCTCGACCCCTCCTTCTACTGCGCGCGCTACCTGCGCGCCTGGGCGCTCGAGGGCGCCCTGGTCGCCGACCTGCGCGATCGCTTCGGAGAGTGCTGGCACCGCGAGCAGGGCGTGGGGGACCGGTTTCGCGAGCTGTGGCGCGACGGACAGCGCGTGGACGCCGCCGGGGTGGCGAAGCGACTGGGGGCCGGGTCTCTAGACCTGGCCATGGCGGCCGGCGCGGACAGCCGGACGGCGCCTCCGCCGCCTGACGCTATTGCGCGAGCCGCTTCTCGATCGCGGCGATGACCGACTTGCGGGCCTGGTGGCGGCGTTC
>VAYS01000028.1 GCA_005883215.1 Actinomycetota bacterium
CGATGCGTCACGCCGCGCGCCGTAGCCGCTCGTCTGGGCCTTCGTCCTGCTCGTCACGCGCCGCGAGCTCGCGTTCGTACTGGCGGATCCATTTGCGGATTGCGTTGTCCGAAACGCCATAGCGTCGCCCTGTGCCGCAGTAGCCGAGCGCCTGGATCTCCCGGAGCAGGTGGGTGTAGGGCGGACGCACGACCTTGCGGAGATATGGCTTGGCGCTGCGATCTCCCTTCCCTGAACGGGTGCCGCAGTAGCGTGAGCAGAAGCGCTGGCTTACAAAGCCGGGCAGGAAGTCGGAGCCGCATAGAACACATTTCCGAGGATCCTTCTCGAGGCGGTTCTGGCGCCCGCAATGGGTATCCAGCGTTGCGGCGCAATTTGGACATGCAATACGCAGGTTCTCGAGCCGGTTGTCGTCGCTGATCCCGTTGATGTGATCGAGGATCAGCGCCATGCGGCGACCGTTCCAGATCTCGCCCTGGCCACAGAGCTCGCACTCACGTCGCTTGAGCCCTTCCCTGTACAGCCTCTGCTTCAGCTTCCCGCGGTGATACGTGGAGTTGGCCACGAGCACTTGTGCCAGGGGCAGGCCTGACTTGCGTCGTCCCTCCGCGACGGCGGCGTCGGAGTCAAAGTGATCGGTCGGAATACACCAGATCGTGTCCGCGTACTTTCGAAGGGTCTGAAAATTCCCGCCCGCGGCGCGCATCCCCAATTTGCGCAGCACTTCCGAATAGGAGCGCGAGCCCGCGATCGCTTCCCTCGCCTCGTGCTCTGAGTACCGCGGCACGAACATATGTTCGCCCATGAGGCGGACGGAATACACGGCAGGCGGGGGCTTCGGAACAGCGCTTCCACCCGGGTGGGGTTAGCGCCTGTCGGGCCCCCTGACGACCGAGGGGGCTACTGGGGGGCAGGGACTTGAACCCCGATTGCCAGATCCAAAATCTGGAGTCCTAGCCTGTTGGACGACCCCCCAAGGACGGCTGCACGAGATTCTAGGCGCGACCATCCGCTCGTAAACACGAGCTCGCTGGCGGGTGCAAGGTGTCGATGACATCCGCACCCACTCCCCGTCTCATCGACTAGTAGGAGGCAAGACGCCTCACCTATAGGGCAAACCCGCCGCGAGGCGGGGGCGCAAAGCCAGGGGCCTCTCGCCAGGCCGCCCAGTTGCTTCACGGAGGAGGCGACATGTCTCACCCTCACCCTCGGCGCGGCGCGCACCGTCGCGGCACCCCCGCCACCCGCTCGCGGGGCCGGCTCGCACGGATGCTCCTCGCCGCGGTCCTCGGGGCGACCGCGCTGAGCGCGGTGTCCGCCAGCCCGGCTACCGCGGCGCCGTCGCTCAAGACCGTGCGCGTCCACGTCACGCGGGCCAAGAAGGCGCTCAACGGGTCGCTCGGCCATCTGCGCGCCAAGAAGCGCGCCCAGACCGGGCTCAGCCGCGTGCGCAGCGAGTCGGGCGCCGCCCACCGCGCCGCCGTCGCGCTGTGGAAGCGCTCGCACCGCCGCACCGCGCGCGCCCGCGCGGCCCAGGGCCTGCGCCTGCTCGCCTCTTCTCAGGGCCAGCAGGCAAACCGGCTGGGCGCCGCCCTGCGCAGCGCCCCAACCGACCTTCAGCCCCTGATCGCCAAGCTGATCGCCGACTCGATCCAGACCGAGCAGGACGCGATCAACCTGCTCAAGGCGGCGATCTCTCAGCTGCCCGCGTCGGTGCAGGCCGAGATCGGCGCGCTGATCAGCGCCGAGCCCGGCTCCGCCGGTCCGCTGGCTTCGGACCTCGAAGGCGACTCCCTGGACTGCGACGTCAGCGGCGACGTCTCGGGTGCGCTGAACGACCTCGTCTCTGGCATCCAGGACAACCTCAGCTACCTCGCGCCGCTCATCGCAAAGCTGCCGCCCGACGTGCAAAAGCAGGTGCAGGACTTCATCACCAGCCTGCCCACCCAGCTGGCCGACCTCCAGAAGCAGCTCGCCGCGGCCACCGGCTGCTCCTCCGACGGCTCCGGCGGCGCCGACGACACGTCGGGCGAGGGCTCCTCGAGCGGCCCCGGTGATTCGAGCGGCTCGGACGACGGGTCCGGCTACTCGGACGACGGCTCCGGCTACGCGCACGACGGCTCCGGTCCCGGCGACGGCTCGGGCCCGCCCGCGCTCTCGCCCAAGCCCCCGAACCACCCGACGGGCCGGGTGCCCGGGCTGAGCGCGATCTGGGCGATCATCGCCGACGCGCAGAAGCTGGCGGGCGACGCCGGCCACCTGGCGCCCGGGGCCCCGGGCACCGGCTCCCCTTGGGGCTCGGGCCCCGGGCCCGGCTCGGGCTCTGGGCCCGGACCGGACTCACCCGGCGGTCCCGGCTCCTAACTCCATCCCCCGGCCGATCCATGCCCCTGGGCGCGCCCCGCCTCGTGCGCCGGGGCGGGGCCGGCCGGCCGCTGGGCCGGGGCGGGGCCCTCTCGGGGGCGGCCGGCGGCCGGCGCTGCCCTAGGATTGCCTGGTGCCAGCGCCGACCGTCGTGATCCTCGCCGCCGGGGAGGGGACGCGTATGCGCTCTCGCACCCCCAAGGTGCTGCATCCCCTGCTCGGCCGACTGATGGTCAACTGGCCCGTGGCCGCGGCGCGCGAGGCGGGCGCCGGGCGCATCGTGGTGGTGGGAGGGCCCAACCGGGCGCTGGAGGGACAGCTGGCCGAGGGCGTCCATCTGGCCGTGCAGGCCGAGCCCAAGGGCACCGGCGACGCCGTCCTGGCCGCCGCCACCCACGTCGACCACGACGCCACGGTGATCATCCTCTCCGGAGACGTCCCGCTGATCACCGCCGAGGCGATCGAGGGACTGGCCCAGGGCCACGAGGCGAGCGGCGCCCCGGCCACGATGGCCACCATGGAGCTCGACGACCCCACCGGCTACGGACGCGTGGTGCGCGCCCCCGACGGAACGGTCGAGCGGGTGGTGGAGACCAAGACGCCGGGGGATGCCAGCGAGCGGGAGCTCGCCATAAAAGAGGTCAACACCGGCATCTACGCCTTCCAGGGCCGGGCCATGCTCGACGCTCTGGCCCAGGTGCGCCCCGACAACGTCCAGGGCGAGTACTACCTCCCCGACGCCCTGGTCGTCATGCGCCGCGACGGCCAGCCCGTCGCCGCGCACAAGGTCGACGACCCGACGCTCACCCTCGGCGTCAACGACCGCATCGCGCTGGCCGAGATCCGCAAGCTCGCCCAGCGCCGCATCCACGAGCGCCACATGGCCGCCGGGGTGACCATCGTCGACCCCGGGAGCACGGTGATCGAGGTCGACGTCGAGCTGGGGCGCGACACGGTCGTCGAGCCCGCCAGCTTCCTGCGCGGCTCGACGCGCGCGGGCGAGCTGTGCCGCATCGGGCCGCTCACCACCCTGATCGACACCGAGCTGGCCGACGAGGTGCGCGTCGTGCACTCCTACCTGGACTCCTGCCGGGTCGGGCCCCGCTGCACGGTGGGCCCCTTCGCCTACCTGCGCCCCGGGACCCAGCTCGAGGAGGGCGCCAAGGCCGGCACCTTCGTGGAGATCAAGAACTCGCACATCGGCACCGGGGCCAAGGTCCCGCATCTGTCCTACGTGGGCGACACCGACGTCGGCCCCCACGCCAACCTGGGGGCCAGCACCATCACCGCCAACTACGACGGCACCACCAAGCACCGCACCAAGATCGGCGCGCGCGTGCACTCCAGCGTGCACGTGTCCTTCGTGGCCCCGGTTACCGTCGGCGACGACGCCTACACCGGCGCGGGCTCGGTGATCACCGAGGACGTCCCCGCCGAGGCGCTGGGCATCGCCCGCGAGCGCCAGACCAACATCGCCGGCTACGCCCGCCGCCGGCGCCCCGCCAAAGCCGATGGGTCCGACTAGCACCAAACCCAGTTCGCCCGTCAGGTCCCCGGCGTACACTGAGAAAGCCGTGAGCGTGATCGAGCCCCAGGTGGCCACGATGGGGACGAGCCTGCCCATCGACTACGACAAGCGGCTCATGCTCTTCGCGGGCCGCGCCAATCCGGAGCTGGCCCACCGCATCTCCGGCAAGCTGGGCGTCGACCTGGGCGGCGTAGACCTCAAGACGTTCTCCAACGGCGAGGTCTACTGCCGCTATCTGGAGTCGATCCGCGGCGCCGACGTGTTCATCGTCCAGCCCACCTGCGGCAACCCCTACACCGGCATCAGCGCCAACGACGCGCTCATGGAGCTGCTGGTGATGATCGACGCCGCGGTCGGCGCCTCGGCCCACCGGGTGATCGCCGTGGCCCCCTGGTTCGGCTACTCGCGCCAGGACAAGAAGTCGGCCCCCCGCGAGCCGATCACCGCCCGGCTGGTGGCCCACATGCTCGAGGCCGCCGGCGCCGACCGGGTCCTCACCATGGACCTGCACGCCGGCCAGACCCAGGGGTTCTTCACCAAGCCGGTCGATCACATGACCGCCCTGTTCATGCTCACCCAGTACTTCACCGACCTGCGCCTGCAGGACCTCGTGGTGGTCGCCCCCGACGCCGGCCGCGTGAAGCTCAACAAGAAGTTCGCCTCCAAGATCGGCGCCGAGCTGGCGATCCTCGACAAGGAGCGCCCCGCCCAGCAGGTCGCCGAGATCGGCTACGTGATCGGCGACGTGCGCGGCAAGACCGCGGTGCTCGTCGACGACATCATCGACACGGCGGGCACGCTCAAGGCGGCCGCCGAGACCGTGCTCGACGAGGGCGCGTCGCGCATCTACGCCGCCGCCACCCACGGCGTGTTTTCCGGCCACGCTTTCGAGAATCTGTCCACCGTCGCCTTCGAGGAGATCGTGGTCACCGACACCATCCCCCTGCCGCCCGGCGTGCCGGACAACGTCCGCCAGCTCCCCTGCGCCGACCTGCTCACCGACTCGATCCGCCGCATCTTCACCGACGACTCGGTCTCCGACGTCTTCGGCGGCGAGAACCAGCTCTTCTGAGCCAGCCCGCGGCCGAGCTGGCCGAGCTGCTCGGCCTGTCCGACGACGAGCTGTGCGCGGCCCTGGACGCCGACCCGCTGGAGCTCGTCTCCGATCAACTCGACCACCGGCCGGAGCTGCCGATCCTGCTCGCCCTGGCGCGCGAGGGGGCGGGGCGCGTCGGCCCTGGGCTTCTCGCCCGGTGGATGCGCTCGGGCGGGGCCGGGGGGGGCGGAGCCGCCGGCGGGGCGGGGGGCCGCCCGCTTGACCTCCTGCTCGCCCGGGACTTCGCCGCCTTCGAGGCCCGGATCGGCGAGCTGATCGAGCGCGGCATGATCCTCCGGGGCAGACGGGGACCGGCCCCCGGCCCGGGGGCGAAAAGCGCCGAGCGCTCGCCGCCGCCCGCGGGGTCCGAGGGTCGAGCCCGCCGAGGAACGTCCGAATAGCCGTGCGCCGCGCGAACGGTGGACGTCTGTACTGGGCGCCCAAAGCCCGAACCGCGCGGGCGCTACTCGTGCTCCGCGTCTGCCTCGTCCCGTTGCTTGCCCGGCCACACGCCGGTCAGCCGCTCGAAGGAGACCGCGCCGGCCCGATCGATGGCGGCCCGGGTGACCTTGAACACCAGCCCCTCCAGGGCGGCTGCGGCCAGCACCTTGCCCCACGTCGTTTGACGCGTGTCGGGCGCCGGCGGCTCGCGGGCGTCGACCCGCCCCCAGGCGAGCTCGAACAGCCGCTTGGAGATCAGGCCCGCGAGCGCGCCAAACGCGATCGCGAACGGTTTATAGAGCAGCCGCATCGGCGGTTACGGGTACCACGTCTGCGAGCATTCCAGGAACCCAGTACCCGATTTCCACGAGCCTATGGAGGAGCCCAGCCCCCACCGCGACGAAGCCGAGGAGCTCCTGCGCGCGGCGCTGCTCGACTCCGATACGGCGGTGGCGGTGGCGATGCGGGTGCGCGGCCTGTCGCTGTGCGACGCGCTGACCATCATCTTTCACGGCCGGCGCGACCTGGGAACGATCCAGACCTACGTCGCCCACGGGGGCCGGGGCGCCGGCGATAGCGTGGCCTCGGACGAGCTCCTGCGCGTCCCGTGTGACCTGGACCTGGCCGATGCCGAGGACCGTCAGGACGCCGAGCAGCTCTACGCCGAGCAGGCGCGCTCCCTGCGCGACGCCCTGCTCGCCGCCGACACCGTCCTCGCCGTATGGCGCCAGCCGCTGTCCGAGCTGGTCGGCGCCTCGGTCGCGGTCGACCGCTCGATCGAGCTCGAGGTCGACCTCCCCGCGCCCCGGCTCATGCCCGTGGCCCTGGTGGCCCCCGATCGCCAGCTGATGGTGGCCCCGGTGTGCGGCCCCCGGACCCTGGCCGAGGGCCGCCCGCCGATGGGGATCGCCTGCGCCCAGCGCGACATCTGCCACGTCTATCCGCTGCCCGAGGACCCCGAGCGCTGCCTGGAGGACTTCTTCGGCCGCGCCGCCGACCACGCCCGGGCCCTCGCCGAGCGGCTCGCCCACCAGGAGGCCTCGGTCGACCGCTTCCTGGAGCTCTCCGACGAGGATCGTCTCTAAGGGCGGCCCGCCGGGTCATGCATCCGCTCGTCGCCTCTGATCGAATAGACGGCAAAACCCGATCGAGGAGGATCTGGATGTCCGTGATCGTGACGTTCCGGGTGCAGGGCGACCCCAAGCGCCTGGAGGAGCTCGCCTCCGCCGACCCCGACCGACTGCCCGCGATCTCGGCCAAGGCCAAGGAGCACGGCGCCATCGCCCACCGCTTCTACGGGACCGACGGCCAGGTCATGGTCATCGACGAGTGGCCCGACGCCCAGAGCTTTCAGGCCTTCTTTGAGCAGTGCCGCCCGGAGATCGAGCCGATCATGCAGGAGGTGGGCGTCGGCTCCGAGCCCGAGGTCAACTTCTGGCGCAAGCTGGAGACCGGCGACGACGTCGGCTGGGAGGCGTAGGCCCGCCGCCGGGGTCCGCCTCCCCGCGCCCAACTCCATATAGACAATGGGCGCCTGACGGCGCCCGGTCTTCCCGGCCGCCGCTTTACTGGGGCCGTGTCTCGCCCCGTCCGCCTGCTGGCGATCGGCCTGGGAATCCTGGCCTTTCTCGCCGTCAGCGCCGTGCTCGCGCGCTGGCTGAGCACGGACCAGCACCTCGCACACCGCCTACACGCTCACCGGCGCCACCGGCAGGACCCGGGTGGCCTGGAAGGTCCCCTCCCACCTGCCCGTCGTCCAGTGCGTGCTCGTGCGCCGAACCGGCAACGTCCTCTCCGGCCTGTCGGTTACCCTGCTCGATCTCGGTCCGCCGATTCCCGGCACCTCTGAGTGCTAGGGGTCCCGGCGCCCCGGGCGCCTGCCATCAGGACCGCTGCCGCCATGCTCGCCGCCCGCCGCCCGCTCGCCGCCGCACCGATCCTCGCGCTGGTCCTGCTGGCGCTGGCACCGTCGGCGGGTGCCCAGGAGAGCACCGGCGGCACCGGCACCGGCACCGGGGGCGCCGACCTCACCCCCACCGCCCCACCCCCCCCGATCGTCCCGCCCCCGGTGGGCCCCTACCGAGTGGAGACGCCAAAGGCCAGGGCCCTGTACAGCTACGGCCCCTCCGGCCGCTACCTGCTCGGCGGCACCTGGCTGTTTCGCTTCGACGGCGGCCGCGGCACCCGCGGCCACTTCGAGCGCCAGCGCGGCACCGGCGGCTGGAGCAAGGTAAACGTGCCCAACGCCTGGAACGCCACCGGGGGAGGGGTGTCCAGCTATCTGGGCACCATCGGCTGGTACCGCAAGGACTTCCGCTTGCCCGGGGGGCGCGGCGCCACGTTCATCGTGCGCTTCGAGTCGGTCAACTACCGCGCCAAGGTGTGGGTCAACGGCCACTACATCGGCTCGCACGCCGGGGCCTATCAGCCGTGGGAGCTGCAGATCCCGGGCAAGGACCTGCACGGCGTCAACCGGCTGGTGGTCCGCGTCGACAGCCGCCGCCACGGCGGAGACCTGCCCCCCGGCGGGGTGAGCAAGACCAGCGGCCGGCTGATCGGCGGCTGGTGGAACTACGGTGGGCTCCTGCGCGAGGTCTACCTGCGCCGGGTCAACCGCGTCGACATGAGCAGCGTCCAGGTCGAGCCCGATCTGCCCTGCCCGAGCTGCCCCGGACGCGTGCGCTACCGGGTGACCCTGACCAACTACTCCCGCTCGGATCAGAGCGTGCGCCTGGCCAGCCGCTTCGGCTCCCAGTCGGTCTCGGTCGGCAGCGCCCGGATCAAGAAGGGCCGCTCGCGCACGCTTCAGCGCACGATCACCGTGCGCAATCCCCGCCTGTGGTCTCCCGGCTCCCCCAACCTCTACGACGTCACGCTCGAGGCCAGCGCCGGCGGGGCGCGGGTGGCCCACTACTTCCTGCGCACCGGCATCCGCTCGATCCGCGTCTCCGGCGGCCTGCTGCTCATAAACGGGCGGGTGGCCAACCTCCGCGGCGTGGCCCTGCACGAGGACTCGCCCCAGTTCGGCTTCGCCATCCCCAACTCGATCCGCGACCGCTACATCTCCGAGATCCAGGACATCGGGGCAACGCTCGTGCGCGCCCACTATCCGCTCTCCCCCTACTTCGAGGAGCAGGCCGACTCCCACGGGATCCTGCTGTGGTCCGAGGTCCCCGTCTACTCGGTCGCCGAGAGCGAGCTGGAGAACGACCGGGTGCGCCAGGACGCGGTCAACCGGGTGCGCACCAACGTGGTCACCAACTCCAGCCACCCCTCGGTGGCGATCTGGTCGATCGCCAACGAGCTCAACTCCAACCCCCAGCGCGGGCAGATCCGCTACATCAAGGAGGCCGTCCACGCCGCCCATGCGCTCGACCCCACCCGTCCGGTGGGGATGGCGGTGCAGGGCTACGTGACCAACGGCTGCCAGGCCGCCGCCTACCGCCCGCTGGCGGTGATCGGTCTGAACGACTACTTCGGCTGGTACCCGGGCCCCGAGGGCTCGATCGCCGACCGCGACCTGCTGTCGGACTGGCTGGACCAGGAGCGCGCCTGCTACGGAGGCAAGGCCTTGATGGTGACCGAGTTCGGCGCCGAGGCCAACCGGGGCGGGCCGGTGGACGAGCGCGGCACCTACCCGTTCCAGAGCCAGTTCGTCGACGACAACCTGTCCGTGTTCGCCTCCAAGCCCTGGCTGGCGGGGGCCATCTACTTCGCCATCGAGGAGTTCCGGGTGCGCCCGGGGTGGGACGGAGGCAACCCCCGACCCAGCCCCCCGATCCACACCAAGGGCCTGATCAGCTTCGCCGGTGCGCGCAAGCCCGCCTTCTTCGACGCCCAGCGCCTGTACAAGGCAACCCAGCAGCTGCGCTGAGCTTCTAACATGGCCGGTCGCCCATGGCCCGCGCGACCAGCACCAAGCTCTCGGTCAGCCCCCGCCAGGCGCACGGCTCGCGCGCCGTGCGCCGGCTGCGCCGCGAGGGCCGCGTGCCCGGCGTGCTCTACGGCCGCGGGGGGGACTCGGTCGCCTTCGAGATCGATGCCCGCGAGCTGCGCCTGGCGCTGGCCGCCACCGGCGCCGTGCTCGACGTCAGCATCGACGGGGGCGACGCCACTCCCGCCGTGCTCAAGGACGCCCAGCGCGACCCGGTCCACGGCCAGACCGTCCACGTTGACCTGCAGCGGGTGCGGCTCGACCAGCCGATCCACGCCGTCGTCACGGTCGAGCTGACCGGCGCCGAGGAGGCGCCCGGGGCCAAGGAGGGCGGGGTGCTCGAGCACGTCACCCGCGAGCTCAACGTCGAGGCGCTGCCCACCGAGATCCCCGAGTCGATCTCCTACGACGTCTCCGCGATGGACATCAACGACACGGTCACCCTCGCCGCGCTCACCGCTCCGCCCGGGGTGACCCTGCTCGACGACCTCGAGGAGACCGTGATCGCGACGCTCACGCCGCCCAAGCTCCAGCTCGAGGAGGAGGAGGAGCCCGAGGAGGAGACCGAGCTGGTCGGCGAAGGCGAGGAAGTCGAGGAGGGCGAGGCCCCCCCCGCCGCCGAGGGCGAGGCCGAGCGCGGCGAAGGCGCCGAGCCCCCGCCCGAGGGCGGCGGCGAGTAGGCCCTGGCCCTCTTTCGCCCCACGCCCGCCGACTGGCTGGTGGTCGGGCTGGGCAATCCCGGAGCTGGCTACCGCGACACCCGCCACAACGTCGGCTTTCGCGTGGCCGAGACGCTGGCCGAGCGCTGGGGCCTGGGGCGCTCGCGCGAGCGCTACCGAGCGCGCGTCCACGAGGGCCGCGCCGGGCCGGGCGGCCCCCGGGTGGCCATCCTCGTGCCCCAGACCTACATGAACGAGGCCGGCCGCTCGGTGGGCCCCGCCCGCGGCGCCTATCGCGTGCCGCGCGAGCGCGTGCTGGTGGTCCACGACGAGATCGACCTCGACTTCGGCGACGTGCGCCCCCGCCTGGGCGGTGGCCTGGCCGGCCACAACGGGCTCAAGTCCGTGCGCGCGGGGCTGGGGGGCGAGGACTTCGCCCGGGTGCGCGTGGGCGTCGGTCGCCCCGACACCACCGACCCCGAGCAGGTCGCGGCGTGGGTACTGGCTCGGTTCCCCGAGCCCCCGGATGCGGTCGAGCGCCTGGTCGCCGACGCGGCGAACGTGGCCGAGGACGTGATCATGGAGCGCCGTGAGCTCTGAGCGGACAGCCGCCCCCGCCGCGGGCGCCCTGCGCTCCCTGCTGGGGCACGCCGCCTACGAGCCCGCCGCCGTAGCCCTGGCCCGGGACGGCGGCCGGGCGTTCGTCGCCTCCGCCCTTCGCCCCTACCTGATCGCCGCCTTGCTCGACGGGATCCCGGGCGCCCTGGCCCAGGACCGCCCCGCCCTGGTGGTGGCCGCCGATGACCGCTCCGCCCGCGACCTGGCCGTCGACCTGCGGGCCTGGCTCGCCCCGCGGCCCGTGCGCTTCTATCCCTCGCGCGGGGTCGCCTATGAGTCCCACCTCACTCCCCCCGCCCACCTGGTGGGGCTGCGGGTGGCGGCGCTCGACGCGCTGCTGGCCTTCGTGGGCGAGGCCGGGGGCCAGTCCGCGGGCGAGGCGTCTCAGGCGGGGGCGGAGCCGGGCCGGGAGGCCGAGCCGCCGGTGGTGGTGATCTCCGCCGTGGCCCTGTCCGAGAAGGTCCCCGACCCCGCGCTTCGCCCCCGCTCGTTCTGGCTCTCGGTGGGAGAGCAACTCGACCTCGAGGCGTGCGCGGCGGCGCTCGTCCAGGCGGGCTACGAGCGCGTCGACCAAGTCGAGGACCGGGGCCAGTTCGCCATGCGCGGGGGCCTGGTCGACCTCTATCCGGCCACCGAGGAGCGGGCCGTGCGCGTCGACCTGTTCGGCGACGAGATCGAGTCCCTGCGCTGGTTCTCGACCTTCACCCAGCGCTCGCTGGGAGAAGCCCAGCGCGTCGAGGTGGCGCCCGCCGCCGAGCTCGCCCCCGAGCATCGCGCGCTCGCTTCGCTCCCGAGCGCCGAGATCGCCGCGCTGGAGGACCGCGCCGAGCGCCC
Organism: Actinomycetota bacterium; assembly: GCA_005883215.1. GTDB lineage: Bacteria > Actinomycetota > Thermoleophilia > Solirubrobacterales > Solirubrobacteraceae > AC-64. The sequence goes on from VAYS01000028.1 coordinate 11,475, forward strand.
CGACATCGCCGAGCTGCTCCCGGTCGAGCGTTTCGTCGCCCTGCTCGACCTGCTTCACCCGGCCGCCCCCGCCCTGGTGATCGCCGCCGATGAGGAGATCGAGCCCTCGCTGGGCGACCACTGGGACGACGTGTGCGCCGCCTTCCATGACGCCGAGGCCCACCACCTCTACGTCCCGCCGGCCGAGGTGGGCGCGGCCCTGGCCGAGCGGGCCGAGATCCGCCTCTCCTCGCTGGCGGGCGGGCAGGCGGTCGAGTTCCGCGCCCAGGCGGCGGCCACGTCGGCCCGCTCCCTGCGCGAAGCCGAGCCCGAGCTCGAGCGCCTGGTGCGCTCGGGCTACAGCACCGTGGTCGCCTGGCCCCGGCGGGGGGACGGCGAGCGCGCCGCGTACAACCTCGCGCGCGCGAGCGCCTCCTGGTTGGGCGAGGGACCGCCGCTGGCGCCGGCGCCGGGGGCCCCCCCGGACGGCGACGGGTCCTCCGGGGCGCCGGCGCCCGAGGGGACATCGTCGTGCACGAGGACCACGGCATCGCCCGCTTCGCCGGCTTTGAGACCCGCACCGTGGCCGGGGTCACGCGCGACTACCTGTACCTCGAATACCAGGGCGACGACCGCGTGTTCGTCCCCTCCGAGCAGCTGGCCAAGATCACCCGCTACGTGGGCGCCGGCGGCGGTCACCCGCCGCTGAGCAAGCTGGGCGGGGCGCGCTGGGACGCCATGAAGGCCCGCGCCCGCCGGGCCGCCCAGGAGCTGGCCGGCGAGCTGCTCAACCTCTACGCCGAGCGCCGCCGCCGCAGCGGCCACGACTTCGACCCCGACGGCGACTGGCAGCGCGACTTCGAGCAGCGCTTTCCCTACCAGGAGACCCCCGACCAGCGCGACGCGATCGAGGCGGTCAAGTCCGACATGGAGGCGCCGCGGCCGATGGACCGCCTGATCTGCGGCGACGTCGGCTACGGCAAGACCGAGGTCGCCCTGCGCGCCGCGTTCAAGGCGGCCACCGGGGGCAAGCAGGTGCTGCTGCTGGCGCCCACCACCATCCTCGCCCAGCAGCACGTGGGCACCTTCGCCGAGCGCCTGGCCGACTGGCCGCTGCAGGTCGAGCACGTCTCGCGCTTTCGCTCGACGGCCACCCAGCGCAAGGTGATCGGCCAGTTCGCCGCTGGCCAGGTGGACATCCTCATCGGCACCCACCGCCTGCTCTCGCGCGACCTGCGCCCCAAGGACCTCGGCCTGCTCGTGGTCGACGAGGAGCAGCGCTTCGGGGTGCGCCAGAAGGAGCTGCTGCGCCAGCTGCGCCTGTCGGTCGACGTGCTGGCGATGTCGGCCACCCCGATCCCGCGCACCCTGCAGATGTCGCTGGCCGGCCTGCGCGACATCTCGGTGATCGAGACGCCGCCCGAGGGGCGACGCCCGGTCAAGACCTACGTGGGCGAGTACGACGAGGGGCTGGTGCGACAGGCGATCGAGCGCGAGCGCGGGCGCGACGGCCAGGCCTTCTACCTCCACAACCGGGTCGAGACGATCGACGAGACCGCCGAACGGCTGCGCGCCCTGTGCCCGGGGGTGCGCTTCGAGGTCGCCCACGGCCAGCTGCCCGAGGCCGAGCTGGAGGCGCGCATGCTGGCCTTCCTGCGCGGGGAGGCCCACGTCCTGGTGTGCACCTCGATCATCGAGTCGGGGCTGGACATCCCCCAGGCCAACACCCTGGTCGTCGAGCGCGCCGACACCTTCGGGTTGGCCCAGCTCTACCAGATCCGCGGGCGCGTGGGCCGCAGCCGGGAGCGGGCCTACGCCTACCTGCTCTACGACTCGGCCGCCGCCCTGACGCCCGAGGCGGCGCAGCGCCTGGCCGCGCTGTCGGACTTCACCGAGCTGGGGGCGGGGTTTCGGGTGGCGATGCGCGACCTGGAGATCCGGGGGGCGGGCAACCTGCTCGGCGACGAGCAGTCGGGCCACGTGGCGGCGCTGGGCTTCGAGCTCTACCTGCAGATGCTCGACGACGCGGTGCGGGCCTCCGCCGACGCCGACGGCGCGGGCGAGCCCCCCGAGCCGGTGCGTCTGGACGTCAACGTCGACGCCTACGTGCCCGCCGACTACATCCCCTACGAGCAGGCCAAGATCGACGTCCATCGGCGCATCGCCGGGGCCCTGGACGTGGCCGAGCTGGGCCTGCTGGCCGAGGAGCTCGAGGACCGCTTCGGCCCGGTGCCCGAGCCGCTGGCCAACCTGGTCGCCCTGCAGCGTGCGCGCATCCGCTTCGGCGAGGCCGGCGCGCGCACGGTCAGCTTTCGCGGTGATCGGCTGGCGGTGACGCCGATCGAGCTCGACTCGGCCCGGGCCCGCGCCCTGCGCGCCGAGATCCCCGAGGCGCTGTATGAGTCCGGGCGCTCGCAGTTCTCGGTGCGCCTGCCCGCGGACCCCGCCGAGCGCTTCGGGGCGGTTCTGCGCGCCGCCGAGGCGCTGGTCGCCATTCTCGCCGGGGAACCCGATTCCGCTAGCATCCGCGCCTCGTGAGCCGCGGTATCCGCACTCTCTCGGCGCTTGGCGCCGTTTTCATTTCTGGGGCCGGGCTGGCGGCGTGTGGCAACGGGGTGCCGGGCAACGCGGTCGCGCGGGTGGGCGACTACGTCGTCACCAAGCGCGACTTCGACCACTGGATGGTGGTCGCCGCCGCCTCCTCGGCCGCCGCCGTGCCGGGCCAGACCGCCAAGCCGGTGGTGCCCGACCCGCCCACCTTCGCCGGGTGCATCGCCAACAAGCGCCAGACCGCGCCCAAGCCGGCCAAGGGCCAGCCCGCGCCCAACGATACGCAGTTCAAGGCCCAATGTGAGCAGGAGTACAACAGCCTGCGCGACCAGGTCATGCAGTTCTTGATCTCCGCCGACTGGATCACCGGAGAAGCCTCGGACCAGGGGGTCAAGGTCTCTCAGAAGGACGTGGTCAACCAGTTCAACACGATCAAGAGCCAGCAGTTCCCCAAGCCGGCGGACTTTCAGAAGTTCCTCTCCCAGTCGGGCATGAACATGGCCGACCTGCTGTTTCGGGTCAAGCTCGACCTGCTCTCGACCAAGCTGCGCCAGAAGATCACCAAGGGCCAGGACAAGGTCTCGAGCGCCCAGATCTCCAAGTACTACAACCAGAACAAGCAGCGCTTCGGTCAGCCCGAGCGGCGCGACCTGCGGCTGGTCCTGACCAAGACCCCCGGCGACGCGCAGAAGGCCAAGTCGGCGCTCGGGCACGGCCAGTCCTTTAACAAGGTGGCCAAGCAGTACTCGATCGACCAGGCGTCCAAGAACCAGGGCGGCACGCTGCTGGGGGTGGCCAAGGGCCAGCAGGAGCAGGCGCTCGACCAGGCGGTGTTTTCGGCCAAGCCCAACCAGCTCTCGGGGCCGGTCAAGACCCAGTTCGGCTACTACGTCTTCATGGTTACCAAGGTCACTGCGCCCACCCAGCAGAGCCAGGCCCAGGCCACCCCGGTCATCAAGCAGCTGCTGGCCTCCCAGAACCAGCAGCAGGCGCTGACCAGCTTCGTCACCAAGTTCCGCAAGAAGTGGACGGGTCGCACCAACTGCCGCAAGGGGTTCGTCGTCCAGAGCTGCAGCAACTTCCCCAAGCCCAAGGGCGGCACCGGCACCGCGCCCCCCGGGGCGGTGCCCCAGCAGGGCGCGCCCCCGCAGGGCGGCGCTCCCCCGCAGGGCGGCGCTCCCCCGCAGGGTGGCGCTCCTCCGCAGGGCGGCGCTCCTCCGCAGGGCGGCGCACCCCCGCAGGGTGGCCCCCCAGGCGGCTGAGCCCGGGGCCTCGCCGGGCCCCGGTCTGGCCCCGGCGCTGCTCGGCCTGGACGGCATCACCCGGCGCCTGCGGAGCGAGTGCCCGTGGGATCGCGAGCAGGACGAGCGCAGCATCGTCCCCCACACCGTCGAGGAGGCCTACGAGCTCGCCGACGCCGCTCAGCGCGGCGACGACGCCCGCCTGCTCGACGAGCTCGGCGACGTCCTGTTTCAGGTCTATTTCCTGAGCCTGCTGCTCGAGGAGCGCTCCGCCGGGAGCCTGGCCGCGGTCGCCGAGCACTGTACCGCCAAGCTCGTCCGTCGCCACCCCCACGTGTTCGGCGACGCCGAGGCCGACAGCGCCGCGCAGGTGCTGCGCAACTGGGAGGCGATCAAGCACTCCGAGCGCCAGGGGCGCGGCGGGCGCTTCGGCGAGCTGGCCGCCAACCTTCCGGCCCCCACCTACGCGGCCAAGCTGCTCCGGCGCGCCGGCGACGCCGACCCCTTCGCCGAGCCCGCCACCGCCCTGGCCGCGGTGGCCGAGCGCGCCCGCGAGCTAAAGGCCGCCGAGCCGGCGCCGGCGCTGGCGGAGCCCGGGAGCGCCCCGCCCGAGCGCTTTGAGCGGGCGGGGGAGCTGCTGTTCGCCGCCGTGGGCGCCGCCCGCGCGCTGGCCGTCGATCCCGAGCTGGCGCTGCGCGCGGCCGCCGATCGCTTCCGGCGGGACGTCGAGGCCGACGCGTGAGCCAGATCGAGACCGTCCACGCCCGCCAGATCCTCGACAGCCGGGGCAACCCCACGGTCGAGGTCGAGGTCGCGCTGCGCTCAGGGGCGCTCGGTCGTGCCGCCGTGCCCTCGGGCGCCTCCACCGGCGAGTTTGAGGCCACCGAGCTGCGCGACGGAGGCGACGCCTACCTGGGCAAGGGGGTCGCTCGCGCCGTGGCCAACGTCAACGGCGAGCTGGCCGCCGCCGTCCGGGGCCGCGACGCCGAGGACCAGCGCGCGCTCGATCGCGAGCTGATCGCGCTCGACGGTACGCCGAACAAGTCCCGCCTGGGGGCCAACGCGATCGCCGGGGTTTCGCTCGCCGCCGCCCACGCCGCGGCGGCCGAGGAGCGCCAGCCCCTGTGGCGCTACCTGGGCGGCGAGCAGGCCCACGTCCTGCCCGTTCCGATGATGAACGTCCTCAACGGCGGCGCCCACGCCGACAACGCCCTCGACTTCCAGGAGTTCATGATCGTCCCCTGGGGGGCGCCGAGCTTCTCGGAGTGCCTGCGCGTGGGAAGCGAGGTGTTTCACCGCCTCAAGGCCCGCCTGCACAAGAGCGGCCTGTCCACCGCGGTAGGGGATGAGGGGGGCTTTGCCCCCGATCTCCCCAGCAACGAGGAGGCGCTCGTCGCCCTGGTGGACGCCATCGAGGCGGCGGGCTACCGGCCGGGGGAGGACGTGGCCGTCGCCCTTGACCCGGCGACCAGCGAGCTGTACTCCGACGGCGCCTACCGGCTCGAGCACGAGGGGCGCACGCTCGCGGCCGACGAGCTGACCGGGTATTGGGCCGACCTCCTCGAGCGCTATCCGATCGTCTCGATCGAGGATGGGATGGCCGAGGACGACTGGCCGGGCTGGAGGGTCCTGACCGAGCGCCTGGGCGAGCGCGTGCAGCTGGTCGGCGACGACCTGTTCGTGACCAACGTCGAACGCCTGCGCCGGGGGATCGCCGCCGGGGTGGCCAACTCGGTGCTGATCAAGGTCAACCAGATCGGCACGCTGACCGAGACGCTCGAGGCGATCGCCACCGCGCGCGAGGCCAGTTACACCGCGGTCATCTCCCACCGATCGGGGGAGACCGAGGACGTCACGATCGCCGACCTGGCGGTGGCCACCGGCTGCGGCCAGATCAAGGCCGGCGCCCCGTCGCGCACCGACCGGGTGGCCAAGTACAACCAGCTGCTGCGCATCGAGGAGCGCCTGGGGGCCGACGCCCGCTTTGCCGGTCGGTGGGCGATTCGCTCCTAGGCCACCCCGGGAGCCCACAGCCCCCGTGGCGGCCTAGAGCTCCTGACGGCCGGCGTAGCCGGCGTCGAGCTCGTGCCAGAAGCCGATGTCCTCCTCGCCCTCGACCCAGCACAGGTAGACCTCGCGGCCGTCGCGGATCGCCGGGAAGTCGACCAGCCCGCGGTCGAGGTCGCGCAGGACGATCTCGCGCTCGCCCAGCTCCTCCACGCTCGATCGCAGCTCGAGGAAGGCCTCGCCCACCAGCCGGCCCGCCGCTCCGCCACCGTTGCCCGGCGACCCCTCGGCCAGCGCCGTCCGCGCGTCGGTGTCGGCGAGCCGCTCGCGGGCGTCCCGAACGGCCGCCAGGCGCTCGGTCACCCAGGGCAGCTCGGCCTGGGCCTGCTCGAGGGAGTAGTGGCGGCGGTGCCTCACGCGGCGCACGCTAGCGCCCGCCCGCCCGCAGGAGACCCCTCCTCGGCGGCGAAATCGCGGTCATGGCCGCCGCCCGCCTGAGCACGCGCGCATCCGTTTCGCGGGCTCGCCCCGCGGGCGTGCGCTGGGACCGGCTGGGGCGCATCGCCATGCTCCTGGTGCTGCTCGCGCTGCTCTACCTGTACCTCGGCGCGGCGCGCTCCTACCTGTCGAGCACCCAGCAGGCCCACCGCCAGGGGGCCGACATCCGCCGGTTGGAGTCCGACAACGCCCGTCTGCGCGCCCGCCGAAGCGCGCTCGAGCGCCCGAGCGCGCTCGAGCAGGAGGCGCGCCAGCTGGGGATGATCCGCCCCGGCGAGCGCCCCTACGTCATCGAGGGCCTGCCCCCCAACTGATCCGGGAGTGCCCGCCGAAGTGGCCGGCCCGGCCTCCCGGTCGGCGGCGGCGTGCCCTACAGTGGCGCGCGTGTCGTTCGAGTATGCGCTGGGCCAGTGGCGGGACGGCGAGCGGCGGATGCGCGAGGCGCCGCCCGAGCGGCGTGCGGTGCTCGAGCGCGTGATCGAGCGCGTGGTGGCCGAGCTGCGCCGGCGCCTGGGTGGGGCCTTCACCACCGACGAGCTGGTCGAGCTCTACGGTCGCGGCACCGACTGGTGCGTGCAGATCGCCGTGGCCAGCGCGCCCCAGGCGCCCTGGGCGTGGGAGGCCCGTACCGTCGCCGACGCGGCGTTTTCCCGCTACGTGCGCGACGCGACCGACTACGCCGGCGGCCGTCGCGCCTCGCGCGTGTAACCCCACCCGGGCCGGGCTTTTAGTCCTCGTCGCTGCGGCGGACGACGATCTGATCGGGCTCGACGACGACGGTGACCGGCCGGTGTCCGGCCCAGTGCTCGGCGTAGACCGGGTCATCGGTGATCGCCGGGTCCAGCCACAGCCCGTAGCCCTCCTCACCGTGGTCAAACGTGCCCTCCAGCGGGCGCCCGGCGCGGCCGCGCCCGCGGCCCCCGCGGCGCCCACGCCGGCGCCGTCCCTCGCGGGCGCCCTCCGCGGCGGCCTCCCCGTCGTCGCGTCCGGCCTCCGTCCCGCGCTCGACCTCGGATTCGCGCTCGGCCTCGGCCGCCTCGAGCTCGGCGGCGATCAGCGCGTCGTCCTCGGCCCGTAGATCGATCTCGTCCGGAAACGGGACGCCCGGGCTCTCGCCCCCCTCGGACTCGGGGGCGAGCTCGTTCTGGCGCTTGAACTCCTCGATTTCCTGAACCGTGACCTCGAGCTGGTGGGCGATCCAGGCGTCGGTGCGCCCTTGGCGCACCCAGGTGCGGATCTGGTTGAGCTGCGGGCGCAAGGAGCGGCGTGCCACGAGCCGCGCAGCCTAATAGACAAATCCCGGCCTTCGCGGCGCGAGCGACCTAGACGCCCACTTCGCTGGGCGCCGTTGGCTCTGACCCGGAGGGAACGCCCGCCGGAGGCGCCTCCTCCTCCGGGAGCTCGCGCCGGGCCAGCCGGGAGGGCCACCAGTTGCGCCGTCCGACGAGCAGGACCGTCGAGGGAATCAGCAGGGTGCGGACGAAGAAGGTGTCGAGCAGCACGCCGGCCGCCAGGCCCAGCCCGAGCTGTTGGCTCTGGCTGTCGCCGGTGGCGGTGAGCACGGCGAACGTCCCCGCCAGCACCAGGCCGGCAGAGGTCACCGTCCCGCCCGTGGCCACCAGCGCTCGGCGGACCGCGGCGTGCAGGGGCAGGGTGGCCGCCTCTTCGCGGATGCGCGTCATGACCAGGATGTTGTAGTCCGACCCCAGGGCCATCAGGAACACGAACATCATGAACGGCAGCACGAAGTTCAGGCCGGCCTCGCCCGCCAGCCCGATGAACACCGCGACGGCCAATCCCAGGCCGGCCAGGTAGGACAGGCCCACGCTGACGATCAGGTAGGCGGGCGCCACCAGGCTGCGCAACAGGATCGCCAACAGGATCGCGATCACCAGCAGCACCAACGGAACCAGGCGCTTCAGATCGCGGGTGGAGACCTGGCTGACGTCGTAGGAGGCAGCCGCCTGGCCGGTCACCCCCTGGTCGACGGCGCCGATCCGGCGGGCCACGCCGGCCACCGTGCGGCGGATCGCCGGCACCGCGTTTAGGGCGGCGGTGCTGGACGGCTCACCCGCTCGCAGCCGCACGTAGAACTGGACCGTCGCGCCGTCGGGGCTGATGAACGAGGCGGTGGCCCGGTAGACGTAGTACACGGCGCCCGGCAGCCGCCCCGCCAGCGCCCGGGGCTCGCGCAGCGGCAGGCGCTGGGGCGGCCCGAGCTGGCGGTGAAGCGCGACCAGGGCGGCCGGCGTGAGCGCGCGGCCGTTGGGGTCAAGCGGCCCCAGGGTGCCGGCGAACTGGGGCGCGGCCGCGAGCGCCCGGCCGGCGGTGGCGACCGGACCGGGGTCGCTCCACACCGGCTTGGGCAGGCGAAAGAGGACGTTGGTTGGGTTGCGGACGATGAGCGGGAAGTGGGCGTCCAGCACCCGTTGACCGGCCGCCGAGTCGCTGCCCCCGGGAGCAGAGCGCGAGCCGAACCCGGCCGGCTGGTAGGCCAGCAGGCCCAGCGCCAGCGCGACGAACAGCGCCACGCCCACGCCCAAGGTCCGGCGGGGGCGCTCGATCACGCGGCTGGCCAGCCGGCCCCACGCTCCCCGGTACTCGTGGCCGGGCCGCGGATGGGTGGGCCAGAACGCCACCCGCCCGAAGATGGCCAGCAGCGCCGGCAGCAGGGTCAGCCCGGCGATCAGCACCACGGCGATGCCGATCGCCAGCCCCGGTCCCAGGCCCCGGTAGAGCCCGAAGTCGGCCAGCACCAGGCTGAGCAGGGCGCAGACCACGCAGGCCGCCGAGAAGGAGATCGTCTCGCCCACCCGCGAGAGCGCCCGGGAGACCGCCGCGTGCGGCTCGCTCCCGGCGGCCAGCTCCTCGCGGACGCGGTAGATGAGAAACAGGCCGTAGTCGGTGCCCGCCCCGAGGACGATCACCGTGAGGAGGATCTGGGTCAGGCTCGAGACCTCGACCCCCGCCTTGGCCGCCTCCCCGATCAGGGGCCCGGCCACCACCAGCGACAGCCCGGCCGGCAGGAGCGTGATGAGCGGCGCCAGCACGGCCCGAAAGACCACCAGCAGCAGCGCGATGATGAACAGGATCGCCAGCTGCGAGGTGAGGCTGCGGCTGCGCTTGTCGTGGATGCGGCTGTCGACCGCCTGGGCGAACGGGCCGGCGAGGTGGACGCTGAGACCGGGCGGGGCCCCCGCCGAGGCGATCGCCCCGCGCATCCGACCAAACAGCGGCTCGGCGCTGTCGAAGCGCACGTTGGGCCGGAACTCGATCAGCGCCCGGCGGGCCTGCCGGTCCCCGGACAGCCCCTGGTCGCGCACGTCGAGCACCGAGCGGTCATGAGCGATCGCCGTCTCGGCCCGATCGAAGGCGGCCTGGTCGGCGTCCGACAGCGGCCCGCCGCTGCGCCCGGCCACCAGCAGCGTGGAGAACGCGTTGCGGGCCTGGAAGGGCTTGGCCAGGTCGGCGGCGCGCAGGATCGGGGTGCCCTTGGGCAGGAAGTCGCTGTTGTTGGCCTTGGTCTCGCTGGAGAGCGAGGGCAGGACCTGGGGCACCAGGGCGGCCAGCGCCACCCAGATCACGACCAGCGGCCAGCGCAGGCGCACCGACAGCCGCGCCAGGGCGGCAAAGGCCGCGTCGGTGCGGCTGGTGCCCCCGGGGCCGGGCATCGAGCGCAAGCCTATGGCCTCGGCCAAGGCGTCGCGACTAAGCTGGCGCCAGGGCGGGTAGGGGGTAGAGTGGTCAAGAGGGGTGCCGTTCTCTTGTATTCGGGCAGGCCATTGCCTAACCTGGACGGCCGGGCGCGGGAGGTGCCTTCATGCTGGTTCTGACACGCAAGTCCAACCAGAGCATCATGATCGGGGACGCGATCGAGATATCGGTCCTCTCGGTCATGGGCGAGAAGGTTCGCATCGGCATCCAGGCGCCGCGCGACGTACCCGTGTTCCGCAAAGAGGTCTACCTGGAGATCCAGCGCGAGAAGCGCGAGGCCGCCGTCGAGGGCGCCGACGGGCAAAAGCCGGACGCCACCGAGGCGGTTCGCGCCGAGGTGGAGGCCGCGCTGAACAAGCTCGGCGAGAGCTGACTCAGCCCATCACGACGTAGAGCGTCTTGAACATGACCACGGTGACCAGCACCGCGGTCATGATCAAGGTGAGCGTCAGCACTATGAAGCGCACCGCGCCGGAGCGCTCACGGCGGTCATAGGCGCGCTGGCGCGAGCGCCGTTTCGCCGCCCGGCGCAGCGAGGCGCGCCGGGTGCGATCCAGGTGGGTCTCCTCGACAAAGGCCTGCTCGAGCTCGGCCAGGCTCTGACGCATCCGCATGGCCCCAGCCTACTGGACCCGCTCTACATAACCCGGGGCCCCGGGGCGCTTAGGCGACGGCGGCGCGGCCGCCCTGCTCCTGCTCCTCATAGACGCCGATGAATCGCAGGTAGTTCTCGGCGATCTGCTCGGCCGCCGCCTCTCGCTCCAGCTCCTCGGCGAGGAAGCCCTTTAGCGCGTCCCACCAGATCGAGCGCCCGATGGCAAAGCCCACGAAGCCCTCCACCGGGGCGGCCTGCCTAAGCCAGTGATCGACCTTCTCGGTGCTGGCGCCGCGGCCCAGGAGCACGCACACCACCCCGTCGCGGCCTTCGCGCCGGGTGGTCCGGGCCAGCGTCTCGGCCTCCGGGCGCTCGTCCACGCCCTCGATCTTCCACACGTCGGGCTCGACCCCCTGGTCCTGGAGCTCGATGATGGTGCGGCGCATGAGCTCGGGGCGAAGCTCGGCGTCGTAGCGGTCGGTGTCGCCCCCCGCCGCCTCGAGCTGGGCGGGCTCGGCGGGCACCAGGAGCTCGAAGAGGAACTTGCGGTCGTGCTCGTGCAGCCACTCCGACAGGCGCCGGAGCTTGGCCGCCTGGTCGCGGTTGGCGTCGGCGTCGCCCTCGGGGTTGTAGCGGACCAGGACCTTGGAGAAATGCGGGTCAAAGCTCTCGATGTGCTCGCCGAACCGCTCGCCGTACTCGAAGTCGAACATGTCCTGACCCGACTTCTCCACCGGCATGGCGAGCTTGAGGTCCCGCTGCTTGGCCTGGTGGGGGATGTCCCCCCCGAACTGCTCGTCCACTAGGACGCCGATGGCGTGGGGGTCGACGCCGCCCCGCTCGACCGCCTTGACCATGCCCTCGAAGATCAGGTGCTTGGCGTCGGAGATCGTCGCCGTCTGCTCGGGCGTGGGGTCACCCTCGATCCCGAACATCTTCTTCTGAAACGAGCCGCGGTGGTCGAAGGCCAGGATGTAGAGCTTGGCGTCGTAACCCAAGTCCTTGAACGTCTCCATACGTCTGTCTCCCCGTCTGGTGGTGGTAGGGCCGGCCGTCGGGTCGTTGTGGGCCCGGGCGCGGAGCGCCCGACGGCGGTTGGAAGGGACCCAGATTCAACCACTACCCCGAGTAGGCTGCCGCCGGGATGGACCACCACTTCCGCCCTCCGAGCTTCACGATCGGGGTCGAAGAGGAGCTGATGATCCTGGACGAGGGCTCGCTGGAGCTCGCCCAGGCGATCGAGTCGCTACTCGAGGACTCGCCCGCGCAGGAGCTGGCGGGGGAGATCAAGCCCGAGCTGATGGAGTCGGTGCTGGAGATCTGCACCGCGCCCTGCGCTGACGTGACCGAGGCCGGCGCGCAGCTGAGGGCGCTGCGGCGCCGGGTGACCGAAACCGCGGCGAGCAAGGGGCTGCGCATCGGCTCGGCCGGCACCCACCCGTTTGCCATGTGGGAGGACCAGAGGATCGTGGCCCGACCGCGCTATCGCGGGCTCGTCAGCTCGCTGGCGTTCGTGGCTCGCCAGGAGCTTATCTTCGGGATGCACGTTCACGTGGGCGTCGACGCCCCCGACACGGCCATCCACGTGGCCAACGGGATGCGCGTGCACATCCCGGTGCTCGTGGCGCTGACGGCGAACTCCCCCTTCTGGCGGGCGGACGCCACCGGGATGGCGTCCACCCGAATGCCGATCTTTCGCTCGTTTCCCCGCGTGGGCATCCCGCCGACCTACCGCGACTGGGCCGACTACGAGCGCCGGATCGATTTCATGGTGCGAAGCGGGGTGGTCGAGGACTACACCTACCTGTGGTACGACGTCCGACCCCACCCCAACTTCGGCACCGTGGAGGTCCGGACGATGGACTCCCAGACCCGGGTCGAGCACACGATCGCCATCGCCGCTCTGGTCCAGGCCATGGTCAAGGAGCTGGCCGAGCATCACCAGGCGGGAAAGCGACTCTCCGAGTACCCCTGGGAGATGCTCGACGAGAACAAATGGCTGGCGGCGCGCCACGGGCTCGACGGCGAGCTGGTGGACCTGCCCAGCTCGGATCGGGTAGGCGCCCGCCAGCTGGGGGGGCGCTTGCTCGAGCGCATGCGCGAGCATGCCCAGGAGCTCGGCTCCGAGGCCGAGCTCGAGGGGGTGGCCGACCTGCTCGAGCACGGCACTGGGGCCGACCGTCAGCGGATGGTCTACGACGCCAATCACGACCTGCGCGAGGTCACGAGCGAGGTCGTGGCCGCCACCGTACCCGCCGACTGAGGCGCCGATCCGCGTGCCCGGCCAGCCCCGAGCGAGTCCTGGGGCCGGGCCCGCCTAGAATCCTCGGGATGGCTCGGGGGGCCGAAGTCTTCGTCGTCTGTAAGGAGTGCGGCTCCGAGGTCAGCCCCTACGTGACCGAGTGCCCGTACTGCGGCGCCCGGCTGCGCAAGCGGGCCCCCAAGCTCGAGCGGGCCGGACGCGCGGCGACCGCCCGCCGGCTGCCCTCGCCCCGGCTCGGGCGCCTGCGCCCGGGGGAGATCCCCGGCGTCCGGCCCGAGGCCCGTCCCTATGGCACCGCCCTGCTGGTGCTCCTCGGCGCCGGGACCTGGGTGGCGTGGCACAGCGGGGCCTTCTCGCCCTCGGACCTGTGGCTGCACGGCCCGGTGGGGCGCGATTGGTGGCGGCTCCTGACCACCCAGTTCACCTACATCAGCGGGCTCTACGCCTTCGGCGCGCTGCTGGGCGTCGGCCTGTTCGGCTGGCTGCTGGAGCGCCGGCACGGGCCGCTGGCGGTGATCTTGCTGTTCCTGTTCTGCGGGACCGGGGGCGCGCTCGCCGAGGTCGCGGTGTCGAGCCAGCCCGTGGCCCACGGCGCCAACGGGGCGGCGCTCGGCCTGCTCGCCGCCTGGATCGTCCCCGACCTGTTCGCCCGCCGGGCGCGCGACGAGTACGAGGGCGACCTGCTGGGGGCCGGGCTCATCGCCGCCGCGCTGCTCGCGCTTCCGCTCGCCCGCCCCGACGAGGCCAGCTGGGTCGCCGGCGTCGTCGGCGCCGCGCTGGGGCTGCTGGCGGGCGCCACGCTGGCGCGCCTGCACCCCGCCTAGCCGGGCGTCCGACCGCGCTCGGGCTGGATTCCGGGGCCCGGGTCTCCCGCGAGCACGTCAATATGACCGGCCTCGCCCGCCACCAGGCGCCCGATCACGGCGCCGCTCGCCTGCGCGGAGCTCTCCGGGGGCACGGCGGCGAGCAGGCCGCCCGAGGTCATCGCGTCGCACAGCAACCAGCGGCGCGACTCGGGCACCTCCTCATCGAAGCCGGTGAAGGTCTCGGCGTGGGCGCGGTTGCGCCGCGAGCCGCCGGCGATCGCCTCTTCTCCCTCCAGCAGCTCGGGCACTCCGGCCACGGCTGGGACCGAGTCGGCGAACACCTCGGCGGCCGCCCCGCTGGCGGCGCACAGCTCGTGCAGATGCCCGAGCAGGCCAAAGCCGGTGACGTCGGTGAGCGCGTGGGCGCCGGCGCGCCGCGCCGCGGCGGCGGCGTCGGCGTTGAGCTCGCTCATCACGGCGACGACGCGGTCGGTCAGCCCGTCGGAGCCCAGTCCCCGCTTGAGCGCGGTGGTGGCCGCCCCCGCCCCCACCGGCTTGGACAGGACCAGCGCGTCGCCGGGCCGCCCCCCCGCGTTGGTCAGCAGCTCGTCGGGGTGCACCAGGCCGGTCACCGCCAGGCCGTACTTGGGCTCGCGGTCATCGATCGAGTGCCCGCCGATTAGGATCGCCCCCGCGTCGGTCACCGCCTCCTGGCCCCCGCGCAGGATCGCCTCGAGCACCTCACCGCCCAGCTGCTCGAGCGAGAAGGCCACGATGTTCATGGCGGTCAGCGGCCGCGCCCCCATGGCATAGACATCCGACAGGGCGTTTGCCGCGGCGATACGCCCGAACTGGAACGGGTCATCGACGATCGGCGTAAAGAAGTCGAGCGTCTGGACGATCGCCAGATCGTCTGACAGCCGGTACACGCCGGCGTCGTCGGCGGTGGCGGAGCCGACTAGCAGGTTGGGGTCTGCCGGGGCAGACAGCGCCCCCAGGAGCGGCCCGAGCTGCGCGGCGCCGATCTTGCACCCGCAGCCGGCGCCGTGGGAGAGCGTGGTGAGCGCGACCGGCATGGTCTAATGATGACCGCCCGTGCGCGCCCGTCGCTACAGCGCCGCCGAAGTGGACGCCGCAGTCGAGGCGCTGCAGGCACCCGGGCGCCTCGGCCACGCCCAAGAGGTGGTCACCCACGCGGCTCCCGGACTGCAGCGCATCCTCAACGACGCGCTCGCCCAGGGCGGGTGGTTCGACGAGGCCCACCGGGCGCAGATCGCCCGCGCGACGGCCGTCGAGGACGACGAAGAGCGTCTGAGGGCAGTGGACACGCTGGTCGCCGAGGAGACCCGGCTGGGCATGCTCGTCGGCGTGACGGTCGGCTTCGAGCTGGCCCGCGAGCTGCAAGGCGAGTCCGCGCCCCCCGCATCGCCCGAGGAAACCCCCAACCCCGAGGAGGAGACCTAGTCAAATGGACATCCGCTTCCTAGGCCACGCCGCCTTCGAGCTCACCCACGATGGCACGACCGTGCTGGTGGACCCGTTTCTGACCGGCAACCCCAAGGCGGCGGTCGGCGCCGACGAGGTGAGCGCCGACGTGATCCTGCTCACCCACGGCCACGCCGACCACATCGGCGACACCGTGGCCATCGCCAAGCGCACCGGCGCCGCGGCGGTGGCGATCGTCGAGCTGGCCAACGAGCTCTCCGAGGAGGGGCTTCAGAACGTCTCGGACCCCAACCTGGGGGGCACGGTGCGCTTTGACTGGGGCTGGGTCAAGCTCGTCCCCGCCTGGCACACCTCGACCACCCCCAAGGGGACCGTCAACACCCCGGCCGGCCTGATCATCAGCATCGGCGAGAAGACGATCTATCACCTCGGCGATACGGCGCTGTTCTCCGACCTGGCGCTGGTGGCCAAGCGCGGTGACCCCATCGACGTCGCGTTGATGTGTATCGGCGGCCACTACACGATGGACCGCTTGGACGCGGTCGAGGCGGCCAACCTGATCTCGGCCCGCGAGGTCATCCCCTGTCACTACGACACCTTCCCGCCGATCGAGACCGACGCCCAGGCGTTCAAGGCCGACGTCGAGGCGGCCACCTCCTCCAAGGTGGTGGTGCTCCAGCCGGGCGAAACCCATTCGCCGTGACCCACGCCGTGGTCCTGATCGAGGCCGAACGCGACGCCATGTCGCGGCTGGGCGGGGAGCTGGCCGACATCGATGGGGTGGCCGAGGCCTACTCGGTGACCGGCGAATGGGACTTCGTGGCGATCGTGCGGGTGCCCCGGCACGAGCAGCTCGCCGATGTCGTCACCGGGCAGATAACGCAGCTTCCCGGCGTATCGCGGACCCAGACGATGGTCGCCTTCGAGGCGTTCTCGCGCCATGACCTCGAGGCGCTGTTCTCGATCGGGGGCTGAGCGGGCGAAGAGCTGCGCCGGGAGCTCCGGCGCCTAGGGCTGTTCGCCGGGCCGGAACCACATCGAGCGGTCCTTCCAGTCGTGGGCCATGAGCAGGCTGGCCGCCGCGCCCAGCGCCACCGAGGTGCGCGCGGTGAGCTTTGCCCCGGCCAAACCTCCGGCCGCCACGCCCGCCAGCAGCGCGCCGGTGGCGCCGTGGTGACAGCGCTGGCCGAGGATCCACAGGCGACGCTGGCGGGCGTCAATGCGGATCGGCTGCGGATATCGGGGAGCGGCGAGGGGCGTCACGTACCACCACCTCCTGGGTGACTGGTTCGACACCCAAGTTGTCGACCCTGTGCGCGGGCGCCTGTATCGCCCTCGTTCTGGTTAGAACATGCGTCCAGATGGGTTGCGCCCCGGCCACGGATGCGCTTGTGCTCGGCCGGCCATGCGGGGCCAAACGGTCCGCGCTAGGGTGCCTCTGACCTCGTGTCAACCGATCCGGGGTTCGCGCCGTGTCCCGTCCCAGCCCCTCCCGCACCGACCGCGTCGACTTTCGCGCCACCGGCGACCCGGCGCTGCTCGAGGCCTCGGACCGCGGCGACAGCCACCTGCTCACCTACCGGCAGCTGTATGAGCTCTGGGAGCGCCAGCAGTGGGCGGTTCAGGACATCGACTTCTCGCGCGACCGCGCGGACTGGCACGAGCGGATCCCGCCCGACGAGCGCTTCGTCCGCATGTACGGGCTCAGCTCGTTCTTCATCGGCGAGCAACGGGTGGCCGCCGAGCTTGGTCCGATGATCTGGGCCTGCCCCCAGGAGGACATGCGCATCTTCCTGTGTACCCAGATCGCCGACGAGGCCCGGCACGTGGCGTTCTTCGATCGCTTCTATGAGCAGGTGGGCGTGCTCGAGGGCGAGACCTTGGAGGCCCGCCTGCAGGAGACCAGTCCCCATCTGAATCCCGAGTTCGGCGAGCTGTTCGACGAGCTGCTTCACCGTCGGGTGCAACGCCTGGCCGCCGAGCCCGAGGATCTCGAGGCCCTGGTCGAAGCGGTGACCATCTACCACATGGTCATCGAGGGCATGCTCGCCCTCACCGGGCAGCACTTCATCATCGACTACAACGAGGCGCAGGGAACCCTGCCCGGTTTCGTCGAGGGCTTCACCAACGTGGCCCGCGACGAGCATCGCCACGTGGCCTTCGGATCGCGCTTGTTGCGCGACATGGCCTCGGCCGAGCCGCGCTACGGGGAGGCGATCCAGCGCGCGCTGGCCGAGGTCGCTCCCGCCGCCGACGGGGTCCTTCGCCCCCGCTTCATCCAGGACGAGAATGCCCAGATCTTCGGAGCCAGCGTGGCCGAGACCCGGGAGTTCGCCATGCACGCGCTCCAGCGTCGGCTGAAGGTGATCGGCCTGGCCACGGCCGCCTGAGAGCGGCGACCTACACTGCCGCCGTGAAGGCGCCGGTCAAGCCCGAGTTCGGCCCCACCTTGCCCCACATGCTCGGGCGCCGCCTGCACGGGGCGCCGGCCTGGGCCCGCGGCGGCCTGGGGGCGGCGGCGGTCGCCGCCGTTGTCATCGTCGCCCTGGCCGCCGCGTTGCTAGTGGGCAAGCCCTCCTACTCACACGGCGGGGCCCTGCCCTTCAGCTTCCCCTACTCATCGCGCCTGCACCGGGTGGCGGCGCCCGGGGCCTTCGTGCGGCTGGAGCAGCGCCGCGCCGGGCGCCTGGTGCAGTCCTTTGAGGTCGCTCCGTTGCGCCTGCCCGCCTACCAAGGTCGCATGTTCGGCGAGCTGCCGCTGTTCGCCGACGGCTATATCCGACGCTTGCGTGGCGCTCTTCCGGGCTTCCAGCTCGTCTACGAGGGGCGCACCCCGCCCACCAATCCGCTCGGCTATCAGATCCTCTACCGCTACCGGGGACCCGGGGGCGTGCCCGTGTACGGGCGCGACGAGATCCTCCTGCGCGACCGGCCCGACGCCCGCAACGCCTTGCTGCTGGTGATGCGCGCGACGCCGCTGGCGGGAGTGGGCTACGCCCCCGCGGTGGGCGTCGCGGGCGGCCCCTTGACGCAGATCGTCAACGACTTCACCTTCGGCTAGCGCCGCGGGGCCTAGCCGGTGTTGGTGGTCGGGGTGCTCTGGGGCTGGGCCGGCGGCGAGCTGTTGCCCGAGGGCGGATTCGCATCCGCGGTGCCCGAAGTGCCCGTGCCGCTCCCCGAGGACGGCGGGTTGGTGCTCTGCGGGCCGGTGGCCCCGGTGTTGCCGTTAGAGGTGTTGGTGTTGGAGCCCGCGCCGTCCGCCGGGGCGGACGCGGGGGCCGACGCGGTGTCGTCGGTCGGGCCCGAGGCGCTGGGGGCGGGCAGGGCGGTGGTACCCGATCCCACCATCGCCGCCGGGGGCTTGGGGGTGGCCACGGCGGTGTCCTTGCTCGGCGTGGTTGGCGCCTTGGCGGTGAGGGTCGCCGGGGCGGGCACCGACGGCTTGGGGGAGGCCGGATGGGCCGGCTTGGGCCGCCGGCGGGGGTGGCGCGCGATGGCGGGCTCTTCGCGCGGGAGGATCCGATCGACGGCGTGGGGGGCGGAGAGGGCTGGCACCGCCTGATGGCTGACCGGCGCGTGCGTCGCCTGGGCGACCGCCGGCGCGTCGTGATGGCGGTTGGCCACGTGGCGGACCTCGACGGCGCCGGCGGTGACCAGCGCCGCGGCGGCCAGGCCGGCGGCGGCCTTGGTGGCGACCGCTCCCGCCCCGGCGGAGACCATGCCGGCCATCCCCGAGCCGGCCGAGCCCACGGCGGCGCTTCCGGCCGCGCCAGCTCCGCTGGCGCCCGCTCCCGCCGCGCCGGCGCCGGATGCGCTGGCCGTGCTGCCCACCTTCGCCAGCACGAGCTTCTTGAGCAGCAACAGCGGTGCCACGGGCATGATCGCCGCCAAGGCCCGATTGTTGGCGCGCAGGGCCGAGCGGAAGTCCGTGCAGCGCTCGCAATCGCGCACGTGGCGGCGGACGGGCGGGGTAACGCGCATCAGGCCCTCGGCCACGTGCCCCAGCTCGAGGCGCACCTGGTCGCAGCTCAGGCGCCGGGCCTCGGCCGCCTCGGCCAAGGCCACCCGGGCGCGCACCAGCAGCGACTTGACGCTGGGGATCGTGGTGTCCATCGCCTCGGCGATCTCGGTATAGGACATGTCGTCCATCTCCCGCAGCAGCAGCGCCGTGCGCTGGGTCTCGGGCAGGGTTTGCACGTCGGCCATGAGGTCGCGGAACGCCTCGCGCCGTAGGACCTTCTCTCCGGTGGACAGCCCGCCGTCGGCGAAGTGGATGTCCATCGAGTCGACGCCGACGGCGCTGGTCCGACGGAGGTGGTTTAGGCAGCGGTTGCGCGCGATCCGATACAGCCAGGGCCGCACGTTGATCTCGCGGTCATCGGCGAGCATGGCGTTGAACGCCGCGGCGAACACCTCCTGCAGGACGTCCTCGGCGTCCTCGCGCGAGCCGAGCATGTGCCGGCAGAAGGCGAGCAGGCGAGAGCGGTAGCGGCCCACCAGCGCTTCGAACGCCGCGTGGTTGCCCCGGCGCACGAGGTCTACGAGTCGCTCGTCCGACTGCAAGCGCAGCAGCCGGACGGGGCCCCTCAGGCCCAGCATCCCGTTGGTCTTTAGGGCGGAAACTTCCAAAGCGAGGACGTCCCTTAGGACCCAGACACGGTACCAACGGTCAAGTTGCGCCCAGATCGCCTTTTGGTTAGCGCGCGCAAACGCGGCGTTCGCCGCCCACCCGCCCGCTACGATCGACCCACGCCCGGGTTGGCGAATTGGTACAGCCGTGCGGTCTTAAACACCGCTGCCCGCAAGGGCGTGCGGGTTCGAATCCCGCCCCGGGTACTCCGGCCGATTAGGTCTGGATCAGGCGCGTGGCGGTGGCCTTGAACGTCGCCAGCACCGGGTCTCCGACCGACAGCGCGACGCCGGCGGCGCCCGCCGCGGTGACTTCGGCCACCAGCGGCTGGGGCAGGGCCAACCCGACACGGACCCGGTTGCCCAGGCGCGTGACATCAGTTACGCGCGCGCGTAGCCGGTTGCGGGCCGAACCCACGTGCCCGGCGGAGGTCGGCTCCAGCGCGATCTCCCACGGCAGGACGCTGGCGGCCACGCGACCGCGGGCCGAATCCGGGCTGAGTAGCTCGCCGCCCCCGTCGAGCGCCACCCGGGTCAGCCCGGCCTCCCCGGGGCGGGCCTCGCCGTGGAGCACGTTGGCGCCGCTGAAGTCGGCCACGAACGCCGACGCCGGCGCCGCGGACAGTCGGGCCGCCGGGCCCCGCTGGGCGATGCGCCCACCCTCGAGCACGGCGACCTCGTCGGCGAGCAGGACGGCCTCGCCGAAGTCGTGGGTCACCAGCAGGCACGGCACGCGAGCCTCGCGCAAGGCGTCGAGCAGGGCGCGGGAGGCGCGTGACCGGGTGGAGGCGTCCAGCGCCGCCAGCGGCTCGTCCAGCAAGAGCAGGCGCGGCGCGCGCGCCAGAGCGCGCGCGAGCGCCACGCGCTGGCGCTCGCCCCCGGACAGCTCGCCCGGGCGCCGGCCGGCGGCGTCGGCGTCCAGACCCATGCGCCCGAGCAGGCGCTCGGCGCGCTCGCGGCGGCGGGCCTGGCCGGCGCGTCCCCCCTCCCCGGGGATGCCAAAGGCCACGTTCTCGCGGGCGCTGAGATGGGGGAACAGCGCGTAGTGCTGAAACACAACTCCCACCGGACGCCGCTCGACGGCCAGGTGCACGCCAGCGTCGGTATCGCTCCAGACCTCGTCGTCCCAGGCGACGGTGGCCCGGTCCGGGCGCTCCAGCCCGCACAGGATGCGCAGGATCGTGGTCTTGCCCGCGCCCGACGGGCCGGCCAGGGCGAGCGTGCCCCGGGCGAGCTCGAGCGAGACGTCGAGGTCAAGGCCTCCCCGGGCCAGGCGCAGATCAGCCCGCAGCATCCGCTCTCCCCACCAGCTTGATCGCCGCCAGCAGCCCGGCGCTTACGCACAGCAGCAGCGCGGCGAGCGCCAACGCGCCGTCGAAGTCGGTGGCCAGTCGGCCATAGATGGCCAGCGGGGCGGTCTGGGTCACCCCGGGAAGGCTGCCGGCGAACAGCAGGGTCGCCCCGAACTCGCCCAGCGCTCGCGCCCAAGCCACCCCCACCCCGGCGAGCAGACCGGGGCCGGCGAGCGGCAGCGCCACCCGCATGAAGGTGCGCGCCGGGGATGCCCCCAGGGTGCGCGCCGCCTCGAGCAGCGTGCGATCGAGGCCGGCGAAGGCGATCTGGGCCTGGCGCAGATAGAACGGGCTGGCCACGAAGGCCAGCGCGACCACCACGCCCGCGGTGCGCAGCACCAGCCCGACGTGGACGCGCGCCAGAGCCCCGCCCAGGAACCCGTGCGGGCCCAGCGCCGCGAGCAGGCCCAGGCCGGCGACGGCCGGCGGGAGCACGAGCGGGAGCTCGACGATCGTGATCACGATCGCCCGCCCCGGGAAGCGGCGCATGGCGAGCAGGTAGGCGGCCGGCGTCCCCACCGCCACGATCAGGGCGATGGCGATGGCGCTGGTCTCCAGGCTCAGGCGCAGGGCCTGCAGGGAGGCGTCGTCGGTCAGGCGCGAGAGCAGCCGGCCGGGCCCGGTATCGGTGAGCACGGCGACCACCGGGAGGACCAAAAACAGCGCCGCCAGCGAGAGCGAGCCGGCCAGAACCGGCCAGAACCAGGCGGACCGTGGGGGGGTCCGGCCCGAGTCCCGGCTCATGGCGCCAGCATCGCATAGCCCCGGCAGCCGTGGGGGCAACCGGGATCGGGCGCCGGTTGTCGATTGACACCCATAAATCCGCACTGCTAGCGTCGCCCGGCTATCCGTGCGGCTGGAGGGGCCGACGCGGGGACGGGAGAGCGAAAGCAAGGTGCGTGACTCGAGGCTGATCGGGAGGATCGTCGCGCTCGCCGCGGTCATCGTCGGCGTGGCCGCGGTGGCGATCGTCCTGCTCAATTCGGGCAGCCCGTACAAGGTCAAGGCGGTCTTTCAGAACGCCAGCCAGCTGGTCAAGGGCGACCTCGTCCAGGTGGCCGGCGCGCCGGTGGGCAAGGTCACCGACCTCGCGCTCACCCCCGACGGGCAGGCGGCGGCGACCCTCCAGATCACCGACGGCGGCTACAAGCCGCTGCACAAGGGGACGGTGGCCACCGTACGCCAGGCCTCGCTCTCGGGCGTCGCCAACCGCTACGTAAACCTCACCCTCGCGGGCCCCGACGCGCCCGAGATCCGCAACGGCGAAACGATCCCGGCCTCCGATACGCACAGCGCGGTCGACCTCGACCAGCTGTTTGACATCTTCGATCCCCAGACGCGCGAGTCCCTGCGGGGCACGATCCGCGGCTTCGACACCCTCTACGGCGCCCGCAGCCAGCAGCTCGCCCGCGCCTACCTGTTCCTCAACCCCTCGCTGGCCTCCTCCAGCCGGCTGTTCTCCGAGCTCGACTTCGACACGCCGATGCTCGAACGCTTCATCACCGCCTCCTCGAAGTTCGTCACCGACGTCGCCCAGCGCCGCAACGACCTCTCCGGGCTGATCGACCACCTGGCCACCGCGCTGGGCGCGATCGGCGACCAGAAGGCCTCCCTGGCCCAGGCCATATCCCTGCTCCCGCCCTTCATGCGGCGCGCCAACACCACCTTCGTGAACCTGCGCCACGCCCTGGACGACCTGACGCCGCTGGTCAACGCCTCCAAGCCGGTGGCGCCCAAGCTGCGCCGCTTCCTGGCCCAGCTGCGCCCGCTGGCCCACGACGCGCGCCCCACCCTGCGCGATCTCGCCGCGCTGACCCTCGATCCCCAGCACCACAACGACCTGGTGACCCTGACCAACTCGACGATCCCCGTGCGCGACATTGCCATCGGCCCGGTCAACGTGGGCGGGACCTCGCGCCCGGGCGCCTTCCCCGACTCAACCCAGGCGCTGCTCACCTCCACCCCCGAGCTGGGGTTCGCCCGCCCCTACGCCCCCGAGCTGACCGACTGGTTCAACAGCTTCGGTCACTCCGGCGTCTACGACGCGCTGGGAGGCGTGGCTCGCTCGGCGCCATCGGTCAACGCCGTGGCGCTGGTCAACGGGCTGCTCACCATCATCCCCCCCGAGCTCCGCCCGATGGCGCTCACCTCGGCGGCGTCGATCGGCCAGCGCAACCGCTGCCCGGGCGCGGTCGAGCGCAACCCCGGCGACGGCTCGACGCCGTATCACCCGCCCGGGTACGACTGTGACCCCACCCAGATCCCTCCCGGCCAATGAGACGCGTGCTTAGCGGCATCCTGGTCACCGGCGCGCTGATCGCGTTCGCCGTCCTGGCCCTGGGCAGCGGCGACAGCTCCGGCGGGCACACCTACTGGGCCGAGCTGGACAACGCCTTCGGCCTGACCACCGGCGGGGACCTCAAGGTGGCCGGCGTCAAGGTCGGAAAGATCAGCGACATGAAGGTCGAGCTGAACGCCGACCGGCCCCACTACGCGATGATCAAGATCAAGATCGTCCAGACCGGGTGGGGGTCCCTGCGCACCGACGCCTCCTGCCAGACCCGGCCCCAGTCGCTGATCGGCGAGTACTTCCTCGATTGCGACCCGGGCACCGCGGGCAAGGAGCTCGCCCCGGGGTCGTCGACGATGCCCAGCGAATGTGGGCCTGCCACCGGGTGCATCCCGGTCAGCCGTACCCACTCCACGATCTCACCCGATCTGGTCAACGACGTCCTGCGCTACCCCTACCGGACCCGCTTCTCCATCATCCTCAACGAGTTCGGCGCCGCGGTGGGCGGAAACGGCGCCCAGCTCAACGACGCCATCCGCCGCTCGGTGCCGGCGCTTCAGCAGACCGACCGCGTGCTGGCGATCCTCGCCCAGCAGAACCAGATCCTGGCCGATCTGGCCACCAACGGCGACCGGGTGGTCAGCGACCTGGCCGCCAACCGCGCCGACGTCGGTCGCTGGGTGCTGGCGGCGGGCAAGGCGGCCACCACCTCGGCCGAGCGCCAGGCCGACCTCGCCGCCGGCTGGCGCAAGCTGCCCGGCTTCCTGACCCAGTTCCGCCCGGCGCTGGCGGCGCTGGGCCAGGTGGCCGACCAGCAGACTCCGGCCCTGCGCGACCTGGGCGCGAGCTCGGGACAGCTAAAGACCCTGTTCGACCGACTGGCCCCGTTTGCCCGGGCCTCGACGCCCGCGTTCAAGGCCTTCGGACGGGCGGCGTCCACCGGCCGCGAGGCGGTCAGAGCCGCCACGCCGACCGTGGCCCAGCTCAACGTGGCGGCCAAGAGCCTTCCCGAGCTGGCCGGCAACCTGGCCATCGTGCTCGAGCACCTGGACAACCGCGCCTACGCGGTGGAGAAGGACCCCAAGAGCCCCGGCGGCATGGGGTACAACGGCCTGGAGGCGCTGCTCAACTACGTCTTCTACCAGTCGACCTCGATCAACACCTTCGACGGCGTCGAGCACCTGCTCAACACCTCGGCGTTCGCCAGCCAGGAGTGCGACCCCCTCCAGGACGCCGCCGCGGTCAAGGCCAACCCGCAGCTGGCGCACGACTGCGGCGACTATCTCGGGCCCGTCCAGCCCGGCATCAACGCCCCCGACCCCACCAACCCGGGCGCCTCTCCCACCGCCGTGCGCGCCCAACGCCAGGCCCAACAGCGCTCTGCCGCCCAGCCCGCGGGCCAGCGCCAGGCCCAGAACGCACCCGCGGCCCCCGGCGGGGTCCCGCTGGCCCCCACGCCGCCGGCGGCGCCGGCCCCTGGCCCCGGCCTGAGCCTGCCCAAGCTGTCCAAGCTGCTGCCCGGCACCTCGCTAAAGCCGCCGGGCACGCCCTCGCTGCCCACCGACGTTCCGGTTCCGCCCGCCCTGAAGGGGTCGGTGGGCAGCGGAGCGTCGGTCCCCTCGCCCTCGGATGAGCGGCGCGTCCTCGACTACCTGCTGGGGCCATGAGCAGAGGACGCAGCGGAGCGATCGTGGCCAACCCCGTGCTCGTGGGCGCGGTCACCACGCTGGTGGTGATCGTGGCCGTGTTCCTGGCCTACAACGCCAACACCGGGCTGCCGTTCGTCCCCACCCGCCAGCTGAAGGTGCAGCTCGCCAACGGCTCGCAGCTGGTCAAGGGAAACGAGGTGCGCGAAGGCGGCTACCGCATCGGCGTGGTGTCCAAGATTGAAGCCATCCGCCTGCCCAACGGGACGATCGGCGCCCAGCTCCAGCTCAAGCTCGACAAGAAGGCGGGGGCCGTGCCGGTGGACTCGACGGTGATCGTGCGCCCCCGCTCGGCGCTGGGGCTCAAGTACGTGGAGCTCACCAAGGGCAGCTCGGCCCAGACCATCGCCGACGGGGGCACCCTGCCCATCTCCCACACCTCGGGCGAGGTCGAACTCGACCAGTTCTACAACATGTTCGACCAGAAGACTCGCCAGGCCGCGCAGGTCGACCTGCGCGAGTTCGGCAACGCGTTCGCCGGCCGCGGCCCCGATCTGAACCTGGCCATCCAGGAGCTGGGGCCGTTCTTCCAGGTGCTCGAGCCGGTGGCGGCCAACCTGGCCAGCCCCGCCACCCAGCTGGACAACTTCTTCCGCCAGCTCGACATCACGGTCCAGATCGTGGCCCCGGTGTCGGCCATCAACGCGCGGCTGTTCACCACCATGGCCAACACCTTTGCCGCGATCGCCCGCGACCCGCAGGCGCTGCGGGACACGATCTCCAAGAACCCGCCCACGCTGGACGTGGGCACGCGCTCGTTCGCCGTGCAGATCCCGTTCCTGCGCGACACGGCGGCGTTCTCGGTGGACCTGCGCAAGGCGGCCCGGTCGCTGCGGGCGTCGCTGCCCGACATCAACGACGCGCTCAAGGTGGGCATCCCGGTGACCCGGCGCTCGGTCGAGCTCTACGGCGAGACCCAGGACGCGTTCAACGCCCTGCGCGACCTGGCCGAGGCGCCGACCACCAACGCCGCCATCCGCGGCCTGACCGCGACGGTGACCACCCTGCAGCCCCAGCTGCGCTTCCTGGGCCCGTTCGTGACCGTGTGCAACTACTGGAACACGTTCTGGGACTTCGCCGCCGACACCGTCGCCGCCCCCACGCCCGAGGGCACCGCCTTCCACGCCATGCTCAACAGCGGCGACCGCCAGAACAACCGCTATGAGGACACGGGGGCGGTGGTCCCGGCCAACGGCGAGGGCGTCCAGCCCAACACCGGCGCGCCCGAGTTCTTCCACGGCGCCCCCTACGGCCACGCGATCGACTCGGGGGGCAACGCCGACTGCGTCTACGGCCAGACCGGCTACCTGTATCGGGCGATCAAGTACGCCGGGCCGCTCGACAGCAATCCACCCAGGGGACCCAACCGCTTCAAGGTCGTCACCCAGTCCGACGTCAACATCGGCTACCGCCACGGCCCGACGTTCCATACCTACGACGCCCACGGCCTGGGCCAGGGGCTAAACCCCGACCACGTGCCGCCCGGCGAGACGTTCACCACCGGCGCGGGGGGAATCGCCCCGCCGATCCCATGAGGCGAAACCAGAAACGACAGATCTCGCCGTTCGGCGCCGGGCTGATCGCCATCGTGGTCAGCGTGATCGCCATCTACTTCGGGTTCACCAAGGCGATCCCGTTCCAGCACCACTACACGATCAAGGCGGCGTTCAACACCGTCAACAACATCAAGAAGGGCTCGTTCGTGCGCATCGCCGGCGTCAACGTGGGCAAGGTCTCCGACGTCAGCTTCCTGCACCAGGGTCAGCAGGCCGCGGTGGTCTCGATGCGGATCGACGACAAGGGCCTGCCCATCCACACCGACGCCACGGCCAAGATCCGGCCGCGCATCTTCCTGGAGGGCAACTTCTTCGTCGACCTCTCGCCCGGCTCGCCCTCGGCGCCGGTGCTGCGCGACGGCCAGATGCTCCCGATCAGCCAGACCGCGGCGCCGGTGCAGCTCGATCAGGTCCTCTCGACCCTGCAGAGCTCGACCCGCGCCGACCTGCAACGGCTGCTGGCCGAGCTGAGCAGCGGCTTCAGCGGTCAGGGCGCGGCGGGCTTCAATCGCTCGCTGCAGTACCAGGGGGAGGCCTACCGCACCGGGTCGATCGTCTCCGACGCCACCCTGGGCACCGCCGAGCACGACCTCTCGGGCTACATCGCCACCTCGGGCGCCACCGCCCAGGCGCTCGACCGCTTCCCCGCCCAGCTGCAGAGCCTGATCACCGACTTCAACACCACGGCCAACGCCCTGGCCGTGCAGAGCAACGCCCTGAGCGCCGCGATCCACGAGCTGCCGCTCACCCTGCGCGCCGGCCTGCCCGCCCTGGCGGCGCTCAACAACGCGCTGCCGCCGGTGCGCCGGTTTGCCCGCGACTTCCTGCCCGGCACTCGTTCGTCGGGGCCGGCGATCGACGCCTCGCTGCCCTTCGTGGCCCAGGTCCGGGGGCTGGTGTCCAAGCCCGAGCTGCGCGGGCTGGTCGCCGACCTGCGCCCCACCGTGCCCTCGCTGATCGCGCTCAACCGGGCCAGCGTCCCGCTCTATCAGCAGACGCGGGCCGCCGCCAGCTGCCAGAACCAGGTGATCCTGCCCTGGTCGCTGACCACGATCCAGGACAAGGACTTCCCCGCCAGCGGCCCCGTCTATGAGGAGCAGGCCAAGGCGCTCGAGGGCACCGGCGGCGAGAGCCGCGCCTTTGACGCCAACGGGATCTGGTTCCGGGTCCTGATCGGCGCCGGCTTTGCCTTCCCCTCCAACCCCGGGCAGTTCACGCTCAGCGCCCTGCCCGTGGTGGGCGCCAACCCGCCACCGCCGGCAGAAAAGCCGCAGTTTCGCGAGGACGTCCCGTGCGAGACCCAGAACCAGCAGAGCCTGGCCTCCACCCCGTCGGGCGCCCCGCGCGGCGAGTTCCGCATCGACACCACCAGCTCGGCGGCCCAGGCCAAGATCAACCAGGCCAACGACGCGCTGCGCGAATGGCTGCGCGCCGGCCTCAAGCGCGAGGGCCTGGACAAGCTCATCGGCGTCTCCAACGGCCAGGTCACCCCCGAGCAGGTCCCGCACCTCAAGGAGCTCGCGACCTTCCGCAACGGCCAGCGATGATCCACCAGATCCGCAAATACACCCGCGACTTCGTGGCCATCATCATCCTCGGCGTGTTCGCCGCGGCGGTGGCGGGCTACATCCTCTCCAACGAGCGCCTGCGCTTCCCGGTCTTCCAGTCGGCGCCGTACAAGCTCAAGGCGGACTTCACCACCGGCCAGGCGGTCACCCCGGGTCAGGGCCAGACCGTGCGGGTGTCGGGGGTGCGCATCGGCGACATCTCCAAGGTCGACCTCCACAACGGGATCGCCACCATCACGATGGACGTCGACCCCGAGTACAAGAAGATCATCCACACCAACGCCAGCGCCCTGCTGCGCCCCAAGACCGGGCTCAAGGACATGTTCGTCGAGCTCAATCCGGGCGGGCCGCCGGCCCCGGCGGTGGGCAAGGGCTTCACCGTCCCCATCCGCAACACCCTGCCCGACGTCAACCCCGACGAGGTGCTCTCGCTCCTGGATGCCGACACGCGCGACTACCTGCGGCTGCTCATCAGCGGCGGCGCCGAGGGGCTCAAGGGCCGCGGGCCCGACTTCCGTGAGCTGCTGCACCGCTTTGAGCCGACCTCGCGCGACCTGGCCCGTATCAACGGCCTGCTCTCCCAGCGCCACCAGAACCTCGCCCACCTGATCCACACGCTCAACCAGCTCAACGGCGAGCTGGCGAGCAAGGGCCCGCAGCTGTCGGAGCTGATCCGGGCCTCCTCGCAGGTCTTCCGGGCCTTCGCCTCGGAGTCGACGAACATCAGCCGGTCGGTGGCGCTGCTGCCCGGGGCCCTGCATCAGGCCACGGTGACCCTGGGCAAGGTCCAGACCTACGCCAACGTGCTCGGCCCGACCGCCGAGCGCCTGCGCCCCGCCGTGCGCTCGCTCAACGTGGCCAACCACGCGATCATCCCGTTCGCGCGCCAGAGCGCCCCGATCCTGGCCAACCAGATCCGTCCCTTCGTGCGCGAAGCGCGCCCGCTGGTGCGCAACCTGCGCCCCGCCGCGGCCAACCTGGCGAGCGCCTCGCCCAACCTCACCCGCACGTTCACGGTGTTCAACCACCTGTTCAACTACCTGGGCTACAACCCCGCCCAGAACGGCCACCCCAACGCCCAGGGTCTGCTGTTCTGGCTGGCCTGGCTCGCCCACAACGGCAATGCCGTGTTCGGCACCTCCGACGCCAACGGGCTGTGGCGCGCGCTGACCGTCACCGCGGCCAACTGCGCCTCGCTGAACTCGATCGCCCAGCAGAACCCCAGCCTGGGGGCGACCTTCGCCCCGGCGCTGGCCGATCCGCATATCTGCGGGGGAGGCCAGCCCTAGATGCAAAAACAGGCCCCCACGCTCGGCCGCCTGCTGACCATGGTGCTGTTCGCCTTGTCGTGTTTTGGGTTGTTGTTGTTTTTGTGGTTGTCGTTTGGTGGGGCGGTGCCGCTCAAGCCGAAGGGGTATCGGTTGCAGATCGCGTTTCCTCAGGCGGTGCAGTTGGGGTTGCAGGCGGATGTGCGCACGGCGGGGATTCCGGTAGGCAAGGTGGTCAAGAAGGATCTGTACAAGCCGGGGAATCGGACGTTGGCGACGATCGAGGTCGATCCGCGGTTTGCTCCGATCCATAAGGACGCTCAGGCGATCTTGCGCCAGAAGACGTTGTTGGGGGAGACGTTCGTGGAGCTCACGCCGGGGACTAGGTCTTCTCCGACGATCCGCGAGAACGGGATGCTCTCCAACGTGCAGGTCAAGGACAACCAGTACTTAGACCAGGTGCTGCAGGCGTTTGATCCCACCACGCGGGCGGCGTTTCAGGGTTGGCAGCAGGATCTGGCTGGGGGGGCCAATGGCCATGGCCAGGATGTCTCGGATGCGTTTGGGAACCTGCCGCCGTTCGTGGCCGACGGGAAGCGGCTGTTGGACGTGCTAAACGCCCAGTCGGGGTCGCTGTCGCTGCTGATCCGCAATACGGGGGTGGTGTTCGGGGCGCTGAATCAGAATCGGGCGCAGCTTCACAATTTGATCGTCAATTCCGGGAACGTCTTTGACGCGACCTCCTCGCAGCAGAATGCGCTGGCCGAGACGTTTCGGATCTTCCCCACGTTCTTGGACGAGTCGCGCTTTACCTACGCCAAGCTGGAGTCGTTTTCGCGCAACACCCGGCCGCTGATCCGGGCGCTGCGTCCGGTGCTGCACGATCTGGTGCCCACCCTCAGGGACGTGCGTGCGCTGGCGCCGGACCTAAAGAAGTTCTTCCACAATCTGGACCCGCTGATCACGGCGTCCAAGAAGGGGCTGCCCGCGTTGCGCGATCTGTTGCGCGGCACCACCCCGCTGCTGGCGGCCCTGGATCCGTTCCTGGCGCAGCTAAACCCGATCTTGCGCTGGCTGGAGTTCAACCA
>VAYS01000029.1 GCA_005883215.1 Actinomycetota bacterium
TGGCGGGGCCGGAGAAGAGCCGGCCACGCGGGTCGCGCCACAGCACCCGCCAGCGAAAGCCGCGGCCGTAGCGCGAGCGCAGGCTCCAGTAGCCGGTGGAGTTGGTGGTCACCACGGCCAGGCGGTGAAAGCGACCGTGGGCGGTGGCCACCATCACCAGCGCAGTGGTGGGCCCGGTGGCCGGACGTACGTATCCCCACAGGCGCGCCGAGTGCCCCCGGTGGTAGATGGACAGCGGCAGCCGAAACCCGCCCAGCGACGGCTTGGCGCGGCCGGTGGCCAGCCGCAGGCCGGACTGAAAGCCGATCAACCCCCCGTGCAGGCTCGACCCGGGCCGCGAGATGTGGGGGTCGTCGCGCAGCAGGTACTGCGAGAAGGCCACCACGCGCGCGTTGTCCCAGGAGAGCTGCTCGGAGATCGAGCGGTACTGGGCCTGCTTGGTCAGGCTCACCCCCAGGAACGGATTGGGCTTGCTCTGGATGCCGAACTCGGTGAGGTAGATCGGGATTCCCGGGGCAAGGGCGTGGGCGGAGGCGGCGCGGTCAAGCGCCCGCGTCAGGCGCGACAGCACGCCGATCGTGACGTCGTCATGGTTGGGGGGCCGAAAGAACGGGCCGGCGGTGGTGGTGTAGGCGTGGTGGGAGTAGCCGGCGGCCGGCAGCGCCGAGCAGGTCGAGGACTTGCGGTAGTGGTTGTTCAAGCACAGGGCGCCGCGCAGGAACTGAAGCGGGGCCACGACGTGGCTGGTGCCCCGCGGGGCGGTCTCGCCCATCAGCACCCGGGCCCGGGTCAGGCCCGCGGCGCGCAGGCCGGCGACGCCGCTCTGGAACAGGGCCCGATAGATGCGCGGGGAGGCCGGCAGCCCGCCGGCGAACTGCGGGCGCAGGTACTCGGGATGGTTGGGCTCGTTCCAGATCGACCACAGGCTCGCGACCTTTCCGTACTGGCGGGCCAGCGCGGTCGTGAACTGGCCGAACTCCCGCGGGCTGGGGCGAGTGAGGTTGTCGCGGGCGCCGGCGGTGGCCCAGCGGGGCACCGGCCCCGAGGCGGTCAGCAGCACGACCCAGTGGCGGCGCGCGGCCTCGGCCATCACCCGGTCGTACTGCCCCCAGCGGTAGTTGCGGGGGTTGGTGGCGTCAAAGCGCGGCCGCCGGCGCGAGGAGGAACGGGGGGCCACGTTCTTCCAGTAGACGATTACGCGCAGGGCGCGCACGCCGAGCGAATCCAGCTCGGCGAACGCCTTCTTCTGCTGGGAGGGGATCAGCAGGTCGCGGGGAGCCTCGAAAAAGGTGATCTGGGAGTGGTTGGCCGCCGCCGAGCCGGCAGGGCCGAGCCACGCGGCGCAGGCCACGCATGCGATCAGCGCGCATGCCAGTCGACGGGACACGAGGGTGAAATGCCGTGGGGTCGCCGCGCGGACCCTGCTGGCGGCGACCGGGCTATGCCTAGGACACCGTAGCGACCTCAAGGTTGCGCGGATCTCGAGCCGGCGCGATTGAATACCGTGCCGCGGCCGCCGGGGCGGTTGGGCGGCCCGGGCGCCACCGGCCGCTCGCGGGACCCACGACGAGGACTGGCTTGATCGCACACGACGACATCGTGGCCACCCACGAGGAGAGCCTCGGCAACGAGCGCCGGGCGCTGCTGGTGCTCGAGCCGCTGGCGCGCTACCTCGACGGCCAGGGGCTGGGCGAGGGCGATATCCAGGCCGAGCCGGTGGGGGAGGGACACTCCAACGTCACCTACCTGGTGCGCCGGGGGGAGTGCGAGGTGATCCTGCGCCGGCCCCCTCGGCCGCCGTTGCCCCCCAGCGCCCACGACGTGCTGCGCGAGGCGCGCCTGCTGGGCGCCATCGCCGAGACCCCGGCGCGGGTCCCGCGGGTGCTGGCCACCTGCGACGACGAGGAGGTGATCGGCGCGCCGTTCTACGTCATGGAGCGCGTGCACGGCGAGGTGATCACCGACTCCCTACCCGCCGCCCTGGACGACGTGGCCCAGCGCGCCCGCATCGCCGACGAGCTCATCGACGCCCTGGTCGAGGTCCACGACGTCGACTGGCGCGCCCGCGGCTTGGAGGGGTTCGGCAAGCCCACCGGGTACCTGGAGCGCCAGCTCCGCCGGTTCGGCGGGCTGTGGGAGATCAACCGCACCCGCGAGCTCCCCGGGGTCGAGCGGGTGGCCGCCTGGCTGGCCCAGAACATGCCGCAGTCGGACCCGGCCACGATCGTGCACGGCGACTACCGGCTGGGCAACACGATGTTCGCCTCCCAGCCGCCGGCCCGGCTGGTGGCGATCTTCGACTGGGAGATGGCCACGATCGGGGATCCGCTCGCCGACGTGGGCTACATGTGCATGATGTGGACCCAGCCCGACGACCCGCCCGGGGGTCTGCGCGAGCACGTGGGGCGGGTGACGCGCGCCGAGGGCTTCCCCACCCGCGAGCAGCTGGTGGCCCGCTACGAGGAGCGCTCGGGTCGCTCGGTCGGCGACCTGCGCTGGTACACCGCGCTCGCGCTGTGGAAGTCGGTCATCTTCATGGAGGGCAACTACAAGCGGGCGGTGGTGGGCAGCACCGACGACCCCTACCTCAAGGCGTTCGGCGACGGCGTCGTAGAGCTGCTCGACCGCGCCGAAGCCGTCACCCGTGGCGAGCTCTGACGGGATCACCCGCGCCGACCCGGGCCGGCGCTATCGGGGGCTGCTGGTCGACTTCGGGGGCGTGCTCACCACCGACGTCTTCAGCTCGTTTCGGTCGTTCTGCCAGGCCGAGGGGCTGCTGCCCGACACCGTGCGCGAGAGGTTCCGGGACGACCCCCGGGGACGCGAGCTGCTGTTCGGGCTCGAGCTGGGGACGATCAGCGAGGCCGAGTTCGAGCCCCGGTTTGCCCGGCTGCTGGGCGTCGAGCGGGCCGAGGGCCTGATCGACCGGCTGTTCGCCGGCATGGCGCCCGACGAGCCGATGCTCGAGGCGGTGCGGGCGGCCAAGCGCGCCGGGGTGCGCACCGGGATGATCTCCAACTCGTGGGGGGCCGGGGGCTATGACCGCGACGCGTTCCCCGAGCTCTTTGATGGATGGGTGATCTCGGCCGAGGAGGGTGTGCGCAAGCCCGACCCGCGGATCTACACCCTCGGCGCCGAGCGGGTGGGGCTGGCGCCCCCGCAGTGCGTGTTCGTGGACGACCTGCCCGGCAACCTCAAGCCGGCGCGCGAGCTGGGCATGGCCACGGTGCACCACCGCGGCGCGGCCGAGACGATCCCCGCGCTGCAGCGGCTGCTGGACGTGGCCCTCGCCCGGCCCGACGCCCGACGCTAGCCGGCCGGCCCGGACAGCCGCCGGCGCAGCTCGGCGCCGTGGCCGGCGTGCACCGCCCGCGCCGCCCGGGCCTCGGACAGCTCCACGCCCCGTTGACGCGCCAGGTCGAGCAATTCCTGGCGTTCCTCGCCTTCGCGCGCGGCGCGCAGGAACAGCCAGGCGAACAGGCACAGGGTGAGGATGCTGCCCTCCACCATCATGATCGCCCCGGCGGTGGTCTGGTCGGCCAGGTGAGAGATCCCCCAGAAGGCCTCGCCGCGGGCGTAGGTGGGATAGAAGACGTGGCCCGACCACACGAAGATGTTGCCCAGCACCGCCCCGGTCAGCCGCACGGCGATGATGTACACCAGCCGGGCGAAGTTGCCGAACCACTCCGGCGTGGGCAGCGGCCCGAACAGGGGCATCCACATGTTGATGCCCAGCCCGACGAACATGGCATGCTCAAGCGCATGCACCCCGGCGTGGTGAATGGCGGCCTGGTAGGGCCCCGGGAGGTGCCACAGGTACAGGTCGACCGCCCACAGCGCAAACGCGACCGCCGGGTGGCTGAGCCTCCGCAGGGCGCCAAGCACGCCGATGCGCAGCAGCGGGGCGATCAGCGGGCCGGTGAGACCGAGCACGATGAACAGCGCCGCCAGGTCGGCGATCAGCAGATGCTCGGCCATGTGGGCGGCGAGCAGCTCGTCGGAGACGTGCCCCAGCGGCGAGATCAGGGTGACCGCGATCAGGGCCAGGCCCCCGTGAAAGCACCACTGGCGCCAGGCGGCCGGCGCGCGCCCCTCGCGCGAAAGCGTCCGCGCCCGCTGGGCGTAGAGGATCGCGGCCAGGGCAAGCGGCGCCAGCTGCAGCGGGGCCACCGTGGGCCCCCCCAGGTGGGCCGGGACCAGGAGCTTCACGCCAGAAGCGTAGGGGGCGGCCGCCGTCGCGGGGCCGCCCGCGCCGGGCGCCGGCAGAGGCTCGCCCGGCCCGCGGCGGTGGCGGCCGCGCTCGCCGCCGCGCTCGCCCTCGGGGCCTGCGGCTCAGGGCGTTCGTTCGGGGGCTGCCTGCCTCCGGGCAGCACCGCGTTTAACGCCGCCACCGCCGAGATGGGGGGGCGCGGCGGCCAGCCCCCCTCGCCCCGGGCGCCGGTGCCCGCGGCGCCGCCCCCCGCCGGAACCCCGACCGCGGCGCTGCGCGTCAACCAGGTCGGCTACATAGGCGCCTGCGACAAGCAGGCCCTCCTCATGTCGCGCGTGCCGATGACCGGTCAGGCCTATGCGGTCGCGCCCGTGGCCGGGGGCCAGCCCGCCCTGCGCGGGCGGGTGGGCCCCTCCCGGGGGGCGTGGAGCAGCGGGTGGCCGTACGTATACGCGCTGGGCTTCGGCGGGCTGCGGAGCACCGGTCGCTACGTGGTGCGCGCGGGGGGGGCGACGTCGGCGCCGTTTCAGATCGGGGGCGCCGACTCGCTCTATGACCGCCTGGTGGGCGCGGCGGCGTCGTTCTTCGCCGCCCAGCGCGACGGGCCCGACGTGATCCCCGGCGCCCTTCACCGCCAGCCCTCGCACCTGCTCGACCGCCACGCCGCCGTCTACCGCGTGCCCGCCTACTCGGGTACGACGCTGGCCGGGCCGCTGGTGCCCACCGGCCAGCAGCTCGACGTCTCCGGGGGGTGGTTCGACGCCGGCGACTACCTGAAGTTCGTCGAGACCAGCTCGTTTGACCTGGTGGAGCTGGAGTGGGCCCTGCGGGAGTACGCGCCCGCCGCGCCCGCCGCGCGCGCGCTGCGCGCCGAGGTGCGCTTCGGGCTGGGGTGGCTGCTGAAGATGTGGGACGCCCACAGCGGCGTCCTGTACTTCCAGGTGGGCATCGGCGACGGCAACGGCTCCTCGATCCTGGGCGACCACGACCTGTGGCGCCTGCCCCAGGCCGACGACGCCCGTCCCGTTCGCCCCGACAGCCCGGCCTACTTCGTCTCCCGCCGGCCGGTGTTCGCCGCCAACGCCCCCGGAGCGCCGATCAGCCCCAACCTGGCCGGGCGCACGGCGGCGGCGTTCGCCCTGTGCGCGCAGGTCTTCTACGGCTCTGACCCCGCGTTTGCCCACCGCTGCCTGCTCGCCGGCCAGCAGCTCTATGACCGCGCCTCCCAGCACTGGACCGGCACGCTGGTGAGCGCGATCCCGTTCGAGTTCTACGGCGAGGACGAATGGCGCGACGACATGCAGCTGGCCGCGGCCGAGCTGTACCTGGGTACGGCGGGGCACCTGATCTATGGCGCGCTTCCCCACCGCGAGCCCTACGACTACGTCGAGCCGGCCGCCAGCTGGGCCGACGCCTACATGTCCAACCGCGGTGGGGGCACCGACTCGCTCAACCTCTACGACGTGGCCTCGCTGGCGCACTATGACCTCTACCGGGTGATGGTGGCCACCCACAACACCACCGACCTGCAGACCAACGCCAGCGCGATCCTCAAGGACCTCCACGACCAGCTGGCGCTGGCCCAGCAGCTGGCCGCCGGCTCGCCGTTCGGGATCGCCGATCCGGCCACCAACCTGGACACCGTCCCCCACGCGCTGGGCTATGCGATCGAGGCCCGGGTCTACGACGAGCTGGTGGGCCAGCCGGTGTTCGAGAGCCTGGCCGAGACCCAGCTCGACTGGGTGCTGGGGCAAAACGCCTGGGGCTCGAGCTTCGTGGTCGGGGCCGGCGCCACCTTTCCTCAGTGCCTGGCCCACCAGGTGGCCAACCTCTCGGGCTCGCTCACCGGGCACGGCGCGCTGCTGATCGGGGGCGTGGTGGACGGGGCCACCGACCCCGCCAACCTGCGCGACCTGGGCGCGCCCGACGGCTACCGGCCCTGTCCTGCTCCCGGTCAGCCCGACCGGTTTGCCGCGTTTGACCGCCGGGACTTCGGCTACGTGGACTCGGTGCTGTCGGCGAGCTCCTCGGAGCCCTCCGACGACTACGTAGCCCTGGCGGCCCTGGCCTTTGCCCAGCAGGCCCACCAGCGCGCCCGCGCCCCGGCCCTGCACGTCTCCTCGTAGGCCGGGTGGTGCCGGTCGAGTTGGGAGACTGGCGCCGTGGCCGAGCAGTTGGTGATCGCGCGGCGCTTCAATGGGCCGCCCGACTCGGCCCAGGGCGGCTACGCGTGCGGCCTGGTCTCCGAGCGCATCGACGCCTCGGTGGCGACGATCTCGCTGCGGCGACCACCCCCGCTCGAGCGCCCGTTGGAGGTGTGCCGTCGGGACGGAGGGGCGGCGCTGCTGGACGGCGAGCAGCTGGTCGCCGAGGGGGCGGCGTCTGAGCTCGAGCTCGAGGTGCCCGAGCCGGTGAGCCCGTCCGCCGCGCGCGCCGCCGCGGCCGCCAACCCGTGGATCGAGCGCCACCCGTTTCCCACCTGCTTCGGCTGCGGCCCGGACCGCGACCCGGTCGACGCGCTGCGGCTGATGCCCGGCCCCGTCCCCGGCCGTGGGG
Source organism: Actinomycetota bacterium (assembly GCA_005883215.1). GTDB lineage: Bacteria > Actinomycetota > Thermoleophilia > Solirubrobacterales > Solirubrobacteraceae > AC-64. The sequence goes on from VAYS01000029.1 coordinate 6,767, forward strand.
TGCTGGCCGACGCCTGGGTTCCCGATCGCTCCCTGGCCGACGAGGCGGGCCGCGTCCAGCGGCGCTTCGTGTGGGCCGCGCTGGACTGTCCCACCGGGGCGGGCGCGGTCGATCCGAGCCGCGGGCCGCACGTCCTGGCCCGGCTGACCGCCGATCCCGCCCGGGCGCCCGTCCAGGCCGGGCATCCCCACGTGATGATCGCCTGGCTGATCGGGCGGGATGGGCGCAAGAGCCGCGGCGGCGCCGCCCTGTATCGCGCCGACGGCGAGCTGTGCGCCGCCGCGGAGGGCCTGTGGATCGAGCTGCGCGACCCGTCGGTGGTCGGGGCGCGGGTCGCCGGGCGCTAGCTGTCCTGGTGCACTAGCTCCGGGTGATCAGCCGCCGCCCTGCGCGGGGCAGCAGAAAGCGGTTGCCGAGGAAGCGAGCGCTTACCGAGAGTCGGGTTGCGCGAGGCACTCCACGCAGACCCACCCGCGCGGAGTAGCGACAGGAACGGGTCAGCGCCGTGCGCCCGCGCCGCCGCCCGGCGGACGAGCGCACGGTGACTTCCACCGAGCCGGTGCACAGCGCGGGGCCGGTGACCGGGCCAGGCGGCTTGAGCGCCCCGGAGGCCAAGACCAGCGGGCCCCGTCGCGAAGGGATGACGCGCACGCGCAGGGTCAGCGCTCGCGGGCGCCGCCGGCCGGCGCCGGCGACCGCGGTGGTGAACGTACGGTCGGCCCCGGGGAAGGTGCCGGCCGAGTTCTCGGCCACCAACCGGTAATGGTAGATCTCACCCGACTTCAGCCCCTCGAGGGTCTGGCTGACCGGATGCGGCGCGGCGCTGCGAGGAGCATCGTCGGGTGAGGTCTGCATGCCGTAGTCGGTGCTGAGCCCGTACTCGAAGTAGTAGCTGGCCGCCTCGTCGGGAGACGCGACGCTGCCGGTCAGCACGGCGGCATCGGCACTGGCCAAGGCGGGGCCGGTGACCGCCTGGGCCCGCGCCACCGCCGGCGTGGCAGCGGTGCCGGTGGTGGTGAACGTCTCATCGGCGCCGGCGGTGGTGGCCGACGGGTTGGTGGCGATGACCCGGTAGTGGTAGAGCGTCCCGGGCAGGAGCCCGCCGAGGGTGGCGCTCACCGCCTGGTTTCGCGGGGCGGCGCCGACGGTCTGGGACGCGCTTTGAGATCCGTAGGCCGTCGTCGTCCCGTACTGGAAGGAGACCGTGGTCGCCTGGCCGGAGGGATTGACGGTCCCGGTGACCGTGGCATTGGTGTCGGTGATCGAGTTGGCCGGCCCCGTCGTGGCCTGCGGGGCGGCGCCCGACGAAGACCCCCCGGCGGCAGCGTGCGCCACCCCCGGACTCAGGGCGACCGCTTGGCTGGCTAGGGCAATTCCGGCGGCGCACCGCACCGCAGCCCCGAGGGATCGCATGACGTTTTTCAGCCTAGCGCCGGCGACGAGGCGCAGGCGCAGGCGCAATGGGCGCGCCGGTGTCTCACCGGCGCGCCCACCCATGCTGTCTAGTAGCCGTTGCCGGAGCCCCCGGCGCCGCCGGAGGTGTCCGTCGTTCCGGTGGTGTCGGTGCTGCTGGTTTCGGTGCCGGTGGTGTCGGTGCTGCTGCTACCGGTGGTGTCGGTGCTGCTGGCGCCACCGCCGCTGCCGCCGCCCTCCTTGTGCAGGTCGCTCTGGCTGACTTCGAGGTTCACCGTGGTGCCCGAGACGCTCACCATGTGAACGGTCACGGTCGCCTTGCTCCCGTCCGAGAGGGTGACCTGGCAGTCAAACGTCTTGCCCGCCTTGGCTTCCACGTCGTTGGGGCAGGAAACCGACTCGGCCCCCGTGACGTGGTCGCGAACGAAGGCCTCGGACTTATCGTGCTTGAGCACGACCTTGCCGCAGCCGGCGGCGGCCAGCGCCCCGACCAGTGCCAGGCCCAGCCCGGCACCCCTCAATAGCTTTCCCATACGCCCTCCTGATTTGGTCAGGGAGGGCCGGATCGGTGCTCCGAAACCTCCCGCTCGGTGTCGTGCGTACTCAAGCAGGACTCGGGGTCCCATGAAAGCGCACCTCGACATGGACGTCTCGGCGTCAGGCGCCGACGACATGATTCGGACATTCGTCCAGGGGCCCGCAGCTCCTTCCCTGGGCAGGCGGATCGCCCGGCGCCCGGGAGCGGCTAACGTCCCCGCTGGCCGCCGACCAGCTGCCCGACCGTCCCCACCGCGTCAGACGCCGCCGGGCCGGCCGGGCCCGGAAGCGAGCCCGCCGCCTGCTGCACGGTCTGGGCCGCCGAGGGCAGCGGAGCCGGCGCGGATGACGATCCCGGGCTCGGCGACGGCGAGCCGCCACCCCCCGAGCCACCCCCGCCGCCGGCCGCGCCCCCTCCGCCGGCCGGCCGCTGGGGCCCGCCGGCACCCGAGCCGCCCCGCTGTGGTCCCCCCGAGCCGCCGCCCTGGTCCCCACCCCGGCGCCCGCCGGCACCCGGGCCGCCCTGAGAGCCCGCGCCGCCGGCGGCGGCCACACCCCCCGGGCGGGTGACGGTCGCGGTGGCGATCGGCACGGCGGGCAACCCGGCGCGGGGGCCGCGCGCGGTGCGCTGCCCGACCACCGCGGCGGGCTGGAGAGCATCGGGCCCGGCCACGAGCTCGTGCAGCGATCCCAGGCCCCCGAATCCGGTACCCGCCACCGCCAGCGCCAGTCCGAGCAGCGCCACCGGGAACAGCAGTGTGGCCAGCGACGCGCGCATCAGCTCGCGCCGCCAGAGGGCGATCAGGCCCATACATCCATGGTAGGGACGGGGCACGGTCACCCGCGCCTGTTCGCCGCCCCCTCCGCTACGGTCGGCCACCATGCGGCGGCTGTCCCTGGCCCGATCGCTGCGGCTGGCCCTCTTGGGACTGGCCGTCGTTCTCAGCGTGCTCGCCGGGTTGGGGGTCGCCGGGCTGTACACCGCCCGACAGCGCTATGAGGATCGCGTGGCCAACGCCTACGCGCTCGACGCCGCGGCCGGGCGCCTGCTCGCCGCCGGCGTCGTCGAGGAGGCGACCCGGCGACTGGCCGCGGGACGGACCGGGGCTCCCCAGCGTCGGCGCGCCCGGCGCGCCTTCGACGACGCGGTCGCCCAGGCCCGCCGGTTCGCGTCGGGCGATCCCCCCAGCCTGCGGCTGATCGACGCCACCGCGGCGGCCCAGGTGGCCGTCCGCCGCCGGCGCGCCACGCGCGGACAGGCACTGGCCGCGCGCGTCCCGGTGGCGGAGCTGAGCGCCCGCCAGGATGCGCGCCGGGTCCGGGCGCGGGCCAGCGCTCGCGACGACACGCGGCGGGCACTGATCGCCGTGGTGGTGGCGGGAGCCCTGGCCCTGGCGGCGGCGCTGGCGTTCGTGGCCGCCCTGCTAGCTCGCGTGCGTCGACCGCTGGACGAGCTGGTCGACGCCTCCCGGCGCCTGGCCACCGGTCGCCTGGACACGCGCGTGCGGCCGAGCGGACCCGACGAGCTGCGCGCCCTCGGGGGCGCGTTTAACGCCATGGCCGACGACCTGGCGGGCGCGCTGGGGCGCATCCGGTCCGAGCGCCAGCGGCTGCGCTCGACGATCGCGAGCCTGGGAGATGGGCTGCTGGTCGCCGACGCCGAAGGGCGCGTAGTGGCGGCCAACCCGCGGGCCGCCGAGCTGGTGCCCGAGCTGTCGGTGGGCGCGCGGGTCGCTGAGGCCAAGCCCGGCCTGCCCCCTCTGGAGCTGGCGCTCGAGCGCGAGATCGTGGTCGAGCGCGACCGGCGCACCTTAGCGGTGACTGCCGCCCGCGTGCACGGGGGAGCCGAAGAGCCGGGCCCAGAGCAGGCGCCGTCGGGCGGGGCGACGAGCGTGGTGTGGACGGTGCGCGACGTGACCGAGCGCTCGCGCCTGGAGCGGCTCAAGAGCGAGTTCGTCGCCACCGCCTCCCACGAGCTGCGCAGCCCTCTGACGTCGATCAAGGGGTTCGTCGAGCTGCTCGAGCAGAGCAAGGGTTGGAGGAGAAGCGCCAGAGCCTGACCCTCGGACTCGACGAGGGTTATCCGCCCGCGCTGGCCGACCCCGGACGGGTGCGCCAAATCCTGATCAACCTGATGACCAACGCCCACCTGTACACGCCCGAGGGCGGCCACCTGCAGGTCGGCCTGCGCGAGGCCCCCCGCGCGCTGGAGCTGAGCGTCTCCGACGATGGGCCGGGCATGACCCCCGAGCAGGTCGCCCACATCTTCGAGCGCTTTTACCGGGCCACGGATGCCGATCAGACACCGGGCACCGGGCTCGGGCTATCGATCGTAAAGTCGCTGGTCGATCTGCACGGGGGGAGCATCGAGGTCCGTTCCGAGCCGGGGCGGGGATCCACGATGTACGTCCGCCTCCCGCGCGCGCCCGAGACTCCCGACGCCGCACCCCGGTTTGCCCTCGCCGGCCGCCGCGTGCTGGTGCTCGACGACGAGCCCGAGATCGCCGAGCTGATCGCCGCCCGACTCGAGCCGTTCGGGGTGCAGAGCGTGGTGGCGACCGACGGCCGGTCGGCGATCGAGCTCCTTCACCGCCAGAGCTTCGACGCCATGACGCTCGACATCCTGATGCCCGGGATGAGCGGCTTCGAAGTGCTGCGCACGATGCGCTCCGATCCCCGCCTGGCCCCCATCCCGGTCGTCGTGGTGTCGGTGTTCTCGGGCCGCGAGGCCCTGTCGGGCGAGTGGGTGGTGAGTAAGCCGATCGACGCCGAGGAGCTCGCCGACGCGCTCGGCGCGGCGGTGCTGGCCGGGCGCGTGCGCCTGCTGGTGGTGGCCCGCGCCGAGATGCGCGAGCAGCTCGCGGAGACCCTGGGCCAGCTGGGACTGGAGTCCGAGTGGGCGTCGTCCGCGCCCGAGGTGGCCCGCCTGTGCGCCCAGCGCCATTTCGAGGTGGCGCTCCTCGACGCCGGGCTGCCCCGCCCGCGGGCCGCGCTGGACGCACTGGACCTGCGCGGGCGGCGGCTACGCCGGTCGGTGGTGGTCTTCTCCACCGGTGAGCCACCCGAGGGCTTTGCCCTCCTGGACGCCGAGCCGATCCCGATTGAGGATGCCGGGGCCACGGTCCTGGGGCTGCTGGAGACCCACACCAGCGAAGCGCCCGCGTCTGGGTAGGGTGCCTGCGTGCCGGACGCGCGCCGAGCCTTGGAGGAGGAGATCGCGGGGCTGCGCCGCCAGGTCGAAGAGCAGCGCGTCGCGGCCGAGGCGCAGCAGCGCCAGCTCGAGCGCTACGCCGCCGACCTGCGCGAGACCTTCAAGGCCGAGCGGTCGCGAGCGCAGGCCCTGAGCCGCTCCTACATGGACACCGTGCGGGCGCTGTCCAACGCCGTCGAGGCGCGCGACGCCTACACGGGCAAGCACGCCGAGCGGGTGGCGGCCTACGGGCTCGAGATCGCCCAGGTCGTCGGCCTGAGCGTCGCCGGACATCCCGAGATCGAGTTCGGGTTCCTCCTGCACGACGTGGGCAAGGTGGCGATCCCCGACGCCATCCTCTACAAGCCCGAGCCGCTCTCAGACGACGAGCGGCGGCTGATGGAGCGACACACGGTGATCGGGTGGGAGATCCTCCGGGACATCGACTTCCTGGGCGAGGCCAAGCAGGTGGTGCGCTCCCACCACGAGCGCTGGGACGGGGAGGGCTATCCCGACGGCCTGGCCCGGGAGCAGATCCCCTTGGCCGCGCGCGTGTTCTCGGTGGCGGACACGCTCGACGCGCTGACCACCACCCGCCCGTACCGTCTCGCGTCGCCGCTGGGCGAGGGGCGCAAGATCATCTCCGGGGCGGCCGGCGGGCAGTTCGATCCCGCGGTGGTCGAGGCGTTCGGACGGATTCCCGACGCCACGCTGGAGACGATTCGCCGGGAGGTCGGGTGAGCCGGGCGGTCCTGGTCGTCGACGACGACCCCTTCATCCGCAAGCTGATCGTCACCACACTGGAGGACGTCGCCGACTTCTCGCTGTATGAGGCGGGCGACGGCGAGCAGGCGCTCGAGCTCGCCCGCCGCGTTCACCCCTCGATCGTGCTGCTCGACGTCGACATGCCGCGTCTGGACGGGATCGCCGCCTGCCGGGCCCTGCGTAAGCTGCCCGGAGCAGCGGCGGCCAGGATCGTGATGCTCACTGCCGCCGGGACGGGTCACGCTGCCGCGGCCCGCCGGGCGGGCGCCGACCTGTTCCTGACCAAGCCATTCAGCCCGCTGGACCTGCTCAAGCTCGTCGACGAGCTGGGCGAGCCCGGCGGCTGAGGGTCCTCAGCCGCGCTTGCCCCGCCCCCACAGCAGACGGAACAGGCGTCCGAGCATCCGGGTGGTGCTCTTGCGGTAGGGGAACATGTGCACGTCGCGCTTGCGCGCCGCGAGCTTGGGGGTGACCAGCAGGGTCTGCTGGCGGGTGTACTTGCGGATGCCGTTGGCGCCGTGGCGCGAGCCCAGCCCGGATGCCTTCCAGCCGCCCATCGGCAGCTCGAGCGCGGAGTAATTGAGCATCGCGTCGTTGACGCACACCGCTCCCGCCTCGACGCGTCGGGCGATCGCCTCCCCCTTGTGGTTGTCGCGGGTGAACACCGAGCCCGCCAGGCCGTAGGGAGACTCGTTGGCCATGCGCACCGCCTCGTCGGCGTCTTGCACTTTCATGATGGGCAGGGTGGGGCCAAACGTCTCCTCGGTCATGCACTGCATCGAGTGATCGACGTCGACCAGCACGGTGGGCTCGAAGAACTGGCCCGGGCCCGGGCCGCGATGCCCGCCGGTCAGGGCGCGGGCTCCCTTGGCCAGCGCGTCCTGGACGTGCCCCTCGATGACCTCCATCTGGGGCGGGAAGGTGATCGCGCCGACCTCGACCGAGCCGGGGCCCGCGGGGGTGCCCTGGCGCAGCGCGCGCACCTTCTCGGTGACCTTGGACACGAACTCGTCGTAGACCGGCTCCTCGACGTAGACGCGCTCGATCGAGATGCACGTCTGGCCGCCGTTTTGCATCGAGTAGAAGGTGGCAGCGTTGGCGGCCCGCTCCAGATCGGCGTCGGCGAGCACGATCATCGGGTCCTTGCCCCCCATCTCGAGCGAGACCGGGGTGACGGTCTGAGCGGCGCGCTCCATGACCTTCTTGCCCGTGCGCGTGGAGCCGGTGAACATGATCATGTCGACCTCGTCGACCAGCGCGGCGCCGGTCTCCCCCCGACCGGTGGCCACCTGGTAGACGTTCTCGGGCATGCCGCACTCCTGTAGGGCCTCGAGCATCAGAAGCGAGGTCAGCGGGGTGATCTCCGACGGCTTGAGGATCACGCTGTTGCCCGCGGCCAGGGCGGGGATGCAGTCGCCGAAGGAGTTGGTCAGCGGGTAGTTCCAGGGGCCGATGACGCCGACCAGTCCCAGCGGGCGGTAGCGGACGACCAGCTTGCGCCCCAGCACCAGCGGCGAGCTGGCCCGGATGCGCTCGTCGGCCAGGAACTCCTCGGCGTTCTTGGCCCAGAAGCCGAACGCGCTGGCTGCGTAGGAGATCTCGGCCAGCTGCGCGTCCTCGTAGGTCTTGCCCGTCTCGGAGATGATCGTCTCCACCACGCGCTCGGCGTTGTCGAGCACCCACTTCTGCATGCGCAGGAGCACGCGCGCGCGGCCCTCGAAGCCGAGCGCCTCCCAGCCGGGCTGGGCCGCCCGCCCGCGCCGGGCCAGCTCGTGCACCTGCTCGGCCGAGAGCTCGGGGACGGTGGCGATCACCTGCCCGCTCGCCGGGTTCTCCACCGGAATGCCAGCGCCGTCGTGCACCTCGCCGTTGGTGGTTGCCGTCTGACCGGCCTGCTCCACGCTCGCCATGCTCGTCCTCTCCTGCTCGTCTCGGAGGCTAAAGCTCTGCCCGCAGGCTATCTCAAAGGTGCTTCAGATACCCCAGGCTCGCGCGGCTCGCGCGCCGCCCTTTCTAGCCGGCGGACTCGGCCACCTGGAGCGATTCGATCCGCACCGGTTCGGTCGGCCGGTCGCGGCCGTCGGTGGGGACCTTCTCGATCGCTTCGACCACGTCCATGCCGTCGCGCACCGCGCCGAAGACGGTGTGCTTACCGTCCAGCCAGGGGGCCGCCGGGGTGGTGACGATGAAGAACTGGGAGCCGTTGGTATTGGGGCCGGCGTTGGCCATGGCCAGCGCCCCCCGCTCGACGCGGTGTTGGTTGATCTCGTCCTCGAACGTGTAGCCCGGACCGCCGGTGCCGGTGCCCTCGGGGCAGCCGCCCTGGATCATGAAGTCGGGGATGATGCGGTGGAAGGTGAGCCCGTCGTAGAAGCCCTTGCCCGCCAGCTCGCGGAAGTTGCCCACCGTGCGCGGGGCGTCCTCATCGAACAGCTCGATCTCGATAGCGCCGTGGTTGGTGGTCAGCGTGGCCTGGGACATGTGGCCGCCTACTCAGTGGCCAGGCGCCGCTCGTGGCGGCCGCGCAGCGCGCCGCCGATCGCGCCCAGGATGATGCCGATGATCGTCGTGGCCACCGGCAGCACGAAGTGGTGATCGGGGAGGGTCGCCTTGGCGCGTACCCCGGTGGCCGAGTGGACTACGAGGATGAAGAGCCCGAACAGCAGGCCCCCGGAGAAGCCGCGCAGGGACCCCTCGTCGGCCGTGGGGTGCTCGTGGCCGGCGGCCAGACCGCCGAGGATCCCGAGCAGGGTGGCGACCGTGTAGGCGGTCTCGTCGACGCCCAGCAGCCAGCCGCACACCGCTCCGAACAGGGCCGGCGCGGCCACCGCGAGCAGCACCTGGCCGACGAGCGGACGGTCGAGCAAGAGCGGTGGGCGCCCCATAGGACGCAAACGTACCGCCCCGAGCTGCCGCGCGTCGCGCTCGCACGCATTATCGTCTCGCCTGTGGGCAGGATCCTGGGCATGGGAGTGGCGGTCGCCGCGGCGGGGATCGTGGCGATCGTCCTGCTTGGACCGGGCAAGGACAAGCTCAAGCCGCACAAGCCGCCGGTCGCGGCCACGCCGGCCGTGCAGCCTGCCGTGGCCGGACCCGGGGCATCGGCTCCCCGCGTGCACGTGGGCGCGACGATCCACATGCGCGAGCTGCTCTTCCAGAGCCCGGTGGCGCACGTACGCGCCGGTCAGGCGGTGCAGTGGGTCAACACCGACCCGGTCGACCACACCGTGGTGCAGAACCTGGGCCCCGGAGGCGCCGCCACGCCGCTGTTCACCTCACCCCGGATTCCGCCGGGCGGCACCTACCGGGTCGTGTTTCACAACCCGGGGACGGTGGCCTTCGTGTGCACTCTGCACCCGACGGTTATGACCGGGCGCGTGATCGTCAGCGCCGCCTGAGGCCCGAGCCGCCCGGCCAGCTCAATCCGCGCGCCGACCGCGCGCCCCGACGCCCTACCCGCGCACGCGCTCGGCGTGCAGCCGCAGCCCGTTGACCGGCTGGCCGTCGAGGGCGCGCAGGACGCGGTCGACCTCCTGAGCGGGGACCGAGACCAGGGCGAAGCGTTCGAGCAGGCGCACGTCGCGCAGCGCCTCGCCGTCGAGCCCGGTGGCGTGGGTGATGGCGGCCAGCAGGTCGGCCACCTCGAGGTGCTCGGCGCGGCCTCCGCGCACCAGCAGCCGCTCATAGCGCTCCTGGCCGTCGCGGCGCACGCGCGGCTTTGAGTGCCGGCGCGGCCGGGCCCGCACCGGCTTGCGCTCGGCGTGGGCGCCCTCCTTCCAGGGCTCGATGTCCGTGCCGATGTGGCGCTCGATCGCGGCCAGCTCGCGCCGCTGGCGCGATTCCACGAACGTGATCGCCCGCCCCGAGCGCCCCACCCGGGCGGTGCGCCCGATCCGGTGCACGTAGACGTCGGGGGAGGTCGGCACGTCGTAGTTGATTACGTGGGTGACGCCGGAGATGTCCAGCCCCCGGGCGGCGACGTCGGTGGCCACCAGCACCGGCAGGCGCCCTGCCTTGAACGCCAGCATGACCCCGTCGCGGGCACCCTGGGTCATGTCTCCGTGCAGGGCCTTTACGTCCTTGCCCCGGTCGCGCAGCGTGCGAAACAGCTGCTCGCAGCGGATCTTGGTGCGCACGAAGACGATGGCCTGCTCGGGGCGCTCGGCGTCGAGCACCTCGACCAGGCGCCCTGCCTTCTCCCGGGCCTCCACGGGCACCGCGAACTGCTCGACGGTCTCGATGGTCAGCGTGGCCGCCTCCACCCGAACCACCGCGGGGTCATACAGGTAGCGGTCGGCCAGCTCCTGGATGGGCGGAGGGATCGTGGCGGAGAACAGCGCCGTCTGACGTCCGCTGGGGGTCTGAGCCAGGATCCGCTCCACGTCCTCGAGAAAGCCAAGGTCGAGCATCTCGTCCGCCTCGTCGAGGACCACATAGCGGCAGTCGTGCAGCAGCAGCGAGCCGCGCGAGATCATGTCCAGCACGCGACCCACCGTGCCCACCACGACGTGCCCGCCCGCCGCCAGCTGGGACTGCTGGGTGCGCACCGGGGCCCCGCCGAACAGCGCCACGACGTCTATCTCCTTGTGGGCGCCGTAGGCCCGCAGAGCCTGCGTGACCTGGATGCACAGCTCCCGCGTGGGGGTGAGCACGAGCGCCTGCACCGCGCCCTCCTCGGGATCCACCTGCTCGACCATGGGCAGCCCGAAGGCGGCGGTCTTTCCGGTGCCGGTCTGGGCTTGGCCGATCACGTCGCGGCCCCCGAGCAGCAGGGGTATGGCCTGCTCCTGGATCGGCGTCGGCGTCTCATAGCCGACGTCGGCGAGCGCCCCCAGCGTCGAGTCGCCGAGCCCCAGGTGGGCAAACCGCGACGGCCCGGCGCTCATCGCCCGGCCTCCGCCGCCGTGCCCCGCCCCGGCTCCACGGCCATCGCGCCCGGGCCGCGCGCCGCCTCGCCGGCGACCGCCGGGGGGCCCTCGCTGCCCGCTGGCCCCTCATCGAGGCGCTCGGCCGGCGCCCAGGGGTCGAGGAGCAGCTTGCCGGTGGTGCGCCGCTCGGTCAGGTCGACCTGCGCCTGAGCCGCGTGGGCCAGGGGATAGGTGTGTCCGACCACCACCCTCAACTCGCCCCGGCCGAGGCGCTCGAACAGGTCCTCCAAGGCCTCGTCGACCATCTCGGGGCGCCCCAGGCAGTGGTTTATCCAGAACCCGATCACCGCCCGTGAGTGGCGCAGCAGCGAGCCGGTCGAGATCCGGTTGGGCTGCTGGGAGGCGATCCCGCAGACCACCAGACGGCCGAACGGGGCCAGCGCGGCCAGCGACTGCTCGAACACCTCGCCCCCGGCCATCTCGAAGACCACGTCCACCGGGCGCCCCTGGTTGGCCTCGATCAGACGCTCGGTCATCTGCTCGGGCCCGGAGTCCAGCGCCGCGTCGGCGCCCAGCTCGAGCGCGAGCTCGCGCTTAGCCTCGCTGGAGGCGGTGGCGATCACCCGGCCGGCGCCCAGAAGATGGCCGAGCTGGACGGCCAGCGAGCCCACCCCGCCGGCGGCGGCGTGGACCACCACGCTCTCCCCCGCCCCCACCCGCGCGCACGTGCGGTACAGGTGCCAGGCGGTCAGACCCTGGAGCAGCAGCGCCAGCGCCGTCCCGTCCTCCACGCCGTCCGGGATGGGGAAGGCAAGCTCGGCTGGGCAGGTCGCGTACTGGGCATAGCCCCCCTCGCCGCACAGGGCCACCACGCGCTCGCCGGTGTCCTCGCGCACGCCGGCCACCTCGGCGCCGGGCACCAGCGGCAGCTGGGCCTTGGCCAGGTAGGAGTTCGTGCGGGTGTGGGTGTCGGCGTAGTTCAGGCCGGCCCGCGAGACGCGGACCAAAACCTCGCCGGGCGCCGGCTCGGGCACCGGCAGCTCGACCAGCTCCAGCACCTCGGGCCCCCCGAACTCGCTTATCTGAATGGCGCGCATCCGCGCGCAAATCTAGCCCGTTAGGGTTTGTCGTCCGCCGCGGTCTGGGGCCCGTCCGCCGCGCCCTACCACCGAGAAGGCCAGCACCTGTCCATCACCGTTGTCGGCTCGATCGCCTTCGACGCGGTCAAGACCCCGTTCGGCGAGCGCGAGCGGATGCTCGGCGGCGCCGCGGTGCACTTCGCCCTGGCCGCCTCGTTCTTCGAGCGCGTGCGGGTGGTCGGGCCGGTGGGCGACGACTTCGCCGAGCCCGAGCTGGCCGTGCTCGAGGAGCACGCGATCGACACCGACGACATCGAGCGCGTCCCCGGCGGCAAGACGTTCTTCTGGCGCGGCGAGTACGGCTGGGACCTCAACACCCGCGAGACGCTGGACACCCAGCTCAACGTCTTCGAGCACTTCGAGCCCAAGCTGTCGCCGGAGTCGCGCGCCAGCGAGGTCCTGTTCCTGGCCAACATCCAGCCCGACCTTCAGCGCCGGGTGCGCGAGCAGTGCCCGCAGGCCCGCTTCGTGGCCATGGACTCGATGAACCTGTGGATCGAGACCGCCCGCGACTCGCTGCTCCAGACGATCGCCGGGGTGGACTGCCTGATACTCAACGACGCCGAGCTGCGCGAGCTCACCGCCAAGCCCAACCTGGTCCAGGCCGCGCGCGAGATCTTCTCCTGGGGCCCACCGGGGCCGGCGGCGATCGCGGCCAAGCAGGGCGAGTACGGCGCGGCGCTGCTGACCCCCGACGGGTTCTTCGGCCTGCCCGCCTTCCCCCTGGAGGCCGTGGTCGACCCCACCGGCGCCGGCGACTCCTTCGCCGGCGGGTTCGTCGGCTACCTGGCCGCGCGCCGCGAGGAGCTGGACGCCGCCGGCGGCGAGCTCCCCGGCGACCTGCTGCGCCGGGCGATGGCCTACGGCACGGCGCTGGCCTCGTTCAACGTCGAGGAGTTCGGCACCGAGCGCGTGGCCCGGCTCACCGCCGAGGAGATCTTCGCCCGGGTGGGGGAGCTCTCGGAGATGACCCGCTTCAGCGACGTGCGGGTCCCGCTGCGCCGCTGAGCGCCCGCGCCAGCGTCCTGCCCCGGGGCTCAGGGCAGCGCCACGAGTGCCGTCGGCCCTCAGGGCAGCGGCACGAGTGCCGTCGAGGACGCCAGCTTTCGCGACCGGGCCGGCGAGGGGCTGTAGACCTCGATCAGCACCTTGGCGCCGGGGTAGGCCACATAGACGCTCTGGGGATGTTCGGGCGGGATCACCAGCAGGCCGCCCTTGGCCGCCGAGGCGGTGGTGGCGCCCGGGCGGCGAGCGCCCCGCTGGGCGGCCGCGTAGGCGTCGGCGACCGGGTAGCTGCCGACCGTCACGTAGGTCTGGTTGGGCGCGCCCACCGAGACCCCCGACGGCAGGTAGCGGATCCACGCCCCGCCGTCTGAGAAGCGGGTGAGCTCGTAGGTGTTGCCCGGCCGCGGTCCGACCCAATAAACGGGGTGACCCAGCGTCGCGGGCAGGGCGCGCAGCTGCGCCTCGGAGGCCGCGACCGGGGCGCTGCGGGTGACCGCGGTCGGCCTGGGCTTGCTCCCGCCCCCACCCGACGTGAGCAGGAGCACCACCACCAGGACGATCGCCGCGACGACGGCGGCCGCGATCACCAGACGAGCAGGCGGCGCTTGGCGCTCGCGAGCTGGCCGCGTGGGCGTGGCCCGGGGCGGGTCCCCGAGGTCGGGGCCCCCGGGTGCAGGTCGCTGGGGGGTGGCGCTCATCCCTAGGGCCGCGGGACCGTGACCCGCGGAAACCTGCGATTCACCACGCGCTTAGGTGATGCTGTTGACCTGCAGCGCCTGGAGGACCATGCTCTGCGCGGCCAGCGGAACACCCCCGGGGCTGGTGGCGCACGACATGGTGGCGCTGCCAGGCGATCCCGAGGTGGCGGCGCCCTCGAGCGACATCTGCGTCGGAGTTCCGGAAGCGCCGAGCGTCGCCGTCCGCGTCACCACCGTGGCCGCGTCCAGCATGATCTTGCACGAGACGCTTATCACGGTGACCTGGCCTGTGAAGGTCGCCCGCCCGGTGAGGAGAAGGTGCGTGCTGGCCTGGGTGGCGAGTACCAGCCCACTCGTTGTGCACGGCGTGCCGCCGCTGCTGCACGCCGCACGCCAGGAGTTCTGCGGAGCGATCGGACCCGTGGGACCTGTCGGTCCGGTCGCGCCCGCGGGTCCCGTCGGCCCCGTCGGTCCCGCCGGTCCGGTCGCGCCCGTCGGTCCGGTGGGACCCGGCGTACCCGCGGAGCCTGTGGGACCGGTTGCCCCCTGCAGACCTGTCGGCCCGGCGCCGCCAGTCGGCCCAGTAGTGCCCGTGGGGCCGGCAGCTCCCGTCGGCCCGGTCGCGCCGGTGGCCCCGCTTTGACCCGCAGCGCCGACGGGGCCCTGGGGCCCCTGCGATCCGGCGGGACCCTGCGATCCGGCGGAACCCTGCGGTCCCTGGGGACCGACCAGCCCCTGGGGACCCAGCGGGCCGATCGCGCCCTGGGCACCCTGCCCCCCGGCAGCGCCCGTGTCGCCCTTGGGTCCCCGCGGCCCGCGCGGCCCGCGGAGCGAACGGCGCTTCTTGCGCTTGGCCGCCGCATGGCCAGTGGAGTGGCTGGCGGCCGAGGCGGTCGAGAAGCTGGCGCCCAGGGGCAGCACGAGAGCACTCGCGCAGATCAGCGCGAGCGCCGAGCGGGCTCGCATATGACTACGGGTGGGTGGCACCGACCTCTACCGCCTGGACGTGGGCGTTGTCGAAGACGACGTTGGCGACCGCCGGGCAGTCGAGCGTCTCGCTTCCCTGCGACGACCCGACCTGGCCCTCGAGCACGACCTGGACGTCCCCGCTCCCGAGGACCGTGACCGAGTCTGAGTCAAGCGTGGAGGCGAGGCCGCCCGAACCGTCGACGAGCGTGCACATCGCTGTCTGCGAAGTCGCGTTGAAGTTCCGCACTCTGACATTTGCATAGACCCAGAAGGGGGCGCCGCTCACGGTGGTCGCCGTGGCGGGAACGCTGGTGGAAGTGTTCGAGTAAACGTGGGACGGAGTGGTAGGGCCGGTCGGCCCTGTCGGCCCCGGCCCGGTGGGCCCGGTAGGCCCGGTGCCTCCCGTCGCGCCCGTCGCGCCCGCCGGCGAGCTTCCCGCTGGGCCCTGCGGGCCCTGGTTCCCGGCGGCGCCGGTGGCGCCCGTCGCCCCCACCGGCCCCTGTGGGCCCGCGGGGCTGAGGCCAGTCGGCCCGGTCGCGCCGGTCGCGCCGCTGGCGCCGGTGGGGCCTTGTGATCCCGCAGGACCGGCAGATCCGGCCGCTCCTTGGGATCCGGCCGCTCCCTTGGGCCCGGCCGGCCCCGTCGGGCCGGTGAAGCCTGTGAATCCAAGGCCGCCCTGCAGCCCTGGTGGCCCTTGCGGGCCGGCATCGCCCGCGGTGCCTCGCGGACCACGCGGTCCGCGTGGTCCGCGGCGCACCTTGGTGCGCGCGTGCGAGTGATGTGGGCGTGCGGCCATGGCTGCCGCCCCCGCGAAGGGCAGCGCAACGAGACCGAGAGCCAGCAAACCGGCCAGTACCCCGCGCCGCCCGCGCGGGCGGCAGGGCTCTGTGTTTTTTGTTGACGGCCGCTTCATCAGTTGGACTAGTTGAGGTTGTCGAGTTCCAGAGCGAAGACGTCTACCTGGCTGAAGGTGCCGTTGCCGGAATTGGCCAACGTGCACTGGACGTTGACCGCGCCGCTGGTGGCGTTCGCCGTTCCCACAAGGGTGACCGTCGCCGACCCTTGCGTGCCCGGGGGACCCGTGGGAGCGCCCGGCACTGTGACGTCCTGGACGTCGAGGCTGGTCCCGTCGAGCTTGAGCTCGCACTGGGCCACATCGGTAGCGGCCGAGCTCGTGGTCGCCTGGATGTTGGCAGTGATGGCCAACGGCTTACCGGACACACCCGTGTTGACGGTGACGTTCGGCGTGGGGGTGCTCCCCCCCAACGAGCCCTTGAACAGCGCAGCCGTGCTCGCCGGCCCGGTGGGTCCCGCCGGCCCTGTGGTCCCGGGGTTGCCGGTGGGACCGGCGGGTCCCGTCGGACCGGTCGGTCCGGCCGGTCCGATGCTGGTCGCCGGGAAACCCTGGGTACCCGTGGTCCCGGTGGCCCCCTGCATGCCCGTCGCGCCCTGCGTGCCCGTCGCGCCCCCGACTCCGGTCGCGCCCGTCGCGCCCGTCGCGCCCCCGACTCCGGTCGCCCCGGTCGCCCCCACAGCTCCGCTCACGCCCGCCGGGCCCACCGGGCCCTGGGGCCCGGCATCTCCCGCCGGGCCCTGCGGCCCCGCCGGCCCTTGCAGGCCCTGGAACCCGGTACCGCCGGTCAAACCGGCCGGACCCTGCGCACCTGCCCGTCCGTTTGAACCCTTCGCGCCACGGGGCCCCCGCAGCCCGCGACGGCGGACCGTTCGCGCCTCGTGGGCCGAACGCTTGGAGGCAGCTGCCCCATGGCTCCGGTTCGAGGCAGACGCGGCAGTGGGTGCCGCGACGAGCACGCTCGTCACTACGATCGCGAAGGCCCCGGCGCGAAGCCCCGTGGCCGCGTTACCCCCGCGGATCAGGTGCCCACCCGGGCGGGCACGCCTATGAGATCGGTAATACATCCGTGTATGTGGCCCGAGCGTCGGTTCCGACTGCGCTTCCGGTGCCCTCTAAGAACCCACGAGCCCTGTGGAACTGTGACGGCAAGCCGGATACGAGTCAACCTCCTTACCAACACTCGACGTCCGCTTTCGGACCGGTGGGCAGGTCCGTTTGCCGATGACGGCCTCGCGCTCGGCTCTTCATCGCCGCGATCTGCGGGGGAGTAGCATGGGCACTGCCGGGTAGAACCGGCCTACCGATACGCGCGGGAGTCGAAAGACCGGCAGATATGACCTGGGGCTTCGTGTGGCTGATGGTGATCCTGAAGATCCCCATCTTCGGGTTGCTGGGCCTGGTGTGGTGGGCGATCCGCCAACAGCCCGACGAGGCGCCCGCCGGCGAAGACGACGGCGGCACCAAGCTCCGTCCGCGGCCCTATCCGCATCCCCGCCCCCGCCGCCCCCGCGGCCCCCGCCGCGGTCCGCACGGCGCGTTGCCCCCGCCGGCGCCCCCGCGCGTGCGCTCGGTGGTCGCCCGCGCCCGCCAGACGGCGCACTGACCCCAGGCGGGAGCGCGCTGACCCTGGCGCGGCGTCAGCCCGCGGCTCGCGAAGCCGGGAGCCGCTCGCCCGCCGAGCCCGGCGTTACGATCGCCGCACCGTGAACGCACCGCCGACATCCGTCCTCTCTGACGGCACGATCCTCACCCTGGTGGATGCCGGGCGGATCCGCATCGACCCGTGGGACCCCGCGCTGGTGCAGCCGGCGTCGGTGGACCTGCGCCTGGGCAACTCCTTTCGCGTCTTTCACAACTACCGCGCCACGGCGATCGACCTGTGCGAGCCGCCGCGCGGGTTGACCGAGCAGGTCACGATCGAGGACGGCGAGCCCTTCATCATTCACCCCGGCGAGTTCTGCCTCGGGGCCACCCGCGAGCGCGTCGAGCTGCCCGATGACATCGTTGCCCGCGTAGAGGGCAAGAGCTCGATAGGCCGGCTCGGGCTGATCGTGCACGCCACCGCCGGGTTCTGCGACCCCGGCTGGCGCGGGACACTGACGTTGGAGTTCAACAACCTCGCCCGGGTACCGATCCGCGCCTACGCCGGGCTGCCGATCGCCCAGCTGTCATTCATGACCCTCGACGCCCCCGCCCAGCGCCCGTACGGCCACGCCGAGCTGGGCAGCCACTACCAGGACCAGGTCGAGGCCACCGAGAGCCGCTACGGAGCCTCGGCCAACGCGCGCTCGGGCTAGCGCGCGCTCGCTAGAAGCGCAGCACCGCCCCGATCGAGCCCAGCGGCCCCAGGTCGGGGAAGTGGCGGGTGAAGATCACCTCGCTGTCCTGAAGCACCGCCGCCTCCACCGCCGCCTCGACGATGTCGTCGCGATGCTGCACCGCGGCGCCGTCGACCGGGCAGCGCTCAACCTCGGTGCCCAGCCACCCGCAGCTCGAGCAGCTCACGCCGGGCGCGTGGAAGGACTCGGCCACCAGCAGGGTCTCGACCCGGCGTTGGGTGAGCGCATCGAGCACGTCGGGCAGGCCGGCCGCCCCCCGGCGCCCGTTGCCCACGCCCTCGGCGAGCCGGTCGAGCGCCTTCCGCTCCCGGCGACGTTCGTGCTCTAGCAGGATCGGGCGGGCGGCATCGTGGATCTGCTCCGCGCCCGCGCCGAGTATGTCGGTCTGCAGTCGCCCGATCAGGCGCTCTTTGAGATAGGGATGAAGAGCGTCGTCGACCACCGGCCACAGCTCCTCGGGGGCGGCCACCACCAGGTGGTCAAACGGCTGGCGCTGGTACCTGGCAAACAGCGCGTGGCAGACGCGATGGACGTGCTCGATCGCCTTCTGCTCGATGTGGCGCTGGTAGTTGGCCTGGGACCATCCGCCCTGGTGATGCCAGCCGGGGACGTCGTCCGAGAGCGACTCCACCTCGCCGAAGCCGTCGCGCGAACCACGCAGGATGCAGCCGTCGCGGCGGTTGAGCAACGCCACCGCCCAGCTGTCGGCCGGCCCCAGGCTGGCCAACGGCTCGATGAACGGGGCCGAGTCGATCACCACCGTCTGCTCGACCGGGCGCGGTAGCCGCAGCGACTCGAACAGCACGGCGGTCTGAGAGGAGAAGACGGCCAGGCCGTGGGCGCCGCGCACCTTGGCGGCGAGGTCGGTCCCGAAGAACTCCCGCAGGCGCTCCAGGTCGGCGCGCAGATCGCGCCGCTCCTCCCGGGAGAGCTCGTCTGCCTCGCGGATCATCCGGCCCGCCTGGTCGAGCACGGACGTGACCTCGGTGCTGCGAGCGCCCATGGTCGCGAACTGGGTGGGATCCAGGTTGACGTAGACGCTCAGTACCTTGCCGTTGCCGCTCCGGCGCGCGAGCTCGCGCAAGCGCTCGACGGTCACGTCGTTGGTCTGCATCCATCCGTAGTACTACCCCACCCGAGCCGCTCGCGCACAAACCGGCCGTCGGTCTGGCGCTAGGCGGGCGCAGATCGGCCACGACGACTAGCCGCGCGGGTGATCGGGTAGCGGCGGGGCTGAGCATGAGCCCCACCGAGCCCGAACCCCTGACCCTCGCCGAGGTGGTCCGCCGCGCGGTCGAGATCTGCGACGCCGGCGCGCGATCGCGCGACGTGCAGGACCTGCTTGCCCGCCTCGAGGACGCCGACGAGCCGATCACCGCCGTGCCCGACATCGAGGAGCGCATGGAGGCCGAGGCGGCGGCGATCGATCCCGACGAGCCCGATCCGGCCCTGACCATGGCCCGCGCCATCACCGTCTATCTCGCTCACCGCCGCGACGAGCTCGATGAGGACGGTGAGACGCTCCTGCGGCTGGCCGCCCGCGCCGAGTTCGGGGGCGACCCTCCGCCGGCCGTCGCGGCCTGGCTCGTCGAGCAGGGCGTGGCCGTTTAGCGCCCCTGGTGACGGCCCGCCGCGGGGCGCCGGATGCGCGCTGGGGTGGCTCGGCCGTCGGTCGACGCGTCGGCCGGCCTAGGCCCAGCGGCCCGCCCGCGCTTCGGGTGGCCCATAATCGGGAAACAGAAACCGCCGCGGCCTGCCCGTACCCCCTGGAGGAGACCCATGTCCAGCGAGACCGAGACCCAGCCCGACGTAGCGCAGGACGGCCACCACGGCGAGCGCCGCGACACGCTCACCGTCACCGACAACCGCACCGGCAAGCAGTACGACGTCGAGATCGACGACGGCACGGTGCGCTCGATCGACTTCCGCCAGATCAAGGTCTCAGACGACGACTTCGGCCTGATGACCTACGACCCCGCCTATCTGAACACTGCCTCGTGCCGCTCGGCGATCACCTTCCTGGACGGCGAGGCGGGCGTGCTCGAGTACCGCGGCTACCCGATCGAGCAGCTGGCCGAGAACTCGAGCTACCTGGAGGTCGCCTACCTGCTCGTCCATGGCGACCTGCCTACCCAGGCCGAGCTCGACGAGTGGACCCACCAGGTCACGATCCACACGTTCGTGCACGAGAACGTCAAGAGCTTCATGCAGGGCTTCCGCCACGACGCCCACCCGATGGGGATGCTGCTGGGCTCGGTCGGCGCCCTGTCGACCTTCTATCCGGACGCCAACGAGATCGACGATCCCGAGAACCGTTACATCCAGACCATCCGGCTGATCGCCAAGATGCCGACGCTGGCCGCGTTCGCCTTCCGCCACTCAAACGGCCAGCCCTACGTCTATCCCGACAACGACCTCTGGTATCCCGGCAACTTCCTCAACATGCTCTACAAGATGACCGAGCTCAAGTACGAGCCGGACCCCCGGCTCGAGCGGGCCCTGGACATCCTGTTCATCCTCCACGCCGACCACGAGCAGAACTGCTCGACCAGCGCCGTGCGCCAGGTCGGCTCCTCGCGCGTGGACCCCTACTCGGCGGTGGCGGCGGGCGTGGGCGCCTTGTACGGCCCCCTGCACGGCGGCGCCAACGAGGCGGTGCTGCGCATGCTGCACCGCATCGAGCGCAAGGAGAACATCCCCGACTTCGTGGCGGGGGTCAAGGAGGGCAAGGAGCGCCTGATGGGCTTCGGCCACCGGGTGTATAAGAACTACGACCCCCGCGCGCGGATCATCAAGCAGGCCGCCGACGACGTGTTCGAGGTCACGGGCAAGAACCCGCTGCTGGACATCGCCCTCGAGCTCGAGCGGATCGCGCTGGAGGACGACTACTTCATCGAGCGCAAGCTCTACCCCAACGTCGACTTCTACTCCGGGCTGATCTATGAGGCGCTGGGCATGCCGGTTTCCATGTTCCCGGTGATGTTCGCGATCCCGCGCACCAGCGGCTGGATCGCCCAGTGGCTGGAGATGGTCCAGGACAAGGAGCAGAAGATCGCCCGACCGCGCCAGATCTACACCGGCCAGCGCGGGCGCGAGTACGTCCCGGTCGGCCAGCGCGGATAGGCCCGGCACCCCTCCTCGGCACCCGGCACCCCTCCTCGGCACCCGGCACCCCTCCTTGGCACCCGGCACCCCTCCGCGGGGCCCCGGGCCGGCGGGTGTGTGAGCGCGGGCACACAAGGCTCCGGCGCCGCCGCGTAGGCTGGGCCGCGTGCTCACTCGGTTGCATGACGGAACTCGCATCCTCATCCGCCCCATCCGCCCGGCCGACCGGGCGATGCTGGCCGCCGGCCACGAGCGCCTGTCGCCGCAGACCCAGCACCGGCGCTACCTGGCGGCCAAGCCGCGCCTGAGCAGCGCCGAGCTGCGCTATCTCACCGAGGTGGACGGCGACGACCACGTCGCCTACGTGGCCGTGCTCACCGATCAGCCCGAGCGCCTGGTGGCGGTCGGGCGCTACGTCCGGCGGGCCGACGACCCCGCCACCGCCGAGGTGGCCATCACGGTCGGCGACGAGCTGCAGGGCAAGGGGCTGGGAACGCGACTGGGACTGTTGCTCGCCGACCACGCCCGCGAGCGCGGCGTCAAGCGCTTTACCGCCACCATGCTGGCCGACAACCTCCCCGCCCAGCGGCTGTTCACCCGGCTGCTGTGGCGGCTGCGCACCCACTCCGGGGCCGGCGTGTCAGAGCTGGTCGGCGAGCTCGCCGCCTGAGCGCCCGGACCGGCAGCGCCCCGGACCGGCGGCGCTCCGCCCGCCTGCCATCATCGCCGGGTGGCCGGCTGGAGGTTGACCGTCCGTCATGGCTCGCGCGTCGAGCACGACCGCTTCGACGACCTCGACGCGGCGCTGTCTGAGCTCGAGCGGCGCCTGGACGGGGTCACCGGCGAGGCGCGCCAGCGTCCGGTCAGCTTCCTCGGGCGCCGTTATGACCCGGTCGCCCAGGTCGCCGCCCGGGCCGAGGTGGCCGGCCCCCACCGCCTGCTCCCGAGCGTCCACGGCGGCGTCGACATGCGCGGCGACGGCTCGACCGAGGCCTATACCGGGCGCTGGCGCCGGCGGCTGGTGGAGGTGCGCCCGGGCGAGACCGCCTACCAGGCCCTGCGTCGGGCGCTCCACCCACCGCGCTAGCCGGCCCCCACGCGCTAGCCGGCCCCCACGCGCTCGCCGACCCCCGACGGCCGACGCTCAGCGCTCGTCGCCGGCTGGCTGACCCGGATAGGGACCATCGCCGGTCAGGCACCCCGCCCCGCAACGGGCGCCCAGCGCGAGCGCCTCGGGCAACCGAAGGCCAGACCCCAGCCCATACACCAGCCCGGCGGCAAACGAGTCGCCGCATCCGTAGGAATCGACGATCGGGCCGGGTGGAGGGCTCGCCGGCCACCGGCCCGCGCTTCCGTCGGCGCCGGTCCAGCGCCCGCCGCGCTCGCCCTCGGTGAGGATCACCCACCGGGGATCGGATGCCAGCGTGCCCGGCTCATAGCGCTCGCCCTGGTCGCTGGCGCTGGCCACCAGCACGTCGATGGGCACCCCCGCCTCGACCAGCGCGGGCATCGCCCGCGGCGTAGCGACGAGCAAGCGCGCGGCGCGGGCGGCCCGCAGCGCCGCCCCGTCCCCGCCGGTGAAGTACAGGGCGTCGACGGCCTCCAGCGCATCCCAGGGCAGGGGGTCGGCGCCGCGGGGGACCAGGCGCTCGCCGACGATCGTGATCGTCCGCTCCCCCGCCGCGTCCAGGTGGGTGAACGCCCGCCGCTGGGGGCCCGGGCGCCGGGCGGTGTGCAGGGTCAGCTCGGGGTGGGCGACCAGGTCCGCGCGCGCCCGCTCGCCGAGCTCATCGTCTCCCACCGCGGTCAAGAACAGGCAGTCGCCGGCGAGCTTTCCCAGCTGGGCGGCGGCCACGCTGCCTCCGCCGGCGGCCTGGGACCAGGCCCGCTCGGCGCGCACGATCTCGCCCGCCCGCGGCAGGCGCGGCACGCGCGCGAACTCCACCCACTCGACGTGGCCGACGACCGCGACCCGGACCACCGCCGGCTCCGCGTCCCTAGAGCACGAGCGTCGGCCCATGCCGGCGCAGCCAGCGGGCGTGCTCGCGCCAGTCCGGGCAGTGCGAGGCCAGCAAGGACCAGAACCGCGGGGAGTGGTCGAGCATCTCGAGATGGCAGACCTCGTGCCAGACCACGTAGTCGAGCACCGGCTCGGGCGCCAGCAGCAGGCGCCAGTTGAAGCTCATCCGCCCCTCCGCCGAGCAGCTCGCCCAGCGCGTGCGCTGGGAGCGGATGCTCAGGCCCTCGTAGGCAAAGCCGGTCTGGGCGGTGGCTCGGTCCAGCCGGGGCTCGATCTCCTCGCGCGCGGCTCGTCGGTACCAGCGCTCGAGCGCCGGGCGCGCGTCGCCGGCCGGCACCAGCAGCCGATCGCCGCGGCGATGCACCCGCGAGCGCGAGGACTGGGGCACCAGGCGCAGGGCCTGACCCAGGTAGGGCACGGTCCCGGCGCGGCTGGCCACGCGCTCGCGCACCGCCTCGGCCTCGCGCAGGCGCCGCTCGATCCAGGGTCGCAGTTCGGCGATCGCCGCCTGTGCCTCGAGCGCCGGCGCGCGGCGCGGGAGCACGACCTCCACGCCGGTATGGGGATCGACGGTGACCCGCACCCGGCGCGCCCGCGGCGACCGGCGCACCGTGTAGCGGATCTCGACGGGGTCCCGGGAGGGCTGGGCGAGCAGGTCTGACACGGGCAGAGAGAGTAGGAGGCCGGGCGGATCGCGCGCAACGCAGGCAGCGGCGCTGCCTAATCTGCCCCCATGGGATCAGTGGTCCGCCTCCCGCCCGGCGTGCGCCCCCCGTTCGAGGTCTACGTCAACGGCGTGCGCCAGGCGCTGGGCACCGACTACCAGGTACGTGAGGGCGCGCTGGTCTTCTCGCGCCCGCTGGCCAAGGAGGGGGGGCTGGGGTTCTGGCGCTGGCTAATCGGCGCCTATCCCAGGGACGCATGAGGCGCAGCGCGGACAGGATCGCCCGCGTGGCCGGCGAGCGATTGAGCGTGTAGAAGTGGATCCCCGGCGCTCCGTGCGCGAGCAGGTCGGCGCACTGCAGCGTGGCGTAGGACAGGCCCAGCTCCGACACCGCCTGCGGCGAGTCCGCGCGCGCCTCCAGCTCGGCCATCAGGGCCGGCGGGATGCTGGCCCCGCACATCGAGGTGAACTTCTTGATCTGCTGGAAGTTGGCGATCGGCATGATGCCCGGGATGATCGGCACCTCGATCCCGATCGCCCGCGCCCGGCCCACGAAGTCGTAGTAGAAGGCGTTGTCGAAGAACAGCTGGGTGATGAGAAAGCCCGCGCCCGCCCCGACCTTGGCCTTGGCGTAGCGCAGGTCGGACTCGGCGTCCACAGCGTCGAGATGGGTCTCGGGAAAGCACGCCGCGCCGATGGCAAAGCCGTAGCCGGCGTCGAGCATCTCGATCAGCTCCCGCGAGAACTCCAGGCCGCCCTCGGTCTTGCGCCACTGCTCCTGTCCGGCGGGCGGGTCCCCTCGAAGGGCAAGCACGTTGTCGATGCCGGCATCGCGCATCTCGTCCAGCGTGCCCCGCAGCTGCTCGACGGTGGCGCCCACGCAGGTGAAGTGGGCCATCGCCTCCAGGCCGAACTCGTCGCGCAGGCGCTTGACGATCTCGATCGTCTTGGTGCGCGTCGAGCCGCCGGCGCCATAGGTCACGGACACGAACGCCGGGTCGAGCTTGCTGAGCTCCTGGAGCGCCGCGAACAGGTTTCGCTCGCCCTCGGCCGTCTTGGGAGGGAAGAACTCGAAGGAGAAGACCGGCTCGCTGCTGCCGGCGATGATCTCGTCGATGCGCATGTCGTGGGCCAAACATCGTAGGGGAGCAAAAATGCCGGCTCGCCGCCGGCAAGTTCGCGCCCGGCGCCGCACTGCGCGCCCGCACGGGCGCGCTCGCGCCCCGGGGCCGGCCGGCGTTCAGGCGGCCTGCCAGCGCTCGGGCTCGCCCTCCAGGCGCCGGGCCCGGCCGCTGACCTCCAGGTGGCGCAGGTAGCACAGCGTCTCCGACAGCCACCAGTTGCCGGTCATCGGCGTGATCGGCTCGCCGTAGACCTGGGGCACGACGTCATAGGCGGTGGCCGGCTGGGCGGCGATCGCCTGTGCCACCAGGCCCAGGCGCTCGTGTACCAGGCGCCGGTTGGCCTCGATGTGGGCGCGCACGTCGGAGAACGTGCGCCCGTGGCCGGGGAGGCACAGGCGGGCGCCGAGCGCCCCGACCAGGTCGAGCGAGTGCAGGAACTCGCCGGCGGGGTCGGGCGTGAAGCCGTAGTCGTAGTACAGCGAGACCCGGCCCGGCAGGTGATCGCCGGAGATCAGCAGCCGGCGCTCGGACTGAAACAGGCACACGTGCGATGGCGCGTGCCCGGGCGTCTCGTGCACCGTCCACGTCCCCAGGTCGGTGTCGATCGCCGTGCCCTGAACCAGCGGGCGGTCGGGCTCGATCAGCCGGGCGATGCCGAACCCCCGGCCGCGGCGGGCCTCGGCGAAGGCGCGCAGCGGCTCCTCGGGCACCCCGCTCTGGCGCGCGATCTCCAGCCGGCGGGTCAGCGCGGCGTCGGGGTCCTCGGCCGCCAGGGTCATGTGGGCGTGGTTGGGGTGCATCCACAGCTCGGCGCCCGAGCGCTCCACGATCGTCGCCGCCTGGCCGTAGTGGTCGGAGTGGGCGTGGGTGCAGACCACGAGCTTTACGTTCTCCAGGCGCAGGTGGCACTGGTCCAGCGCCCGCTCCAGCTGGGCGATCGAGCCGGGCTCGTGCATGCCGGTGTCGACGAGCACCACGCCGTCTCCGGCGGCCAGGGCAAAGGCGTTGCAGTGGGGCACCCCCGGCCAGGGCAGCGGCAGGCGCAGGCGCCAGGCGCCGGGCAGCACGCGCTCGCCCCGGCCCAGCTCGCGCCTGCGTTTGGCGTCGGACACGCCGGCACCCTAATCGCTGGCCCCCGGACCGGCCCGACCGCCCGCGCGGACCGGCCCGACCGCCCGCCCGGAGCGGCCTGACCACCCGCCCGGAGCGGCCTGAGCGCAACTACACTGCTCCGCTCAGCCACCAGGAGAGGAAGGTATGGCCGAGCAATCCACCGCCCCCAGCACGACCGCGCCCGACGGCGCCGCGGAGCCGAAGAAGGGCGAGGAGAGCAAGTCCAAGCGCCCGACCAAGGCCGCCACGCTGAAGGCGGTCCGCGACTACTTCGGCAACATCGCGCGCGGGGACCGCGACGCCCAGGCCAAGGCCTACGCCCCCCACGGCACCGGCATCCTCCACGGCCAGACCTCCGAGCTGAGCCGCGACGAGATCATCGCCTACTTCCGCGACCTCTACGCCGCGTTTCCCGACTTCTCCTTCGAGGTGCTCGACATCGTGGCCGACGGCGACAAGGCGGGCGTGCGCTGGCAGGCCACCGCCACCTTCGCCGGCGAGGCCCCGTTCATGGGCGTGGAGCCGAACGGGTCCCGCATCCAGACCCAGGGCGTGGACTTCTTGCGCATCGAGGACGGCCAGATCGTGCGCAACGACGCCTACCCCGACAACATGGCGGTGGCGCGCGGGATCGGCCTGCTCCCCCCGCCGGGCTCCAAGGCCGAGACCCGGCTCAACACCGCGTTTAACCTGCGCACGCGCATGGGCAAGCGCCTGGGCGCCGGCGAGCCCGAGCCGGTCGCCGACGGCGTGTGGCTGGTGCGGGGGGGATTCCCGGGCAAGACCATGAACGTCTACCTGCTTCGCGACGGCGACGGCGTGATGCTGTTCGACGCCGGAGTCAAGTCGATGACCCGCGCGCTGGCCGCCGCCGGCTTGGGGATGGGCGGGATCACCCGCGTCCTGCTCGGCCACGGCCACGCCGACCACCGCGGCGCCGCCGCCGGCCTGGGCGTGCCGGTCTACTGCCACCCCGCCGAGCGCGCCGACGCCGAGGGCGACGCGGGCTCGCACTATTTCGACCTCTCCAAGCTCAATCCGGTGGGCCGCTTCCTGCTCACCCGGATGCTCCCCGCCTGGGATGGGGGCCCGGTGAAGATCGCCGGGACGGTCGACGAGGGCGAGGAGATCGCCGGCTTTCGCGTCGTGCACCTGCCCGGCCACGCCCCCGGTCTGATCGGGCTGTGGCGGGAGTCGGACCGCCTGGCCCTGGTCAGCGACTGCTTTTACACGCTGGATCCCCAGACCGGGATCAAGGGCGCCCCACGCGTGCCCCACGTCGCGTTCAACCAAGACACCGAACAGGCGCGGGCGAGCATCCGCAAGCTCGCCGAGATGGAGCCCGGCGCCGCCTGGCCCGGGCACGCCGAGCCGCTGGTCGGCGACGTGCGCTCGAGGCTCGAGCAGGCGGCGGCCACCACCTAGTAGCCCGGTGGGCCGCCGCTCGCGCCAGCGCACCCGCGAAGCCGCCGCGGCGGGGGCCGAGGACCCCGGGCGGGCCCCCAGCTCGAGCTACCTCGACCCGGCGGGCGACGAGCTCGTCCTGCGCGGCTCGCTGACCGCCTCCACGCGGCGTCAGTACGCCGAGGTGCGGGCCGGCTCGCCGCTATCGCGCGAGGACGCCTGGCAGCGGGCGGCCGAGTACCTGTTCGAGCGCCTGGCCGTGCGCTGGACGATCGCCGGGCTGCCGCTCAGCGACCAGCGCGAGCTGCTGGCCCGCTATCGGGCCGCCAGCCGCGCCGAGCGAGACTGGGTGCGCGCCACGCTGCGCGAGCACTGCGCCCAGCACTTTCCCGAGCTGCCGGCGCCGTGAGCGCCCGCGCCCGTACCCACGCGGCGGGAACGGCGCCCGCGCTGACCCCGATCCCCGAGCGTCTTCTGCTCGGCGCCGGGCCCAGCCCCGTGCCCCGCTCGGTGCTCGACGCCCTCGCGGAGCCCACCATCGGGCACCTGGACCCCGTCTTCGTGCAGGTGATGGAGGAGACCGCCGCCCTGCTGCGCACCGCCTTCGACACCGCCAACCCGGCCACGCTGCCGCTCTCCACCACCGGCTCGGGGGGGATGGACGCGCTGGTGGTCAACTTCATCGAGCCCGGGGACCGCGTGGTGTGCGGGGTAAACGGCCTGTTCGGCGAGCGCATGGCCGACGCGCTCACCCGCGCCGGGGCCGAGCTCGTCCGGGTGGAGGCGCCGTGGGGCCGGGCGCTGGCGGTCGAGGACCTGCTGGCCGCGGCCGAGCCCGGGCTGCGGGCGATGGTGGTCATCCACGGCGAGACTTCGACCGGCGTCTGCCAGCCGCTCGACGGCCTGGCGGCGGCGTGCCGCGAGCGCGAGGCGCTGCTGCTCGTGGACTGCGTCACGTCGCTGTCGGGCCAGCCGCTGTCGATCGACGGCGACGGCGTCGACGCCGCCTTCAGCGGCACCCAGAAGTGCCTGAACTGCCCCCCCGGGCTGTCGCCGTTCACCGCCGGGCCCCGCGCCCTGGAACGCCTGGGGGCGCGCGCCCAGCCGCCGCGCAGCTGGTACCTGGACCTGTCGCTGGTGGGGGCCTACTGGGTCGGCCCCACCGACCCCGACGCCGCGCCGCGCCCGCGCACCTACCACCACACCGCGCCGGTGAACCTGATCTACGGGCTGCGGGAGGCGCTGCGGCTGGTCGTCGAGGAGGGCTTGGCGGCGCGCTGGCGCCGCCATCGCCGGGCCCACGAGGCGCTGCGCCAGGCGCTGGGGGTGTTCGGCTTCGAGCGCCTGGCCCCCGCCGAGGAGGCGCTGGCCCCGCTTCTCGCCCTCCGCGTCCCCGACGGACTCGACGAGGCCGACCTACGCGCCCGCCTGCTGCGCGAGCATGGGATCGAGGTCTCGGGCGGGCTGGGTCCCCTGGCCGGCCAGATCTGGCGCATCGGGGTGATGGGGGTGGGCGCGCGCCCCGACCCCCAGCGCCGACTGGTCCAGGCGCTCGCCGACGAGCTGGGAGGCGGCGCGGGAGAGGCCCTGTCCGCCCTACAGGCGGGCTGGGAGCAGTAGCGGCGCTGGATCAGGAACCGCTGCCCGGGCATCCACTCGAACACCGTCCGTCCCCCGCCGGCCGGAGGGGCGCCCTTGAACCCGGCCTCCGCGCTCCACTCGCCGACCTGGGCGCGCAGGCGCTCGAGCGCAAGAGCTATCTCGGACCCCCGACCCGCCCGGTACCGTGGCCGAGCATGCGCCAGACCAAGATCGTCGCCACGATCGGACCCGCCTCGCGCGATCGGCAGGTGCTCGCGCGCATGGTCGAGGCGGGCATGGACGTGGCGCGGCTGAACTTCGCCCACGGCACACCCGAGGAGCACGGCGAGATCGTCCAGCGGGTTCGCGACGCCGCAGGGCGGGTGGGGCGCCCGGTGGCCATCCTCCAGGACCTCCCGGGGCCCAAGCTGCGCATCGGGGCCGTGCGCGACGGCGTGGTCGAGCTCACGCCCGGCGACCGGCTGACGCTGGTGTGCGGGACCGAGGACGGCGAGGGCGACGCCACCCGCATGACGGTCTCCTGGGGGGGCCTGGCCGAGGTGGTCAGCCCCAACGACGTGCTCTACCTCTCCGACGGGGCGATCCGCCTGCGCGCCGTCGCCGTGCGCGCCGGAGACTGCGAGATCGAACTGGAGGTCGAGATCGGCGGGCCGGTGGCCTCCCGCCAGGGGATCAACATCCCCGGACCCGCCGACACGCTGCCCTCGCTGCCCGAGGAGGACATCGAGAACCTCCGCCACGGCGAGGAGATCGGGGTGGACATGGTGGCCCTGTCGTTTGTGCGCCGGCCGGAGGACGTCGCCCAGGTGCGCGAGCGCACGCGCCTGCCGGTGATCGCCAAGATCGAGAAGCCCGAGGCGATGAACCGGGCCGAGGAGATCTTGCGGGCCGCCGACTGTGTGATGGTGGCGCGCGGGGACCTGGGCATCGAGCTGCCGATCGAGGAGGTCCCGCTCGCTCAGAAGCGGCTGCTCGCGCTCGCCGGCGAGCTGGCGCGTCCATCGATCACCGCCACCCAGATGCTCGACTCGATGGTCAGCTCCTCGCGGCCCACCCGCGCCGAGGTCACCGACGTGGCCAACGCGATCCTGGACGGCACCGACGCGGTGATGCTCTCCCAGGAGACGGCGATCGGCCAGCACCCGGTGGGCGCGGTGCAGATGATGGCCGCGATCGCCACCGCCACCGAGTCGGCGCTGCCCTATGAGGAGTGGAACGAGCGCCGCGTGCGCCGCGACGACCGCGACCCCGCCTACACGCTGGCCCACAACGCGTGCGTGGCCGCCCGCGAGCTCGGGCTGGCGGCCCTGGTCATCCCCACCCTGTCCGGGCGCTCGGTGCGCCTGGTCTCCGCCCATCGCCCCAAGGTGCCGCTCTACGCCCTCTCGCCCGGGCGCGAGACGGTGCGCCGCTGCTGTCTGATGTGGGGGGTGCAGGCGGCCTCGATCCGCCGCGCCCGCACCACCGAGGAGCTGATCGCCGACTGCGCCCGGCGGGTGGTCGAGCTGGGCTGGTGTAAGCCCGGCCAGCGCGTGGGGATCACCGCGGGCCTGCCCAGCGGCCGCCCCAAGACCACCAGCCTGCTGCAGATCCAGCAACTCTGATCCGCATCCGGAATCGCGGGTTTCCGACGGCGGCGCCCTAACCTTGATGGTCATGAGGCCCTTCGACGTGGAGCACCGTGACCCCGCCGCCCTCGGCCGCGCCGCGGCGGTACGGAGCCGAACCGAGCAGGATCCGATGACCCGGGGGGACGCCAAGACGCTGACGCCTCCTCAACGTCTGCGCGCCGGCTTCGAGCTGTCGCGGTTTGCCTCTCGGCTTGGTGCCGCCCGCCGAAGTTGAGCGAGTTTTCGGCCCCCCGGATCTTCGAGGCGCTGGATGCCCAGGGAGTCGACTACGTCGCTGTCGGGGCGATCGCGTTGACCGCGCACGGCGTCGTCCGCGCCACGCTCGACGTCGACCTGATCCCAGCCACGGACGCCGACAACCTCGAACGCCTCGTCGGGGCGATCCAGGCCCTCGAAGGGACACCCCGCGGGGAGACCGAGACTCCGGTCACCGCCGAGCTGCTGGCGCGCGACGCCAACATGCGCTTCGACACGGCCGCCGGGCAGCTCGACGTCCTCTGCGCCGAGCAGTACCGCAGGCTGTTTCCCGAGCTGCGCGCGCGCGCCCTGGAGGTCGACCTCGACGGCGTCCGGATCACGGTCGCCTCGCGCAACGACCTGATCCGGCTCAAGGCGGGCACCGGCCGCGACCGCGACCTGCTCGATATCGGCGATCTGCTGGCGCTGGAGGAATAGTGCTCAGGGGTCAGGGGCCTCCTCGGCGCGCCGAGCGCCACGCCAGCCACAGGCCCAGGGCGCCCTCGGCGACGATCACCCCTACGGCGATGAGCGCCTCGGGTGAGTCGAGGTTGGACAGGTTGCCGCCCAGCGCGGTGTAGGCGAACGCCCGCGGCGCCATCCCCAGCAGCGTGGCTAGGGAGAACGCCCACAGGCGCACCTCGGCCAGCCCGGCGGCGTAGCTGACCAGCGAGTAGGGGGCGGCCGGCATCAGGCGGGCAAAGAGCACGGAGAGGAAGTCGCGGCGGCCGATCCAGGCCGAGACGGCCTCCAGGCGGGATCCGCCGAGCTCGGTCACCGCGTCGCCCGCCACCCCCCGGGCCAGGGTGAAGCCGAGGACCGCGCCCAGCAGCGCCCCGCCGATCGACACCGGCGTGCCCAGCGCCACCCCGAACAGCAGCCCGCTGGCGCCCGCCGTTACCCACCAGGGAAACATCGCCGCGGTCAGCGCGGCAAAGATGGCCACGAACATCAACGGGCCCAAGGGCCCGAATCCCTGCCCCCAGTGGCGGACCCTTCCCTGGCTCAGCGACCCGGACAGGGCCAGGGCGGCGAATACCGCCGCCACCGCCAGCGCCAGGGCGGCCAGGCGCCAGCCGACCGGCACCGCGACCACGGCGGCGGGGAGGCGGCGCGTCGCCCGCGACGCGCGCCCGTCGCGCTCAGGCGGCGGCGTGGTCGTAGAAGGCGGCCTCCTGCTTGCCCAGCTCGGTGACCGGGTCCTCGCCGTACATCCACTCGCGCGCGATTCGGTGCCAGTTGTGGCTGGCGTGCAGCTGGCCGAGCACGGCGAGCGTGAGCAGCTCCATGCGGCGGCCGAAGAGATGCTCGGGGCGCATGTCCTGGTGGCGCATCTTGCGAAAGTGTGAAGAGCGCGGGTCCGAGGACTCGATCATCACCCGGGTGGCCACTTCGGGGGTGAGCTCGATCTCCTCGTCGGTCGTGTACCACCAGATCGCGTCGCGCACGTACTCCATCAGCGGTTCGGGGTCCACCCGCTCGGGGCGGGGCAGGAAGCCGGCCTCGCCCAGCAGGCGGTGAAGCTGCTCGCGGTCGTCCTCGACCACGGCGCGCTGGCAGGCCAGCTCGAGATCGACCGCCTCGGCGTCCATGCGCTTGAACAGCCCGAAGTCCAGGAACGCGATGCGCCCGTCTTCCATGAGCATGTAGTTGCCGGGATGGGGGTCGCCGGAGAACTGGCGGTGGCGGTACAGGCACTCCATGTAGAAGCGAAAGAAGATCTCGCCGATCCGGTTGCGCTCCTGGCCTCCGAGTAGCTTGTGCTCCTCGAAGCCGCTGCCCTCCACGAACTCCGACACCATCACATGCTCGCGCGAGAGCCGGGTCACCACGTCGGGGATGTAGATGAACGGGTGCTCCCGGAAGATGCGCACCAGCGCGCGCTGGTTGCCCGCCTCGAGCTCGTAGTCGAGCTCCTCGTAGATGCGCTTTCGCACCTCGTCGGCGATCGCCTTGGCGTCGATGCCCGGAGCCAGGCGCTTGAGCAGGCGCAGGATCATGCCCAGGTTCTGCATGTCGGCGCGCACGGCGGAGGCGACCCCGGGGTACTGAACCTTGACCGCCACGTCGCGGCCGTCGGGCAGGGTGGCGCGGTAGACCTGTCCGATCGAGGCGGCGGCGATCGGCTCCTCCTCAAAGTCGGCGAACGACTCGGACAGCGGCTCCTCGAGGTCGCTCTCGATGACCTTGCGCATGTCCTTGAACGACACCTTGGGGGCGGCGTCGCGCAGCCGGCCGAGCTTGCGCTGGAACTCCTCGCGATACTCGGGCGGGACCAGACCCACGTCGAGGAAGGACATGACCTGCCCCAGCTTCATCGCCGCGCCCTTCATCGTTCCCAGCGCCTCGACGATCTGCTCGGCGGCCTCCACCTGGCGCTTGGACAGCGCCATCTCCGAAGACCCCTCGTCGCGCATCACGTTGGCCGCCCGGGTGCCGAACTGGCGGGCGGCCTGACCCGCCGCCAACCGGCCCACCTTGGCCGAACGGCGAACGCGTGAGGTGGGGATCGAGTCGCGCGCCATGACCTTCGCTGGTCCGGATCCTAGGGGTCGGCCGGAGTGGGCGGCCGGTCTGGGATGGCTCGACCAGGTGGGGGTTCAGTCGCCGACCCGGACCTGGGACCCGGGCACGATGTCGTCGGCGCCGTCGGGCCAGCGCACCCAGGCCTTGCGCCCGCCGTCGTAGTCGGTGGCCAGCAGGACCAGGGTGGCCGGTTGGCCCAACGCCGTGCACGGGCGCTCGCCCTCGGGATCCAGGCCCCGCCAGATGCGCACGAACGGGTTGTGCTCCCACTCGTGCTCGACCGTGCTGGGGTCGGTGTGGCCGGGGCGGATCGTGGTCTGGGGCGGAAGGGTGAGCAGCGTGTCCATGATCGAGCGCTTGAGGTCGGCGTAGGTGGTGTGGCCGGGGGCGCGCACCCCGCCCACCGACTCGCGAAACAGGGTGTCGCCGGTGAACACCTGATCGGCGGCGTGGAGCGAGACCATGCCCGCGGTGTGCCCCGGGGTGTGCAGGGCTTCGATGCGCACGCCGCCGACTTGCAGCTGGGCGCCGGGGGCCAGGTCGGCGCTGGCGCGCTCGACGTGCTCGCGCTCCAGGGGGTGGGCCAGGACCCGGGCATCGGGCCAGCGCGCGAGCAGGCCCTCGAGCTCGCACACGTGGTCGTAGTGGTGGTGGGTGAGCAGGATGTGCGACGGGGTCAGCCGCTGGCGCTCGGCCGCCTCGAACAGCGGCTCGAGCGGCCCGCCGGCGTCGACGACGAATGCCTCGCCCCCCGGCGAGTCGGCCACCAGATAGGTGTTGGAGACGAACTGGGGGTGCAGCGAGCGCTCGACGATCACGGCGCCGGCGGCGCTACGCCGCCGCCACGGCCTGCCCGGCCGCCTCGCCCACGCCGCCGCGGATCAGATCGGCGGCGCGCTCGGCGACGGCGATCGTCGGCGCGTTGGTGTTCCCGCGCGGGATCACCGGCATCACCGAGGCGTCGACCACCCGCAGGGCCTCGGTTCCCTGTACGCGCAGCTCCCCGTCCACCACCGCCTCCGGACCGCTGCCCATCGCGCACGTTCCCACCGGGTGATAGAGGGTCTGGGAGTTGCGCGCGATGTGGGCGCGCAGGTCGGCGTCGTCCTCGGACGCCGGCGCCACGTAGGGCTGGGCGCAGTAGGGCGCCAGCGCCGACTGGCGCGCGATCTCCAGGGTCATGCGCACCGAGGAGAGCATCACCTCGAGATCCTCGGGCTGGGCGTAGAAGTTGTGGTGGATCCAGGGCTTGGCGGTGGGGTCGTTTGACCGCAGGGTGACCGTGCCCCGGCTGCGCGGCGTAAGCAAACAGCCGCCGAAGGAGACGCCGTGGGCGACCGGGTCGCCCAGGCCCTCGTCCACGAACATGACGGGGGCGAAGTGGTACTGCACGTCGGGGGCCTCGAGGTCGCTCTGCGAGCGCCAGAAGCCGCCGGACTCGGCCACGTTGGAGGACAGGGGGCCCCGGCCCTCGCGCTCGAGCAGCAGCTGCTGCTCGGGCTCGGCGCCCAGGAGCAGGGACACCGGCTCCTCGGTGGTGTAGATCGCGCCGCTGTTGATGTGGTCCTGGAGGTTTTGCCCCACGCCCGGCAGGTCGACGACCACATCGATGAGCTTGAGGGCCAGGTGCTCCGCCGGCCCGACGCCCGAGAGCATCAGCAGCTGGGGTGAGTTGTAGGCGCCGGCGCTGAGGATCACCTCGCGCTCGGCGCGCAGCTCGATCGGCTCGCCGTAGCGCGCCCCGGCGATCCCGGTGGCCCGCGTGCCCGCGAAGGTCACGCGGTGCACGTGCAGCGCGGTCTCCAGCGTCAGGTTCGAACGCTCGAGCACGGGGTGCAGATAGGCCACCGCCGCCGAGCACCGGCGGCCGTCGCGCAGGGTGACCTGGTACATGCCCACGCCGTCCTGGGCGGCGCCGTTGAAGTCCTCGTTGGCCTCCATGCCCGCCTCGCGCGCGGCCTGCACCCAGGCCAGCGCCATCGGGTTGTGCGAGCGCGAGTCGCACACCGACAGGGGACCGCCCGCGCCGTGGTACTCGGACTCGCCGCGCTCGTTGTCCTCGCTGCCCTTGAAGTAGGGCAGCAGGTCGTCATAGCCCCAGCCGGCGTTGCCCCGTGCCCGCCAGCCGTCGTAGTCGGCGCGGTTGCCGCGGATGTAGACCATCGCGTTGATCGAGGAGGAACCCCCGAGCACCTTGCCGCGGGGGAGGTACATCATGCGCCCGTTGCAGCCCTCCTCGGGCGCCGTGGCGTAGTCCCAGTCCACGTCGGTCTTGAGCAGCGCGCCGAACGCGGCGGGGATGTGGATGTTGTCCTTGGCGTCCGGTCCACCCGCCTCGACGAGGAGGACCTTGACCGCGGGGTCCTCGCTCAGGCGCGCGGCGAGCACGCAGCCCGCCGACCCCGCGCCGACGATCACGTAGTCGTAGGTCTCCGGGCTCGCAGCTGTCATCTTGGCCTTCTCCTCTCGCCGCCGATCGTCGCCGCGATGGTCTCAGAAGCGGGTAGGAAGGCGCAAGCGATGGGACCACTGAGCACCAGGCGAGCACCGGCCTCCGGGGCCCTGGCGAGCGCGCTGGCGACCACGGCGCTGGCCGCCGCCGGCGGCTGCGGGGGAAGCTCGCAGCGCTCGGGGGCGAGCGCCCCCTCGCCGCCGGCCCGGTCGGGGTCGACGAGCCCCGCCGGGCCCGCGGCGCCCCGGAGCGGTCGCTTCATCGCCACGCTGGCCACCCCCGCCGGGCCCCACCCCAAGGTCGGCGTCAAGTGGCCGATCACCATCTACGCGAGAACGCGTGGTGGGCGCCCCCTGCGCGGGAAGGTCACCTACCAGTTCCTGTTCGGCGGCGCGATCGTGGCCCGCCGCGGCCACCACCGGTTCACGGGCAGCTTCCACGACCGGCTCGACTGGCCGAGCCGGTCGGTCGGCCTGCCGCTCACCTTTCGCGCCGTGGTCAGCACGCCGCTGGGGCAGCGGAACCTCGATTACCCGGTCGTAGTGCAGCGCTGATCGGAGATACTGCGGTCATGGAGCTCGTACACACCTGCTACCGCATCGGCGACATCGACCGCTCGGTCGACTTCTACAAGGCCCTGGGCTTCGACGAGGTCGGCCGCATCCCGATCCGCGACGAGGCGATCAACATGTTCATGAACCTGCCCGGCGACGGCGACATGCCCAAGCTCGAGCTGACCTACAACCACGGCGTGGGCTCCTACGACCTGGGCACCGGCTACAACCACATCGCCATCCGGGTCGAGGACTTCGAGGGGCTGCTGGCGCGGCTGGCCGACCAGGGCATCGAGCCCGAGAAGCCGCCCTACCGCGTGCACGAGGGGGGATCGCGCATCTGCTTCGTGCGCGACCCCGACGGCTATCGAATCGAGCTGATCGAAGCCGGGTAGGGCCGCCTGCTCGGCTGCTACCTGCCCGGCTCCCCTACAACCAGCGCGCGGCGCTGGTCATGCGCGAGTTCGAAGGAAGTGCTGACGGCAGAGGTGTGGGCGATCGCCGCAACCAGTTGCGGGCGTTGCGCGGACGTTAGCCCCGCATCCGAGCCGGCCCCGTGGGTGCAACCCCACCTGGGCCGGCTCATCTGCGCTCCTCCCGCCGCAGCGTCGTATTAGGACCTCTTGGGCCGGTTGATGTCGACCTTCTTGATGGTGATCGTCGGCGTGAAGCTGCCGCACTTCTTCGCGAGCCGGGTGATCTTGCCGTGCAGCCCGACCCGGTCTCCGGCGGTGCCCGGAGGCGTCACGCCGTGGAACTTGACCTTGGCGTTGGTCAGCGTGAACGTCTGAGTGCCGGTGGGCGCGCGGTGATTTGCCTTGGTGACGTTGACCACCAGGGTGCCGCTGTAGCGACCCTTGCCGCTCGGCGTGAGCGCGCTGCTCACCAGCGTCCCCCGAGCGTTGTAGCCCACCGCGTGGGGCACACAACGATGCGGCTCAGCCGGCTTGTGCGGCTTGGCCGGCTTGTGGACCGCCGGCTTGTGCCGCTTGGCCGGCTTGTGGACCGCCGGCTTGTGCGGCTTCGGCGGCCTGTGGTGCTTGCGCGCCTGCGCCGGCACGACCAGCATCAGCGCCCCCAGCGCCGCCAGCGCCGCCAGCAAAACTGTCTTTCTCATCGTGCTCCTCCTCCTTGGGACTGTCTATTAAGTAGATGCCGCGCAGGCACCGGTCTTGCGCTCTGCTACCGGCGTCTACTTGCGGTGCTGCCTCTCGCAGGCCTTCTTGGCCTTGCCGTGCAGGCCCTTGCAGGGCTTGGGCTTGGGCTTGTTGGGCACGCACTTGTGGCGGTGCCTGTGGGTGCCATGCGGACACTTGGCCTTGTGGACAGCCCCCGCCGGAGCTACCGCCACGGTGCCGCCTCCGAGCAGCGAGAGCGCCGCGCACACCGCGGCGAGCCGTCGAGATCGCATACCGCTCCTTCCCTCCGGAACCGGATCAGTACCTGGGTACCCGGAGTCGAGGGAACGGATGTTGGTATTCGGTTAGGCGGGCTCGTCGCGGCGGGGCGCGCTGGGGGCGACCAGGGGCTCGGCCGGCACCTCGGTGCCGATCGCCTCGGCGATCTCCTCCTCGATTCCGAACGCCGAGCCGCCACAGTCGATGCGAAAGCGCTTGGGGGCGACGCGGTCGTCGGGCAGCACTGGCAGGCCCCAGAGCTCCTCCCAGCCGAACAGCTCGTGGTTTCCCGGGTTGAGCAAGATCGCGCGGGCGGGCATCGGACAGGTCGCGTTGTGGTGATCGAGCCCGCGCCGAATCGCCTCGAGCATCTGGGCTTCCAGCGATGCCATCGACCCAATGGTGCCACGCCTGAGAGCGGGGGACAGACGCCGGGCGGCCGCGGGGCGTGCGGGCGCCGGCCGGCTTAGACTCGAGCACCGATGGGCCTTCACCCCCAGGTGCAGGCGGTGCTCGAGGCGAGGGCGGCGACGGTGGCCCCGCCGCCCGCTGCCGGTGCCGAGCCGGCCGCCGCCGGCGCGGCCCTGCTCGAGCGCCTGCGCCGCGAATACGAGCAGGCCACGCCGGAGCTGAGCGGGGCGCCCCCGCCGGTGGCGTGGTCGCGCGAGTACACCATCGACGCCCCCGAGGGGGGCGTACCGGTTCGCGTCTGCGCCCCGCCGGGCGAACCCGTCGGCGCGGTTATCTACCTGCACGGCGGCGGCTGGATCCTCGGTTCGCCCGCCACCCACGAGACGGTGTGTCGCTCGCTGGCCAACGCCGCGGGCGCGGTGGTGGTCAACGTCGACTACCGGCGCGCCCCCGAGCACCCGTTCCCCGCCGCCATCCACGACGCCCAGACGGCGCTGGGGTGGACCCACGCCCGGGCGGGCGAGCTGGGGATCGACCCCGACCGGCTGGCGGTGGCCGGCGACAGCGCCGGGGCCAACCTGGCCACGGTCATGGCCCGGCGGGCGGCAGAAGCGGGCGGGCCGCCGGTGCGCTTTGAGCTGCTCGTCTACCCGGCGCTGGACCGGGCGATGGATACGCCCTCCTACGACGAGTTCGCCGAGGGCTACGGGCTGACCCGGGCGGAGATGGCGGGCTGCTGGGAGGCCTACCTCGCCGGCGCCGACGGGGGCTCGCCCGACGCCTCCCCCCTGCGCGCGCCCGACCTGGCGGGACTGCCCCCCACGCTGGTGATCACCGCCGAGTTCGATCCGCTACGCGACGAGGGCGAGCGCTACGCCGAGCGCCTGCGCCGGGCGGGAGTGCCGGCCGACGTATCGCGCTATGAGGGCATGTCACACGGTTTCTTTCGCTGGCTGGCCCAGGTGGACGCGGCCGGCGAGGCGGTTTCCGAGGCCGGCGCGGCGCTGGCCGAGGCGCTGCGCGCGCCGCTCCCCTCGCCCTGAGCTCGCCCCCGCCGGCGGACCGCCGGTGGGAGACGGTCAGGAGGCCGGCGCCGGCGCCCCCGGCGCGGGCAGCCCGGCCCGGGCGGCCACGCGGGCCGCCAGCTCCTCGATCGTCGGGCACCGCAGTCCGTGGCGGGCGCC
Organism: Actinomycetota bacterium; assembly: GCA_005883215.1. Taxonomy (GTDB): domain Bacteria; phylum Actinomycetota; class Thermoleophilia; order Solirubrobacterales; family Solirubrobacteraceae; genus AC-64. The sequence goes on from VAYS01000029.1 coordinate 45,970, forward strand.
GGCGCGCAGGACTGCGCCGGCGATCGCGTCGAGCTCGGGCGGGCGCCCGGCGGCGATGTCGCGCTGCATCGAGCTGCGAAGCTCGGCGTGGGCGGCCTCGAGCTCGGCCAGCGTGTCCGGGGTCTCGAGCTCGGCCCCCTCGGCCCGGGCCACCGCGACGGCCTCGCCCACGGCGGCGACCAGCTCGGCCCGGCGCTGGGGATCGGCGCGGATGTCGCCCAGGGGCAGGTCATAGGCGCTGGTAGTGCACGCCAGCGCGTTGAGGCGCACGAGCTTTGACCACAGCACCTGCGCCTCGGACTCCAGCCGCCGGGCCGGGACCTCGGCGCGCTCGAGCGCCGCGGCCAGCGCGACGAGCAGGCCCTCCTGCTCCATGCCGGCGCCGGGGCCCAGGTCGACGCGCAGAAAGCCGCTGGTGTGGCGGACGCTGGTCGGCTGGGGCCGGTCGGCCTCGATCCGGATCGAGCCCGCCACCACGCGCTCGCCGAAGCGTTCGCGCAGCACCGGCATGTGCTCGAGCCCGTTGAGCAGCGGCACCACGATCCCCGGACGGCCGTCGATGCGCTGAAGCGCCGCGGGCAGCGCCGGCGCCTTGGTGGCCACGATCAGCGCGTCGGGCTCCTCCTGCAGGCGGAAGACCGCGCGCGGGCGGACGGAGAAGCGCCCGAGCCGCACGCTGTCCACGTCGAGACCGTGGCGGGCGATCAGCTCGGCGGCGGGCTCGCGCGCCACCAGCGTCGCCCGCTGGCCCGAGCGCTCCAGCGCGCCGGCCAGAAAGCCCCCCACGGCGCCGGGGCCGAGGATCGCGATCCGCACCGCTACCGCACCCGCGGCGCGGGGTCGATCAGCACCCCGGGGTTGAGCAGCCCGGCCGGATCGACGGCCGCCTTGGCCCCGCCCAGGGCGAGCGCGAAGGGGTCGGGTCGCTGGCGGTCATACCAGGGCCGGTGGTCGCGGCCCACCGCGTGATGGTGGGTGATCGTCCCCCCGCCGGCGATCACCGCGTCCGAGGCCCGGGCCTTGATCTGCGCCCACTGCTCGAGCTCCTCGCCGCGGCGCACCGGGGCCAGGATCGTGAAGTAGGGAGCCGGCCCGTCGGGGTAGACGTGGGTGAACCGGCAGGTGACCCGGCCCGCCCCGCAGGTCTCCTGGACCGCCTGACGCGCCGCTCCGGCGACGGTCTCATAGAAGCCGGGGAAGCGATCCCAGGTGATGGCGGTCTCAAACGTCTCCGAGAGCACGCCCATGGCCACGAAGGTGTCGCGCAGGTAGGGGGCCCGCAAAAACGCCTGGCGCCAGCTGCCGACCCCGTCCCGGCCCCCGTCCGCGGCGCCGGTCCCCCGCCCAGCGTTGTCTGCCCGAGCTTTTTCAGGAACCTGGCCCCCGTGCTCGGCGCAGATCTCCAGAGCGCGCGCCATCGGGGCGGCGACGGGATGGTCGTAGGACTCAAACCCCAGGACCAGCAGGTCGGCGGTGCCGTCGCCCGCCCCGGTGACCGCCGCCTCGGCGGCCTCGATGAGGCGGCAGTTGGCGGGGTGAAGGCCCGACTGCGAGAGGGCGCGCACCGCCTCGGCCCCGGCGGCAAAGCCGGCGAAGCGCACGGCCGCCGAGCTGCGGTGCACCGGACGGGGCTGGACTCGCACCCAGGCCTCGGTGATCACCCCGAGCACGCCCTCGGAGCCGATCAGCATGCGGTCGGGGCTGACCCCGGCGCCCGACCCGGGCAACCGGCGCGACTCCCACGCGCCCGACGGCGTCAGCGCCCGCACCGACTCGACGAAGTCGTCGATGTGGGTCCACAGCGTGGCGAAGTGGCCTCCGGCCCTGGTGGCGATCCAGCCGCCCAAGGTGGAGAACTCGAACGACTGGGGAAAGTGGCGCAGGGTCAGCCCGTGCTCGGCCAGCTGGCCCTCCAGGCCGGGGCCGGTGGCCCCGGCCTGGATGCGCGCCGAGCGCGCGACCGGGTCGACGTCGAGGACGCGGTCCAGGGCGCTTACGTCGACGGTGACCGCCCCGGCGTAGCGCTCGGTCGCCCGTGGCTCGACGCCGCCCACCACGCTCGTGCCCCCGCCGTAGGGGACGACCGCCGCGCCCGCGGTCGCGCACCACTCGAGCACCGCCTCGAGCTCGGCCTCGTCGCGGGGATGGGCCACCGCGTCGGGCGGGTGATCGAAGCGCCCGCGGTAGGCGCGCAACAGGTCCGAGTAGGAGCGACCGTAGGCGTGGGCGGCGCGCTGGTAGACGTCGGTGGCGCAGATCTTCTGCAGCGAGGCGGGCGGGAGCAGGCGCGGCTCGGGGAGCTGGACCCGCTCCAGGGGAACGGGAAGCTCTAGCCCAGCGGGCGAGCCGAACCCGAGCTGGGCCGCGATCGGCCCGGCGGCGGCGCGCAGCTCGGCCTCGGAGGGCTGCTCGTCCTCAAAGCCCCATCCCCAGTGCTTGCGTCGCCGCTGGCCCACGGGCGGCGCAGTCTACGTTCGGCCGCCGGGCGGCCGGCGCCCGCGAGCGGCGGGGGGCCGGGCGCCTGGGTCTAGCCTTGCCCCTATGAACACCCGCCCGGCCGAGCTGCTGGCCCGGGGTCCCTGGAATCTGGACCAGGTGGAGGCCCAGTGGCGAGACGAGCCATTCGAGCCTCCGGCGGAGCGGGTGGCCGCCGCCGATGGCGCGATCGCCGCCCTGCGCGACCGCGGTTCGCCCAGTCACGACGGCCTGAGCGCGCGCCTAGTCGACCACCGCGAGCGCGACGGACGCCTGATCCTCGAGCTCCAACCGGTGCGCTGGGCGCTGCGCCTGGTGGCCGGCGACGCGTCCAGCAGCGTGGCCGCCCTTTGCGTGATCCGCTCGGCCGACGGGCGCTGGCTGGCCGGGCGCCGGGCGCGGTGGCTGTCCTCGTGGGCGGGGCGCTGGGCGCTGGGGGCCGGCGGAGCGGTCGACGTCGGGGAGAACCCGGCCGACACGCTCCTGCGCGAGGCCCGGGAGGAGTGGTCGGTGGCGCCCGAGCACGTCCGGGCCGAGGCGCTCGTGCGGCTGCCGCACCACCTGATCATGTTCGTGGGCATGGCCTGGCTGGCCGAGGGGGCCGAGGTGGTACCCGACCACGAGCACGACGAGTACGCCTGGTGGCCCGCCGAGGTCGACGACTGGCCGGCCGACGCCGACGATGCGCTGCGGCGCATGGCCCGGCTGCTGTCGTAGTGGCCCCCCGCCCCCCCAGGGGGCTCACCTTCCAGCGTCTGAAGTGGGCCTCGTTCTGTCACTCGGCGATCTATCTCGCGCTGCTGTGGGCGGCCTTCCTCGGGGGCAAGCCCGAGCCCGCCACCTTCGTGCTCGGGCTCGGCCACGGGCTGATGTGGATCGGCATGTCGGCGGCCTGCCTTGTCGCGGTGCGCACCCGCGTGATCGCCTGGAGAACCGCGGTCGCGGTGGCCGTGTTCGGCGGCCTGGGCCCCTTCGTGGGCAGCCTGGACTTCGTCTGGGAGACCCGCCGTCGCCGGGCCTGAGAGAGCGCCTGCGCGAGCCTTCGCCAGCGCGCTGTCACGGCGTCAAAACCCCCGGACCCGCGCGATACAGTGCAGGCTCATGGCAGTGGACGCCACAGTCCAGGTCGTCATGCCCGAGATGGGCGAGTCGGTGACCGAGGGCACGGTGCTCGAGTGGCACAAGCGCGAGGGCGATCCGGTCACCGCCGACGAGACGATCGTCGAGATCTCCACCGACAAGGTCGACGCCGAGGTCCCGGCCCCCGCCAGCGGGACGGTGGTCAAGCTGCACGCCTCCGAGGGCGACACCGTCACCGTCGGCGAGCTGCTCGCCGAGATCGCGCCCAACGGCGCCCAGGCGGGGCGGCCGGGCGCGGGCGCCAGCCCCGCTGCCCAGGGCAACGGGGCCACCGAGGAATCCCCCGATGGCCCCAGCGCCACCGCCGCCGGCGCGGCGGTCGAGGTGGTCATGCCCGAGATGGGCGAGTCGGTCTCTGAGGGGGTGATCCTCGAGTGGCACCGGCAGGTGGGCGAATCGATCACCGCCGATGAGACGATCGTCGAGATCTCCACCGACAAGGTGGACGCCGAGGTCCCGGCACCGGCCAGCGGAACCGTGACCGAGATCCTGGCCCAGGCGGGTGAGACGGTGAGCGTGGGCCAGGTCCTGGCCCGCATGAGCACCGGTCCGCAGGCGGCGTCGGCGGCCGCATCCACCGCCCCGCCCCCCGCGGCAACCCCGACGGACCCGCCCGCGTCCGAGCCGCCGTCCGCCGCCTCGGCGGTCAAGCCCACGGGCGAAAACGGAGCGGCCGCCGCGCCCGACGGCGCCAAGGCCTCTCCGGTGGCCCGCCGCGCCGCCTCCGCCCTGGGGGTCGACCTGGCCCGGGTGCGGGGATCGGGCCCCGCCGGGCGCATCACCAAGGCCGACGTCCTTGCCGTGGCCGGCAACGGCGACGCCCCGGGGGCGACGGCCGTCCCCGCCACGCCGGCCGAGGCGCACGCCACGGCGCTGCGGGGAAGCGCGGCGACGCTCGCCCGCTACATGGAGGAGAGCCGCTCGATCCCCACCGCGACGAGCTTTCGCACCGTCACGGTGAGCGTGCTCGAGGCTCGCCGCCGCGAGCTCAAGCAAGCCGGTCGACGGGTCTCGTTCACCCACCTGATCGCCTACGCGATCGCGCGCGCGGCGAGCGAGATGCCGGTCATGACCCACCACTTCGCCGAGATCGACGGCAAGCCCCACCGCGTCGACGACGGGGCGGTCAACTTCGGCCTGGCGGTCGACGTGGAGAAGAAGGACGGCACCCGCACGCTGATGGTGCCGGTGATCCAGGACGCCGCGCGTCTTTCCTTCCCCCACTTCGTCGCCGCCTACGACGCCCTGGTCGAGAAGGCCAGGACCAACACGCTGACCGCCGACGACCTCACCGGGGCCAACATCACGCTCACCAACCCCGGCGGGATCGGCACCGTCGCCTCGGTCCCGCGGCTGATGGTGGGGCAGGGAACGATCGTGGCGGCGGGGGCCATCGCCTATCCCGTCGGCCTGGGCGGCGTCGGCGAGCTGGTCGGCGCCGAGAAGGTCATGACCATGACCTCCACCTACGACCATCGCGTCATCCAGGGGGCGGAATCGGGCCGCTTCCTGGCCCTCATCGAGGCCTCCCTGCACGGCGAGGAGGGCTTCTACGAGGACGCCTTTGGCTCTCTGGGCGTCGAGCTGGGTCCGCCGCCGCCGCCGCCGCAGCCCCGGCTGGCGCCGACCGGCGAGGCCGCTCCGGTGATCGCCGCCCCGGGCGAGGAACTGCTGCAGGCGGTGCAGGCCGCCACCTCGCTGGTCAAGGCCCACCGCACCCATGGCCACCTGGCGGCCCGCCTGGATCCGCTGGGCGGCGAGCCCGAAGGGGATCCCGCCCTGGATCCCGAGCCCCTCGGACTCACCCCGGAGGTGATGGCCCAGATCCCGGCGCGGATCCTGCGCATGTACGTGCCCGGCGAGACCCTGGCCGAGGCCCTGCCCCCTCTGCGCGAGACCTACTGCGGGACGATCGCCTACGAGATCGAGCACATCGCATCGCACCGCCAGCGCATGTGGCTGCGCGAGCGGATCGAGAGCGGGACCTTCCGCCAGCCGATGCCCGCCGAGGAGCGCCGGGCCCTGCTCAAGCGCCTGATCGAGGTCGACGCTCTCGAGCGCTTCCTGCACAAGGCCTACCTGGGCCAAAAGCAGTTCTCGGTCGAGGGCCTGGACATGACCGTCCCGATGCTCGACGAGACGATCCAGCTAGCGGCCGCCCACGGCGCCCAGGAGGTGGTGATCGGCATGGCCCACCGCGGCCGGCTCAACGTGCTGGCCCACAACCTCGGGCGGGCCTACGACACGATCTTCGCCGAGTTCGAGGGGGCCTCGACGCTCGAGGCGGTGACCACCATCCCCCAGGGCGGCACCGGCGACGTCAAGTACCACCACGGCGCCCAGGGCTCCTACCAGCTGCCGGACGGGTCATCGATTCGCGTCAACCTGGAGTCCAACCCCAGCCACCTGGAGTACGTCTCCCCGGTGGCGATGGGGGCCACGCGCGCCGCCCAGACCACCCGCGATGGCCCCCACGCCCACCAGGACACCGCCCTGGCGGTGCCGATCGTCATCCACGGCGACGCCGCCTTCCCCTCCCAGGGGGTGGTGCCCGAGACGTTCAACCTTCAGACCCTGGACGGCTACAAGGTGGGCGGCTCGGTGCACCTGATCATGAACAACCAGATCGGGTTCACCACCGACCCCGACGACGCCCGCTCGACCCGCTGGGCCTCGGACCTGGCCAAGGGCTTTGACGTGCCGATCATCCACGTCAACAACGACGACGTTGAGGCGTGCATGTCGGCCACCCGGCTGGCGTTCGCCTTCCGTGAGGAGTTCGGCCACGACGTGCTCATCGACCTCATCGGCTACCGCCGCTTCGGCCACAACGAGGCCGACGAGCCGGCCTACACCCAGCCCGAGATGTACGCCAAGATCAAGGCCAAGAAGCGCACCGCGGAGCTGTTCGCCGAGCACCTGGTCGAGGCGGGCGTGATCACCCGCGAGGAGGCCGAACGCCAGCAGCAGGAGGTGTGGGACAACCTCACCAACCTGCACCAGCGGCTCAAGGCCCGGATCGCCGACGCGGCCGAGGCGGGGGAGGTCGAACAGGGCACGGGCGAGTACCAGCTCGACCGTTCGCCCAGCCCCGAGGTCAAGACTTCGGTGTCGGCCGAGCGCCTGCGCGTGCTCAACGAAGAGCTCCTGCGCGCGCCCGAGGGCTTCGCCATCCATCCCAAGCTCGAGCGCCAGCTCCAGCGCCGCCGCGATGCGTTGGGGGCCAACGGGGGAATCGACTGGGCCCACGCCGAGGCGCTGGCCTTCGCCTCGCTGCTGACCGAGGGGACACCGATCCGCCTCACCGGCCAGGACACCGAGCGCGGCACGTTCAGCCAGCGCCACATGGTCATGCACGACCCGCGAACCGGACACCAGGTGTCGCCGATCCAGAACCTCCCCGGGGCGCTGGCCCCGTTCGAGCTGCACAACTCGCCCCTATCGGAGATGGCGTGCCTGGGCTTCGAGTACGGCTACAGCGCCGAGGCGCCGGAGACGCTGGTCATCTGGGAGGCCCAGTACGGCGACTTCGTAAACGCGGCGCAGGTGATGATCGACCAGTTCATCGTCTCCGGCCTGGCCAAGTGGGGCCAGACCTCGCGGCTGACCCTCCTGCTCCCCCACGGCTACGAGGGCTCGGGCCCCGAGCATTCCTCGGCGCGGCTCGAGCGCTTCCTGCAGCTGGCCGCGGAGGGCAACATCCGCGTGGCCAACCTGACCACGCCCGCCCAGTACTTCCACCTCATGCGCCGTCAGGCGCGGATCGCCAAACAGCGCCCGCTGATCATCATGTCGCCCAAGTCGCTGCTGCGCCTGCCCCAGGCCACCAACCGCATCGAGCACCTGGCCGAGTCGCAGTTCTATCCCGTCCTGGCCGAGCCACGGGTATCCGAGGAGAGCGTCCAGCGGCTGGTGCTCTGCACCGGCAAGATCTACTACGACCTCGTCGGTCATCCGGATCGCGCCGGCAACGAGCGCGTGGCGGTGGGTCGCGTGGAGCTGCTCTATCCGTTCCCCGAGGCCCAGCTGCTGGCGCTGATCAACCGCTATCCCCACCTGCAGGAGGTGGTTTGGGTCCAGGAGGAGCCGCGCAACATGGGCGCGCGCGCCCACATGAGCCCCCGCCTGATGCAGATCCTCCCCGACGGCATCCGCTTCGGCTACATCGGCCGGCCCGAGCGCGCCAGCCCGGGCGAGGGCTATCCGGTCGCCCATGCCGAGGAGCAGAGCCGGATCGTGCGCACCGCGCTCGACCCCTCGGTCTCGGTCTCGCAGTTTCCCAAGCAGACGCCGGGGGAGCGCTAACGGCTAGGTTTGCCCCGCGCCCGTAAGGGAACGGGATGAGGGCGCGCGGCCCGGCCCCCGATGGGCGGCGAGAGCCGGCGGCGCTGGAGGCCAACCCCGCTTGGCGGGGGCCTCCGTGGTGGCCCTTTCCCATGCCATAATCGCGCCCGGCCGTCGCGAGTCCGCGCGGAGTGCGCGCTAGGAACGCGGACCCGGGGAGTCATACGCGTCGGCGAGGATCTGCCCAATCGCCTGGCGGGGCGCAGAGGGTCAGGAGCCGATGATCGCCGAAACTCGTGCCGACGCCACCGAACGCTTTCGCTGGCTGGCCGTCCTGTTCCTGGCCGGAGGAGTATTTGCCGCCTTCGCGCTGCTGGTGCTGCCGCTGCCGGCCAGCGTCGATCGCGACGGGAGCTGGGCGGTAGCCGGCACCGCGTGCCTGCTCGGCGGGTTCGTGCGCCTCGGCGAGCGCCGGCTGCCGGCCGTCCTCGCCCCGCCGCTGCTGCTCGTCGCCACCGCGGTGGTGAGCCTGGGCATCCACTTCTGGGGGTCGAGCCCCACCGATGACGCAATGTTCTACGTGTGGATCGCTCTGTACGCCGCTTACTTCCTGTCCACCGTGCAGACGGTGGTGCAGTTGGGCGCGGTCGGAGCCGCCTACGCGGTGGCGCTAGGCGAGAGCGGCACCGGCCAAGCCGGGCTCACGCGCTGGATGGTGACCCTGACCACGCTGGCCGTGGCCGCCGCGGTCACCGCCACGCTGACGCGGCGACTGCGCGCGGCGCTGCGCGAGGCGGACACCGCGGCCGGCCGCCGCGAGCGCCTGCTCGCCCAGGTCCAGGTCGCCGCGCTGACCGACGAGCTCACCGGGCTGCCCAACCGGCGAGCCTGGGAGGAGCACTTCGCGCGTGAGATCGCGCGCGCCCGGCGCCAGCGCGACGACGTGGCCGTCGCCGTCCTGGACCTCGACCACTTCAAGCGCTACAACGACGAGCGCGGTCACCGATCGGGCGACGAGATGCTGTGTGCGGCCGCGCAGGCGTGGCGGGGCAGCCTGCGCGCCGGGGACCTTCTCGCCCGCTACGGCGGGGAGGAGTTTGCCCTGCTGCTCTACGGCTGCGGGCCCAGCGAGGCGCTGGCGCTGGTCGAGCGCCTACGTGCGGCCACGCCCGGGGGGCAGACGAGCTCGGCCGGGATCGCGGTGTGGGATGGGCGCGAGTCGCCCGAGCGCCTGCTCGACCGTGCCGATGGCGCGCTGTATCAGGCCAAGGCCGACGGACGCAACCGCTCCACCCTCTCGCCCGAGCCGGCGGTCGAGGTCGGCTGAGGCCCTCTGGGGCGCGGGATAGCCTGCGCGCCGTGTTCGAGCGCCTGGAGTTCGTCTATCTCCCCAGCCGGGACGTGGCCGCCGACGTCGAACACTTCACCGACCGGCTGGGGGCCACGCTGGGGTTCGCCATCGAGGCGTTCGGGACCAGGGTGGCCATGGTCCAGCTCACCCCCGACCCCCCAGCCCTGCTTCTGGCCGGACACCTAGAGGGCGACCAGCCCGTGCTCGTCCACCGCGTGGCCGACCTCGAGAGCTCGATCGCCGAGCTGCGGGAGGGGGGCGTGGAGCTCGGCCCCCGCTTCGGCATCCCCCACGGCCCGGGCGTCGAGGTGCTCAACCCCGGACCCCAGCGGCTCGCGCTCTACCAGCTGACTCGCCCGGAGGCTCCCCAACGGCTCCTGGGCCGACGCGACTTCTAACCCGGCACCCGCCCGAGCCGGCATCGACAGCCCGCCCGACGCTGCCCTGGCGGCACAGAGATAATGCGCCCGTGGCGTATGACGAAGACCTCGCCAACCGAATCCGTGAACTCGTCATGACGGAGCCAGGCATCACCGAGAAGCGCATGTTCGGCGGCCTGGCCTTCCTGATCGACGGCAACATGTCGGTGAGCGCAAGCGGCCAGGGCGGGCTGCTTTTGCGCGTTGATCCCGACGAAACCGACGCATTGCTTGGCCAGCCTCACGCGCATCCTTTTCAGATGCGCGGGCGCGCGATGCAAGGATGGCTACTGGTCGACGCCCAGGGGCTGCGGACCAAGCGCCAGCTCGAGCGGTGGGTCGCTCGGGGAATCGGCTACGCGCGGACGCTGCCCAGCAAGCCATAGCCCCCGCTGCTCAAACCCCGCCCAAGGCACTGCTGTCGTGCGCGTGCGCGGCGGCGCTGGCCCTGGCCGGCTGCGGCGGGTCGGGGGGCGCCGGCGCGCCGAAGGGTTCGGGCAGTGTCCGACCGGGGCACACCGGCTCCGCGGCCAGCGGCACCTCGGCCACTGCGTTGACGCTTGACCAGGTGCGATCCAACCTAGAGCGGGCCGGCTATCGGATCACCGTCTACACGCCCGGCGAGGGCGTGCTCTACCTCGATTCCCAGCACAAGGCCGACGCGGGCATGTCGATCGACTACAGCCCCGGTGGCCAGCAGCTCTATGCGTCCGTGTATCAGACCTCCAATCCTGCGGTGCGGCGCGTCCTGATCGCCAAGAACAGCGACGAGGCGGCGCCCATCGTGCGAGGCAACCTCGTGTTCACGATCTCGGGCACCGAACCCGAGCTACAGGCGATCGTCAAGGACGCCGGCGACCTGGCGCCCACCGGCGCCCAGCCCGGCTCGGCCACCGAAACCAGCGCGGCCAAGGCCGCCGTGCAGAGGTTCATCGACGTCTATGCCGCGGGCGACGAGAAGTCGGTGTGCGCGAGCCTCACGGCGCAGGTCCTGCGTCGCTCGCACACCTTCTGTGACCCGAGCTCGATCTTCTACAAGCGCAAGCCCGATCCGCGCGTCAGGGGGTACAAGATCGACGCAGTGACCACCAGCGGACCGACGGCAGCGGCGACCGTGAGCTTTGCGGGCGTGACCGAGCAGCTGGCGCTCCGCAAGGAGGGTGGGCAATGGAAGATCGACACCCAGCTGGGGGCCGGACACCTGTTCTAAGGCGCCGACCGCGCTCGCTCCCGAGAAGGACTAGCGCCGGGGGTGCCGGCGCGGACCCACTCGATGACGAGGCCGTGGCTTCGGGCGGACCATGCCACAGCGGCGGAAGCGGAGCACGCGCACGGTGCGCCGGCCGTGCGCGTTCCAGGCGATCAGACGCACCTGGAAGTTGTCCTTGCCGGCGGGCCGGACGAGCACCAGGCTCCTGACCCGATGGCCGCGCACGCGCTTGACCCGGCGGCCACCGATGTAGGCGTAGACCCGCACGATCCGGCCGTGGCGCGGCTGGCGAATGCGGACCGAAAAACGTCGCCGCCTGACGCACGCACCGCGCTTGGCGCCGGCCCCGGCCCCGGCGCCAGCCCCAACGCCGGCGCCCGCCGCCCCGGGGGTCGAGCTCGTCGACTGCTCGAAGTCGTTGAGCTGCACGGTCGCCACGTCGGTGGTCGCCGGGAAGTTGGGAAAGGTGATCGTCCGCACGGGGCCCGCGCCGCGCGACTTGAGCGTCACCGTCACCTTCCCGGCCGGCGGACTCTGTGCGGGCATGTATACGTCGACCCCGGACACGAACGGCAGCTGGAAGTAGGTGGGATCCGGCTGGCTGGTGTCGGTCTTGCCGTCCATGTTGCGGTCATAGGCGAACATCGCGTTGACCAGGTGGCTGAGGGGGCAGGTGTTGGCATTGCAGACGTTGATGCCGTTCAAGCTCAGGACGTCGCTCTCGGCCCCCTGATCGCCCCACAGCTCCTTGTACCTGATCGCCACCATGGCCACGCTGTTGCCACTCGGCGGGCCCCCGGCGGAACGAAGGGCATCGGACTCGAGCAGCCGGAGGAGATGGTCGCTGCGCAGGAACGGCTCGTAGTAGAAGTGATGCACCGGGGCGCCGGATCGCAGGAGGGCGAACTCGTAGCGCCGCCCGGGCTGGACGGCGACCGGGCCCCAATCGCCGGTGCTGTCTATCGAGTAGCTGGCGATCGGCGCGGCGCTTGTCCTCTGGCCCGTGGCGTCGTCGATCGGCCACGCCTGCACGGTCGCGCCGGACAGCCCGGTGTTGTTGGGGAAGTTGTAGGCCTTTCCCGACAGGGTGATCTTCCCGCTCTCGGGAACGATGTTGGTGGTGGTCGGGGACGCGCCGTTGAAGAACTTGTACATCTCGCCGAACGAGACCGCAGAGGTCGCGGACTGGACGTGCGTCGAGTCGGGGATCGACACGTTGGTGGCGCCCGTGATGGAGCGGCCGGGGGGCGACAGCGGCCCCTTGGTCGCCCACAGCGCCAGCGTCCGCACGCCTCCGGGCGGGGAGCTGGCCGTACGCCCGTCGATGTTGACGTAGTGCGCCACGTTGGCCGCCCGGGCCGGGTCGCTGTTTAGGTAGTCCTGCATCAGGGTGGTGCCCAGCGAGTGGGCGAGCAGGTCGACCTGGGGCCTGCCGGTCTCGGCCTTGAGCTGGGCCACGAGCTGGTCCAGGCGGGGGAACAGCTGCTGCTCGATGGTTTGGATTCCCACCGGGTTGAGTCCCGAGCCGCCGGGAACCGGGGTGGCTGGTGTCGAGTCGTACTCGATCACGCGCACGTAGCTGTCCGGGTAGCCGTTGCTCGTGAAACGCATCTTCTGCGACTCGAACTGAGCCCCCGAGCCGACGTAACCGTGCACGAAGATCACGCCGTTGCGGTCCGCCGTCTCTTGGGCGCGGGCGACCGGCGCGACGCACAGCAGCCCGAGGGCGGCGACCGCCGCGACGGTCAGCCGGGCTACCCAGATCCTCTCCTGCCTTAGAACCCGCATTCCTCCCTGGACCCTGCGAGACAAGCAGCGGAAATAGTATCAATTGTCGAGGGCGCACCTGTCGGCTGGGCCCGCGGTCGAACCCGCGCCGGGGCGCAGCATTCAGGGCTCTGAGCCGGCACCATTGGCGCCGGTGCTGCGACTGATCACGATCCCGATCAGCCATTACTGCGAGAAGGCGCGGTGGGCGCTCGAGCGGGCGGAGATGCCCTACCGCGAGGAGCGCCACGTCCAGGGCATTCACCGCGTCGCGGCGCGCCGTGCCGGCGGCGGCGCGACCGTACCCGTGCTGGTCACGCCCGAGGGGACGCTGGGCGAGTCAGAGCAGATCCTCGCCTGGATCGACGAGCACGTCCCGGCCGAGCAGCGCCTGTTTCCCACCCAGCCGCGGGA
>VAYS01000005.1 GCA_005883215.1 Actinomycetota bacterium
CTGGGGTGAACGCGGTTGTCGCGCTCGACGCGGCGGGGCGGGTCACGCATTTCAATCCATCGGCGGAACGCACGTTCGGCTATCGCGCCGAAGAGATGCTTGGGCGCTCGTTTCTCGAGCTGCTGCCCGAGCGCATGCACACGCCCTACCGGCTGCAGATCGATTGGCTGTTCTCCAACGAGGATGCCGAGAACGCCGGTCGCACGATCGAGCTGTGCGGCCGGCGCCAGGACGGGAGCGAGTTCCCGCTCGAGCTGTGCCTGGTGACCTGGCGGGCCGACGCTGGGTCGCTCTACACGGCGATCGTCCGCGACATCACGCAGCGCAAACGAGTCGAGGCCGATCGCGAGATGCTGCTCGGGCGCGTCGAGGCGATGGCCCGGACCGACGAGCTGACCGGCCTGCCCAACCGGCGTGCCTGGGACGAGGAGCTTCGGCGCGAGCTGGCGCGCGCGGCCCGAAGCCGCCGGTCCCTGTGCCTGGCGCTGCTCGACCTCGATCGGTTCAAGGAGTTCAACGACCGTCACGGTCACCTGGTCGGCGACGAGCTGCTGGTCGAGACGGCGGCCGCCTGGCGGATGCTGGTGCGGGTGACCGACTACATCGCCCGCTACGGCGGCGACGAGTTCCTCGTCCTGTTGCCCCAGTGCACCATGAAGGAGGCGGCCCTGGTGGTCGAGCGTCTACGGGCGGCGCGCCCCCTCGGCCAGACCTGCTCGGCGGGGCTGTGCCAGTGGGACGAGGTCAAGGCGGCCGAGCAGTTCCTGGCCCAGGCCGATGCCGCGCTGTATGAGGCCAAGCGCGCGGGGCGCGACCGCGTCGTCTTGGGCTGAGCCAGCTAAACCGCGCTGCGGGAGCGCCGCTGGGCCGCCAGCGCGCGCAGCTGCTCGTGCTCGACCTGGCGCTTGAGCTGCTGCAGCGAGCGCCGGAGGTTGGCGCGCACCATCGGTGCGGCTACCTGCTCGGCCAACCACCCGAACAGGCCCGAGCCGGCGACGCCGTAGGAGAGGCGAAACTCCACCCGCGTGTGCCCCTGGGGTCGCTCGCGCAGGCGCCAGCGGCCTCGCTGGTCCAGGCCGGTCACCGACGTCCAGGCGAGATCGCCGAGCTCGTCCCACTCCACGACCTCGACGAGGCCGCCGATCTCGGCCGAGCCGACGCGCATCAGCATGCGGTAGCGGGCACCCAGGCCCGTGGGCTCATCGGAGGCCACCTCCCAGCGGGTCAGCCCGGCCATGAAGTGCAGGTAGCGCGCGGGATCGGTGATCGCCTCCCACACCAGCTCCCGCGGGGCCGAGATGTCGATGCCGCACGCGACCCTCACGGCCTCACCCGACGATCGGGAGGCGCCGCTCGGCGGCCAGCGCGTCGAGCGTGTCCTGCATGAGCCGCACGACGTGATCGTAGATCTCGTCGACGTCCGGGTCGGCCCCGAACTCCTGGGTGAGGTGAATCGGGGGCAGGACCTCCATCGTGATCTTGGCCGGCAGGGGAAAGTGCCCCAGCATGTCGCCGACGTTCAGGCCCCACGGGGGCGCGATCGAGATCGGCAGGACCTTCAGGCGAAAGAGGCGGTCGAGCAGCAGGGTCTGGGCCAGCCGCTCGCCGCGGGAGAGAAACAGGGCGGTCTCCTGGCCCCCGACCGCGACCACCGGGACGATCGGCACGCCCTGCTCAAGCGCCAGGCGGATGAACCCCTTGCGGCGGTTGAAGTCCACCTTGTGGCGCTCCCAGATGGGGCGGTGCACCTCGTAGTCGCCGCCCGGGTAGACGAGCAACGCCGCCCCCGAGGAGAGGGCCGTCTCGGCGTTCTCGGGCGACGCGGCCACGGTGCCGTACTTGCGCAGCATCCCCAGGCCGGGCATCGAGAGCACCAGGTTGTGGGCGAGCTGGTAAAAGCGCCGCTCGATCCCGAAGTACGCCGAGAAGGCGAGCGTGAACACGCCGGTGTCCGGGGTCAGGTTGCCGCCAGAGTGGTTGCCCACCAGCAGCACGGGACCGGTTTCGGGGATGTTGCCCAGGCCGCGCACTTCGGCGCGAAAGTAGATGCTGGCCAGCAGCCATAGACGGGGCAAGCTCTCACGGATGTAGTCGGGGTCGCGCTCGTCCAGATCGGCGGCCGGAATGCGCCGGGTGACCTGATCGGTGGCCGCGCGCAGCGCGCGCTCGATCAAACCCGGGCGCGCTTCGCCGGCCTCGGTCGACGCCGGCGAGGGGATGGTCTCCCGGCGGTGACCGTTGGTCGAGAGCGTGTCGGCGCGAGTGGTCTCGGCCATCGTCGCGCCAGTCTACCCGCCGTGGGAGGGGGCCAACACGGGGCCGGTGCGGGCGCCCGCACCCCGCCCCGGCGCTCCGGTCGGTCGCTCGGGCCGGGGGCTAGGAGATCTAACGATCCTGGCCCGCGAAGGTGGCGAGCGCGTCGCGCCCGCCATCGAGCACGGGATCCCCGTGGGCGAGGAGCAGGAGGCCGAAGTCGAGCTCCAGGAGCCGGCGGTAGGCGTCGCGCAGCCCCGCCTTGGTCTGATCGGGATCGTCCATTAGGTGATCGGGGACGAAGGCGAGCTCCTCTCCGCCGGGCCAGCGCACGACCCCGTCCGCGCAGGCCAGTGCGCGGTGGGCGGGGAGGTGCAGCGCGCACTCGTCGGGGCAGATGACGCCCACCTCGTGCACTACGGCGCCCCCCGGTAGCTCATCGCCGAAATCGAATGGCTCGGCGGGTCCGCGCCCCTCGAGCTCGTGTAGCCCGTTGCGGACGCAGTGCACCGTGCAGTCGAAGGCGTCGCGCAGCCGCCAGGCGTGGCGATCATGGTGGCGGTTGGTGAGCAGCACGTGCTCGGGCGGGCCGTGCCGCTCGAACCATTCGATGCCCGGCGCCGGCACCATCGGGTCGATGACGGTGCGCTCGGCCGCCAGGTAGTAGGAGCTGACCTCCAGGTGGATGTGTTCGTGGCGTGCCGTCCAGTGCCACAGGCCCGGCGCGATCTCCTGCACGCCGGAGAGCCTAACGAGGCGGTTTTCTCCTCGGAAGGCGCCCGCGGGCGCTGCCGGCCGGGCCCGCGCGGAGCCGCCTCAGGCGGCGCGCGACAGGCGCCCGGGCTGGGCCAGGGCGTCGCTGCGCGCGAAGAAGCGCTCGATCAGCCCGATCGTCTGGGCCGGGCGCTCGACCTGGGGTACGTGACCGCACCCCTCGAGCACGATCTGCTCGGCGCGGGGGAGCCATTCGGTCACGTGGCGCTGGAAGGCCGCGGGCACGAGCTTGTCGTGAGAGCCCCACACGAACAGGGCCGGGGACTCGAGCTCCGACAGGCGCGGGTAGAACCCGCGCTTGCCGAAGGGCGGCTCCAGGTAGATGTTGCGCGCGGCGGACAGGAACGCCAGCCGGGCCCCCGCCGAGGCGTAGATGCGCTGGAACTCATCGACCGCGATGTCGGCCATGGCCGGGTCGACCTGATCAGAATCGGCGAACAGGCCCCAGAACTGCGCCGCCACCGTCCCGCGCCGGAAGCGGTGAGGGACCAGGCCCAGCTCGGGACGTAGTAGGCGGACCAGCGCCGTGGGCAGCCCCCGGCGGATGAAGGCCATCGCCGGACACAGAAGCGCCAGGGCGCGGGTGCGCTCGGGCCAGCGCACGGCGACGTCGATCGCTACCCGCCCGCCCATCGAATTGCCCACCACGTGCGCACAGTCCACCTCGAGCTCGTCCATCAGCGCGGTGACCGTCTCGGCGAAGTAGCGCGGGCTGTAGGGGGCGGTCGCCGGCTTGGACGACGAGCCAAACCCGGGGAAGTCGGGGGCGTGTACGCGATAGGAGCGGCTGAGCGCGGCGGCGACGTCGAACATCGAGGCCTTCGTGCTGCCCAGGCCGTGCAACAGCAGCACGTCGGGCCCCTGGCCCATGGTCAGGGTGGACACGCGGCGTCCGGGCAGGCGCGCCTCGTGCATGCGCACCAGGGGAGGCCGCCCGTCGGGGCGCCGGAACATGCCCTCAAAGCCCACCGCCAGGTCGAGGTTGCCGCGCGCATAGAGGACGCGGCGCGAGAACGCCTCGATGCCCGAGAGCTCTCCCGCCCGCATGGCCAGCCACGTGGCCCCGTCGCTGCCGATCGTCACGTCGGGCTCGCGGCGGGTGACCCCCTTGCGCACGCGCGCCCCGTGGTGGGTCAGGCGCACCTCCCAGGTGTGCCCCACGTCACCCAGGCGCACGTGGTAGGTGGCGTCAAAGCCCGGTTCGGCGCCCAGATATCGGTCGGGGAGGCTACGAAATGCCTCCTCGACCTCCGATAGCAGCCTGCTTTGGCCGGCGGCGGACGACAACCCGCGACAAGGGTAACCGGCGCTCCGGGCGTACGATCGAGCCAAACCCGCAAAGTGCCGCCGTTGGCACTCTGGCGTTCGGTCATCGCACTGACCGAGCGCTGGGGTCCGGGCGCCGAAAAGCTCCCGGTTTACGGGAGGATTTCTGCGCCCAGGGCCCGCGGTAGGGTGCCCAGGTGCGCGAGCTTCGCCTCCACGACACGCGCTCGGGGGCCGTAGCGCTCCTGCAGCCGCGCGATCCCGGCCGGGTCTCGATCTACGCCTGCGGACCGACCGTCTACGGGCGCCTCCACGTGGGCAACGCGCGCCCGTACGTCGTCTTCTCGCTGCTCAAGCGGTTCTTGGAGCACGAGGGGCTTGAGGTGACGCTGGTGGTCAACATCACCGACGTCAACGACAAGATCTACGACGCCGCGCGCTCCCTGGGCCAGCCCAGCGCCGGGTTGGCGCGACAGATGGCCGACGCCTACCGCGCGGACACCGACCGGCTGGGTCTGGGCCGCCCCGACGCCGAGCCACTGGCCAGCGAAACGATGGGGCCGATCATCGACCACATCTCGGCGCTGATCGAGACCGGGCACGCCTACGAGGCCCAGGGCGACGTCTTCTTCTCGGTGCGCTCGGACGCTGCCTACGGCTCCCTATCCGGGCGCGACCTCGGGGCGATGGACCAGGGCGAGGGCATCGAAGGCGCCGAACGCAAGCGGGATCCGCTCGATTTCGCCCTGTGGAAGGGCACCAAGCCCGAGGAGGACACCGCCTGGGATTCCCCGTGGGGGCGGGGGAGGCCGGGCTGGCACATCGAGTGCTCGGCGATGGCGGAGAGCCTGCTCGGGCTGGGCTTTGACGTCCACGGCGGCGGCTTGGACCTGCTGTTTCCCCACCACGAGAACGAGGCGGCCCAGACGCGGGCGGCGCGCGGCGCCGAGCTCACCCGTATGTGGGTGCACAACGGCATGCTCCAGCTCAGCGGGGAGAAGATGGCCAAGTCGGTGGGCAACATCGAGCCGCTGCACGAGGTCCTGGACCGCCACGGTCCCGAGGTCCTGCTCATGTACTTCGCCGGCGGGCACTACCGTCAGCCGATCGCCTTCGGGGAGAAGCCCCTCGGCCAGGCCCGGGCCAACGTGGCCCGCCTGGGCGAGGCGGCGCACCGGCTGACCGCAGGGCCCTCGCCCGCAGAGCTCTCCGGGCACCGCGATGCGTTCTTCGCGGCGCTGGCCGACGACTACAACACCCCGCAGGCTCTGGTCGCCCTGTGGGCCTGGGTGCGCCAGGCCAATCGGCGCCCGCCGGGTACGGTGGGCGCCGCCGACCTGCGCGAGATGCTGGAGATGCTGGGGCTCGAGGGCCTGCTCGAGCCCGAGCCCGAACCCCGCCCCGACGCAGAAGCAAGGGGCCTGGTCAGGAAGCGCGAGGGCGCCCGCGCGGCGGGGGACTACGCCACCGCCGACGCGTTGCGCGAGCGGCTCGCCGAGCTGGGCTGGGAGGTCCGCGACGGGCCAGCCGGGCCCGAGCTAAAGCGGCGCTAGCCGTCGTGGTGGTCTACGGGCGAAACCCCGTCCGCGAGCTGCTGCACGGCGCCCGCGCCGCCTCGGTGAAGCACGTGTGGGCGACGCAAGCGACCGCGCGCGAGCCGTGGCTCACCGGCGACCCGCGGCTCGTGCAGGCACCCGCGTCAGAGCTCGAGGGTCTGTGCCGGTCCCCGAGCCACCAGGGCGTCTGCGCCCAGGCCGGCGCCTATCCGTATCGCGATCCGGAGGAGCTGCTGGCGCACGAGGACGCCTTGGTGGTCGCCCTCGACGGCATCCAGGATCCCCAGAACCTCGGGGCGATATGCCGCACGGCCGAGTGCGCCGGGGCGAGCGGCGTAGTGATCCCGCGCCACCGCGCGGCCGAGGTCACGCCCGCCGTGTGCAAGGCCTCCGCGGGCGCGGTCGAGCATCTCGGGGTCGCCCGGGTGCGCAACCTGGCCGACTTCCTCGCCGCCGCCAAGCGGCGGGGGGCCTGGTGCTATGGGGCAGACGCCGACGCCACCGGCGACTACGCCGCCCCCGACTACACGGGCCGGGTGGTGCTCGTTCTCGGCGCGGAGGGTCGCGGCCTGGGCCGGCGCGTAGCCGCCGCCTGCGACGCCCTGGTGGCGATCCCGGTTCGGGGGCGTATCGGCTCGCTCAACGTGTCCGCCGCCGCCGCAGTGCTGCTCTATGCGGTCCAGGGCCGCCGACACGGCCCGGAGGACGCTTGACAGCACTCCATAACTGTGGCACCCTGGCGCTGGATCACGCTAAACCTAAGGTTTAGAAACCTGGGTTGAAATTGAGGTTGGCGCCCTGGGGAGGAGCGCGCCACTGAGCACATTTGACCCTGCAAAGGGCCAGAAAGGGAACGCTCGTGGCAAGAATCTCAGCCAAGTCTCAATCTCAAGTTGAGATTGATGACAGCTACCTGATCGCCCTCGCCAAGCAGGGAGACGGGACCGCCTACGACCGCATCGTGCGGCGCTACTACGGCTTCGTACGGCTGAAGGCGTCCTCGTACTTCCTGGCGGGCGGCGACGGCGACGACCTGATCCAGGAGGGCCTGGTGGGCCTGTACAAGGCGGTGCGCGACTACCGCTCGGATCGCGAATCGAGCTTTCGCAACTTCGCCGAGCTGTGCATCACCCGCCAGATCATCACCGCGGTCAAGACCGCGACGCGCAACAAGCACACTCCACTCAACCAGTACGTCTCGTTCTCCACCGCCCCGGCGGCATCGGGGGAGGACGCGCCCACGCTCGATGAGATGCTGCCGGGTCCCCAGGTCCACGATCCGGTCAACCAGGTGATTTCCTCCGAGGAGCTGCGCTCCCTGGTGGCCTGCCTGTCGAGCGCGCTCTCGGAGCTCGAGAGCCGAGTCCTCTCGCTGTACCTGGACGGTCTCTCCTACGAGCAGGTGGGCGAGCGCCTGGGGTGCGACACCAAGACCGTGGACAACGCCCTACAGCGAGTCAAGCGTAAGGTCGGCTCTCACCTGGAGGCGCGCAACGTCCCCCTGTAGGCCGCGTCGTCGGCGGCCGGGACGACCGGCCTGGGAGGTCAGCGCCGCCGACGGCGGGCGGTGTAGCTATGGCCGGCCCGCACGGTCACGGTGCGCCGGCGTGAGAAGTCGCGCACCCTGACCGACCCCTGGCGAACCTGCGTGCGCGTGCCGGTGCACGTATCGGCGACCAGCCACCACGTTCCCCTCACCGTGGCGGCGCTGTAGCGCCCGCGCGTGGAGTAGTGCCCCCGGCCGCGCCCCCAGAGGCGGCGGGTGCGCCGCCGTGAGCGCCGGCGGGAGCTGGCGGCGCGCCTGCCGCGGGCCGAGCAGCCCAGAGGCTCGGACAGACGTAGGTTGGTGGTGGGGCGAGACCCGCGGCTCTGGCGCACCAGGAAACGCCCGGCGTAGAAGGTGGCCGTCGAAGGCGGCGCCGTGGTGCCCGACGCCACCGTCAGGTTGATCTGGCCCTTCTTTACGTCGACCTCCGAGCCGTTGGGCACCTGCTGGCCGGCCCTCAGCGGCACCAGCCCGAACGAGCCCGGGACCTTCACCATCACGCGGCCGCTCACCGGAGCGACCACCTCGGTGTGCCCGGCGCGAGGGCGCAGGCCGATCGTCGGGCTGGAGAGCTCGAACGGGCAGCTCCCGTCCACGCCGCTTACCCGCTCGATGCTGTCGGCCTGGGTGGCGTACAGGCAGCTGTCAGACCCCACGACGAGAAAGTCGCCGCGGGTGCCCCCGGTGACGATGTCCGTCAATCGGGGCACGGCGCCGGAGAAGTCGATCCGGGTGATGGTTCCGTCGTTGCGGTTGACCACCACCGAGGTCGCCGGCCCGCCGCTCGGGTTGGCCACCGGAGCCACCCCGTCGGGTCCGCCGGGGATCTCGCTCGCCAGCACGGTCATAGCGCCCGGCGTGGACGAGGCCGTACCGGCGATCCTGACCACCCGGTCGCGCGTCGCCGCATACAGCGTGCCGTCGGCGCCGAACGCCAGCCCGTCGGTGGGGCCCGGAGCCGCGTAGACGGACACCTTGCCCATGCCGGCCCCGAACCCCGAGATGCGCAGCACGTGGGATCCGAAGAACGGCGCCGAGACGAACAGATCGCCCGAGATCGGGTCGGTAGCCAGCCCGGTGGCGCCGGCGATGTTCGTCGCCAGCGTGCGCGTCACCGCCCCGGTCGCGCGATCGAGCTCGACGACGTCGCCGGTCGTCTGGCGCGCGACGTAGAGGTGCGAGAAGTCCTTGCTGAAGGAGAGGCCGGCCGGATCTCCGGAGATCGCGGTGACCAGGTTCAAACGCGCGCTGCTGGCGGATCCGCCCGACGGGGTAAAGCGGTACAAGCCGCCGTTGTCGATCGCGAACAGGTTGCCGCCGCGGTCCGCCGCGATCCCCGTCGGTCCCACGGTGCCAGAGGCGCCGCAGCAGGCGGGTCGGGAGGGAAAACCGGTGGCGAAGTCGGTGGCCGAAAACCCCCGCGCGCTGCGACCCGCGCCGAGCGCGCACGTCGGCCACGCGGCGCCGGCGGCCAACGCCGCGGCGGCCAAGGCCACGGCTGCTCGGGTCCCGGCCATCGGCTGGGAGCCTACCTGGGGCCTAAGCTCCGGCGCGACATGGATCTCCATCTGCAGATCGTCGAAGGGCCCGGCGCCGGCGCGACGGTGGCCGTCGATCGCCCGCTGGTCATCGGCCGTTCCGACGACGCCGACCTCTGCCTCGGCGACGCGCGGGTATCGCGCCACCACGCGCGGGTGGCTCCGTCGTCCGCAGGGGGAGCGACGGTCGAGGACCTGGGGTCCTCCAACGGGACGTTCGTCAACCATCAGCCGGCTCACGCTCCGGTGCGCCTAGATCCAGGCGACGAGCTGCTGATCGGGGTGACGGTCCTGCAACTGCGAACCGACGCCGAGCTGGCGGCGCGGCCTTCGGGGGTGAGGCCGGTCCCCGCGGCGCTGGCCACCCAGGAGCATCGGGCGGCCGCTTCAGGACCGCAGGCGATCCCCCCTGCCGAGCCCATCCATCCCGAGCTCGAGCGCCTGCGCGACGAGCGCGTGCGGTTTCAGGCTCGGGCGGCCCCGCTGGCGATCTTCGCCTTGGCCGTGCTGGTCGTCGTGGTGTACCTGGCCACGAGGTGAGCGCTGCCGGCTTCGGTTACCTGGCGGCGAAGTAGACGAGCAGCGCGACCGCCGTCGCGATCACGGTGGCGAAGGTGAGGCCGGCCGGCAACCACAGCCGGCTCGCCACCCCCGGCCTTCGGGCCCGTGCCGGCGCCGGGGGCGAGAAGGGAGCGACGGGTGGGGCGGTCGCCTCGGTGGCGGGCGGCGCCGTCGGACCCGCGGCGGGCCCCTTGGGAACGACCGTGGGGGGCGCTTCGGCTCCAGCCGAAACGCGAGTCACCGGCGCCTGCGCCCGGGGCACCTCGACAAACAGCGTGGTGTCGCCGATCCGGACGCGGCTGCCGTCGCTCAGCTCGACGGTCCCCACCACGCGCTCCCCGTCCACCCAGGTGCCGTTGCGCGAGCCCAGGTCCTCGATCTCCACGCGCGCGCCGGACGAGCGCAACACGGCGTGCCGGCGCGAAGCGTCGACGTCGGGCAGGATCAGGTCGGTGTTTTCGCGACCGATGGTGAGCTCGTCGGTCACGGCGAAGCGCTGACCGGCCAGCTCCCCGTCGACCACCACGACGTGGGCGGTCGGCGCGCCCTCGGGTTTGGCGCTCGCCGCTTGGGCCAGCGCGAGAGCGAACGCGGACGCGCTCGGCGGTCGGCGGGCGGGATCCTTTCTCAGGGCTTGGCGGACGACTTGTCCGTAGCGCTCGGGCAGATCCGCTCGGTCGGCGCACGGGTCGCCCGGTGGCTCCTCGAGATGGGCCATCCCCACCTGGAAGCGGCCGCGTCCGCCGAATGGGGTGTGGCCGCACAGACACTCATAGACCACGCAGCTCAGCGAGTAGATGTCCGACGCCGGCGTGGCCGGCTCGCCGCGAATCAGCTCCGGTGCCAGGTAGTCGACCGTGCCCACCACCTGGCCGGGACGGGTGAGATCCGAGTAGCGCGTGCCCTTGGCCAGGCCGAAGTCGGCCAGGGCGGCGGACCCGTCGGCACCGAAGATGATGTTCGATGCCTTGACGTCGCGGTGAATCAGACCGTGCTCGTGCAGGGCGTCGAGGCCGGCGGCGACGTCGGCGACCATCGCCTGGGTGGTGGCCAGGCTCAGCGGACCCTCGGCTCGGATGCGCTGCTCGACGGTTTGCCCGGCGACGTAGGGCATGACCAGGTAGTGGCGCCCGTCCTCCTCGCCGGCGTCCAGGACGCCTATCAGGCGCTCGTGCTCGACCTCGCCGGCCGCCCGGGCCTCGCGCAGGAAGCGCTTGACCCATTCGGACTCGGCGGGCCAGCGCTCCTTCATCACTTTGAGGGCGACGACCTCGCCGTCCTCGGTCCGAACCGCGCGGAACACCTGGCCCATGCCCCCCTCCCCGATCTGCGCCTCGATGCAATAGCGACCGATGTGCACGCCGGCCCCGAGCCGGGGCTCCTCGGAACTGGGCGGGTCGTTCACCGGGCCAGGATAGCCCTCGGTGGCGAGCTTGCCGAGCCGCTCGCGCGACGCTTAGAGTGCCCGCCGCCGTGAGCTCCGAGGCACATCCCCGGCCGGTCTCGCGCCGGCGCCTGGTCACCTACTACGCGGTGCTCGCGGTGCTCGGGGCAGGGGCGACCGGCATTGTCGTCGCGGAGGGCGTGGGCAAGCACGCCCCGCGGCCCGTCGCCGGGGGCTATGACGTCTTGAAGGGCGCGGCCTGCCTGGGGACCAAGGTCGAAGTCAACCAGTCCGGGCGCTTCATCGACCTGAGCGGCGAGCCCGGGAGCGCCCGGGCAAAGCTCGAGCTGCACGGCACCCGGATGTCGGGGAGCGTGCACTGCGCCGGCGGCGGCGCGCGACGCCTCGACGCGACGTGGTCGGCGCAGCGGTTCGTCGGCACGGTCGGCGGCCAGCCGCTGACGCTAGCGCTCAAGCGCGATCCGCCGCCCCCGGCCAGCGCCAAGCCCCGACCGCCGTCGTCGATCGCCGGCGATTGGAGGGTGGCGCCGACCTCCACCTGTCTCGGCGGTCGGGTCGCCTTCTCCGGCGGTCACACCGTGGCGATCCGGGCGCCGGGCACGTCGGTGGCGGGGACCCTTCGCTACCAGCCCAAGCTGGGCAGCCTGGCCGGGCAGGTGAGGTGCCGCGGCGGGGGTTCGGCGGAGCTCACCGGCAGCGCCCTGGACCGCATGCTGACCCTGTCCGTCGCACCCGCCTCGAGGCAGCCGAGCACCGCCCCCGGGCGACCGCCCGGGCAAGCGGCCCGGGCGGGGCCGGCGGCCCCAGCGCGCGAGCAGCTGACGGCGACCAAGGTGCGCGATCCGTCAAATGCGGTGGCGGCGTTCTTCATCGCCGTCGTGGTCGTGATGCTCGCCGCCCGTCTGGTGGGGGAGGTGGCCGTGCGCATCGGCCAGCCGCGGGTGATGGGCGAGGTGTTGGCGGGGATCCTGCTCGGGCCGACCGTCCTGGGGGCGATCTCGGCCGACGCCCAGAGCGCCCTGTTTCCCAGTGACATCGTGCCCGTGCTCGGCATCGCCGCCAACCTGGGCCTGATCTTCTACATGTTCCTGGTCGGGCTGGAGCTCGATCCCCGCCAGCTCCGGGTGCGCCTGCCCCAGACTTTCGCGATCTCCAACACCGGCGTCCTGGTGCCGATGGCGGCCGGGCTCCTGGTCGCTCTGCCCACCTACGGGCTCCTGGCCCCGGACAAGCCTTTCCTGGCGTTTGCCCTGTTCATGGGCGTCTCGATGTCGATCACGGCGTTTCCCGTGCTGGCCCGGATCATCGTCGAGCGACGCATGCTGTCCGGTCCGGTCGGCGCGCTGGCCCTGGCCGCGGCGGCTGTGGACGACGTCACGGCGTGGCTGTTCATCGCCCTGGCCGCCGCCGTCGCCGCCGCCGGCTCGGCGCTGCACGTCATGCGCACGGTGCTCCTGGCGATCGCCTTTTCGGCGGTCATGGCCCTGGGGGTCAGGCGGATCCTGGCGCGAGCGTCGGTGGCGTTCGACGAGGCCGGACGAGTACCCGGGGCGTGGATCACGGCGATCTTCGCCGGCGTGCTGATCTCGGCCTACCTGACCGAGCAGATCGGCATCGCCGTGATCTTTGGGGCCTTCGTCATGGGGGCCGTCATGCCCCGCCACGCGGGTCTCACCGAGGACGTCACCCGCCGGGTGGAGGACTTCGTCGCCATCATCCTGCTCCCGCTGTTCTTCGCCTACACCGGCCTGCGGACCAACGTCGGCCTGCTCGATCGTCCCGCCCTGTGGCTGCTGACGCTGGTCCTGATCGTCGTCGCGGTGCTGTGCAAGTTCGGGGGCTCCCTGCTGGCGGCGCGCGTGATGGGTGTGCCGTGGCGCGAGTCGGCGGTCATCGGAGCCCTCATGAACACTCGGGGTCTGACCGAGCTGATCGTGCTCAACCTGGCCCTGGAGAAGGGCGTCATGAGCGAGGCCCTGTTCTCGGCGCTGGTGGTCATGGCGCTGGTCACCACGTTCATGACCGGGCCGCTCCTGCGCCTGCTGGATCCGCACAACCGGTTCGGATCACCGGTCGAGGAGGAACTCGATCGGGCCCGCAGCGTCTCGCGGCGGGAGTCCCGGCTGCCGGTTCCCGATCGGTCGATCCTGGTGGCGCCGGGCAGCGACGCCGCGCTGGCCCAGCTGCTGGACCTCGCCGAGCCGCTGGCGCGCTCCGAGCCTCCACGCGAGCTCATAATGGCGCGGTTGATCGAGCCCCCCCGCTCGGCGGAGGTGCGGGGGGGTCTGCAGACCGAGAGCCGGGCCCTCGGTCAGGCCGTCGAGCTCCGCGGAACCGAGCCGCTGGCGCTGGGCACCGACTCGCCCCTGGTCGTGCCGTTCGGCGGAGCCGAGCACGACTGGGCGGCGCTCGAGCTGGGTGCCTGGCTGGCGGCGGCCAACGCCGCTCCCCTGCGGTTGCTCGGCGCCGCTGGTCAGAGCGAGGAATCCCGCGGACGCGACGCTTCGCGGCTGCTCGCCAACGCTTCGCTGCTCGTGCAGCGATTCGCCGGCGTAGCCGCCGAGCCGGTCATCGCCGAACCCGGTCGGGAGGGGGTCGTGGCGGCCGCCCAGGCGAGCGGGCTGCTCGTCATCGGCCTGTCCGACCGCTGGCGCAGCGAGGGATTGGGGCCCACGCGCTCCGAGGTGGTCCAGGCGGCGCCGGCGCCGATCCTGTTCGTGCGCCGGGGACAGCGGCCGGGGGCGCTGGCCCCCCGCGAGGACGTCACCCGGTTTACCTGGTCGACGCCGGCGATCGGGCGCCCGGCGCCGGGGTAGTATCCGGGCGTTCGGCAGGCGAGCGAGGAGATTGCATGCGACGGGTCCGAATTGCGGCACTGGTCGGCACCTTGGTGGCCGTGTCGTTCTCGGCCGCGGGTACGGTCGAGGCCAAGAAGCGCTGTCGGCGCGGCTACGTGCTCAAGCGCGGGCACTGCGTCAGGAAGCACAGCAAGCAGCACCAACGTCAAGGCTGAAACCGCGGAAACCCGGGGCGCGACCGTGTAAGGCTCAGCGCCGAGTGACCGCCACCAGCCCTTGAGGCTGGGTGTCGGTGGACACGGGGATGTCCACCGGTGAGGCGTCGAGCTCGGACAGCGTGCCGTCGCCGTTTATGCGCAGGCTGTGCACGGTGTTGCCCGCGCCGGGCTCGATGAAGTCGATGGCGCGGGGGTTGAGCACGAACAGGAAGCGTCCGCTTGGGTCGAAGGTGAGGTTCCACGGGTTGCCGCTGGTGCGCAGCTTGAGGTTCTGGAGCTGGCGCGGCCGTCGCGGGTCGGCGCCGATGTCGAACACCGAGACGGTGCCGTTGCCGGCGTTGTCGGTGTACAGCCGGGTCCCGGCGGGGTTGATGGCGGTCCAGCAGGGAAGCTTGGCGCCCTTGTTCTTCACCGCGCCCACCAAGGCAAGCCGCCCGTCGCGGTCATAGGAGTAGACGACGAGCTTGGCCGCATTGGACACGTTGGCGTAGAGCAGCCTCCGGCT
Source organism: Actinomycetota bacterium (assembly GCA_005883215.1). GTDB lineage: Bacteria > Actinomycetota > Thermoleophilia > Solirubrobacterales > Solirubrobacteraceae > AC-64. Next base: position 14,421 of record VAYS01000005.1, read on the forward strand.
CGGGGCCAGGGCCATGCCCTGGGGCCAGAAGGGACCGTCCCGAGAGGTGGGCGGAAACCGGCGCGGATCCAGCGGACGCGGAGATCCGGGTGCCTGGGTGAGCGAACCGTTCGCGGCCAGCCTGAAGACCAGGAACGGGCCCGACTCCAGGGAGCCGAAGACGAGCGAGCCGTCCGACGTGGGCAGCACCTGCGTCCCCGCGCTGGCCGGCGGCATGGGGATCGTGGAGATCGCCGGGCCCAGCGATCCATCCCCGCGGATGGGGAGGCTGGCAAAGCTTCCGGGCTGGGTCTTTAGACCCTTGCGCACGCCGTCGAACGCCTTGTTGACCACGATCAGCACCTGTCCGCGGACGGCCAGCGATGCCGGACCTCGGCCCTCGGAGGGAAACGGCGACCCCCGCACGGCGCTTAGCGTTCCGTCCGAGGCGATGTGAAAGGCGGCGATCGTGTCGGACGAGCTGTTGACGGCAAACAGCTCGGACCGCCCCCGGTCTAGCGCGATCTGGTCCACCGAGTCCAGCACCCCGCTGTTGGCCTGGTCGAACGCCCCCGCGCCCCCGGTGGGGTACTCGCGCACGTCGAGGGGAGCGAGCATACCCGCCCGGTAGCGATAGGCCAGCACGCTGTTGGCGTTTGGCTGGGAGCGATTGGACAGCAGGTAGAGCGTGCCATCGAACGGCGGGCGCTGGCCGCCGGCCGAAGAGCCGCCGTTGCTCGCCCACAGGGCCACCGCGGCGGCCACGCCCGCGGCCAGCCCCGCGAGCACTAGGGCCACCCCGAGGCCGACCGTGCGGCGCTCGGCGCCGGGCCCACCGCTCACCGCCGGGTGAGGAGGCGCCCCGCGGGCCCCGGGCAGCTCCGGCGAGGGCAGCGGTTGCTCGGGCGCACGTAGCGAGGGCACCGGAGCCGGGACCTCGGTGGGTGTCCCGGGGCGGGCGCCGGTCACCGTGCTGGCCGCCGGTGCGCGCACCTCGAGCAGAGTCGTCCCCAGCGCGATCCGATCGCCCGCCTGAACCCGCTCCGGCCCCCGAACCGGGCGGCCGTTGAGCCGGGTTCCGTTGGTGGAGCCGAGATCCTCGAGCTCGAGGCCGCCGTCGTCGCGCAGCGCCAGGCGCGCGTGCGTGCGCGAGAGCTCGGGGTCGGGGCCCAGGCTCTCGGTGTCGCCCACCCGTCCAAAGGTGATCGAACGCGCGACGGGGACCCGTCGACCCGCCGCCGGCCCCTCCAGGATGTGCAACTCGACCCGCGCCACGCGACCGAAGCCTACGAGCCCCGCTGCCGCCGCTACTCGCCCCGATGATCCGCCGACGGGTGCCTGCGGCGCAGGCGCTCGGGCACCTCCCACACCCCGGTGGGAGGCGGCAGATCGCGCAGCTCGGCCGGCACCTCGTGGACGGCAGAGAACTCGCGCGCCAGCCGGGGGGGACCCGCCTCGGTGGACACGGCGGCCACGCCGAGCGCGGGAACCGGCTCGAGCTCGGGAGTCACCGACCAGGCGGTGGCCCGAAACTCGCCACCCGACTCGATCCACGTGAGCTCGAGGATCGGCAGGACCACGATCTTGGTCGCCACGGCCATCCCCCAGCTCAGCCAGTAGAACCAGATTGCGTCGGGCGTGCTCAGCCCCACTTTGGCGACGCGGGCGAGCACGAAGACGACCACGAACTCGCCGGCGCCGAGAACAAAGGTCAGCCAGGGCGGCTGCCACCTGATGAGCTGGGGATACAGGAGCACGTCGAGCACCACGCCCTGGAGCAGGACGATTCCGATCAGCACCAGCCAGCCCTCGTTGCTGGTCAGCAGGGAGAGGATGGCTCCGAGCAGCGCCGGCCCGACCAGGGTGGCGGTGCGGGTCTCGATGCGACCGAGGACCGTCGGGCACATGTCAGGCGATCTGCTCGCTGGGTCGTAGGGGACGAATCGCCTCCGCGGCGGCCAGTCCGAGCGACAGCTGCAGCGCGAAGCGATCGAGCACGCCCCGGCCGCGCAGACGCTCGGCGCGGGCGCAGTCACCCACGAAGCGGCGGGCCACGTACTTGAGCCCGGCGATCGTGTCGCCGTGGGGAATCACGTTGTTGGCGGCCAGGCCCATCATGCACAGGCGGGACTCGGGGCGATCGAGGGAGGGGACGCCGCAGTTGCTGCGCAGGCGCAGGCGCCCCTCGTGCACGGGAAGCTCGTAGTGCTCGACCAAGCGGCGCATCAGCGGCAGCGCCAGCACCGAGCGGTCAAAGCCGGTCCCGGCGACCACACCGGTGACATCGAGCCAGCCGGCCTCGGGGCCGTGCTCCGAGCCCACGTGCACGCGCAGGCCCGCCGGCCCGGCCTCGGCGGCGTCGATCTCCCCGATCAGCTCTTCAAAGCGCCCGCTGCGACGGCCCTCCTCGATCGTCTCGCGCCAGCCGCGGCGCCGCGGGGCGGTGCCGCGCAGGACCTCGCCCAGGAACCGCACGCGGTCCTCGAAGGGCAGTGCCTGGAAGAGGTCGATTCCCCGCGCCTCGAACAGGCAGCGGGGCACGTTCAGGTCCTGCTCGTCGGGCGAGGGGTTGCGCCGCAGCGCGATCACCGCGGCGCCGGCGGCGAGCGCGTTGGCCCACTCGTTGACCGAGGCGATCCCCGCGCCGATGACGATGTAGCGCCCGCCGGGCGCGTAGCGCTTGGCCTCATAGGCCTGCACGATCCGATCGGAGACGCGGGGGTCCTCGCGCGCTCGGGCCAGGGGGGCGGGAAAGCTCAGGGGGCCGTGGCCGAGGGCGAGCATCACGTGACGGGCGCGGCCCAGGTAGCCGGCCCGTTCGTCGTAGAGGACGAAATGGGGGTCGGGGCGCTCCTCGCGCTGAAGCCAGCCCACCCGAGTGGGTACCCGGCACTGCTCCCAGCCCAGTCGCTGGGCCACGACGCGCGCCTCGGTCAGGATCTCCAGCACCCCCGGGTTGTACTTGCGCCGGATCGAGCGCAGCAGCGGGCGCAGCGAGCGGTGCGAGACCGCGTCCAGCTGGGCGAAGGTCGGCCAGTCGGCGGGCAAGAAATGCGACTCGGACTCCGAGCGCAGGACGGTCTGGCCGAGATTGTGCGCGTGTCGGTGGTAGGTGCTCACCGGGTCGGCGCTGGGCCCGTAGATCGTCAGCTGGTCGGGCGAGAAGCCCAGGTACATTGCGGTGGCGTGGACCAGCAGCGAGCCAAAACCGTCGCCGACGACGGCGATCGTGGAATCACGCGGGGCGCTGGTGGGCATAGCCGCCAGAGCGTAGGGTTTCGCCGGGCTGGCTGGTCTGAGAGGAGCCGGAGAGCGGACTCGAACCGCTGACCCTTCGCTTACAAGGCGAATGCTCTACCAGCTGAGCTACTCCGGCCGGCTCGAGCGAGTGTAGATGCGATGCCGGTAGGATCGCCCGGGATCGAGGAAGGAGCGCCGTGAGCATCGCCGTGCCTACCGACGAGCAGGGGCGCAGTCCGTTTCGGGCCGCGGTGGAGAGCAAGGACCTCGGGCGGGCGACGGAAGCGCTCGCGCCGGACGTGCAGTTCCGCAGCCCCGTCGTCTTCTCTCCCTACTCCGGTCGCGAGGCGGTGGGCCTCCTGCTGCGCGCCGTGGGCGACGTCATGGGACAGGATCTCGCCTACCGGTGGCAGGTCCAGGAAGGCGACCGCGAGGTGCTGTGCTTCACCAGCCGGATCGGCGAGCGCGAAGTCGAGGGCGTCGACCTGCTGCGCTACAGCCCCGACGGCCTGGTCTCCGAGCTGGTGGTCATGGTTCGGCCCCACTCGGCGGTGGTCGCCCTGCGCGACGCGATGGCGGCCAAGCTCGAGGAGCTGACCGGCGCGGGAGCCTAGGCCGCCGAGACCGCGTTCTCGAGGCTGCCGTGGCCATTGGAGGACAGCGCCTCGGTGTAGTCGGGCAGCACGACCTCGTCCTCGGCGTTGAGCCGGCGCTCGAGCTCGCCCAGGACGAACCCGAACAGCAGGTGCCGCCAGGTCGACTGGGCGAGCGCGCGGGGGTTGCCCCATAGCTGGGGCAGCTCCTTGCGTGCGGGGTGAGTGCGGTCGCTGACCGCGGTCAGGGGCCAGAAGGCGAGGTTCTGAAGCAGCCCCGCCAGGGGACCCCGCATCCACGACGGAAGCGGCACGCGCCCGGCCACGTTGGCGTAGGCCGCGCCGAAGGCGGCGCCGTTGGCGACGTGAAGGGCGATTCCGACCGGCAGCCAGGCCGGCCCGCGGGTCACCGCCTTGCCCAGCAGCTCGGCATCGTCGTAGTCCTCGCCGAAGATCCGCTTGTCCAGCGGCGCCTGGGCCACCCAGGTCCCGGCGGCGAGCGCGCCGGCGACCGCGCCACGAATCGTCTGCGTGCGATCGATGGGCATCGCCTGACTCTAACGCCACGGCGCCCGGGGCGGAAAGACCGCGCCCCGGTAACCATGTAACGGCCCTCGCGCGCGCGGGTACCCCAAGGGAGATGACCAACCGATCGCATCAGCCGTCTTCGCTTCGCGAGCTTCCGAACCCCCCCGCCCCGGACGACCAGGCGACAGCCGAGGTTCCGGTCGGCGTGCGTCCGCGCCCGGGAGCCCAGGTAGGCAAGCGCGAAGCCTCCGAGCGCGAGCGCTTTCACCGGCGGGTGCGCGGTAGGGGGGTCAACCCGATCGTCTACTGGCTGGCCCGCGCCGTGCTGCAGCCCTTCTTTCACCTCTACTTCCGGCTCAGCCGGATCGGGCGCGAGCACATCCCCAGCGAGGGGCCGGTGATCTTCGCCGCCAACCACCGTTCCTTCCTGGACCCGTTCGTGATCGGGACCCTCGCCCGCCGGCCGGTCTACTACATGGCCAAGCGCGAGCTGTTCGAGAAGCGCTGGCAAGCCTGGATCCTCAACGCGCTGGGAGCGTTCCCGGTCGACCGCGGCCGCAGCGACGAGGACGCCATCTCCACCGCGCGCGAGATCCTCGGGCGCGGCGACTGCGTGGTCATCTTTCCCGAGGGCACGCGCGTGCGCCCGGGGCCGCTGGGCCGGCCCAAGCGGGGCGTCGGCCGGCTCGCGCTGCAGACCGGGGCGCCGGTGGTGCCGGTGGCGGTGATCGGGACCGAGGCGATCCGCCGCGGCTGGCGGATACGGCCGCACAAGGTGCGAATCCGCTGCGGGCGTGCGCTGACCTTTCCCCGCGTCGAGCGGCCCTCCCCCCTGCTGGCGGCCGCGGTCACCGCCCGCATATGGCCCTGCGTGCAACTGCAGTGGGAATGGTTGGGCGGAGCGTCGGCGCCCCGCTTGGAGGCCCGCGCCGCTTCGCGTCCCGGCGCCGTCCGCGCGGCCTAGGAACCCGGTTAGGCTGCGATGCGTGGCCAGCCCCAAGCCCAAGGCCCAGCTCGACCACGAGTTCTCAGAGCTCTACCGCCAGCACCTCAAGGACGTCTACAGCTACGCCTACTACCGAGTGGGCAACCATCACGACGCCGAGGACCTGACCGAGCAGACCTTCCTGCAGGCCTATCGCCATTTCGAGCGCGCCCAGCGGGAGTCCAACGGTCGGCCGCTGCGGCCGTGGCTGATCCGCATCGCGCACAACCTGGCGGCCAACCTCTATCGCGACCGCTCGCGCAAGCCGCAGACCCCCATCGACGACACCTCCGGGCTCAGCTCGATGCACACCACCGAGGACCTGGTGGAGAGTCGCGACGAGCTCACCCGCGTGCTCGAAGGGGTCACCCAGCTACCCGAAGACCGCCGCGAGGCGCTGATCATGCGCTTTGCGCTGGACATGGACAACCGCGAGATCGCTCGGGCACTGGGGCGCACCGACGGGGCGACCAAGGTCCTGATCCATCGCGCCATCCGGCAGTTGGAAACCATCGTCAGCCAAGCTGAGAAGGGAAGCGAATGAGCGAGGCCGCCAACTTCGAGGTTCTACTGCGCCAAGCCCTGGCCCCGGTCGATCCGCCCGAGGACCTGGTGGCCCGCCTGGAGGAGACGCTGACCAGCCTGACCGAGATCGCCGCCGAGGAGCTCGAAGCGTGGGAGCTGTCGGCCATGCGCGACCCGCGCAACTGGGCGCGCCCGGCCGCGGCGGTGGTGGTGGGCACCGGGGCCGGGGCGGCGCTGGTGCTGCTGCGGGCCCGCCGTCATCGCCAGCAGCAGCACGCCACGAGCCTGCGCGATCTGGCCGAGCGCACCGCGCAGGACCTCGGCCGCCAGACTCGCCGCCTGTTTCGATCCTGAGCCGACCGCCCGCTCGGCGGGCGCGGTGGTGGTGATCCGCGCGCCGCGCCGGCCCGGAGGAGACTGCGAGACGTGAAGCGATCAACAAGCACCGGCGCCGCCGAGCTGGCCTCTCTAGCCGACGAGGAGCTCATGCAGCTCGTCCCCCAGGGGCGCGCCGAGGCCTTCGAGGTGATCTTCGAGCGCCACAGCGGACCCGCGTTCTCGCTCGCCTACCGCATGTGCGGCCAGCGCGGCGTCGCCGAGGACGTAGTGCAGGAGGCGTTCCTGGCCCTGTGGCGAAGCGGCGCCCGCTACGACCGCACCCGGGGCAGCGTGCGCACCTGGCTGCTGGGGATCGTCCACCACCGGGCGATAGACATCCTGCGCCGAGGCAGCACCCAGGAGCGCCGCCGCAGCAGCGACGAGGGCTTGGAGGAGCGCCTGGAGGCGCCCGAGCGAACCGACGTCGAGGTCGCTCGGCGCGAGGAGGCGCGCGAGATCCGCACCGCGCTGCGCGAGCTGCCCGCCGAGCAGAGCAAGGTGATCGAGCTCGCCTACTTCGGCGGCTTTAGCCACACCGAGATCGCCTCGATGCTCAAGACGCCGATCGGCACCGTCAAGGGACGGATGCGCCTGGGCCTGACCAAGCTCCGTGAGCGCCTGGCCGAGCCGCTGCGCCAGCTGGGGCCGCAGGCCACGCCGTGACCGCGGACCCGCAGGCCGAACACCAGCGCCGCGCAGCGGACGTCGCCGCCTATGCCCTGAGGGCCCTGGAGCCCGACGAGGCGCGCGCGCTGGAGCGGCACGTGGACTGCTGCCCGCTGTGCCGCGAGGAGCTGGGCAAGCTGCAACCGGCGGTCGACGCGCTCGCCGTGGGCGTGCCGCCGATGCGGGCGCCGCCCGCGCTGCGCGATCGGCTGATGGCCGTCGTCAACCGGGAGGCCCAGCTCCTGCGCGCGGCGGGCGCCGAAGCCGATCGTCCCGCGCCCGCGCGGCGCCGGCCGCTGGGGGGCGTGGCGCCCGCGCTGGCGGGAACCGGGCTCCTCGCCGCCGGCGTGGCGGCCGGCGCGCTCCTGTTCACGGGCGGGGGCGGCTCGCAGCTGCGCCCGGTCAGCGTGGCCCAGTCTCTGGGCCCCGGAATGCGCGCCACGGTACGCGTGGGCTCGGGGCGCGCCGAGCTTCAGCTCTCGGGGATGCCCAACCCCCCCGCCGGACGGGTATGGCAGCTGTGGATACAGCGCGACGGCCAGGCGCCGAAGCCGGGCCCGGTGTTCGAGTTGGGAAGCGGCGCCGTCGCGCTGCCGGCCGGGGCGGCGGCCCGGGGCGCCCGGGTGATGGTCACCGACGAGTCGCCCGGGGGCAGCGCGAGGCCCAGCACCCAGCCGGTGCTCGTGGCGCGCTTGTAGGGCGCATCGGGCTGGTGGTCGGACCCGCCGGCAGGCTCACCGGGCCGCCGGTGGGCCGCTGATAGCTTGGCCCGGCGCATGGCCGTCTGCTATCGCCACCCCTCGCGCGAGACGGGGGTCTCGTGCTCTAACTGCGGACGCCCCATCTGCACCGACTGCATGACCCCCACGGCGGTCGGGATGCGCTGCCCCGACTGCGCCAAGCAGAAGACCAAGGTGCGTACCGTGCGCGCCCCGCGGTCAGAGCCCACGGTGACGATCGCGCTGATCGTCATCAACGTGCTGGTGTTCGTCGCCGGGGGCGGCTTTACGTTCACCGCGGGCTCGGGCACCGGCACCGCGGTCGCCCACGGGGCGCTCTTCGGTCCCGCGATCGCCGACCAGCACGAGTACTGGCGCCTGATCACCAGCGGGTTCCTGCACGCGAACCTGCTTCACATCCTGTTCAACATGTACCTGCTCTACGTGCTCGGGCTGATGCTCGAGCCGGCGATCGGCTCGCTTCGCTTCGCCGCGCTGTACCTGGTCTCGCTGCTGGCGGGCTCGTTCGGGGCGCTCCTGGCCACCCCCCACTCGTTGACGATCGGAGCCTCGGGCGCGGTGTTCGGGCTCATGGGCGCCGGGGTGATCGAGATGCGGGCGCGGGGTCTGTCGCCCATGCAGGGAGGGCTGGGGGGGCTGGGCGGGTTGATCGTCATCAACCTGATCTTCAGTTTTACCTTCGCCGGCATCTCGATCGGGGGTCACATCGGCGGCTTGGTAGGCGGCACGCTGGCGGCTCTGGCCCTTCAGCTCGGGGAGCGCCAGCGCTCGGCGATGCTCGGGCTCGGCGTATGCCTGGCGCTCGGGGCCGCCGCCGTCGCCGGGGGAATCGCGGTCGCGGGCGGCTCGGGGCTCAGCGGCTGACCGCGCGGTCGTAGACCTCCTGGAGCGATCGCAGCAGCGCCCGGGGGTCAAAGCGGGCGCGCGCGTCCTCGGCGGCGGCGGCGCCCAAGCGCGCGGCCTGGGCCGGATCGGCGGCCAGCTCGGCGAGCACGCGGGCCAGGGCGCGAGCATCGCCCGGCGGGATCAGGCGGCCGCTGTGGCCGTCGCGGACGATCTCGGGCAGGCCCCCATGACCGGAGGCCACCACACAGCAGCCCGCCGCGGCCGCCTCCAGGGCGGCGTTGGGGAGAGGGTCGGGCTCGGTGGAGGGCACCGCCACCACATCGGCGGCGGCGTAGAGAAGCTCCGGCTCGGGGCAGAAGCCCAGCCATCGCACGCGCTGGGCTACGCCGAGGTCGCTCGCCAGCTCCCGCAGGCGCGCGCGATGATGCTCCTGGCTCGGCCACGGGTCTCCGGCGATCAGGCCCACCGCCCCCGCCGCCTGCAGCTCGGGAGCGGCGAGGGCCCGGAGCAGGACGTCCTGGCCCTTCCAGGCCGACAGGCGCCCGAGCACGGCGCACACGAAGGCGGACCCTGGCAGCCCCAGGTGGCGGCGCGCCGACTCGCGCGCCGCGCGGCGCGCGTCGGGCGCCGGCGCGAGCGCCATCCCGTCGTAGGTGACCCGCACCCGGGCGGACGCGCCGGCAAACTGGGCCGCGGTGGCCCGCGAGACGCACACCAGCTCATCGGCGCTGGACAGCAGGCGCCGGTAGATCGGCCACAGGCGGCGAAAGCCGCCGTAGATCTCGCGTACGTGCCAGACATGCGGGACGCCGGCCAGCCGCGCGGCGGGCGCGCCCCCCAGGATCACCGACGTGTTGGAGTGCACCAGCGCCACTTGGCGCCGACGGGCGAGAGCGCCGAGGGCGCGAGCGTCGCGTGCCCACCGGCCGGCCAACCGCGCCACCCCGAGCGGCGAGAGCAACTCGCGGCGCAGCACGGCCAGGGAGGCGACCGCCACCTCGACGCCGGCGTCCCGCAGGTCGGCGGCCAAAGGACCGTCGTTCGCCAGCACCACCAGCGGGCGGTAGCGCTCGGGATCCAGCCCGCGGGCGATCAGCTCCAGCTGGCGGTCGGCCCCATAGTGCCCCGCCGAGGAATGCAGCAGCAGCACCAGCCGCGGCTGGGGTGCCATCCCCGGCGCCTAGGGCGAAGCGTCGGCCGGCGACCCCACCGCCTCCGACGCGGCGCGGGCCAGGTCGAGCTCGTGCGCGACGGGGCCCGCGGAAGCCTTGACCCGGTCGGGATGAAGCACCGCGGCCAAGACCTCCAGGCCGTCGATGAGGCGCGGGCCCGGTCGCGAGAAGTACGCCCCCCCGTCCAGGGCGACCACCCGGGCGGGCCCCAGCCGGCCAAGCTCGCGAGCGCCAGCGAGCGCCTCCTGGCGAGCCCGGTCGGCGTCCCACCCGCAGGGAATCACCAGCACCACCTCGGGCCGGGCCAGCGCCACCTGCTCCCACTCCACGCGCTGCGACGGCTCGCCGAGGAAGCCGACGACGTCCTCGCCGCCGGCCAGCTCGATCATCTGCGGCGTCCAATGCCCGGCGGCGTAGGGGGGGTCGAGCCACTCCAGCGCGGCCACCCGCGGGCGGGGGGCGTCGCGCACCGCCAGGCGCACCCGATCGATGCGCCGGGAGGCGCGGTTGACCAGGGCGACACCCTCCTCGCGGCGCCCCGTTGCCTCGGCCACCGTGCGCACGTCGCCCAGCGTCTCGCCGAACGTGCGCGGGTCGAGGGAGAGCACCCGCGGGCGCGAGGGCATCCGCGCGGCGAGCGCCGCCACGTCCTCGTAGGAGACCGCGCACACCGGGCACACCGCCTGGGTGAGGATCAGGTCGGGGGCCAGGCGCGTGAGTAGGTCGGCGTCCAGCTCGTAGATCGACTCGCCGCCCTGGGTGCGCTCGCGCACCGCGCGATCGATCTCGCCCGCGCTCAGCCCCGGCTCCAGCGCGTCGCGGGTGATGTGGGGCAGGTCGCGCGCCGGCGGGGGAAAGTCGCACTCGTGGGTGACCGCGATAATCTCGTCGCCCAGGCCGAGCGCGAACAGCAGCTCGGTGGCGTGCGGTACCAGGCTCACGATCTTCACTTCACGACACTGTATGGGACGTCTGTCAGACCCAGAGATCGAGCGGCACCTGAGCGATTCGCCGTGGCGGCGCGAGGGGGAGACGATCGTGCGGGGCTTTCAGTTCGAGAACTTCGAGCGCGCGATGGTGTTCGTCAACCTGGTGGCCGAGGAGGCCGAGGGCGCCAACCACCATCCCGACATCCTGGTCCACGGCTGGAACAAGGTCCGCCTCACGCTGAGCACCCACTCCGAGGGCGGTCTCACCGACAACGACTTCGCGCTGGCGGCGCGCATCGACCAGCTCGCCTGAGCGCTTTCGCCGGCGTGAGTGGCCCCGCCGGCACGGCGCCGCGGGCCACCGAGCGGCCTGATGGGCCCGGCGCCGGCCCCACCGCCGGCGGCGGGGGGCGTTGCTACGGTGTGCGGGTCGGCCCCGATGAACGACGAACCTCCTCGAAGTAGCAGGGCCGCACGCGGCGAGAGCCGCGCGTGGCCCCCGGCGGGCCGCCGGCGGGCACTCGGGTCCAGCACGTGACCGCGCTGCTGCTCGTCGCCACCGTCCTGCTGATCGGCGTCAACGCCTTCTTCGTGATCGCCGAGTACTCCCTGGTGCGCTCGCGGCGCGCGCGCCTGGAGGCCGCCGAAGAAGAGCGCCCGACCAAGGCCCGGCAGGTCGCCCTGCGCCAGCTGGAGCGCATCTCCGAGTACATCTCGGCCTCCCAGGTCGGGGTGACCATGACCTCTATCGGGATCGGGGCGATGGGCGAGCCGGCGCTCGCCGGCCTGCTGCGACCCGCCCTGCGCGGCGCGCTGGGGCACGGAGCGGCGACCATCATCGCGGTGGCGATCGCCTATCTGGTGGTGACCACCTCCCACCTGATCGCCGGCGAGATCGTCCCCAAGCTCTACGCGATCGCCCATCCCGAAGGGTCGTTGCGGCGAGCGGCGCGTCCGCTGGAGCTGTTCCGGGTGATCTTCGACCCGTTCATCACCCTGATCACCCTGGCCGCCAATGCCGTGCTGAGGCTCCTGGGCGTCGATTCCGCGTTCCGCGCCCAGGAGGGCGGCTCACCCGACGAGCTCAAGCAGCTGATCGCCGAGGGCTACGCCGGCGGCCAGCTGGACCCGGGGGAGGCGGGCATGCTCTCCGGGGTGTTTCACCTGCACGAACAGGAGGCGCGCCAGGTGATGACCCCGATCCCCGCCGTGGTCACCGTCGACCTCTCCGAGGACGTGGAGACGGCGCTGCGCCGCTGCATCTCCTCGGGCCACACCCGCCTGGTGGTGACCGAGGACGAGAACAAGGACCGCGTGCGCGGACTGGTGCACGCCAACTCGCTGGCCCGGGTGCTGATGGCCGAGGGATCTCAGGCGGGGATCGAGGCCGTGGTCCACGACGCCCCGATCGTCCCCGAGACCAAGCCGCTGGACGACCTGCTCACCGAGCTCCAGCGCCAGCGCACCTCGCTGGCCGTGGTCATCGACGAGTACGGACGCGTCGCCGGCATCGTCACCGTGGAGGACATCGTCGAGGAGGTGGTGGGGGAGATCACCGACGAGACCGATCCCGCCGGAGGCGAGGTCAGGCGACTAACCAACGGCGACTGGTTCGTGCGCGGCCACGTCGCCGTCTCGGATCTGGCCGACCACGGGCTAAAGCTCCCGGTGGAGACCGACGCCTACAACTCGATCGGGGGGTTCGTGTTCGCCGAGCTGGGCCGCCTGCCCCGGCGGGGCGACACGATCCGCTCAAATGGCTACTCCATTCGGGTGGAGTCGGTGCGCGAGAACCGCGTCGAGGCGGTCCGCATCCGCGAACGCCGGGGCGGGTGACCGGCGACTCTCTCCTTAACAGCGACCGGCCCGCGGGGGACGGGCCGGTCGTGTGCTTCTGGGAGGAGGTGCGGTTGCGATACGTCGCAGGAGCAAGTATTGGCGTCGATCCTCAACGCGCCTTAAATAGTTCAGTACGGCTCAGTAAAGGTGAAATCCGCGCCCGCTCTTCCTGCCCAGGGCGCCCTCGCCGGCCAGGCGCCGGAGGGTCTCGGGAACCGGCTCGCCGATCGCCTCGCCGATCGCGATCGCCACGTCGAGTCCGACCATGTCCAGCAGCGCCAGCGGTCCCATCGGGTGCCCGGCCCCCAGCACCATGCAGTCGTCCAGGTCTTGGGGGGTCATGCCCGTCTCCGCCAGCAGCCTCACCGCACCGAACAGGTAGGGAAACAGCAGCCGGTTGACGACGAAGCCGGGGAGGTCGGGAACCTCGATCGGCGTCTTGCCCAGCCATTTACACAGCGCCACCGCGCGCCGGCGGGTATCGGTCGAGGCCTCGCTGGAGAACGCCAGCTCGACGAGCCTCATCTTGGCCACCGGGTTGAACACGTGCAGGGCGACGAAGCGCTCGGGCCGGCCGCTGGCGCGCGCCAGCTCGCTGACCGACAGCGAGGAGGTGGTGGTCCCCAGCACGGCGGCGTCGCCCGCCAGCGCGCCGATCTGGGCGAGCAGCTCGGACTTGGCCTCGGCATCCTCGGCGATCGCCTCGATCAGGAACGTGCCTTTAGAGAGCGCCTCGAGGTCGGTCACCACCTCGACGTGGGCGGCGTTTACCCGCCCGCTCAGGCGGCCGCATAGCGTTTGCACCGTGCCCCGGGCCCGATCGGCCGAGCGGCCGCTGCGGGCCCAGAGCAGGACGGGCCCGTGGCGGGCCGCGGTGGACGCCAGTCCACACGCGATAGCACCGCTTCCCGCTAGCGCCAGGCGCTCCTGCATGGGTCCCCTCCTACCCCCGCCGGCTTCGTTGACTGGCCAGTCAACCGATACAGTAGATAAAGGACGGAGGCGCCGGCGCGAGCGCGACCTCCGGTCCCGCGCCGTCGTCGAGCGAGCGCGGCCATCGAGATCAGACGGAGGATCGCCAGACATGAACCAGCTTCAAGGCCGAGAGGTAGTCATCGTCGAGGCGGTGCGCACCCCCATCGGTAGGGGCCACCTGGAGAAGGGCTACTACAAGGACACGCACCCCAACACCCTGCTGGGGACCTGTTACACCGAGGTCATCAAGCGCGCCGGGATCGAGGCCTCGGAGGTCGACGACGTGGTGGCCGGCTGCGTGCAGCAGTTCGGTGAGCAGGGGCTGAACATCGCCCGCAACGCCTGGCTGGAGCAGGGCCTTCCGATCGAGACCCCGGGCACGACCGTCGACCGCCAGTGCGGCTCGGCCCAGCAGGCGGTCAACTTCTCCGCCGCCCTGATCGCCGCCGGCGTGCACGACGTCATGATCGGCTCGGGGGTGGAGCACATGGGGCACTTGCCCTTCTCGGCCGGCATGAAGACCCAGGAGGACTTCGGGCACGCGTTCACCCCCGAGCTGCTGGCGAAGCACAACATCGTCGGCCAGGGGCTGGGCGCCGAGATGATCGCCGACGAGTGGGAGATCCCCCGCTCCGAGCTCGACGAGCTGGCATTGCGCTCGCACCGCCTGGCCCACCAGGCGACCGAGGAGGGCCGCTTCGAGCGGGAGATGGTGCCGATGCAGGTCAACGGCGACACCTACGTCACCGACCAGGGCATTCGGCCCGACACCAACCTCGAGGCGCTGGCGGCGCTCAAGCCGGCGTTCAAGCCCGACGGCAAGGTCACCGCGGGCAACTCCTCGCAGATCTCCGATGGCGGCGCCGCCGTGCTGCTGATGTCGGCCGACAAGGCCAAGGAGCTCGGCCTCAAGGCGCGGGCGCGGATCGTCGACGAGACCACCGTCGGCACCGATCCGGTCAAGATGCTCGAGGGGCCGATCCCGGCGACGCGCAAGATCCTCGCCCGCCAGGACATGAAGATCGACGACATCGACCTGATCGAGATCAACGAGGCGTTTGCGCCCGTGGTGGCCGCCTGGCGGCGAGAGCTCGAGCCCGACATGGACCGCGTCAACGTCAACGGCGGGGCGATGGCCCTCGGCCACCCGCTGGGCTCGACCGGCGCGCGGCTGGTCACCACCCTGCTGCACGAGCTCGAGCGCTCCGATAAGGAGATCGGGTTCGTGACCATGTGCTGCGGCGGCGGGCTGGGGACGGCCACGCTGATCCAGCGCGTGTGATCGGGCGCTCGGCCTGACCCGCGGCGGCCAAGCGCCCCGGCGAGGACGACGCAAGGAGCTTTGACGATCGAGGATCTAGGCCCCCGCAGCTCCTACGTCGCCCTCGCCGAGGGCACCCCCGTGTTCTGCAGCGACGGGAGCGAGCTCGGCCGGGTCGCCCACGTCCTGGCCGACATCTCCGAGGACGTCTTCGACGGGATCGTCGTCCACGAGGCCAAGCGCCAGTACCGCTTCGCCGACGCCGATCAAGTGGGCGACATCTACGAGCAGGGAGTGTTCCTGAAGATCGACTCGGTGGCCGCGTCAGAGCTCCCGCGGCCCAGCGAGAATCCCGCTGTCATGCACGACGACCCCGCGCTGGGTCCGGGTACGCCGCTGGGACAGAAGCTTCGCCGCGCCTGGGATCTGATCAGCGGTCGTCGCTAGAGGCGCGGTGGGCGATCTCGTCGTGCGACTGCAGCCCCGCGCCCCGCGCGAGGAGGTCGTCGGCGAGCGGGACGGGCGGCTGGTGGTGCGCGTCACCGCGGCGCCCGTAGAGGGGCGGGCCAACGGCGCGCTGTGCCGCCTGATCGCGCGGCGGCTGAGAATCGCGCCCCGGCGGGTGGCCGTCGTCTCGGGTCAGACCTCGCGCGACAAGCGCGTGCGGGTGGACGGGGTGGCCTCGGCCGACCTGCGTCGCCGGCTGCAGTCTCAGTCTCGGTAGGGCGGAGGCCTACTACTACTACTACTACTACTAGGCCTAGCCGCCGGCGATCGCCGTATCCAGCGCTCGCACCACCCGCTGGGAAAGCGGCACCGCGCGTCCGGCGGCGTAGTCGTAGCCCACGAGCACGCCGTAGCCCTCGGCGAGCAGGCGGGCGTCGCGCTCGGAGGTCATCCGAAACTCGACCCGAAAGCTCGAGCGGCGAATCGAGGCGGGGCGGATGTGGGTGCGGATGTCCTCGTCGAAGAACGCCGGCGCGCGGTAGTTGATGTGGCACTCGGCGAAGATCAGCCCGAAGTCCACCGGGTCGGTGGGATCGTGCTCGGGGATCAGCTCGCGCAGGTAGGCGATCCGCGCCGACTCGAAGAACTGCAGAAAGGCCACGTTGTTGAGATGGCGCATGGCGTCCAGGTCGCCGAAGCGGACCCGGTCGAGGTGGGAGAAGCGCCAGCCCAGGCCGTCCGCGGTCTCCCCGGCCGGCGAGGGAGCGGAGGAGTCCGGGCCGTCGCTCACGCCGGCTCCTCGCCCCAGCCAAAGCCGGTCGGCGACGACGCGGGCGCCAGCGGGCTGGGCGGCAGCCCCGGCTCGGGGCGGGGAAGGTTGTACCCCGTGGGAGCCACGTCGTTGGGCGTGTCGGGATGGAACATGGCGGCCAGATACTGGATCTGGCCGCGCCCCGGCCCGAGCTCGAACTGCCCCCCGCCGTAGGCGCCGATGCCTTCACGCTCACAGTAGTCGTAGGCCTCGGTCAGCGAGCGCAGACCGCCCAATCGCGACGGCTTGAGGTTGACCATTTTGGGCGGGAAGGGCAGGGCGAGGATGTCCTGCACCGAGTGGATGGACGCGTCCCAGGTGATCCGGTCGCGGTGGGGGCGCAGGATCTCGTCGATCTCCGGCGTGAGCTTGGGGTCCTCGATCCAGGCCTCCGGGAAGGCCTCGACCACGCGGCGATAGAGGTCGGGATCGGCGGGCTGGTCGACGATCGTGCCGGTATAGAGCCCCTTGAAGTCGACCGAGTCGACGGCGCCGGTGTCGACGAGGGCGGTGATCAGGGAATCATCCCACGAGCTGGTGGGGTCGAGCTTGAAGCGAAGCGTGGGATAGAGCTCGAGCCGGCCGCGGATCGGCTCCAGGCTCGGGGGCTCGCCCAGGCGCAGCGAGACGACGAAGGTCAGGGGCTGGGGCGCGCGCCCCAGCACGGTGTGCAGCGGCTGGCCCGCCTGGCGCAGAGCGAGGTCGAGGGCCGCGGCCTCATAGGCCCAGATCCGGTAGCGGCGCGAGACCTCGCGCGCGGGGGCCTCCGGGAACAGGTCGAGCTCGGCGATGTGCTCGCTGAACGACGCCAGCGTCCAGTCCCCGGCCAGGGCCAGCGACGGCCCGGCGGCCTGGGCGATCTCGTGGTCGACCGCGTCGTAGGTGACGTCCTCGCCGACCCCCACCGCGCCAGCCCCCCGGATGCGGATGACCGTGGTCTTGCGCTCGAACGCGCTGGAGACCTGCCGCGCCAAGCCCTGGAGCTCGTATTCCTCGATCTGCAGCGCAAGCCCGGCCAGGCGCGACCAGGTGGAGCCGCCGGCGCCGCTCACGAGACGGGGCCGCTCTGGCCGGGGCCGTCCTCGCCCCCGGCGCGGCCCTCGGCGGCGCGCCCGCTGGACTCCAGCCGCGCCACCAGCTCCTCCAGGCGCAGCTCGTCCAGGCCCCGGCCGACCTCCTCGAGCTCGGCGGTGCAGAACTCGACCAGCGCCCGTCCCTCCTGGCAGAGGTCGAGGGTCTCGCGCAGCCCGGCCTGCCCGGAATCCAGGCGGCGGATGATCTCCTCCAGGCGCCCCGAGGCGCTCTCGTAGGTGAGCTCGCTCATCGGGAGTCCCTCGTCGAGGCGAGCGAGGCGTCGACAGAGCCATCGGCGAAGCGCAGGGTCAGCTCGCGGGCTCGGCGGGCGGCGTCCACGCCGGCGATCGGCTCGCCGGCGCGGTCGGACACCAGCGCATAGCCCCGGGCCAGCGTGCTCTCGGGGCTGTGGGCGTCGAGTGCCAGTGCCAGCCGGGCCAGGTCGCGCTCGCGGCCCCGCACCTGCGCGCGCGCCTCGCGCGCGAGCCGGTCCGAGGAGCGGGTCAGCGACCGGCGCACACTCCCCCGCTCAGAGCGCGCCAGGTCGGCCTTGCGGCCCAGGACGAGCAGGTGGGTGCCGGCGAGCTCGCCGCGACGCGCGAGACCGCGGCGAGCGCTGGCGCGCAGCTCGCGCAGGCGCTGGTGGAGCGCCCGGCGCTGATGTTCGACGTGGCGACCCGGGGCCCGGGCCTGGGTGGCCAGGGCGCGGGCGCGCTCGAGCACGGCCCGGCGGCTGTGGCGGGCGAGGCGCTCGGCCCCGCGCGCGAGCGCGTCCCGGGCCTCGCCGCAGTGCAGGGGAACCGCCGCCTCGGCGGCGTGGGTGGGCGTCGAGCAGCTGACGGCGGCGACGTCGTCGAGCAGGGTGCGGTCGGTGTGGTGGCCGACCGAGGCGATCACCGGCACGCGTAGCAGCGCCACGGTGCGGCACAGCGTCTCGTCGCAGAACGCCATCAGGTCCACCAGCGAGCCGCCGCCGCGGGCCACGACGATGACGTCGAGCTCGGGCAGCGCCGCCAGGTCCACCAGCGCGCGGGTTATGGCCGGCGCGGCGTGGCGGTCCTGGACGGGACGAAAGGCCCAGATCAGGCGACCGGCCCAGCCCCGCCGTCGAAGCCCGGCCAGGATGTCGTCGCGCGCCTTGCCGGACTCGCCGGTGATGACCCCCACGGTGCGCGGCAGGGCGGGACGGGACAGCTGCTTCTGGGGCTCGAGCAGCCCCTCCTGAGACAGGGAACGGCGCAGGCGCTGGAGCCGGGCCAGCAGGTCGCCCTCACCGGCGATGCGCAGGTCGTCGACGGCGAAGCTGAACGAGGGCGAGGAGGTGGCGCTCCCGGGGTAGTAGTCGCAGCCGCCGGCGGCCACCACCTGGGCGCCGTCGGCGAGCGCCTCGGCGGCCAGGCCGAGGCCCTCGAAGTCGTTGCGCCACATGGCGCAGGGGATCGCGCCGCGCGTGTCGCGGAGCTCGAAATAGACCCGCGCGCGCGAGGGCCGCAGGTTGAACACCTCGCCCACGAGCTGGACGCGCCGAAACTCACGCAGGCGCTCGCGCAGCCGCGCCGCGTACTCGCCCACCGCGTAGGGACCGGGCAGGTCGCTGCCCGGGATGCCCGCCACCGGCCCGGGCTCAGCGGCCACGGGCAGGGACTCCTTTGCGCTGTTGGCCCATCGCCCATCGAGCGTAGCCCACCCATCGGCCGGGGCTCGGAGAAGGGGCGCGGGCGACACGGGCCGGATAGCATCCAGCGTCGCAGTGGACCTGACCCTCTCACCCCAGGAGGAGGCATTCCGCGACGAGCTGCGGGGCTGGCTCGACGAGCACCATCCGGGGGCCGAGCCCGAGGGCGACGAAGCGGGCTTTGAGTTCCGTCGCTCGTGGCAGAAGACGCTGCATCAGGCGGGCTGGGCGGGTGTCTCCTGGCCCAAGGAGTACGGGGGGCGCGGGGCGAGCCTGATCGAGCAGGCGATCTACAACGAGGAGGTCACGCGGGCAAAGGCCCCCGCGGCCGTCAACGTGCTGGGGCTGGCGATGGGGGGACCGACGGTCATCGCCCACGGCAGCGAGGAGCAACGCAAGCGCTACCTCGAGCCGATCCTGTCGGCCGAGGAGATCTGGTGCCAAGGTTTCTCCGAGCCCGAGTCGGGTTCGGATCTGGCCTCGCTGAAGACCAAGGCCGAGCGCCACGGCGACGAGTGGGTGGTCACCGGCCAGAAGGTGTGGACCACGCTGGCCCACCACGCCAAGTGGTGCATGCTGGTGGCCCGCACCGATCCCGACGCGCCCAAGCACCAGGGCCTGACCTACTTCCTCATGGACATGGACCAGGATGCGGTCCAGGTCCGCCCGCTAGCCCAGATCACCGGCGAGGCCGAGTTCAACGAGCTCTTCCTCGAGGAGGCGCGCATTCCCCACGCCAACATCGTGGGCGGCGAGGGGAACGGCTGGCCGGTGGCCATCACCACCCTGATGCACGAGCGCGCGACGCTGGCCTTCGGCCTGCAGATCCAGGTCAAGATCGCCCTCGGCGAGCTCATGGAGAAGGCCCGCTCCACCACGGTCAACGGCGGGTCGGCAGCCGAGGACGAGATCATCCGCGATCGCCTGGCCCAGCTGTACATCGAGTCCGAGGTGCTGCGCCTGAACGCATACCGCGGCCTCACCCACACCATGAAGCACGGCGTGCCCGGTCCCGAGGGCTCGTTGGGCAAGTGGCAGTGGGCCGACGTCAACCAGGCGCTCACCGAGCTGGCGCTCGACATCGCCGGACCGCAGGCGCTGTTGCGCTCGGACGACTGGACGTACCGCTTCCTGCGTGCCCGAGCCAACTCGATCGAGGGCGGGACCACCGAGATCCTCAAGAACATCGTCGCCGAGCGGGTGCTCGGGCTACCTCGTCTGCGCTGAGCGCCCTCCCCGGTGAACTTCGACCTCACCGACGACCAGCGGGCGATCCAGCGCACGGCCGGCGAGTTCCTGGCCGCCCGCTACAAGCCCGAGGAGCTGCGCCGGCTGGCCCTCGAGGAGGAGCGCGGCTTCACCGACGAGCAGTGGAAGGCGATCGCCGAGCTGGGCTGGCCCGGGCTGGTCGTCTCCGAGGCCCACGGCGGCCTGGGGTTGGGGATCGTCGAGCTGGTGGTGGTCCAAGAGCAGCTCGGCTACGCCCTGGCGCCCACGCCGTTCCTGTCCGACGTCGGGGCGGCGCTGCTGTTGGAGGCCGGGGGCGAGGACGAGACCGCGGCCGAGTACCTGCCCGGCGTGGCCACCGGCGAGCGGCGGGGCACCGTGGCAGTGTGGGACGCCGACGCCGGCTGGTCGCCGACCCACAGCGCGCTGGTGCCCGGCGGGGAGGACGGCCAGCCGACCCTGACCGGCACCAAGGTCGCCGTCGCGGATGCCGCGGCGGCCGACTTCATCGTGGTCAGCGGCGCCGACGGGCGCCACTTCGTCGTCGACGCCGGCGCCTCGGGGTTGGAGATCGAGGCCACCGAGGCGCTGGATCCCACGCGCCGCCTGTACTCGGTCTCGCTGTCGGAAACCCCCGCCCGCGAGCTCTCGCTGGCTCCCGAGGCGCGCCGCCGCGCCTATGAGGCGCTGACCACCGCCCTCGCCGCCGAGTCGGTGGGCGTGGCCCAGCGGGCGATGGAGATGGCGACCGAGTACGCCAAGGAGCGCCAGCAGTTCGGGCGGCCGATCGGCGCCTATCAGGCGATCTCGCACCCCTGTGCGCAGATGCTGCTCGAGACCGAGGGCGCGCGCTCGGTCACGCTGTACGCAGCGTGGGCGCTCGACCACGAGCCCGACACCAGCCAGCTGGCCGCCGCGATGGCCAAGTCCTACGCGGGCGAGGCGGGCTGGCGGGTTACCGCCGCGGCGCTGCAGGTCCACGGGGGCATCGGCTTTACCTTCGAGCACGACCTGCACTTCTTCCTCAAGCGCGCGCGGGCCAACCTGCACGCCTTCGGCGACTCGCGCTGGCACCGGCGCCGGGTCGCCGATCTGGCCGGCGTCTAGTAGGCGCCGCCCGCGCGGCCGAGCCGGCGGGCCGCGCCTAGCTGAGCTGCCTAGCCGGCGTCGGCGGCGTCGGCCGCGTCGCGCATGGCCAGCTCGAGCGAGGGAAGTGGGCGCTCGCCCTCGGGACCGGGCTCGCCCCGGGTCTCGCCGCCGAAGGCGAGCCGGTCCAGCCGGGCGATCTCGCGCTCGCCCTCGCGGCGAGCCGGGTGATCGGGGGGCAGGCCCGCGATCAGATGGGCGATCCGATTGCGCAGCTGCAGGGCGAAGTGGGGGGTGCTGGCCCCGGTGAGCTGGCGGACGTCATCCACGGTGACCCGGCGGCCCGGCGACTGGCGATCGGGGTGCTCTGCTTCGCTCACGGGGTCTGGCCGGCGGCGGACGGCGACGGCTTGGCCTTGGTGTTGACCGGGACGATCTCCAGGTCGCTGTCGATCGCCGCCTGGGTGGCCAGGGAGACGGCGTTCTGGTCGCCGATGATCCAGCCGTGATTGTAGACCCCGCGCACCGGGTCGCGGGTGTAGCCGGGCTGGACGTCGAGCAGATAGGCGTTGAGCGCGGGCGGTAGCGGCTCGGGGCGGTCGAGCACGAGCAGCGGCCCGTAGCTGCCGCTCGAGGCCAGCGGCGCCGCCGCCACCGCGTCCAGCGGCCGCGCCTCGTTGACGAACAGCAGGCCGTGCCCGGGGTCGGTCGCGCCCCATCCGAAGATGCCGTCGTTAAACCGGGCGAAGGCGACCGAGTTGGCGACCGGATCGGGGCCCCGGATGCGCTTGACGTCGCCCAGGGTACGCAGCTGGGCGAGCACGGCGTCGTCGACGACCCCAGGCGGCCCGAGCACGTAGATGTGGGGTGATTGCCGGGCGGCCAGCGCCGTCCGGGTCTCGGGCGGCACGCGGTCGCGCTGGAGGAAGAGGATCGGGTCGCCGCTCTTGGCCGCCCACGCCGCCGCCGGCATCGCATACTGAGCCTCGGCCGGGTTGACCGCGAGCACGTTCTGGCTCGCGCGCCCGCGCACGCGCGTGTTGAGCTGGTCGACGCCGGCGGCGAGCGCGAACGGGTTGGGCCCTTGGACGCTGGCCGCGCGCAAGTTGGATGGCCCGGCGGTGGTCCCCACCCGGATGACCTGCGCGCCGCCGGCGGCGGGGGCCCCGGTCGGCGCGAGCACGCTCAGCGCGTCGGCGCTCGCCGCCGGCAGGTCGGCGCCGTGGCTGAACAGCACCGGGGCGCGCAGGGGCGCCGCCATCAGCGACGTCGCCGCCAGCGCCGCGCCCCAGTCGTCGGCGCTCACCAGAGCCACCGCCGGCGGCCGGCTGGCCGCGGCGGTGGCGGGATAGACGGCCCGGGCTACCGCCGCGGCGTCGGCGATCGGGTCGGCGCCGCCCACCCGGGTGGTGTTCTTGGTGGCGAAGGTGGGAAAGCCCAGCTTCTGGGCGGCCGCCGGGGCCTGTCCGCGCAACCCCACCACCGGCGCGCTGCCCGAGTTCCCCGACGGCCCGCATCCCCCCAGCCCGGCCGCCACGCAGATCAGCGCGCCCAGCGGAGCGGCGAGCCGGCGCCCGGTGGCCCGCGCTGATGGGCGGCGGCTGGACATCGGTGCCCGGCGCGCGGCCGGCGGAGGCGAGGCCATCGGGCGGGACATTAGCGGCGCCGGTTGCCGACAGGGCCGCCCTGCCGGCGGGTATCCTTAGGACTGGTTGACTAGCCAGTCAACTGCCCGGGACGGGCCTTCAGCGGACCCGGCGGGTCGAATCCGGAGCCTGAGCGACATGGATTTTCGCCTGACCGACGAGCAGATCGACTTCCAGCGCCACTGCCACGAGTTCGCCCGCGACGTGGTGCGCCCGGCCGCGGCGCGCTATGACCGAGAGCAGGCGGTCCCCTACGACGTCGTCGGCGAGGCGCGGGCCCGCGGGCTGCACGGCCTCGACCTGCTCCAGCGCCTGGCCTCGGACCCCGAGGGGATGCTCGGGGTGATCTACGCCGAGGAGCTGCACTGGGGGTGCGCCGGGATCGCGCTGGCGCTCAGCGTGTCCTCCCTGGCCGCCGCCGGCGTCGCCTCCTCGGGCACCCCCGAGCAGATCGCCCGCTGGGTCCCGGAGTGCTTCGGGGTGGGCGAGGAGATCAAGTTCGGCGCCTACGCCGTGACCGAGGCCGGGGCGGGATCAGACGTGCGCTCGCTGCGCACGACCGCTCGCCGCGAGGGAGACGAATGGGTGCTCAACGGCACCAAGGTCTTCATCTCCAACGGCGGGATCGCCGACGTCACGGTGGTGGTGGCCACCGTGGACCCCAAGCTCGGCCACCGCGGCCAGGCCTCGTTTATCGTCGAGAAGGGGACGCCGGGCCTGTCGATGGGAAAGAAGGAGGACAAGCTCGGCATCCGCGCCTCGCAGACCGCCGAGGTGGTACTCGAGGATGCGCGCGTCCCCCTCGATCACCTGCTGGGAGGACTGCCGAAGCTGGAAGCCAAGCTCGAGCGCGCCCGCTCGGGCCACAGCGGCGGCTCTTCCAATGCGCTGGCCACCTTCGAGGTGACGCGCCCGATGGTCGGCGCCTCGGCCCTGGGGATCGCCCGGGCGGCGTATGAGTGGACGCTCGATCACCTCGAGGAGCGCTCCGACGAGCACGGCCCGCTGCTCGAGCAGCAGCGCGTCCAGCAGGTCCTGGCCGACGTGGCCACCGAGATCGACGCCGCGCGCCTGCTGGTCCGCCGCGCCGCCTGGATGGGGCGCAACGGCGTGCCCATGACCGGGGGCCAGGGGTCGATGTCAAAGCTCAAGGCCGGCGACGTCACCATGTGGGCCACGACGACGCTGATGGACCTGGTGGGGCCCGAGGCGTCGCTCACCGACCACCCGCTGGAGAAATGGTTCCGCGACGCCAAGATCTACCAGCTGTTCGAGGGCACGGCCGAGATCCAGCGGCTGGTGATCGCCCGCATGCAGACGGCCGAGCGCCGCGCCGCGCGAACGCCGGCGCCGCCCGAGCCGGCCCCGGACGCCAATGGCCGCGTGGACGCCGACAGCGCCCGCCGCGCCGTGCGTTCGGCGGCCGCCGCGCCCGCCGACGAGCACGCGTCGGCCGCCCGCGCCGGGCGCTGAGCCCGGCACCGACGACGGGGGTGCGCCGGTGATGGTCGACGGCGAGCAGGGCGCGCAGCTCTACCCCTGAGCGCCGGGCGCCGACGCGCCAACTCTAGTCCCCGCAATTTGCGGAAAACGGGGCCCGCAGGGCCCCAATTTATGGGGGGGGAACAGGCGTTCCTATCTGGTGGGCGGCGCCATGCACGCAATCCGCCTTGCAGTTCGCTATGGTGCGCGCCGCAAAGCCGAATCCTCGGTACGAAGCCGAGGAACGGGGGACCCAAGTTGTTGGGGCGAATCCCGCGGTGAATCCGCAGGAAGCGCAGGCTCTTTCAGCGCTAGCCCGTCAGCTAACCCCGCAGGCCGACGAAAGAGGTTGTGCTGATGGGGGCGCGAGCCCTGGCGGTTATGAGCTTGGTGCTGTGCGGCTGTGCATCTGCGGCGGCCCCTGCCCTGGCCGACACTTCGGGTGGCGCGACCGCCGCTCCCGGCGGCGGCTCGTCCACGAGCTCCCCGAGCGGGGGCGGTTCCGGCACCGGCGCGACCTCGCCGACGCCCTCCAGCGACCCCTCGGCCACCGGCGGCTCCGCCTACGGCACCGCCCCGGGCGTGCCGCTTAACCCGACCGTGCCGGGGTGGCGGGCGAAGGTCGTCAACGGCTACGGCTACGCCCCCTCCTACGCGCCGGCACCGGTCCAGCAGGCGATCTGGGCGGCCAACCAGATCGTTGGCCGGCCCTACGTCTACGGCGGCGGGCACGGGGCGTTCATCGCCTCCGGCTATGACTGCTCGGGGACCGTCTCCTACGCCCTGCACGGCGGCGGTCTTCTGCGCACGCCGATGGACTCCTCGGAGTTCGAGGGCTTCGGCCAGGCCGGTAACGGCCACTGGATGACGATCTACACCAACCCGGGCCACGCCTACATGGTGGTGGCGGGGATCCGCCTGGACACCAGCAAGGCCGACGACCCTCGCGGCGGGCCCGGGCCGCGCTGGCGGCGCCTGCGCCGCTCGAACCGCGGCTACGCCAAGCGCCACCCCGTCGGGCTCTAGCCCCGGGCACCGGCCGGGACCCTAGCCGGATCTGCCCGAGGCGCCTTGCGCCTCGGATACGCTTGCGGGACTACTCAGCCGACTGCTCGTAAAGGAGGACCGCGATGCCCGGCTTGGCCGGCCGCATGTCGACGGTCGTAAAGGCGAAGATCTCCAAGCTGCTGGATCGCGCGGAGGACCCCGCCGAGACCCTCGACTACAGCTACGAGAAGCAGCTCGAGATGCTGCAGAACGTCAAGAAGGGCATCGCCGACGTGGTGACCGCCAAGAAGCGTCTGCAGATGCAGGAGGGCACGCTCCAGCAGCAGGTGGTCAAGCTCGACACCCAGGCGCGTCAGGCGATGTCCGTCGGGCAGGAGGACCTGGCCCGGGCAGCGCTCTCGCGCAAGCAGGTGGCCCAGGAGTCGCTCCAGGGGCTCGACCAGCAGGTCGCCGAGCTGGAGACCCAGCAGGAGAAGCTGATCGACAACGAGCAGAAGCTGCGGGCCAAGCTCGAGGCGTTCAGGACCAAGAAGGAGGTCATCAAGGCCCAGTACTCGGCGGCCGAGGCCCAGGTGCACATCTCCGAGGCGGCGACCGGGGTGGGCGAGCAAATGGCCGACGTGGGACTGGCCATGCAGCGGGCCCAGGACAAGACCGAGAACATGCGCGCCCGCGCCTCGGCGGTCGAGGAGCTCGAGAAGGCGGGCACATTCGACGACGTCACCCAGCTGGGTCCCGGCCAGGACGACATCGACCGACAGCTGGCCCAGCTGTCGGACAAGAGCGCCGTCGACGACGAGATGGCCAAGCTCAAGGCCGAGCTGGGCTCCGGGCAGGCCAAGGGCGAGCTCGGCGGCGGCGAGAGCCAGCCGGCCAAGCAGGGCGGAGCGGGCGCATGATCGTGCGGATCGCCACCGAGGGTCAGTTCGAGGTCGACGACTCTCACCGCGACGAGCTAAACCGCCTCGACAACGAGGCGGTGGAGGCGGTGGAGGCGCACGACCAGCAGCGCTTCCACGCCGCGCTGGAGCAGATGATCGCGCTGGTCCGCGACCGCGGCCGGGCCCTGGACGACGACCACCTCTCCAGCTCGGACCTGATCCTGCCCCCGGCCGACACCACGCTCGAAGAGGCCGCGCAGGAGTTCACCGGCCAGGGGCTGCTCCCGGACTAGCGGCGGCGCTCCAGCGGGGATCCCCCACAGGGGAAACCAGCGCTCGCGCTCGGCCTCGATCGGCGGCTCGCGCCCGAGCGGGGCCCGCAGCCGCAGCTCGCGCTCGGTCGCCTAGCCTGCACACCCGTGGTCAAGCTGATCGCGCTGTTGCGGCGTCCGCGCAATCCCCAGGAGTGGATGAAGGACATGATGGGGCGGGTGCTGCCCCACTGCTACGACATCCCCCCGCTCGAGGCGATGGAGATCGCCTCGCCCGATGACACCTCCACCGTGCACGGGCGGCGCGGTGACCGGCGCGGCCCGCCGTTCCTCGTCGCCGAGCTGTCGGGAACACCGGGGCCCCCGCGGGAGGGCTCGCCGAGCCAGTGAAGCCCGAGATCCACCTCTTCGGGCTGTCGATCAAGACCTTCGGGGTCGCCTTCGCCATGGGCTTCCTCGCCTCCGGCGCCGTGCTGGCGCGGCGCCTGCGCGAGCTGGGACGGCCCGTGGACTGGGCCTACGAGATGATCTTCGCCGGGCTGGTCGGTGGCCTGGTCGGCGCGCGCGGCTACTACATCGTCCAGAACTACGACCAGGTCAAGGGCGACCTGATCGGCAGCATCTTCTCCGGCTCGGGGCTGGTGTGGTACGGGGGGGTGATCGGCGGCGCCCTGGCGGTGGCGGCGTGGGCGCGCTGGCGCGGCCTGTTCAACCTGGGGCTGCTCGACCTGGCCGCGCCGATGCTGGCGCTGGGCTATGCCATCGGGCGCATCGGCTGTCAGGTCTCCGGCGACGGCGACTACGGGATCCGCTCGCACCTGCCCTGGGCGATGGGCTATCCCCACGGCACCGTGCCCACCCCGCCCGGCGTGCGCGTGCAACCCACGCCGATCTACGAGACGCTGGCCATGGGACTGGTGGCGTGGGCGCTGTGGCGGCTGCGCGACCGCCTGCGCCCGGGCGGCGTGTTCGCCCTGTACCTGGTGCTCTCGGGACTCGAGCGCCTGCTGGTCGAGTTCATCCGCCGCAACAAGGAGGTCCTGGCCGGGCTCACCGCGCCCCAGCTCGAGAGCGTCGGGCTGGTGGTGGTGGGGGCGGCGGCGATCGCCTGGGCGCTGCGCGCCGGCGGCCTGAGCGTCGGCCTCCGCCCCTCCTCCTGATGAGTCCCGGGGCCCAGGGCCCTCCTGGCGCGCTGCGTCGGTCCGCGGACCGGACGGGGGAGAGGGCGTCGGGAATAAGCGACTAGGAATAAGACCCAGTCTCGTGATAGCCTCCGCGCGGCCGCAGGCCCAGGCTGGAGCCTTTGCGCCAAGAACGTCTCCGACCCTGACGGGGCTGATGTCACGATCGTCTCTTCGAGCCCGACGGTTCACGCTGGTTGTCCTCACCCTCGCCATGGCCGTGCCGGCGGCGCTGGCGCTGTCGGCCTCGGGGTGCGGCTCGGGGGCCGCCTCGGGCGGCCCGGCGGGCAAGCTGCAGGTGGTCGCGGCGGAGAACTTCTGGGGCAGCATCGCCGCCCAGCTCGGGGGCGACCGGGTGCGGGTCACGAGCGTCATCGTCAACCCCAAGACCGACCCGCATTCCTACGAGCCGACCGCTTCGGACGGGATCACGCTCGCGCGCTCGAAGATGGCGATCGTCAACGGCGTTGGCTACGACAGGTGGGCCCCGAAGCTGATCAGCGCCAATCCCGACAGCGCCCGCGTCGTGCTCAATGTCGGCGACCTGCTCGGGCTCAAGGCCGATGACAACCCCCACCAGTGGTACTCGCCGGCGAGCGTGCGGCGCGTCGTCGCCCAGATCGTCTCCGACTACCAGCGGCTCGACCCCGGCGACGCCGCCTATTTCGACCAGCAGCGCCAGCGTTTCGAGAACCAGGCCCTCGCGCGCTACGACGCGCTGCGCGCGCACATCAAGCGCCGCTACGCGGGCACCCCGGTCGGCTACAGCGAGAGCATCTTCGAGCCGCTGGGGCGCGATCTGGGCCTGGAGCTGCTGACCCCCTACAGCTTCGCCAAGGCGATCTCCGAGGGTACGGAGGTCACCGCCCAGGACAAGCAGACCGTCGACAACCAGGCCCAAGGCGGTCAGATCAAGGTCTGGGTCTACAACAGCCAGAACGCGACGCCCGACGTCCAGCGCGTCAACCAGCTCGCCCAAGCGCGCCACATCCCGGTGGCCACGATCACCGAGACGCTCGACCCCCCGTCGGCTACGTTCGAGCAATGGCAGGCCGATCAGCTCGCCGGCCTCCAGCGGGCCCTGGCCCAGGGGACGGGCAGATAGCGCCCGCCGAGCAGACGGCGCCCGCGGGGCGCACGGCGCCCGCGGGGCAACCGGCGCCCACCGAGCAGGCGCCGGGGCCCACGCCCGGCGCGGGCGGGCGGATCGAGGCCGGGTCGGCTGGCCGCCGCTACCCCTCAAAAGCCTCCGCCTTGTGCCTGGAGGGCGCGGAGGCGCGCATGGGTGGGCAGACCGTGTGGAGCGGGGTGAGCCTGGATATCGCGCCCGGCGCGTTTGCGGCGATCCTGGGCCCCAACGGCGCGGGCAAGACGACGCTGCTGCGGGTGCTGCTCGGCGAGCTGCCTGTGACCGCGGGCAGCGCGTCCGTGCACGGGAGCTCGCCGGGAGCGCTCAACCGCCAGATCGGCTACCTGCCCCAGCGCCGGCAGTTCGATGCCGCGGTCCGCATCCGCGGCATCGACCTGGTGCGCCTGGGCCTCGACGGCGCGCGCTGGGGCCTGCCGCTTCGTCGCCGGGGTGCCGAACGCGTCGACGAGGTCCTTCGGCTGGTGGGAGCCGACGACTATGCGACGCGCCCGATCGGCGAGCTGTCGGGCGGCGAGCAGCAACGGGTGCTGATCGCCCAGGCGCTGGTCAGCCGACCGCGCCTGCTGGCGCTCGACGAGCCGCTCGACAGCCTCGATCTGCCCAACCAGACCGCGGTGGCGGCGCTCCTGCAGCGCATCTGCCGCCAGGACGGGGTGACGATCCTGCTGGTGGCGCACGACGTCAACCCGCTGCTCTCCTACCTGGACCAGGTCGTCTACTTCGGCGCCGGGCGCGCCGTGGTCGGAGCGCCCCGGGAGGTGATCAACTCCGAGACGCTCAGCCGGCTGTACGGCGTCCCGATCGAGGTGCTACAGGCCTCCGACGGCCGGCTCGTGGTGGTCGGACTGCCGGAGGCGCCGGCGCACCACAGCGACCGCCACGAGCATGCATAGCGTCGTCGCCGCTCACCTGTCGCTGGACCCGGCCTTCGACTTCGATCAGCTGACGG
Organism: Actinomycetota bacterium; assembly: GCA_005883215.1. Classification (GTDB taxonomy): domain Bacteria; phylum Actinomycetota; class Thermoleophilia; order Solirubrobacterales; family Solirubrobacteraceae; genus AC-64. The sequence goes on from VAYS01000005.1 coordinate 43,966, forward strand.
CGTTTCCGTTCCTGGTCAACGCGCTCGAGGCCGGCACGATCGTGGCCGTGATGGCCGGGGTCGTCGGCTGGTTCATGACGCTTCGCCGCGAGAGCTTCGCCGGCCACAGCCTGTCGCTCATGGCCTTCCCGGGCGCGACGGGCGCGCTGCTCGTCGGCCTGCCCGCGGCGCTCGGCTATTTCGCCTTCTGCGGCGCCGGGGCTCTGGTCATCGGTGCGGCGGCGGGCGCCGGCGGCGCGCGCGGGCGCGGGGAGGAGTCCGCCGTCACCGGGGCGGTCCAGGCCCTGGGCCTCGCCTGCGGCTTTCTCTTCCTGAGCCTCTACCGCGGGGTGCTCGCGTCCTATGAGAGCGTCCTGTTCGGCAGCTACCTGGGCATCACCAGCGGCCAGGTGCTCGCGCTGGCGGGAGTCGCCGCAGGATCGCTGGCCTTCTTCGCCGTCGTCGGACGGCCTCTGCTGTTCGCCTCCGTCGACGGCGCCGTGGCCGGGGCCAGCGGCGTCCCGACCCGCGGGCTGGGGGTGGCGTTCCTGCTCGCGCTGGGGCTCGCCGTGGCGGCCACCGCCCAGATCACCGGCGTGCTGTTGGTGTTTGCGCTGCTCGTCGCCCCGGCGGCGACGGCCCAGCTGGTGACGCCGCGGGTCGGCGTCGGCCTCGCGCTGGGCGTCGCGCTCGGGATCGTGACGGTTTGGCTGGGAGTGGCCCTCGCCTACGCCACCGACTATCCCATCGGCTTTTTCATCACCACCGTCGCGACGAGCTTCTACGTGCTGGCGCGCGCCGCCCGCGCGCTGGTGGCCCGCCCACCGGCGTGGCGGCGCCGCCGCGTGGCGCACCCGCCGTCTGAGGGGGCCGCGGCCGCCTGATGCTCGCCCACGAGTTCATACGCAATGCGTTGCTGGCGGGCACGTTCACCGCCCTCGCGTGCGGGCTCGTCGGCTACTTCGTCGTATTGCGCGCGCAGGTCTTCGCCGGAGACGCGCTCAGCCACGTCGCGTTCACCGGAGCGCTCGCCGCCGCCGCCGCGGGGGTCGATACTCGCATCGGGCTGTTCGCCGGCACCGTCCTGCTCGGGGTCGTGATCGCGGGCCTGGGCGAGCGGGCCCGCCCCGATGACGTCGCCATCGGCGTGGTGTTCGCGTGGATCCTCGGGCTCGGGCTCTTCTTCCTGGGGCTGTATGCCGCCAACGGGGGCGGCAACGGTCTGCTCGGGGCGCGCGCCCTGTTCGGCTCGATCTTCGGGCTGAGCCCGTCCGACGCCCGCCTGGCGGCGGCGATCGGCCTGGGGGTGGTCGCGACCTGCCTGCTCGTGGCGCGGCCGCTGCTGTTCTCGAGCCTCGACCCCGCGATCGCCGCCGCCCGCGGCGTTCCCGTCCGCGGGCTGGGCGTCCTGTTCCTGGCGCTCCTGGGCGTCGTCGCGGCCGAGGCGACCCAGGCGGTCGGGGCGCTGCTGCTGCTCGGCCTGCTCGCCGCGCCCGCGGGCGCCGCCATGCGGATCACGCCGAACCCATACCGCGCGCTCGCGCTCTCGGCGGCGCTCGCCGTGCTGGCCACCTGGGCCGGCCTGGCGCTCAGCTACGCGGTGCCCACCGTGCCCCCCAGCTCGGCGGTCATCGCCGTCGCGGTCGGGGGCTACGGATTGACCTGGCTGCTCACCGTCCGCCGCCCCGGCGCCATCTCGGCGGCGACCTAGACTGGGCGCGTGGCCGCCGAGCGGACAGCCAGCTGGGTCGACGGCGCACTACAGGTGCTCGCGGCCAGCGGGCATCGCAGTGGGGGAGCGCGCCGGGCGCTGCTCGAGCTGCTGGACTCCCAGCGCTGCGCGCTGTCGGCGCTGGAGATCGAGGACGCGTTGCGGACCAGCGAGCGCCGCGTGGCTCGGGCCAGCATTTACCGCATCCTCGACGAGCTCGAGCGCCTGGGCTTGGTGCAGAAGGTCGAGGTCGGCCAGGCTATGGCTCGCTATGAGCCGCTTCGCACCGGCGCCGGGCACCACCATCATCTGGTGTGCGACAGCTGCGGGGTGATCATGCCGTTCACGGACCGCGGCCTGGAGGAGGCAATCACCAAGCTCAGCCGCCGAGTGCCGATCGAGGTCTCCGAGCACGAGATCGTCCTGCACGGGGCGTGCGAGGAGTGCAAGGACTGACCGCGGTTCGCGCGCTGGGACAGCTGCGCGCGCCCACCCCGGGCCCTATGATCCGGCGCGATGGAGTCCTGGCAACTGGACGCGGTCTCGGCCAAGTTTCGCCAGCCCGAGGTGCTGCGCTCCGATGACGGCGCCAGCCGGATCATCCTCATCGAGCTGCCCGCCGGCGAGGCGCTCACCGAGCACCAGGTGCACGAGCACGCGCTGGCCTTCGTCGTCTCGGGCGAGCTCGAGGTCTCGGCCGGATCCGAGAGCTCGCGCCTGCGGGCCCCGGCCCTGGCCCATTTCGCGCCGGCCGAACGCCACGAGGTCCGCGCCGTCGAGGACGCCCGGCTGGTGCTCGCGCTCTCGCCCTGGCCCGGTCCGGGGCACCCCAGCCTCGCGGCGCGCGAGGCCGAGTAGGCCCTACACGGGCCCCTACACGGGCCCCGCGCAGGCCCCGGCCCGGGGTCAGGAGCGCCTACGCGCCAGCTTTGGGCGGGCGCTCTCAAGCTCGAGCCCCTGGCTGCCGACACGACGAGTAGGGGTACTAACGGATGCGCATGCATCGTTCGTTTTTCGCCGCGCTAGGCGCCGCGGCCTCGATCGTGGCGGCGGTCGGATGCACCTTTTTGGCCACCGCCGGCATGGTCGCTTTCAACCGCTGGCCCGGCGGCCCACGGGCCGCCAACGCCAGCGCCCTGGCCGTCCAGCCGCTGGGTGGCGGAGCGCTGCGCGTCGCTCCCCCGGCGGCCGCCCCGCTGGTCGTGGCCCCGGCGGCGATCGCCGCCGGCGTCCCCGGCGGCGCCGCGGGCGGGGCGCCCACCCCCGGCGGCGGGGGTCCCCCAGGCGGCGGGCCCAACGCCGGCGGCGGCCCCACCGGCGGCGGCATCCAGGGGAGCGCGAGCGGCAACCCGTCGGGCAAGGGATCGGGCGGCCCGCCGCCCTGCGCCTGCCCGGGCACCCAGCCGCCGAGCGTGCTCGACCCCGTGGTCCACACCACGGCGCAGGCCACGACGACGGCCGGCCAAGCTCTCTCGGGCATCACCAGCACCGCCGGCGGCGCCGTCGGCGGCGTCAGCCCACCCGCCGGCCAGGCGGCGTCGGGCGCCAGCGCGCGCGCGCAGGAGACGGCCACCGGCGCGGGACAAGCCGCGGGTGGTGCGCTCGGCGGCCACTGACCGGCCCTGACGGGCCGCTGGCGGGCGGCGCTACCGAGGGGCGGCCGCCGCCTCAGGCGAGCGCGCGCTGAAGGAAGCGCAGCGCCACCGCCTGCAGCTCGGGGTCGTGCTGGACCGTGCGGTGGTGTCCGCCGGGGACGACGATCAACCGCTTGGGGTCGGCGATCGCCGCGTCGTGCAGGGCGACCGAGTGCTCGTAGGGAATCCGCTCGTCGCCCTCGGCGTGAAGCAGCAATAGCGGGGCGTGCAGCTTCGCCACCGCGTCCAGGGGATCGTGGGCGGCCAAGAACTGCTCCAGCGACTCGGGCTCGGCCGCGAAGTCCAGCGTCCCCGAACGCAGCCCGCGCAGCAGGTGCTCCGAGCCCGCCGGGCAGATCGCCACCACCGCCGCCGCCCCCAATGGGCCCGCGGCCACCAGCGCCAAATAGCCGCCCATGCTCGACCCCCGCAGCGCCAGCGGGCCCGGGGGCAGGATCGCGGCGGCGAGGCGCAGGTCGTCGAGCACGTCCCCGGTCAGGGGCCCCTTACTCTCTCCGTGCCCGGGCAGATCGAGCGCCAGGGCCGCCAGGCCGTGCGCGCGCGCCGCGCGCGCGAAGTCGAAGTGGCTCTCCTTGCACGAGCCGGCCCCGTGCACGATCAGCACGCTGCCCTGCGGCGCCTGCGCGGGCAGATAGAGCGCGTAGGACAGGCCGTCGCGCTCCCCCAGCTCGGTGGGCGCATCGGGGACCGGGCGGCGCGCGCGCACCCCGCGATCATCGCATCGCCGCGCACGAGACCTCCCGGGACGGGCGCGGGCGGACCACCATAATCCGGCTGATGCTCTCCACCGAGCGCCTCTCGCCCGCCTTTCCCCAGCACAGCCGGCTGGACGAGCGCGGCCGCCTACAGATCGGCGGCTGTGACGCGATCGAGCTGGCGCGCGAGTTCGGCACCCCGCTCTACGCGGTGGCCGAGGAAGACCTGCGCGCCCGCGCGCGCTCCTACCTGGACGCCTTCCGTGCCCGCCACGACGACTTCGTCGTGGCCTACGGCGCCAAGGCCAACGCCTGCACCGCGGTGCTCGAGGTCTTCGCCGGCGAGGGCCTGTGGTGCGACGTGGCCTCGGCCGGAGAGCTCCAGCTGGCGCTGGGGGCCGGGTTTTCGCCCGAGCGCCTGATCGTGCACGGAAACGCCCGCACCGAGGAGGAGCTCGAACTCGCCCTGGGCTCCGGCGCGGGCTTGGTGGTGGTCGACAACTTCGACGACATCGACCGACTCGAGCGCCTGACCTCCGCCGCCTCCGGCGCCCCCGCCGGCCCCGCCGCCGCCCACGAAGGCCAGGACGTGCTGGTGCGCGTCACCCCCGGGGTGCGCCCCGGCACGCACGCCTCGATCTCCACCGGCCAGGCCGACTCGAAGTTCGGGCTGGGTATCGACGACGCCGCGCGGGCGATCGAGCGCATCGACGCGATCGAGGGCCTGCGACTGCTCGGTCTGCACGTACACGTGGGCTCGCAGCTGATGGAGCTCGAGCCGTTCGTGGCGGCGGTGGCGGCCATCGCCCCGCTGGGGAGTTTCGATGTCTATGACCTGGGGGGCGGGCTGGGAGTGGCCTACGGCGCCGGCGAGCACCCGCCCGCGGTCGAGGACTACGTGGCCGCCCTGGTCGAGGCGGTGCAGTCGGCGCTGGGGCCGGGCAAGCGCATCATCGTCGAGCCCGGCCGCTCGCTGGTGGCCAACGCCTGCGCCACGCTCTACACCGTGGTATCGGTCAAGCGCAACGTGTCGGTGTGGGTGGCGGTCGACGGGGGCATGTCCGACAACCTGCGCCCGATGCTCTACGGCGCGCGCTACGAGGCCCAGGTGGCCGACCGCTTCGGCGACTCGGTGCCCTGCCGCCTGGTGGGCAAGCACTGCGAGTCGGGCGACGTGCTGGTGCACGACGCCGCCCTCCAGGATCCCGAGGTCGGCGACGTGGTGGTGACGCCGGCCACCGGCGCCTACGGCCTGGCCATGGCCAACAACTACAACGGGGTCCCGCGCCCGGCGATGGTCTTCTGCCGCGACGGACAGGCCCGCCTGGTCGTGCGCCGCGAGACCTACGACGACCTGCGCGCCCGCGACGTCTCATGAGCGAGGCGGTGGCCATCGGCCTGCTCGGCCACGGCACCGTCGGCTCCGCGTTCGCCCAGCTGCTGGACGAGCGCGCCGAGGAGGTGCGCTCGGTGACCGGGCGCGCGCCCCAGATCGCCGGCGTGCTCACCACCTCGGACGGGAGCTTTGAGGACATCCTCGAGCGCTCGCAGGTGGTCGTCGAGCTGATGGGCGGGATCGAGCCGGCGCGCGAATACGTGCTGGCGGCCCTGCGCTCCGGCCGTTCGGTGGTCACCGCCAACAAGCAGCTGCTCTCCCAGCATGGCGACGAGCTGCTCGCCGCCGCCCGCGAGGGCGGCGCCCAGCTGCGCTTCGAGGCGGCGGTGGCCGGAGTGGTGCCGGTGATCCGCGTCCTGGCCGAGTCCCTGGCCGCCGCGCGGGTGGAGCGCATCCACGGGATCGTCAACGGGACCACCAACTACATCCTGTCCGAGATGGCGCGCACCGGCTGCTCCTACGCCGACGCCCTGGCCGCGGCCCAGCGCCTGGGCTACGCCGAGGCCGACCCCACCGAGGATGTCTCGGGCAAGGACGCCGCGGCCAAGATGGCGATCCTGGCCCGGCTGGCCTTCGGCGCCCCGGTGCGCCTGGAGCAGGTCCCCTATGAGGGGATCGAGCACCTGACCTCAGACGACATCGAGTACGCCCAGGAGCTGGGGCTGGGGCTCAAGCTGGTGGGCACCGCCGAGCGGGTAGGGGAGGGGATCTCGGTGCGCGTGCACCCGGTCTTCCTCTACGCCGGGCACCCCCTGGCCTCGGTGGCCGGGCCCTATAACGCGGTCACCGTCGAGTCCCCGGCGATCACCGAGATCACCATGTCCGGTCCCGGCGCCGGCGGGCCCCAGACGGCCAGCGCGGTGCTCGGCGACCTGGTCAGCGTGCTGCTGGCACCGCCCCCCACCCCCGAGCCGGCGCCCCCGCAGCTCGAGGTGGTCACCGACGTCGAGTCGGCGTTCTACCTGCACATGGAGGTGGCCGACCGGCCCGGCGTGCTGGCCCAGATCGCCCAGGTGCTCGGCCTGCAGGGGGCCTCGATCAAGTCGGTGATCCAGAAGGGGCTGGGCGACGACGCCCGCCTGGTGATGGTGATCCACCCCCTGCTCGAGTCGCGCCTGGTGGCCGCCTGTGACCTCATCCGGGGCCTGGACTTCGTGCGCTCGGGCCCCCGCGCGATCCGGGTGCTCGAGGAGGAGTTCGTATGAGGGCCTCCGGGCCTTCGCCCTCCGGCCGGGGGTCCGGCGCCCCGGGGGGCGCCGGGCCGGGCGTGATCGAGCGCTACCGCGAGCGGCTGCCCTTCGGGGCCGATGACCCGGTGGTGTCGCTGGGCGAGGGCTCGACGCCGTTGGTCCTTGCGCCGCGGCTGTCGGCGCGCGCCGGGGCCGAGGTCTACCTCAAGCTCGAGGGGGCCAACCCGACCGGCTCGTTCAAGGATCGGGGGATGACCTGCGCCGTGTCGGCCGCGGTGCGCGAAGGGGCCGAGGCGGTGATCTGCGCCTCGACGGGCAACACCGCGGCCAGCGCCGCGGCCTACGCGGCGCGGGCCGGCCTGCGCGGCGCGGTGATCGTGCCCGAGGGCAAGATCGCCACCGGCAAGCTCGCCCAGGCGCTGATGCACGGCGCGCGGGTTATCGCCCTGCGGGGCAACTTCGACCAGGCGCTGGCGCTGGTGCGCGAGCTGGTCGACCGCCATCCGATGGCGCTGGTCAACTCGCTCAACGAGTTTCGCCTCGAGGGCCAGAAGACGGCCGCCTTCGAGCTGCTCGACGAAATGCCCGATCAGCTCGACGCGCTGTGCATCCCGGTGGGCAACGCGGGCAACGTGACCGCGTACTGGCGGGGCTTTTCCCAGGCCGGCGCGGCGCCGCGCCTGCTCGGCTTTCAGGCCGCCGGGGCGGCGCCGCTGGTCCACGGCGCGCCGATCGCCGAGCCCGAGACGGTGGCCAGCGCGATCCGCATCGGCAACCCGGCGCGCTGGGAGGAGGCGATGGACGCCATGACCGCCTCGCGCGGGGCGATCAGGGCCGTCTCCGACGCCCGCATCCTCGACGCCTACCGCCTGCTGGCGGTGGAGGAAGGCGTGTTCTGCGAGCCGGCCTCGGCGGCGTCGGTGGCCGGGCTGCTCGCCCACGGTCCCGACCTCCTGGGGCTAGAGCCGAGCGCTTCGGGTGCCGCGGCGGACGGCGGCGCGTCCGGGCCGCGGGTGGTGTGCGTGCTCACCGGCCACGGCCTCAAGGACCCCCAGACCGCGCTGGCCCACGCCGGCGCGGTGGTCCCCTGCGACTCTTCCCTGGCCGCCGTCGAGGGGGCGGTGCTGGGCTGATGGACCGCGCGAAGGCAAGGAGCTGATGGAGCGCCGTCGCCTGGTGCGGGTGCCGGCGTCCTCGGCCAACCTGGGGCCGGGGTTCGACTCCCTGGCCGCGGCGCTCGCGCTGCACCTGGAGCTCGAGGTGGTGGAGACCGGGCGCTTTGCGGTGGTCAGCGACCTGGACCTGCCCCATGATCGTTCGAACCTGTGCGTGCGGGCGTTCCAGCGGCTCGCCGACCCGGATGCGTTCGAGTTCCGGATCGGGTCTTCGATCCCCCTGGCCGGGGGGCTGGGGTCCAGCGGAGCGGCGATCGTCGCCGGCCTGATGGCGGCCGACCACCTGTTCGAGCTCGACGCCGACCTGCTCGCGCTGGCCACCGAGCTCGAAGGCCACCCCGACAACGTCGCCGCCGCGCTGCTGGGTGGCTTCGTGGTATGCGCCGACGGCCGGGCGGTGCGCCTCGATCCCCCGGCCGGGCTGGAGGCGGTGGTGGTGGTGCCCGCCGACGCCCTCTCCACCACCCAAGCGCGCGATGTGCTGCCCGCCGAGGTGCCGCTCGCCGACGCCGCGTTCAACGCCGGCCACGCGGCGCTGCTGATGCTCGGGCTGGCGCGCGGCGACTGGGACCTGGTGGCGCGGGGGCTTCGCGACCGCCTGCACGAGCCCTACCGGGCCGAGCTCTACCCCCGCTCGCGCGAGCTGGCCGACGGGGCGGCGGAGCTCGGGGCGCTGGGGGCGACGATCTCCGGCGCCGGACCCAGCGTGCTCTTCTGGTGCCACTACGAGCAGACCGGCCACGTGGTCCGCGCCCTGCGCGCAAGAGTCGAGGGCTGGGCCCAGGTGGTGCGCACGCCGTTTGAGCCCCAGGGCGCCGACGTGCGGGCGCTGTAGCTGGCGCACCGGTGAGGCGCGCTACTGTGCGCCCGACGGCTCACGGAGACTCGGTTTGGCCAAGGAAGGCGACGCGATCCCCACAGGCAAAGCGATCCGGACCCCGCCCTCGATCCCGGCGCTCATCGCCGCGCTCGCCGCAACTGCCGTCCTGACCGTCGGGCTAGGGGCGCCGCCGTCTGCCCAGGCGATCTCGCGCCAGCGCGCCAACCGGGTGGCCCTGCGCGTGCTGGGGACGGCCAAGCTCCGGCGCCCGGTGGTCCTGTTCGGGCTGCCGCGGTCGCTGGCCAAGGGCACCCGGGTGATGGAGGCGGGGCCGGGACCCACCACGCGCAAGAAGACCAAGTTCAAGCGCACGCGCTTTGGCCTGAAGGCGATCACGCGCGTGGCCAACGCCCGCCTGCCGCGCCGGGCATGGCTGTTCTGGGAGGACCTGCTGCCCTACGGCGAGTTTCAGCACCCGAGCATCCTGCTGCTCATCGACGACCGCACGGGACGGGTGCTCCGCCGCCAGGCCGAGAGCCTGTTTCCGCTGGTCAACGGGCGGCTCGCCGCATTCCTGCGCTCCCCGCGGGCCTACGGGTCGGGCGGCTTTCGCGTGTTCGCCAACTTCCCCCCCGCGGGCGCCGGCAGGGCGGCGGCGACCACGGCCTCGCGGACGCGCGCGCCACCGCTGGCCGCCGCCGCGCTCGCCGCGCCGCCCAACCTCACCGGCTCGTGCGTGATCACGATCGGCGACCGCGTGGACCCGCTCTTCGGGGGGTCCTTCAAGCTCATCGCCCAGGTGGCGCGCGAGCTTCACCTGTCCCACTACGACGCCAAGGACGGCATCGCGCTGGACGCCGAGGTCAATTACCAGATCCGCCACGGCTGTCGCGACGTGCTGATCGTGATCGCCGGCCACGGCTTTCCCGCCGTGGGCTCCAACTACAAGGACCCCAACACCGGCCAGGCGGTCCCCGAGTCGGGGTTCGCCCAGGTGGGCCTGCAGTACAGCGCGGGCAAGGACTCGCAGGGCAAGGACATCGTCAGAAGCGACTACCTGGACTCCGAGGCGGTGCGCAAGATCATGAAGAAGCACCGCCACGTCGGGTTCAAGCTGGTGGTGGACTCGTGCTTCTCGGGCCGCTGGATGCAGCTCTTCGACGTGCCCAACCTGCGCTTCATCGCCACGGGGTCAAGGTCCGACCAGTTCGGCTTCGGCGCCGTTCCCGCCACCTACGACGACGGGCAGCACTTCATGTTCCCCACCGGCTCCCAGAAGGCCGGGGTGATCACCTACAACCCGGCGGTCATGCTCGAGGATCACACCACCAACCCCAACCTGGCCCAGCCGTTCATCAACGGGATCCTGCGCGGCCTGGACTTCTGGGCCCACTCCGACGCCGACCGCGCCACCACGGGAGACGACCTGGCCAAGGCCCTGGTGGTCGCCTTCGCCCACGAGGGCGAGAACAACTTCATCGCCCAGAAGGGGACGGCCACCCCGCAGGTGCTCGACGAGTCAGGGCGCATGCCCGAGGGCGGACCGGTGGTCGAGACCGAGGACTTCGGCAGCGACCTGGCCGAGGACCCGTTCGCCGCGCTGGGCGACTTCTTCGCCGACGTGGCCTACATCCCCAACACGGTCGCCGCCAAGCCGCGCCTGCGCGGCGCCCAGGCGCGGGGCTACATCGCCAGCGCGACGGCGCCGGCCGACGGCACCGTCACCCAGATCACCGTCAAGGGCAACGCCGTCTCGGGCGACATGCCCGGCCCCGGAGGCTCTGAGCCGATCCGCTTCTCGGTGGCCCGACCCCAGCCCGACGGGCGCCTGGTGGTGATAACCACCACCAATCCCCCGTTCACCCTGCCGGGGACCCCGGGTACCTACACCTACGACATGAGCAAGACGAGCTTTCCCTGCTGCAAGCTAAAGAAGGGCGACGTGGTGACGCTCGACGCGCGCGGCGGGCGGTTCGCGGTGTTCGGGCGGGTGCCGGGCTCGGTCACCGACACCTTCTCGATGGCCGGTCCCACCTTCGACGCCGGCACCACCTGGACCCCGACCCACCACCCCGACGTCGAGCTGCTGATGCGGGTCACCGAGCGTCCGGGCTGAGATTCCAGGTCGCCGGCTGAGATTCAAGGTCGCCGGCCCCGTTTGCCGACAAGTGGGTATGGCCAAGCTCCAAGGCAGGCACTGCTGTGCGCCTACTGCGCCCGCGGCACGCGGCGCGACCAAGGAAGGCCACGGGGAATGAAGCGATGGAGCGCTACCTGCCTGGCCGTAGGTCTTATCGGGCTCGCGCTGCCGGGCGCCGCCTCGGCGGCCGAGACCTGTAGCGACGTCCACGCCCGTCTCAACGTAAAGGGCCTGAGCCTGAGCGCCGGCGAGCAGCAGGCAATGACGCTTAAGCGCATCTGCGTCGAGCGCGGCGGCCAGAGCCTCCACGTGACGGCGACGTTCGGCGGGGACGTCTCCAGCCTGCTCGGCACCGGTCACCTGGCCAAGGCCGCGGTGGCGGTCCTGGCCTACGGCGCGCCGGCCAAGAAGGCCCCCAAGAAGAAGAAGCACCGGGGCAAGCGCGCGCGCTCGGCCGCGCGGCGCAAGCGCAAGAAGAAGGCCTCCGGTCCGACTCCGGTGGTCGTCTACGCAACTGGGGCGCTCGCGGCGGCAAAGACCGTCGCCAGCCCCGGGCTAACGGTGGCGGTGGTGCGCGAGGGGGCGACGGTCGAGTTCTTCGCCTCGGGTCGAAGCCTGGCGAGCGCCCGGCGCGTCGAGGTGCGCGCGGTGATCCTGGGGGGCAAGCGCCGCAAGCCGCGCGCGTACAAATCGGAGTCCCTGCTCGGCGCCGCCCTACAGCTCGAGAGAGCACTCACGCTCGAAGTCGCCGGTCTGGTCCTGCCCAGGGACCTCGGCCCAGTGTCGTGTGGAAATCTCAAAGAGCTGATCGACAAGACGCAAGCGGTGGTAGCGGAGCTGGAAGCCGAACTGGCGGCGCTACAAGCCAAAAACCCTCATCCATTCCCTATGAGTCCCGAGGATGATCAGATCACCTACATCCGTGACTGGAGCATCCCTCCCCTTCAAAAATGGCTCAAGGACGCCCAGGCCTACTACGCCAAGCACTGCAAGCCAAAGGCGCCGCCGCCGGCGATCGCGCCGGTGCCGCCGGGGACGTTTCCGGTCGGCAGCGACCTGAGCGACTCGGCGACCTACTTCGTCAGCCTGGCCCAGGACTGGGTGGCGTGGCTAAAGGCCCACGGCCTGGCCCGCGCGACGCGCGACGCACCGTCGATCTCGGTGCCCGCCGACGGGCAGATCCTGTCGTTCAAGATCAAGGGCAAGGCCAACCCCAGCGGCAAGCCCGGCGACCCGGGACCGCTGACCACCTTCCACCTGCAGGATCTGCGGCCCCAGCCCGACGGGTCAGTGATCGTCGACCACTCAAGCCAGCCGTTCAACCTGCCCACCACGGGCGATCCCAACCAGATCAACCAGTTCCTCCCGACCAACTTCTGCGTGCACAAGGGCGACTATCTGGGGTTCAACACCGAGGGCGGGTTTGACCCCACCTACTACCCCAGCGGCGTGCCGTTCCAGGTGTTCTCCAGCCCCCAGCCGGGGTGGACGACCGACCTGTTCTCCAAGCACAACGGCACCGGCAACGGCTCCCAGTTCACCGGCATCGACCAGCCCAACGTCGAGCTGCTGATGCAGGCCACCGAGGGCACCGGCGCGAGCGCCAGCGGACTGTGCCCCGGAGGAACCAAGACCTCCTAACGGCGGCTTGGTCCCGGGGGCTCGGGTCAGGAACTCGGGCTCAGGCCTCGAGCATCTCCTGTACCCCCGCGACGAAGCGCTCGGCGTGCTCGAGCGCTTCGCGGGCCTCGGCCTCGGACGGCATGGCGGCCTCGTAGTCGGCGGCCTCGCGAGCCTTCTGGAGGTCGGTCGCTCTGGATATAGCTCGGCGTCGAAAGTCCCAGGCGTGACGAACAGGGCGTGGAACAGGCGCCAGGTGCCGGCGTGCGTCTTTGCGTACTGGTCTTGCTCGCTCAGCTCGGCGCGGGCGGCGTAGAGCATCGAGTAATAGGCGAGGCTCGTCGCGCCCGCCGGGTCTACGTCGAGCGCCGCGCGCGCCGAGGCCAAGCGTGCTCGGGCGCTGGCCATGAACTCCTCGGAGCGAGGGCTCATGGCTCGCCGGCGAGCACGACCTTGTCGCGGTCTACCTCGGCGATGTAGAAGGAGCGGATCTCGCCCCGCTGGGCGAGCCAGGTCTCGTCGTGGACGTGCACGGAGAAGAACGGGGGGCTGGCGCCCTCTGCCATCGCGACGTCGTCAAGGAGCCGATAGAGGCGTTGCCGGTGGTCGGTGCCAGCGCGCGTGATGACGAGCAGGTCGACGTCCGATTCCTCCTTGCGCGGCTCTCCTCGGGCGCGCGAGCCGTACAGCCAGGCGCCGTGCAGGTCTGCGCCGAGCTCGTCTTGAACGGTTTCGGCGAACCGGCTGACGACCCGGCGCTCGAGCTCGCTCAGCGAGGTCGTATCCAGGGCGCTCGCCTGAGCCATGAGGCAAGCATGGCACCCGCCCAGGCGCGAGGCCGGTCGTTGGACGCGGAGCCTAGGAAGGCGGCGGCTTACGCCTGGAAGCGACCGCGCTCGAGCGCCCGCTCGAGCGCCGCGCGGTCATAGCCGGGCAGCTCTCCGCTGCGCTGCAGCTCGTCCTGGTAGGCGGCCATCGCCTCCACGGCCGCCGGCGTGCCAAGCGCGGCCAAGAACTCCGCGGCCTCGAGCCGCAGCCCGTCGGCGAGGCCGAGCGACCCGCCCTCGTAGACCGCGCGCTTGCAGGCGGCGACCCCGGCCTTGGGCCGGGCGCCGAGCCGCTCGGCGACCGCCAGCGCCCGTTCGATCAGCCGGTCACCGCTTACCAGCTCGTCGACCAGGCCCAGCTCCAGCGCCTCGGTCGGCGACAGGGGCCCGCCGTCGAGGACGAGGCGCAGCGCGCGCGCGCTGCCCAGCAACCGGGCCAGCCGCTGGGTGCCGCCCCCGCCGGGGGGAAAGCCGAACAGGATCTCGGGCTGGCCGACGCCGAAGTCGCCTTCGGCCATCAGGCGGAGGTCGCAGGCCAGCGCCAGCTCGCACCCGCCGCCCATCGCCGATCCGTTTAGCGCCGCGACGAACACCGCGCCGCTGCGGTTCATGGCCAGGAACGTCTCGTGGAAGCGCTCGAGCGCCGCCAGGCCCGCCGCCGGGGTGCGCGCCAGCGCCCGTTCGACGCCCCGGACGCGGCGCAGCGTGCCGACCACGCGCAGCGAGGCGCCGGCGGCACGACGCCCGACGGAAGGACCGCCGCGGGCGGCGGCCAGCAGCTCGCCCACGTCATAGTGGGCGACGAAGCGCTCGGGGTGTGCTCCGGTGAGCACGACGGCGCCGACGCCATCGTCTTCATCGGCCCGCGTTACCAGGGACGCCAGGCCGTCGACGATGCCAGAGTCCATCAGCCCGTGCGGCGGGTTTTCCAGCGTGGCCAGCAGCACCGTTCCGCGCCGCTCGACTCGTACCTCGCCCATGGCGGGAGCGGCGAGCGCTAGTTGGGAGCGCCGACCGGCGTGCCGCCGGTCTGCACCGCGTAGCCGGTGGCCGAGTTTGGTCCGCCGGGAGAGAACTTGAACTGGTCGTCGGCGTCTGAGGTGAAGGCGATGTGCGCCCACCCCGACTGATCGGTGTCGACGCCGAAGTCGTCGAGCAGCTGACGGCCGTCGGTGCAGGTGACGCCGCTCTCGCACACCGGGCCCTTGTGCACCGCGGTCAGTTGCTGGGGGGTGGCCCAGCCGCCGGTGCTGGCGCTCGGGTTCTGGGCGAAGTAGACGGAAAACGTCTGCGGTTGGGACGAGTTGGGCGCGGTGGGGGAGCCGTAGTAGACGAGATCGACCCCCGCCGAGGTGGCTACCAGCCAGGGGAAGATCGCCTGGGCGGTGTTGGTGCTCACCGGCCCCGAGCAGGCCCAGGTCGAGCCGTGGTCGGCCGACACCGCGGTGAACACGTTGCGGTCGTCTGACCACGAGGCCCACAGGTTCCCGGCCGGATCGACCGAGACGTTGGGGAAGTTGTGGTCCAGGCCTCGTTGGGTCGGGTCGGGGCTGGCGGGCGTCGAGGCAAAGCTGCACGGGATTGGCCGCGCGTCCCAGGTGAAGCCGCCGTCGTGCGAGACCGAAACGAAGGCGGTGTCGTAGTTGTCGGTGTTGTTCTGGTCGGCGGGTGAGTTGGCGGCCACGTAGGACTGGTAGGCCCAGAAGCCGGGCTCGGCGTTGGGGCCGGGGCCGGTGCCCGCCGTGTTGCGGCGATCGATGACCAGGTTGCCGTGCTGGTTGTCCTCGGCCGCGTAGTTGCTCTCCGGGATGGCCTGGGAGATCTGGGTGTAGGTCGATCCCCCGTCGTCGGAGCGCAGCACGTCGATGGCGCCCCGGAGGTCGTGGTAGGTCAATAGCGAGGTCTGGGCGCCGAAGGCGGCGATCCACTCGCGGTCGTCGAGCGGCAGGCCGCGCTGGACCGGGACGTTGGTGAAGGTGGTGCCGCGATCGCTGGAATGGGCCACCGCGACGGACGCCCCGTTGAGGCTGGCCACGTAGAGATTGAAGGTGCGCTGGGCGTTGGGGGCGCTGGCCCAGGCCAGGTCGATGTCCCCGCCCGACAGGCCGAGCCCGGGCACCAGGGCGTTGGGCTGGCCCCGGTATTCGAGCGAGCACGCCTGGGCTCCGCTTCCGCCCACGCCTCCCAGGTCCCGCCAGGCGTCGCTGCCGTTGCCCAGGCCCTCCTCGGAGCCGAGGAAGACGTCGTTGGCCAAGGAGACGTGGATCGCCGGCTCGCCGTCTCCGTTCGTCCCGCAGCCGGTGGCGCCGACCGTGGTCCACTGGGGCTCGCCGATGGAGAAGCTCGCCGGCGAGAGCGCGGAGCCGGCACTCGTGGTGGCTCCGCTCGACATGGGTCGGGACGAACCGGGTCCGGCGGGGGCGACGCCGGGGCCGGGGTGCGAGGCCGAGCCGCCGGACGAGGCCGGCCCGGATCCGCCCGAGGCGCCCGGCGCCGGCGCCGGGACCCCGGTCGCGGCCGGGGTGACCGGGCGGTGCGGTGGGCGCAGCCGGCGCCGGCAGGGACTGTGGCCGCGGCTTCGGCGCCGGGTGCCCGCCCGACGGCGGCTCCCCGCCCTCCGCGAGGGGCAGGCCTTGGGCCGCGCGCGGCAGCGCGTGGTGGCGTGACGGGCGCAGCGAGGGCTGCGGGCGTGGGCGCTTCGCTTCTGGGCGCGCGCGCCGGCGCCGGGCGCACCGAGAATCGACAGCGCGGCCGCCAGCAGGAGCCCGAAGAAGGCAGTGCGTAGACGTCCCCCGCCCATGGGGCCGGAAATCTACCCGGTGCGATGGTGAGACAAACCCGCTCAGACCGCGGCGAGCTCGGCCACCCGGGCGCGGGCGCCGTCGAGCCCCAGCCGACGCAGCAGCTCCTCGGCCAGGGCCAGATAGTCGGCCCCGAGATCGGGGCGGTAGTCGAGGATCGACACCCCGCGCTCGGCCGACTCGGCGTAGGCGATCGAGGCGCGGATCGTGGTGTCGAACAGGCGCTCGCCGTAGTGCTCGCGCAGCGAGGCGTAGGCCTCGCGCGAGTGCACGGTGCGCATGTCGGCGATGTTGAACACCACGCCGAGCCAGTTGAGCTCGGAGTTGAGCCCGTCGCGCGCCAGGTCGATCACCTCCTTGGCCTGCTCGACGCCCTGCATGGCGAAGTACTGCGCCTCGGCCGAGATCAGGGCGTGATCGGCGGCCACCAGCGCATTGACCGTGAGCAGCCCCAGCGACGGCGGGCAGTCGATCAAGATCAGCTCGTAGCGCTCGGACAGCCCGGCCAGGGCGCGTCGCAGGGCCAGCTCGCGTCCCATCTTTCCCCCCAGCACGAGCTCGGTCTCGGCCAGGCCCAGATTGGCGGGGACGATCCCATCGTGCAGGGCGTCCTCGATGCCCGCCCGGCCGGTGAGCACGTCGCCGACCGTAGGGGAGACGTCGGGCTCGAGGTCGAAGTAGTCGGAGAGGTTGCCCTGGGGGTCCAGGTCGACGGCCAGCGTCTCGATCCCCACCCGGCGAAAGACGTCGGTGAGCGTGCGCACCGACGTCGTCTTCCCGGTCCCGCCCTTCTGAGAGAGGATGGCGACGGTCTGCGCCATGGCCGGGCGATACTAGCGCCGCCGCGGCCGCGGACCGCTCGCCGGGCGCGGTGCCTGCCTGGCCTATCGGGTGCCCGCCGCCGCGGTCAGCCGGCGGTGGGGTCGGCCTCGGAGCTCACCGCCGCCTCGCCGGCGATCGTCGGCTCGGCGGCCTGCTCGACGAAGTGCAGCCGGTAGCGACCGACGACGATCTCATCGCCGTCGTGCAGGACGCTCCACTCGACTCGCTTGCCGTTGACGAACACGCCGTTGAGGCTGCGGTCGTCGAGCACCCGCACCCCGTCGGGCTGGCGTACGACCAGCGCGTGGCGTCGCGAGACCGTCGGGTCGTCGAAGCGGACGTCGGCGGCCAGGCTGCGCCCCACCCGCGTCCACTCGTTCTCCAGCGAGACGGTCACAAGCTGGTCGCCGTCCTCGTAGGCCAGATATTGCCCGGGGCCGGTTAGGCCCCTTTTCACCTGGCCCAGCCACGCGCCGCGCTGCTCAGGGCTCATGGGTGGAGGCTCGGTCTCGCGGCCGAAGCGCTGGCCGCCGAAGAGGGTGGCCCGGGCATAGGCCTTGCCGCCGCAGTCCGGGCAGGCGCCGAGGGTGTCCTGCTCGGCGAGCTTGACCACGTGTCCGCACTCCTCGCAGCGGAACGACCCAGCTCCCGCCATGGTTCCGGCCGTCAAAGTCTCCATCTCAAAGCTCCCTCGGCTGCGCTCCCGGCCTCGGTCTGGGGCCGGGCCATGATACCGCTCGGGGGCCTCCCCGGCCGGGTTGTTTACCGTTTCCATACAGGGCCCGACCACCCGCGCCGGCCCCTCCTACCCATCCTCGCGAGGGGCGCAAACCCCCTTCTGTCCGCCGGCGGTCGTCCTCCCGGCGCGACCGCGCTTGCGCCGGCAGGAGGGCGGGCTGCCTTGGCGAAGCTTCGGCCATGGCCGACACTGCCTCCGCGCGCGCCGACGACTTCGAGCGGCTGCTGCTGCGCAAGGGGGTCGGCGCCCTGAGCGCCGACCGCGATCGCTGCGCCGATTGCCATCGCACGCCGCTGGTCGGGGAGCGCATCTTCCTCTATGACAGCGGGCGGCTCGTCTGCGAGCTGTGCCGCCCCCTGCGCCGGCAGGAGCCGGCGGGCGTCGATGTGGTGCGCCACAGCGAGTACGGCCACACCGTGCGGCTGACTGTCCGCGCCGCCTAGCGCCGGGGGCGTCACACCGGTGAGAATCGCCCGCGCGCAGGGCCGTAGACTGCGGTCGCCTTGGACCCTCTGTCCACGTCGGTATGCATCGATCGCCCGCGCGAGCAGGTCTTCGAGTACCTGCTGGACATCGCCAACCACCCCGAGTTCTCCGATCACTACCTGGTCGACTGGCACCTGACCCGCCGCGAGTCCTACGGGCGGGGGGCAGGCGCCCGCTTCCGGCTAAAGACCCGGCGCAACCGCTTTGGCTGGGCCGATCTGACGCTCACCGAGGTCGACCCGCCCCGGCGGATCGTCGCCGCCGGGCGGGGCGGCAAGTTCAACCGGGTGCGGCTGCTCACCGTCTTCTCGCTGCAGCCGGGAGCGGGGGGCACCACGCAGGTGGAGATGATCACCGAGACCTTCCCGGCCACGCGGGCCGATCGCATCACCGAGTCGCTGGGCATGCGCCGCTGGCTTCGCCGCAACGCGGGGCGGGCGATGCGGCGCCTGCGCTCGATCCTGGAGGAGGGCGCAGAGCGGGGACAGCGGGCGACGGTGGCCGGATAAGCTCCCGGTCCGCCATGAGCCATGCGCCCCGACTACCGGTGCTCGCCGTCGGGCTCATCGCCGCCTGGGCGCTGGCCGGCTGCGGCGAGCACAACACCCGGCACGCATCCGACGAGGGCACCTACATCGACGTGGGCGCGCTGAAGTACCAGGTGCAGCTCTCGCGCCAGCTGAACCCCACCGACGCCGAGGATCGCAGCTACCTGCTGGGCCTCACACCCCCCCAGGCCCACCTGACGTCCAAGCAGGCGTGGTTCTCGGTGTGGCTGCGCGTCGAGAACCACAGCTGCCAGACGCGCCATCCGGCGCTGATCTATCGGATCAAGGACACCCAGGGACGCGCCTATACGCCAGTGGTCCCGGGCCCGCTCAACATCTTCGCCTATCGGCCGCTGCCGATCCCCTGCCACGGCCAGATTCCCGCCCAGAGCACGGTGCCCGACGAGGGCCCGATCCAGGGGGCGGTGCTGCTGTTCAAGGTGCCGGTCTCGGCCTATGACAACCGGCCGCTGGAGTTCGACGTGAGCGACCAGGTCGCGGGGCAGACCGGGACCGTGGAGCTCGACGTCTAGGCACTGGGCTTTCCCGGCCGGCGGGGGGCGGGCGGCGCGGGGTTGGTGCGGGGGGTTGGGGCGGGGTTGGTGCGGAGGCGGAGGTTGGTGCGGGCCTTAGCGCCCGCTCAGGCCGGCGCGCAGGACGTCGGCGGCCAGCGGGGCGGCCGTGTCGCCGCCCGCGCCGGCGCCCACCAGCACCGCGCCCACCACCACCCGGGGGGCCAGCGCGGGCGCGAAGGCCACGAACCACGCGTCGGTGTTGCGCGGGTCTCCCGAGGCTGCACAGCCGCTCGGATCGGCGGGGGTGCACACCGTGCTGCGCAGCTCGGCGGTCCCCGTCTTGCCCGCCACCTTTACCCCCGGGACCTGGGCCGAGGTGCCGGTTCCCGAGCGCACCACCTCGAGCATCAGGCTGCGCACCAGCCGAGCCACCCGGGGCGAGGTCGCGGTCACCATCGGGGCGGGCGGGCCTGGTAGGACGGTGGGCCGCGGGCGCCGGCCCTCGTTGCCGATGGTGGCCGCGGCGATCGCCATCTGCAGGGCGCTGGCCTGGACGTCGCCCTGGCCGATCGCGGTCGAGCCCACCGCCAGGTCGTCGCCGATCCGGGCGGCGGGTGGGATCGTGCTCGTCGCCGCGCCGGGAATACCGGGGGGGTCGTTGAAGCCGAAGCGCTGGGCGACCGAGACGAGCCGGCCGGCGCCCAGCTTGGCCCCCAGCGGGGCGAACACCGAGTTGCACGAGATGGCGAACGCCTCGGTCAGGGTGCCCCCGCAGGACTCGCCGTTGGCGTTCTGGAGCTTCACCCCCGACAACGTCGCCGCCGTCTGAACCGGAAACTGGGTGCCCGGGTTGGCGATGCCCGCTTCCAGGGCACCGGTCACGGTGATGATCTTGAACGTCGAGCCGGGGGGCTGGAGGTCCGACAGGGGCAGGCCGGCCGCGGCCAGAAGCTCGCCGTCGGGGCGCAGCGCGACCACCCCGCCCGTGCGGGAGCCCAGCGCGGTGACCGCGGCGCCCTGGAGGTGGGCGCTGATGGTGCTGCGCACCGGGGCGGCGGCGTGCGGCGCGGCGCTGGCCAGCGTCCGCGAACCGGCCCGCAGCACGCCGCCCGGGGACCCGTGCAGCTGCTCCTCCAGCGCCCGCTCGAGGCCGGTGATGCCCACCTGGGATCCGGGGGGCACACCGGTGGCCTCGAACTCGAGCTCCTGGCCTTTGGGGATCGGCCCGATCCGTCCGCTGATCGCGGTCGCCGCTGAACCCAGCGGCGAGGAGCGCTGTCCGTCGGGACCGGGCGCGCCCCCGGCCAGCACGGTTCCCTCGCGGGTGAGCAGGGTGGTGCGGGCGGGCAACTGGGTCTGGCGCGACAGCCGCTCGCCGGGACGCAGCCCGGGGAAGACCAGGTTCTCGGACCAGCGCACCACCGGGCCGGTGGGCCCGCCCGTCATCGGCAGCCGTTGGGTCAGGCGCAGCTCGCCGAACACGCGGGTGTAGACGGTCAGCGCCACCGCCTCGCCGCCTCCCGAGGCCCCGGCGCGGCCCGGGCGCGCGCCGCTGACCGTCGCCGTCGCCGCCGCCGCCCGGTAGGCGTGGACGAAGCGGTCGTAAGGAAGCCGGTCGCGGGTGCCCGGGTCCACCAGCGCATACAGGGCCCCGTAGTCCCCACGCGACCAGGCCGCCGCGTAGCGCTCGGCCAGGCGGCGCTGCGCGGCGTCGCGCGGGCCCGCGCCCTCGATGATGCCGAACACCAAGGCGACCAGGGCCAGGGCGATCACCGGGATCGCGCGGCGGCGGCGGGCGAGCGCGGGTGATCGCAGCGGGTCGCGGACGGGCGGGTCCGGTCGCCGGGCCATCCGTGGCGGTGCGGCGGTCACCCGGCCAGGCTAGCCGGTGGCCCCGTCGCCTCGGTGTCCCCGAGCCGACCGTGCGCCGCTAGGGTCGCCGCCAGCTCATGACCGGCCTGGACTGGATCATCGTCGGGCTCGCGCTGCTGCTCTCCTTCTACGGGTTTGGACGGGGGTTCATCGTCGGCGTGCTGTCGCTGGCTGGCTTTGTCCTGGGGGCGGTGCTGGGGACCAGGCTGGGCACGGCGGTGCTGTCCCAGGGCTCGACCTCGCCCTATGCCCCGGCGTTCGGCCTGATGGGCGCGCTGCTGGCCGGGGTGATCCTCGCCGCCGGCCTGGAAGGCCTGGGCGTGCGGCTGCGTACCGCTCTGCGGGTCCCCGGCCTGGCGATGGCCGACGGGGTGCTGGGCGCGCTGCTCAGCGCCTGCCTGGTGCTCGGCGTGGCGTGGATCGCGGCGGCGGTGGTGGTCCAGCTGCCCGGTGAGCCGGATCTGCGGCGCGACGTGCGCCGCTCGTTCATCCTCACCAAGCTCAACGAGTTGTTGCCGCCGTCGGGACCGATCCTCAACGCGCTGGCCCGGTTTGACCCTCTTCCCTCGATCGCCGGGCCCTCGCCCCAGGTCCCGCCGCCACATTCGGCGATCGCCCGGACGCCGGGCGTGCGGGCCGCGGCACCGAGCGTGGTGCGCATCGTGGGAACCGCCTGCGGGCTGGGGGTGGAGGGCTCGGGCTGGGTGGCCGGACCGCACCTGGTGGTGACCAACGCCCACGTGGTGGCGGGCGAGTCCGATACCGCCGTACAAGTTCGCGGGCAAGCGTCGGGGATGCCCGCCGAGACGGTGGCGTTTGACGCCCGCGACGACGTGGCCGTGCTGCGGGTGTCCGGCCTGTCCGAGCCGAGCCTGCCGCTGGCCAGCGACCCGGCGCCGGAGACCCAGGCGGCGATCCTCGGCTATCCGCACAACGGCCCCTACACGGTGCAGCCGGGCCGCATCGCCCAGACCCACACGGTGGTGACCTCCGACGCCTACGGCCAGGGCTCGGTGCCGCGCCTGGTGACCCCGTTTCGCGGGCTCGTGCGCTCGGGCAACTCCGGCGGGCCGCTAGTCGACGCCCGGGGGCGGGTGGTGACCACTGTGTTCGCCGCCACCGTGGGGGGCGGTCCGCGCGGCGGCTACGGGGTAGCCAACCGGGTGGTGGCGGGCGCCCTGGCGAGCGCCCACGGGCCGGTGGCCACGGGCAATTGCGCCCACTGAGCCCGGAGCCGGCGGGGGGCCTCGCTACGCTTGGCCGCCATGGGCCAGATGCTCGTAATCGCCGAGAAGCCGTCGGTGGGCCGTGACCTCGCGCGCGTCCTGCCCGGCCCCTTCCAGAAGCACGAGGGCTATCTCGAGGGTCCCGAGCACGTGGTCACCTGGGCGGTGGGGCACCTGGTCTCGCTCGCCGAGCCCGACGAGTACGACGCCAAGTACAAGCGCTGGCGCATGGCCGACCTGCCGATCGTCCCCCGCCAGTTCAAGCTCGTGGTCCGCGACGAGCGCTCGCGCAAGCAGATGTCGGTGATCACCGCCCAGCTGCGGCGCGACGACATCGACGTGGTGATCAACGCCTGCGACGCGGGCCGCGAGGGGGAGCTGATCTTCGCCTACGTGTACGAGAAGGCACGGGCCAAGCTTTCGGTGCAGCGGCTGTGGCTGTCGTCGATGACCGCCGCGGCGATCCGCGAGGGCTTCGACGCGCTGCGCCCCGGCTCCGAGCTCGCGCTGCTGGAGGAGGCGGCGCGCTCGCGTTCGGAGGCGGACTGGATCGTGGGCATGAACGCCACCCGCGCCGCCACCATCCGGTTGCGCTCTTCGTTTGACGGAGCCGTGTCTCTCGGTCGGGTGCAGACGCCCACGCTGGCGATCATCGCCCGCCGCGAGGAGGAGATCCGGGCGTTCAAGCCCGAGCCCTACTGGCTCGTCGACGCCACCTTCGCCGCGCCGCCGGCGACCCAGGAGGACGGCGAGCGCGTGTACCTGGGCCGCTTTCACGCCGGTGCCCACCCGCGCATCGCCAGCGCCAAGGAGGCCGCGGCGATCGTGGCCGAGTGCTCGGGGCAGCCCGGCCAGATCACCAAGCTCGAGCGCAAGGAACAACGCGAGCGATCCGCGCTCCTGTATGACCTGACTTCGCTGCAGCGCGACGCCAACACCCGTTTCGGGTTCTCCGCGCGCCGTACCTTGGCCGCCGCCCAGCGCCTTTACGAGGACCACAAGGCGCTGACCTATCCCCGGACCAACTCGCGCTTTCTGACCTCGGACATGACGGGCGAGATCAAGCCCACCGCCGAGCTGCTCGGGCGCCAGTCCGATTACACCGCGGCAGCGCGCTACGTCACCGGCCTCGACCTGCTGCCGCTCGCGCGGGTGGTCAACAACGAGAAGGTCTCCGATCACCACGCGATCATCCCCACCCGCTCCGAGCACCGCGTGGACAAGATGAACCCGGACGACCGTCGCGTCTACGACCTGGTCGTCCGCCGCTTCCTCGCCGCCTTTCACCCCGACGCGGTGTTCGAGGCCACGCGGCTGGAGACGACCGTGGCTGAGCGGGTGTTTCGGACCCGAGGGCGGCTGTTGCTCGTCCCCGGGTGGCGCGCGGTCTACGGCGAGATCGCCGACACCGACCCCCGGCGCGACGAAGACGAGGGGGGCGAGCAGCAGCTGCCTCGCCTGGAGCGCGACGAGACCGTCGATACCCGCGAGGTCAAGAGCCTGGAGAAGGAGACCAAGCCGCCCCGGCGCTACACCGACGCTTCGCTGCTCGCCGCCATGGAGACGGCGGGCAAGCTGGTCGACGACGAGGAGCTGCGCGAGGCGATGAAGGACTCGGGCATCGGCACCCCCGCGACCCGGGCGGCGATCATCGAGCGGCTGATCGAGGTCGCCTACCTCGAGCGCGACGGCCGCGCGCTGATCGCCACCGAGAAGGGGCGCAACGTGATCCGCCTGCTCGACGAGCACGCGCTCACGTCTCCCCAGCTCACCGGCAACTGGGAGCATCGCCTGGGCCGCATCGAGCGGGGCGAGGACTCGCGCGAGCGGTTCATGCACGACATCGCCGGCTTCGCCACCGAGACCGTGCAGGAGCTCGACACCAAGCTCAAGGACGTGCGCATCCCGCGGGCCAACCTGGGGCCCTGCCCGGTGTGCGGGCGCGACATCGTCGAAAACCGCAAGGGCTACTCCTGCTGGTCGCGCGAGGATCCAGGCTGCGGTTTCGTGATCTGGAAGGCCAAGGCGGGCAAGCAGCTTCCCGTCGCCGTCGCCCGCGAGCTGATCAAGACTGGACGCACCGCCAAGCAGGTGACCGGCTTCCGGGGGCGCAGCGGCCGCTCGTTCCGGGCCCGGCTGGCGCTGGTGCAGAACGAGGACGGCAAGTGGCGGGTGGAGTTCGACGAGGAGTGGGCGCGGGAGGGGGCTCGTCCCCCCGAGGCCGAGGAGGAGACGGCGGCGCCGGAGGCGCGCACCGCGGCCTGAGCCTCGCCCTCACGTCGGGGGCGTGCGGGACCATGGCCGGATGCCCCTGAGGCTGATCACCGGTCCGGCCAACTCGACCAAGGCGGGCGCCGTGCTCGACGGTTACCGCGAAGCGCTGCCCAGCTCGCCGCTGTTGGTGGTGCCCACCCGGGCCGACGTCGAGCACTACCGGGCCGAGCTGGCCGCCGCCGGGCTGGTGCTCGGGGTTCGGGTCGAGCGCTTCTCGGGCCTGATCGCCGAGATCGCCCGCCGCGTGGGTGCCGCGGGCGAGCCGATCTCGGCCGTCGCCCGCGCCCAGCTCGTCGTCTCGGCGGTGGCCAGCGTGCGGCTGCCGGCGATTGGGGCATCGGCGGGCACCGCGGGCTTCGCCGGTGCCCTGTCGGACCTCATCTCCGAGCTGCGCCAGCACCGGGTGAGCCCCGCCCGCTTTACCTCGGCGCTGCGGGCATGGGCTGCCTCGGACCTCGAACGGCGAGGCTACGCCGACGATCTCGCTGCCCTGTATCGCGCCTACGACCGACTGCTCGACGCCATCGGCCGGCCCGATGCCGAGCTTTACGCCAGCCGCGCGCTCGATGGCCTGCGCCTGGAGCCCCGACGCTGGCGCGACACGCCCGTCCTGTTCTACGGCTTCGACGACTTCACCCCGCTGGAGCTCGACGCGATCGAGACGCTCAGCCGTGCCGGGGCAGCGGTCACCGTGTCGCTCCCCTACGAGCCGGGCCGCGCCGCGCTGGAGGGACGCGCGGGGACCTTCCAGGCCCTGCGGCCGCTGGCCGACGACCATCGCGCGCTCGCGCCCGGCCCCGACTTCTATGCCCCCCACGCCGCCCCGGCCCTGCATCACATGGAGCGTTCCTTGTTCGAACCCGGCGCTCGGCGGGTCGCGGCAGGGGCGGCGGTCACACTGCTGGAGGGCGGGGGGGAGAGGGCCGAGCTGGAGCTGGTCGCCGCCGCGGTCGCCGGGGCGCTCGAGCAGGGAATCGCGCCCGCCGAGGTCGCCGTCGTGGCGCGCTCACCGGGCGCCGACTGGAGACTGATCCAGTCGGTATTCGCAAGCCGCGGGATCGCCTGTGCGCCCGCGCACCCCCGCCCGTTCGCCGACACCGCGCTGGGCACCGGTCTGCTCGCGCTCGATCGCTGCGCCAGCGGCGAGGGCCGGTCGCAGGATCTGCTGCGCTGGCTACGCACCCCCGGGCTGCTGCGCCGGCCCGAGCTCGCCGACCGGCTCGAGCGCCAGCTGCGCCGCGGTGGGGTTCTCGACGCCGCCGCGGCGCGCGCGGTGTGGGAGCGCGACGGCTGGCCGTTGGAGGACATCGATCGCCTGGCTCGCGCTCGGAGCGCCGGCGCGCGCCCGCACCTCGAGGAGCTGGGGCGAGCCCTGGATCGCCTGTTCGCGGCTCCTCACCGCCGCCAGGCGGCGGTGCTCGCCGGCGAGGAGCTGGCCGAGGCGCGCGCCTGGTCGGCGGCGCGGGCGGCGCTGGGTGACCTGGCCAACCTGGCCGCCGCCCAGCCCGGTCTGGCCGGCGACGGCGATCGGCTCGCCGCCGCGCTCGGCGCCCTGGAGGTGAGCGCCGGCGCTCGCCCGGGCCCCGACGAGGTGCTGGTGGCCGATCCCATGGCCCTGCGCGCCCGCCGGGTGCGGGCGCTGTTCGCCTGCGGCCTGCTCGAGGGCGTCTTTCCCCGGCCGCGGCCCCCCGAGCCGTTCCTCTCCTCCGAGCGCCGGCGCGAGCTGGCACTGGCCTCGGGCCTGGTGCTGGACCGGGTCGAGGATCCGCTGGCCGCCGAGCGCTACCTGTTCTACGCCACGGTGTCGCGGGCCGAGGAGCGCCTCGTGCTCAGCTGGCGCAGCGGTGACGACGAGGGGAGGCCGGCGCTGCGCTCGCTGTTCGTCGATGACGTCTGCGACTGCTTCGACGAGGGCCTGCTGGCCAACCGCCGTCGGCGGAGGATGGGGGCGACGAGCGACGAGCCCGGCCAACCGGCGCCGGGACCCGCCGTCCCAGCCTCCGCACCCGGGCCGGGCCTCGACGGCGACCAGCGCGGCCTCGGCCACCCCGCCGTGCTGGCCGACCTGCGCGAGCGCCCTGCCTTCTCGGCCTCCGCGCTCGAGCTCTACCTGTCCTGTCCGGTGCGCTGGTTCGTGGAGCGCTATCTGGCTCCGGACGAGCTCGCGCCCGATCCCGAGGCGCTGGCCCGGGGCGGGCTGGCCCACGCGGTGCTCGAACGCACGCTTGGCGAGCTCGAGCGCCGGACCGGCTCGGCCCGGCTGCGCCCCGAGGTGCTCGGGCTGGCCAAGCGACTGGCGCGCCAGGCGATCGAGGAGGACGCCGAGCGCAGTCACGCCCTGTCGCCGAGCCCCGAGCGCCGCGCGGTGACGGTGCGCCGGCTGCAGGCCGACCTGGATCGCTACCTGGAGCTCGGTGCCGCCTGCGGCACCGGCTTTGAGCCCCGCCACCTGGAGCTCGAGTTCGGGATGCAGGAGGAGCGGGAGGTGACCGACGCCGCGCCCGGCGCGGGCGAGGACACCGCGCCGGCCTACCCGGCGCTCGAGCTCGTGCCTGGGCTGCGCCTGCGCGGTCGCGTGGACCGCGTCGACGTCGACCCCGGCACGTCCCAGGCGATCGTCTATGACTACAAGGGCCGCGAGGCGCCGCCCGGCCGCGCCTGGGAGGAGAAGGGACGCCTGCAGGTCGCCCTGTACATGCGGGCGGTGAGCGACATCCTGGGCCTGGAGCCGGTCGGCGGCTTCTATCAGCCGCTCACGGCCCGCGACCAGCGACCGCGCGGCGCGCTGCTCGCCGAGGCCGACCCCGACCTCGACTGCCTGGCCAACGATCGCTTCACCCGCCCCGAGCTGGACGAGCTGATGGCATCGGCCGCGCGCTTGGCCGTCGACGCCGCCGAGCGGATCCGCGCCGGTCGCCTGCAAGCCCGGCCCCAGACCTGCTCGCCGGGCGGCGGATGCGCCTACCCGGGCATCTGTCGCTGCGAGGAGGCGTCGGGCGCCGGGGCGCGCGGCGCGGCCAGCGCCCCGGGCCAGCAGCCGCCGGGGGCGCCCCCGTGAGCGGCGAGCGCACCCCCACGCTGTTTGACCTCGACTCCCCGCCCGCTTCGGGACCGGCCCCGCGCGGGGACGGTCTGACGCCCGAGCAGGCGGCGGCGGTCGCCCACCGCGACGGCTCGCTCCTGCTCGCCGCCGGCGCGGGCAGCGGCAAGACGACGGTGCTCGTCGAGCGGTTCGTCGCCGCCGTGCTCGAGGACGGCATCGCACCGGGCCGGATCCTGGCCATCACCTTCACCGAGCGCGCCGCCGGCGAGCTGCGCGAGCGGGTGCGCTCCCGGTTCATCGAGCTCGGGGAGCGCGCTCATGCGCGCGATACCGAGGGCGCGCTGGTGATGACGATCCACGCTTTCTGCGCCCGGGTGCTGCGGGAGCACGCGCTCGCGGCCGGCATGGATCCGCGTTTTCGCGTGCTCGACGATCCCGCCGCGCGCGCCCTGCGTGAGCAGGCCTATGCCACCGCGCTGCGCACCATCCTGCACGGTCCCCACCGTGCCGCAGCGCTGGACCTGGCGGCGGCGTGGGGAGTCGACCGCACTGGGGAGGTGGTGATGGCCGTCTACGACGAGCTGCGCAGCCGCGGCGAGCAGACACCCCGGCTGCCCGATCCCGGGCCCCCGCCCGAGCTCGAACCCGCGCGCCGCGAGCTCGCCCGCGCCCGCGATGAGCTGGCCACCCGCCTGGGCGGGCTGTCCGATCCGCCGCCCGCCGTGCTGGTGGTCCTCGACCGTCTGGAGCGCTGTCGCGAGCTGCTCGGGCGGCGCTCCGGTGCGGCGCCCGCGGGGCGCGAGCTGGCCGAACTGGCCCTGGCGCGCGCCGGGAACGGGCAGGCGTGCGGGCCGGCGGGCGATGCCTACGCCCAGGCATTGTCGGCCTACGTGCGCGCTTGCGCCGATCGCCAGGCGATCGGGGCAAGCCGTCTCCTTGACCGGCTGCTCGGCGCCTATGGCCAGGCCTATGAACAGGCCAAGCGCGACGCCTCGGCGCTCGACTTCGACGACCTCGAGCTGCATGCGCGCGATCTACTCACCGGGTCGCCGGAGCTGCGCGCCAGCTGGGTCGAGCGCCTCGAGATGCTGATGGTCGACGAGTTCCAGGACACCAACCAGCGCCAGCTGGAGATCCTGGAGGCGCTCGAGCGCGACAACCTGCTGTGCGTTGGCGACGAGTTCCAGTCCATCTACTCCTTTCGTCACGCCGACGTCGAGATCTTCCGCGCGCGCGCCGCCGCCGGCGCCCGCGCCGTGCTGGCGGGCAACTTCCGGGCCCGGACGGGACTGCTGCGCACCGTCAGCGCCGCGTTTGCCCGAGTCTTCGGGGAGGGGTTCCTCGAGCTGGAGCCCCGACGATCCGCTCCGTCCGCGCCCGCCGTCGAGCTCCTGCTCACCGACATCCGCGGCTGGGAGGAGCCGGATGCGGCCGAGGTTCCCGCCGGGCCGCCGTGGCGCCGCGCCGAGGCGCGGCTGCTAGCGGCCCGGGTGTCCGAGCTCGTCGCCGGCGGGGACGTGAGCCCGGGCGACGTCGCGGTGCTGCTGCGGGCGGCGAGCGATATGGCGATCTATTCCTCGGCGCTGGAGGAGCACGGCCTGCCCACGCTCGCCGCCGGGGCCGGCGGCTTCTGGAAGCGACCCGAGGTGCGCGACCTGCTCGCCTACCTGCGGGTCCTGGCCAACCCGCTCGACGAGCCGGCCCTGTACTCGCTGCTGGCCTCCCCGCTGGTGGGTGTCTCGCGCGACGGCCTGGCGCTGCTCGCGCTGGCCGGCCGGGCCCCGGGCAGCGGCCCGTGGCGAGCCATGGTGCGGTCCGCCCAAGGCCCCGACGAAGGCGCGGACGGGGGTCTGGCGGACGAGCGTCTGGGCGACCAGCTGGCGGACTCCGACCGCGAGGCGCTGGGCGCGATTGTCGGGCGGATCCTGACCGAGCGCCCGCGGTCGGCGGCGCGCTCGCCGGCCGCCTCGATCGAGGGGTTGCTCGCCCACCCACTCGCCGACGCCCGGTTTGCGGGCCCCCCCGGGGTGGAGCACCGGATGGCCAACGTGGCCAAGCTCATCCGCCGGGCGCGCGAGTTCGAAGCCGCCCACGGCCCCGACCTGCGCGGCTTCCTGGACCACGCCGACGCCCAGGCGCGCTCCGGGGCCCGCGAGCCCGACGCCCCGGTCGAGGACGCCGAGCTGCAGGCGGTGCGCCTGATGACCATCCACGCCGCCAAGGGACTCGAGTTCCCGACCGTGTGCATCGCCGACCTCGGGCGGGCGCTGGGCAGCGAGAGCCCGCCGGTGATCGTCGATGGAGAGCGGATCGGCATCCGTCTCCCGGGTCTGGACGGGTCCCCACCCCAGCCTGCGCTCGACTACGAGACGCTGAGCGCCCCGCGCCAGCAGGCCGCCTTGCGCGAGGAGCAGCGCATCTTCTACGTCGCCGCCACCCGGGCCCGCGACCGGCTGCTGTTCAGCGGGGCGTTGGACCCGGGGCGCTCCGGGACGGCGCGGGCCGGAGCGGCTCCCGTGCACTGGCTGGCCCCCGCCCTTGTCCCGGCGCTGGAGGCCGAGCTCGAGGCGGGCGACGGGGTGCGGCGGGTCGCTGGCGCCGGCGGCGAGCCGGTCCGCCTGCAGTTGAGCTCCCCGGCCGCGGCGGCCGCCCCGCCGAGGCCGGTGGTGCGCGCCGCCCGCCTGCCCTCGGGCACCGCGCCAGCACGGCGCGCTCAACCGACGCGCCCCGGTCAGCCGGCGGCGGGCGCTCTGGCCTCGCTTAGCTACAGCGCGCTCGAGGCCTACCGCCGGTGCGGCTATCGCTTCTACGTACAGCGGGTGCTGGGGCTGGCCGACGAGGCTCCGCCCGGCGCCGGCCCCACCGCCGGAGGCGACGCTCGCAGGCGCGGGCTTCTGGCCCACGCCGCGCTGGAGGAGCTGGACTTCGGGAGCCCGCGGGTGCTCGCCGGGCCCGAGCTGGCGATGCTGGCCGACGCCCGCGGCCTGGCCGTGGAGGAACCCGAGCTCGCGCAGGTGGCCAAGCTGGTCCAGGCGTTCGCCAGCAGCCCCCTGTGCGCACGCCTCGCCCGCGCTCGCGCGGTGCACCGCGAGCACCCGTTCGCGCTGACGCTTCCGGGGACCGAGCGCGCCAGCCCGCTCCTCACCGGGGTGATCGACGTGCTGGCCCACGAACCGGATGGCGGCGCCCTGGTGATCGACTACAAGACCGACCGCCTGAGCCGCCCTCCTGGCGGCGACGGCGAGGTCTATCCCGTCCAGCGCTCGGTCTACGCCTTGGCGGTCCTGCGCGCCGGCGCGCCCACGGTGGAGGTGGCCCATTGCTTTCTCGAGGCACCCGAGAGCCCAGTCGGCCGCCGCTACGCCGTCGGCGAAGCCGACGCGCTCGAACGCGAGATCGCCGCCCTGGTCCACGCCGTGCAGGGGGGGCGGTTTCCGGTCGCCGAGCATCCCCACCGAGAGCTGTGCCTGACCTGCCCGGCGCGTCGGCGCCTGTGCAGCTGGGACGAGGAGCTGACGCTCAGGCCGGCGAGGGCCGGGCAGGCGCCCTAGGCCGTCCCCGGCCTGTCGCCGTCCGCCGGGGCCTGCTTTCCCTTGGCGCCACCCGGGTAATCGAACCTAAAGAGCGCAAGCGATCCAGGGCAGGGGGCCGTTTCTACGGCAACCGCGCGGGTGCATTCTCGGGCCGGATCCGGAAGGATCACCCGCTCCGCGCGGCGCGAACTCGGTGCTCAGGACGACGACCAACGAGATGAACGATTCATCACCCCAGGATCACCCCGTCCCCGACGAGGCGCCCGACACGCTGGCGCCGGGGGAGAGCGAGCACGACCTGTTCGTCCGCTACCTGCGCGAGGGCGACCAGCATGCCCGCGAGCAGCTCGTCGAGCGCTTCCTGCCCCTCGCCCGTCAGCTCGCCCGCCGCTATCAACGGGCCGACGAGCCGATGGACGACCTCATCCAGGTGGCATCCCTGGGTTTGCTCAAGGCGATCGACCGTTTCGATCCCGACCGCGAAGTCGTCTTCTCCAGCTATGCCGTGCCCACCATCCTCGGCGAGCTAAAGCGTCACTTCCGGGATCGCACCTGGTCGGTGCGGGTTCCCCGCGACCTGCAGGAGCTCGCGCTGCGAGTCGATCGCACCGTCACCCAGCTGTCGCTCGATCTGCGGCGTTCGCCCTCGGTGGCCGAGATCGCCGAGGCG
>VAYS01000050.1 GCA_005883215.1 Actinomycetota bacterium
TGACTGGAATGCGCGGATTGCAAGAGCCTCGGTATGCCGCGCCACCCGCTGGGTCCCTTCAGCTCAGAAACGAAAGCGGTACGCACCGCCGGCCTGGACCCCGCGCATGCATCGGTGGGGATTCAAGAGGGAGCGGCTCGTTTCCGGTCTCAGAAAATCCAGCATCGAGGCGACCGCGTCATCCCGGCGTGGGCTGTGAGGGCCGGCTTGGCCCGCCCGGCCCCCGACTGTCACGGCAGGGCGCGCCGGGGGAGGACCCGTACTCCCCCGGCTCCAGTCAGCGCCGCTTGAAGATGCCCGCCTGGGAGGCGTCGCGCCCTTTCGCGGGCTGCTCAGCGCCGTGTGGTAGTCGCAGATCGCCACCAGCGGCGCCTGGTCGAGCGCCTGCCGGCAAAACCACCCGCGCACCTGGCGGCGGTGCAGGTAGCCGCGGGCGGCGTGCCGCGCCTTGCGACAGCTGACCGGCCCGCTCAGGACCTTGACCGAGTAGTGGGAGCTGATCGCACCGCACGACCGCGCCCTCCCGGCCGCCGCCGGGCTCGTAGCGCTCGCCGGCGCGGCCACGGCCAGCACGATTCCTGCGCACGCCACCGCCCAAGCCGGGCGCCTCAGGCCCATTTGCACGCGCCCACGCTACTGCCCGCGCCTCGTTCGGCGCACGAATTGTGACCCAATTGTTACCCAGGGGCGGCCAGAAGGCCGTTCACGACGAAGGCCACCTTGCGGTGGCCTTCGAGGTCTCGGTCGGCCGGTGTGCGGGGCTTTTTACGGCCCCACGCCTTGGTCGGCCTCGATAGCGGGGGCGGGATTCGAACCCGCGACCTTCGGGTTATGAGCCCGACGAGCTACCAGACTGCTCCACCCCGCGGCGGTCTAGGAACTATACCAATCGCGGCGTCCAAGAGCCCACGTTCAACGAGCCAATATCGACCCGTGCGCGCCCCGCTCGCCCGCCTTGCGCTGCCCCGAGCATCCCGGCAATAGGATCGCCTCCAGTGCGGATCGGCGTGGTCGACATCGGCACCAACTCGACGCGCCTGCTGGTCTGCGACGTCGGCCCTGCGGGCGTGACCGACATCGAGCGTCGATCCGAGGTCACCCGCTTGGGAGAGCAGCTCGAGGCCAACGGCTCCCTAGCCGAGCGGGCGGTGGAGCGGGTCTTTGCCGTGCTGGCCGACTATCGCCAGGCGATCGAGCGCCACGCCTGCCAGCAGGCGGTGGCGGTACTCACGAGCGCGGCCCGGGATGCGGCCAACGGGCCGTGGTTCACCGCCGAGATCGAGAGGCGGTTCGGTCTCTGCGCCCGGATCATCTCCGGCGATGAGGAGGCCCAACTCACCTACTTGGGGGCGATGAGCGAACGCTCGGCAGCCGCCGGCCCGGCGGCCGTGTTCGACATCGGTGGGGGCTCGACCGAGGTGATCGTCGGCCGTGGGCGACAGCCCGCCTTTCACGTATCGATGCCCATCGGCGTGGTTCGTCTCACCGAGCGCCACATCCACTCGGACCCACCGCCCCCCGATGAGGTCCGGCGGCTGGCCGACGACGCCCGGGGGGCGGTCGCCCGGCTGGTCCCCGGCTCGGTCCGCGAGCAAGTGATTACCGCAGTAGCCGTGGCGGGCACGGCGACCTCGGCGGCGGCGATGGACCTAGAGCTCGAGCCCTACGACCACGACCGGGTCCACGGCCACCGCCTCGAGCGCGGGGCGGTCGAGCTGCTTTTGGCCCGCATGGCCGCCATACCCGAGGCCCAGCGCCGCCAGGTCCCTGGTCTACATCCCGATCGGGCGCCGACGATCGTGGCCGGACTGGCGATCCTGCTCGAGCTACTTGGCGCGTGCGGGCTCGAGTCGGTCGAGGTCTCCGAGCACGACATCCTGCGCGGGGCGGCCCTGATCGCCGCCGGCGAGCAGGCCCCTACCTAGTTTTGGGGCCGGCCTGGACGGATGTCTGATTGCCATCGCTTGACAGACCGTCGATACTTCCGGCGTCGGCAAAGGGTTTCGTGCCAGTGGCGCGAACGCTTTGGCGGCACATAGGTTCGAGCGTAGCCGCATCGAATCGGCGCCTCCCGCCGCTCGAGCCACCCTAACCGGCCCTTTCATGGCACGTACCCCTGCCCGTCCTGACGGGGCCAAATTTGGAAGCCGCCTTCGGGCGGCTTCCATCTCTTAACCACCCGCGCGGGGCGGGGGCACATCGCCCGGCGCCTGAAGTTCCCCGCCACCCCGGCTCGCCGGCGCCGATCGCGATCCGCTCAGCCGACGATGACCTTCCCCGTCATGCCCGGGTGGATCGTGCACACGTAGTTGTAGGTGCCCCTCGCCCTAAAGCGCAGGGTGTAGGTGCCCATGGCCTTGGTCGGGCTGCGAAAGCCAGAGCCGACCACGTTGTGCACAATCGACCCGTCGCGCCACCGCCAGGTCACGGTGCCGCCGACGCGAATGTGAGCCGTGCGGGGATGAAACGCGATGTGCTTGAGGATTACCGATCGCGAGCGGGCGGCCACGGCGCCGCCGGAGGCCGCCTGGGCGGGGACGATCGCCGCCGCCGCGACGAGGGCGACGCACAGCGCAATGCGGATCGCGGACTTGGTCATGGGGCTCCTTTTCGTTGTCTTCCCTCCTAAGAACACGTCAGCCTCCTCGCCTGGTGCGCCGCTTCCAATCGGACCATCGTCTTAAGACGCACGCGACGGCGCCGAAGCGGCGCACAGCCACCCCCGGTGCATCGATCAGGCCAGGTTTGACTTGCGCGGATAGACGACGGCGGGATCGGTGAGCACGTTGACCAGTGCCGGACGCTCGGCCGAGAAGGCCCGCTCGATCGCCGGCGCCACGTCGCCGGGGCGCTCCACCAGCTCCCCGTGGCAGCCCAGGGCCTCGACCATCTGGTCATAGCGCGTGGCCGGCCGCAGCTCGGCCGCGACCGAGTAGCCGTAGAGGAACTCCATCGGATGCTTCTCCAGCGCCCAGATCCCGTTGTTTCCCATCACCGCCACGACGTTGACGCCGTGGCGCGCGAGGGTGTCGAACTCGAGGCCCGAGAAGCCGAAGGCGCCGTCGCCGAGGAGCAGCACCACCTGGCGCTCGGGGCGCGCGAGCTTGGCCGCCAAGGCGTAGCCCGGGCCGGCGCCCAGGCACCCGTAGGGCCCGGGGTCAAGCCAGCACCCCGGCTCGTAGGAGTCGATCACCCGCCCGGCGTAGGAGACGAAGTCGCCGCCGTCACCGACCACGATCGCGTCGCGGTCGATCACCTGCTGCAGCTCGGCGTATACCCGCATGGGGTGAAGCGGAGCCCGCTCGTCGGCGAGCTCGGCGCCCTCGACCGCCCGCTTCTCGGTCTCCGCGACGCGCAGCTGATCGATCCACTCCTGGGAGGAAAGCGCTCCGCCGCCAGCGGCTTCGCGCAGGTCAGACAGCGTCGCGGGCAGGCCGCCGTACAGCTCGGCCGCGACCGCGCGGGGGTGCGGGCGCTCGGGCCGGCCGACGTCGATAACCACGATCTCGGTCTCCTCGCCGAATGAGCCGCCGAACCCGAGCCGAAAGTCCATCGGCACCCCGCACACCAAGGCCACGTCGGCGCCTTTGAGCGCGGTCCCCCGCGTCCGGGAGAAGAACAGCTCGTGGTCGGCCGGCACGCACCCGCGCGCCAGCCCGTTGAGGAAGACCGGGATCCGCAGCTCCTCGATCAGCTCGGACAGGGCGCGCTCGCCGTGTCCCCAGTACAGGTCGGTTCCCGCCATCACCACCGGGCGCCGGGCCCGCCGCAGCAGCTCCGCCGCGCGCTCGAGCTGCGCTCCCTCGGCGGCGGGGAGGGCGGCGGGGTCGGGCAGCCGGGCCGGAGGCTCGCCCTCGGGCGCCTCGCTGAACACGACGTCGAGCGGAAAGTCGACGAACGACGGGCCGAACGGGGGGGTGAGCGCGGCGCCCAGCGCCCGATCGACCAGACCGGGGATGGCCGAGGTCTCCGGCGCGGTGCCGGCAAAGCGGGTGACCGGCTCCACGAACGGCACGTGGTCGATCTCCTGCAGCGAGCCCTGACCCCAGCGCATCGCCGGGGCGCGGCCCCCCAGCACGAGCATCGGCGAGTGGTTCTGCAGCGCCGAGGCCATCGCGCTCATGCCGTTGGTCACCCCGGGCCCCGCCGTAAGCGCCGCTACCCCCGGGGTACGGGTGACCTTGGCCCAGCCCTCGGCGGCGAACGCCGCCGCCTGCTCGTGGCGGACGTCGACGATGCCGATTCCCTCCTCCCGACACCCGTCGAAGATCGAGAACAGGTGACCGCCCGAAAGCGTGAACAGCGTGGTTACACCGTGGGCCTTTAGGCGCCGAGCCACCAGACGCCCGCCGTGAAACGCCTGGTCGGAGGTCTCCGCCCGAGCCGGCTGCGCGGAGGCGGCTCGCTGCGCGGGCGCGGTCGACATCGGCGAAACCCTACCCGGCGCCGCCCAAGCCGACCTCGGTCCGCGCCGCGTCGGCCTCCACCCTGGCCTGGTCGACCTCGCCCACCTCGGCGGCGGCGGGAAGGAGCGCCCGCGGCGCGTAGAGCTGGACACGCTCGGCCTTGCCCTTGAGCTGCACCGTGGGCCGGGGTTCCCAGCCCCCATGGTCGCGCTCGAGCAGGCAGCGCGTGGCCTCGGTGATGAGCAGCTCGTCGCCGGTCTGTCGCGTCACCGCCTCCACGCGCGAGGCGGTGTTCACCGTGTCGCCGATGACCGTGAACTCGAGCCGTCCTCCGCCTCCGATGGTCCCGGCCATGACCGGCCCCGAGCTGACGCCGATGCCGATCCGCAGCTCCTCGCCGTAGGCGCGGCGCACGATCTCGACGATCTCCAGCGCGGCGCCCACGGCGCAGTCGGCGTGGTCGGGGCGGCGATCGGGCGCCCCGAAGACCCCCAGCAGCCCGTCGCCGACGAACTTGTTCGCGTGCCCGCCGCGGCGAATCAGGATGGGCACGATGCGCTCGTAGAAGCCATTGAGCCGCCTGACCACCTCGCTGGCGCTCGAGCGCTCGGCAAACGCGGTGAACCCGCGAATGTCGACGAACAGCACGGTGACCTCGACGTCCTCGCCCGCCAGATGGGCGCCCTCCTCGATCACGCGGTCGGCGAGCGCCGGGTCCACGAAGGCGGCAAACGCCTCGTGCAGCCGCTCGCGCTCTCCCAGGCCGACGACCATCTCGTTAAACGAGGCGGCCAGCTCGCCGGTCTCATCGGTGGAGATCACCGGCACACGCACGTCGTAGTCGCCCGCCTTGACGCGCTCGGTGGCCTCCCCCAGGTCGTGAATCGGCTCGAGGATCGAGCGCGAGAGCAGGACGGTGAGCTCGAAGGAGATCGTGAAGGCCACGGCCAGGGTGACCAGGATGTCCACGCCCAGGTTGGACAGGTGCGCCTGGCCCGGGTGCGAGAGCCCGGAGACGATCACCCCGGTGATCACGTTGATGACCGGCAGCGTGGCCAGGAGCTTGATCCCCAGCGGCATGCGCACCGCCCCGATGTCCACGCCCAGCGGCAGATCGCCGGACACCCGCTCCAGCACCGGGCGCATGATCAGCTCCATGATGAAAAAGCGCAGGATGATGCCGTAGGCGAGCACCACGCCGGCGCCGGCCAGCAGGATCAGAAAGCCGTACCAGGGGAGCCCGAGCTCGAGCGTGATGAACAGGGCCACCGGTACCAGGTTCAAGGCCAGCGCCATCCGTGACCGGTTGCGCAGGAACCGGACCGGCAGGCCGGCCAGCGCCTGCCAGGCCGCCACCGATGTCCGCTGGTCGCGCTGTCCGCGCAGCCAGGGATCGGCGGGCGCCAGCAGCCGGAAGGCGACGCGCAGGCCGATTGCGTTCTCGATCAGGACCACGGCCTGGGAGAAGACGACGATGGCCACCAGCTGCCGGGTAGAGAGCGCCTGGTAGAGGCTGAGCAGTCCCACGCCCCCGAGGACCACTATGTGACCGAGCTGAAACTGGGCCACCAGCGCCAGGCGCGGATAGCGCCGCCCGAGCTTGCCATAGGTCCAGCGCAGGGGCTTGCGCATCAGCCCCATCGGCGAGATCTCGCGCTTCCAGGTCTTCATCCCCAGGGCAGTGTGATGGTCGGCGCCCGGACATGCCAGTCCCGCCCCACCCTCCGCACGGGGCGGGGCCGGTCAGCCGTCGGGGTCGGCGGGGCCGGTCAGCCGTTGGGGTCCGAACGCCCGGCCGCCGGCTCGACCACCGCGTTGGGGCCGGGCGACGGCGGGGTCGAGGCGGGCCCGTGCACCGAGCGCCACAGCAGGCGGTCCTCGGACCGCTGAGTGATCTGGTCTAGGCCGCGAAAGCGAAGCCCCCGCGCCGCGGCGCCGCTGGCCGGCGTCGGATTGACCTCGAGCAGGCTGACCTTGGCGGAGATCGTGCTGTACGGGGCGGCGTTGTCGGCAGTGGACGAGAAGGCGTCGTACATCGGGGTGGCCAGCCCGTCATAGAGCCCCAGCGGCTCCATCCCCAGGATCAGCTCCATCGAGCGGATCATCGACGGCATGTCATAGCGGGTGTGGACGACCGCGGCCGGCCGGGTGTACGGGCTGATGACCAGGTCCACCGTGCGGTGGGCGTCCACGTGGTCGGCGCCGTCCTGGGAGTCGTCCTCGGTCACGAAGATCGCCGACGACGGCCACACCGAGGAGTGGGTGATGGCGTCCACGATCTGCCCCAGCCCCAGGTCGTTGTCGGCCACCATCGCCCGCGGCGTGTAGGCACCGGGGTCGAGCACCCGCGTGTGGTCGTTGGAGAGCACCAGGTAGTTGAAGGCGGGGACGTTGCCGGCCGACAGCTGGGAGGCAAACCGGCTCTTGAAGCAGTCGGCTCGCGACTCGGACCCGGGCGGGGCCCCCAACGGCACGCTGGCGTCGAACACCGTCTGTCCGGTGACGGCGTCCTTGCCGATCGAGGCGTCGTTGGGGTAGCACGAGCCCAGCGCTGTGCTCGCGCCGCCGAGCCCCTCGCCCAGGTCCGAGTTGGCGAACTTCTGATCCACCTGCTGGTTCTCGGCCTGGGTGCGGTCCTGGTCGGGGAACGGCACCACGCCGGCGATCGCCTCGCCGTAGTTGAAGTAGGAGATCCCCTGGCGCTGGGCCTGGTCGAACAGGAAGCCGTTGGCCGGCCACGTCACCGCGTAGACGCCGAAGTCGTACGGGCGGCCCCGGCTGGCGTAGTTCTGAAACCAGTTCTTGTGCACGTAGTCCGAGGTGCTGGCCGCGCTGGTCCAGAAGTGGCCGTCGATCGACGCCTCCGAGTTGGCGTAGAAGTGGTCGACCAGGGGGAAGCGCTGGACCAGCGCGTGCGCGTTGGGCGTGACGCCGGACCCGAACAGCGTGAGTCTCGGATCGCCGTCGCCGCGTGGGTCGTCCCCCAGCACCTGGTCGTAGGTGCGGTTCTCGCGCACGATGTAGAAGACGTGCTTGATCGGACCGCCCGCGCGCAGCGGCGTGCCGGCCGGCGGCGACTGGGAGTTGGTCGGGCGCTGCTGGGCGTCGGCCACCCCTTCCAGGCCGGCCAGCGCGGCGTCGGAGGGATAGGCGCCGATCCCCGCCGCTCCGATGTTCAGCAGCGGCAGGTACTGGGTGGCGTTGATGTTGTCGTCGGAGTCCTGGGGCGTGTCGGGTTGGGGACCTCGGGGATTGGGCCCCGTCCCCAGCGCCTTGGCGGACACGTACAGCAGCTTGGCGCAGGTAGCCGGCTGGGCCGGGGCCGGCCGGCGCGGCTTGGGATGGCGCTTGCGCTTCTTCTTGGGCTTCTTGCGGCGGCGCCGGTGGGTGCGCTTGTGCCTGGCCTTGGACTTGGCGGAGGCCCCGGCGCGGGGGCGGGCGTGCTTGTGCCGGGCGGCGCGGGGGCGGGCCTGCTTGTGCCGGGCGGCGCGCCGGCGCTTGTGCCGGCGCTTCTTCTTGCGCTTCTTCTTGCGGTGCTTGGCCGGTTTCTTGCGCGCCGGCGCCTTGGCGGCGGCGCATGCGCCCGGGGTGGCCGGGGCGACCTGGACGTCAGTCGGATACTGGGCGGTGGGGATCCGTCCCAGCAGTGTCCACGCCGCCGCGCCGGCGTGGTCGGGGAGGGCAAAGGCGCTGATCTCATCCCCCCCACCCTCGGCCACGAGCAGCTCGTGGCGTTTGGCGTCGACGGCCAGGGCGTCGGGGGCGGTGCCCAGGCCGGGACCGCGTTCCACGGTCAGCGTCCGCTCGAGATGGCGGGCCGCGGCATCGATGACCGCCACCTCGTCGGAGTTGGTGACCGTGACGTAGATCCGGTCTGCGGTGGGATCGGCGAGCAGCGCTTCGGGGTGGGAGAGGTGTCCGCCCACCTGGATGTCGCCCACCTTGGTTCCGGCGCGCAGGTCGATGATCGAGACGGTCCCCGGCGTCTCGTTGGACACATAGCCGAAACGACCATCACGGCCGATCGCGGCGCCGTAGGGGTAGTTGCCCGTCTTGACGTAGCGCACGGAGCCATCGGCGATGTTGATCACCGCCGCCGCCGCGGCCAGGTTGAGCGGCACCAGCACGGTCGAGCCGTCGGGCGAGACGGCGAGCCGATCGGGCCAGGACAGCGGTGTGGAGTCGGTGGGCGGAAAGTTCTGGGGGGGCGGGGTTCCCAGGGGAAGCAGCGAGGCGATTGCTTGCGGCGCCTTGGTCCCCGCCGGCGGGGGCACGTCGATCTGATGGTCAAAGGTGGCTGCCCCGCTGGCCCGGTCGTAGCGGAAGACCAGCACCGTGTCGCCCTTGAGCCCCGGCGTGTTCGGCGGCGACTTTTCCGCGGCGTGCGTAGAGTCCGCCACCCCCGAGACGTAGACCAGCGGATGGACGGGATCCATGGCGATGCCGCCCGAGGCGCCGGCCAAGCGCACGGTCTGGACCACGGCGCCGCCGGTGACCGAGACGATGCGAATGTCGTTTATGCCCCGACCGGTGGAAACCGTCCAGTAAAAGCGCCCGTCAGGGGTGACCGCGCCGCCGGTAGGAAAGTTGCCCAACGCCGAGAGCGATCCGAACGGGTGCAGCTGCCGACCGTTGTTGAGCAGCCCGCGGTCGGGCCCGATGCGTCCGTCGGGGAAGCTGTCGGCGTGGGCCGCAGGCGCCCCGAGCAGCGCCAGCGCGGCGAGGGCGCTCGCCACTAGCGACCGCAGCGGCAGCGACCACCCCCAGGGCATGGGATGAAGGTAGCGGAGGTCCGACCGCCCGCGCGCTAACAAGCGGTGAAGCCGGGAAGGCGCGCGGCTACTTGGAGTAGTCGTCGGGTCCGAGGTTGACGAAGCGGTGGGGGTTGCCCGGGTAGGGGATCACGCCCTGCTCGAAGCATCCGACCACCGCGGAGTCGGTGGGGCCGGTGGACTCGTGGGGCAGCTGATCGCCGTGCGACTCGGTGTTCTTGCAGTCGAACGAGGGGATGATGAAGCCGTGGGCGCCCTTGGTCGGGGTGTCGGCCAGGCTGACGCCGGCCTGGTAGGCGTTGCCGCGGTTGGAGGGAATGCGGTTGGGGAAGATGCCCGCCGTCTCGGGTCCGCCGGGGCCCACCTGGCGCAGGTAGTGCCCGAGCGAGCCCTGGCCCTGGAGCACCCCCGGAGCGCCGGGCAGAGGCGAGGTTTGCACCGTGGGTGCCCCGCTGTTGGAGAAGAAGTCGCCGGTGTTCCACTGGTTGAACTCCAGCCAGCGCAAGATCGGGTTTAGCTGCGCCAGGAACGGATCCAGGGCCGCCAGCAGCGGGGTGGTGCCGCGCAACAGATCGCGCAACGCGGGCAGCCCCTTCTTGGACGCCGTGATCAGCGGGTCCAGATTGTGGAAGAACTTCTT
>VAYS01000053.1 GCA_005883215.1 Actinomycetota bacterium
GATCGGTGAGCGCGGCGGGGTGCGCTGCGACGCTCGGCTTCAGACCGAGCACGCCGGGCTCTACGCCGCGGGCGACATGTGCGAGTACGACAGCGTTCCGCACGGGCAGCCGATGCGGATCGAGCACGAGGAGGTCGCCGCCGCCCAGGGACGTACGGTGGCCCGAAACATGCTCGGTGCCAAGGAGGAGCACGGCGAGGTGCCCTACTTCTTCTCCGATCTGGCCGACTGGACCTCGCTCGAGTACGTCGGCCCGGCGCTCGAGTGGGACGAGGAGATCGTGCGCGGCTCGCCGCCGGAGCATCGCTTCTCGATCTGGTACCTGAACAAAGGACGGTTAGCCGCCGCCTTGTCGGTGGGCCGATCCGACGATCTCGAGCTCGCCCGGCGTCTGATCACGGCCGGCAGCGACCTGGGCGAGGACAAGCGCCTGCTGGCAGATCTAAGCGCCGATCTCCGACCGCTGGCCGGGCGGTCCTAGGCCCCCAGGACGGTGCCCGTGGGCTCAGCTCTCTGCCCTGAGCGCGTATTTATCCGCTCCGACTAGCCTGCCCCCAATGCCGGCTCCATCTCGAGCCCGCCCACCTCGAGCCCGCTTGCCGTTGCTCGGCGCGCTCGCCTGCCTACTCGCGCTGGCCGCCACCGCCGCGATCCCGATGCTGAGTGCGGTGGGTCACGTCCACGACGCGGCCGCCCTCCAGGGCTTCACCGGCCTCTTCGACCCGCGGCTGGCGTGGCTGGCGAACCTCGCCGGCCATAGCGTGGACCTCGCGCCCTACGCGGCCACCGCGGTGGTGGCGGTCGCGGTAGCGACGTGGCGGGGCCGTCCGCGTGTGGCGCTAGCGATCGCCGCCATCGCCGTACTTGCCCCGGCCACCAGCGAGCTGCTCAAGCCGCTAGTCGGGCACTTCCGGGGGCCCCAAGAGGTCGGCGACCACGTCATCCCCTCGGCCTCCTGGCCCAGTGGTCACGCAACCGCGGCGATGACCCTCGCCCTAGTCGCGGTCATGAGCGTGCCCCGGCAGCTCAGGCTGCTCGTCGGGGCGCTGGGCGTCGCCCTGACGGTGGCGGTGAGCTATTCGATTCTGATCCTCGCCTGGCATCTGCCCAGCGACGTGCTCGGCGGCTTCTTGCTCGCCGCGACGTGGGCCCTGCTGGCGATCGCTTCGCTGAGGGCGGCCGATGCGCGCTGGCCGGCGCGCAGCGGGCGCCGCGCGGCCGCGCGCATGAGCCGCGCCCTGGCCGCTCCCCGGCG
The DNA here is from genome assembly GCA_005883215.1 of Actinomycetota bacterium. Lineage (GTDB taxonomy): Bacteria > Actinomycetota > Thermoleophilia > Solirubrobacterales > Solirubrobacteraceae > AC-64. The sequence goes on from VAYS01000053.1 coordinate 1,256, forward strand.
GTGGGGACGCCGCCCGCTCGCCCTGGCCGGCATCGCCGCCGCACTGGGGGCGACCTTAGCCCTAGCGCTCGCCCTCGCGCTTTCCCATCTCCAGCATGATGCGCAGGCCACGTCGGCGACCTTCTACGCCAGCGCGCTGACGATCGCTGCTCTTCCAGCGATCCTGTCGGCTGTCCTGGCTCTCGCCTTCCGACGCTGAGCGCCGGGCGCGGCGCTAGGAGCCCTCGACCTCGTTGCCCGGCGTCTGCTGTGAGGCGCCCGGCTCCCACAGCTCCTCGCCGCCCTCGTTGACCGCGCGGCTGAGGATGAACAGGAGGTCCGATAGTCGGTTCAGGTAGCGCAGGACCTGGGGATTGACCTCGCCGCCGAGGGCCACGGCGCGGCGCTCGGCGCGCCGGCACACGGTGCGGCACACGTGCAGCTGCGCCGCCGCCGGCGCTCCGCCCGGGAGCACGAATGACTTCAGCGGCTCCAGCGCGGCGTTGACCTCGTCGCACGCGCCTTCGAGCCAGCTCGTCTGATCCTCGGACACGCGCAGGCGCTCGCGCGCGTCGCTCGGGGGTACGGCCAGGTCCGCGCCCACGTCGAACAGGTCGTTCTGGATGCGGTGCAACCACTCGGTGAAGCGACCTGGCAGGCCGGGGGCGAGCAGCGCCACGCCGAGATGCGCGTTGAGCTCGTCGACCGCACCGTAGGCCTCGATGCGGGGGTCGGTCTTGGACACTCGGCTCATGTCCCCAAGGTGGGTCTCGCCGGCGTCCCCCAGCCGGGTATAGATGCGGGTGAGGTTGACCGTCATCGCTGCGGCGAGTCTAGACCTCGCCGGCGCTATCCCACCGACGTGTCCCGCGCCGCGCTGGCCAGCAGCCGGGCGGCCAGCTCGGGGAATGCGGCCCAGTGCGTGTGCAGGTAGCTGGCGTGCACGCCGCCGCGGACGAACCCCTCCGCGCGCTCGCCCGGGAGCGATGATCTGGCATCGACAGGATCGGCGAGCATCCAGGCTGCGGGCCTTCCCGCCGGCGGAGAGACGCCCGAGCGGTGAAACTCCTGCCCCCGCACCCGGTACCCCGCCGGCGCGAGCGCCGAGTCGCGCACCGCCGTGGCCTCGCGGTAGCCGATCGCCAGATGCTCGGTCATATGGGCCTGAGCGTCGAGCACTCCGCACATCGGTCTGCCGTCCAGCCCGTGGGCGAGATACGTCAGCCCGGCGCACTCGGCGACCACCGGTCGTCCGGTCGCGGCGAACGAGCGCACCTCATGGCGCAGGCGAGAATTGGCGGCCAGGGCGTCGGCGTAGAGCTCTGGGAACCCGCCCCCCAGGTACAGGGCGTCGACACCCCGGGGCAGTCCCTCGTCGGACACCGGATCGAATGGAGCCAGATCGGCGCCGCCGCCGACCAGCAGCTCGAGGTTCTCTTGGTACCCGAAGGTAAAGGCCGCGCCGCGGGCCACCCCGACGGTGATCCGGCGCGTCGTCGGGCCGCGGTGGGCGTCCGGGCGCCACGGCTGCACCGACATCGGCGGGGCGGCCGCCGCCAGCGCCATCACGTGCTCGAGTTCGAGCTCTCGCTCCACCAGCGCCTGCGCCGCCGCGATGATGCGCTTGGCCGAAGCCGGGTCCTCGGCGGCCGGCACCAGGCCCAGGTGGCGCTGCTCCTGGGCCAAGCGCCGGTCCTCGCCAACCGAGCCCAGGACGGGCACGCCGACCGGCTCTAGTGCGTCGGTGAGAAGGCGGGCGTGCCCGGGACCCCCCACCCGGTTGAGGATCACACCCGCCAGCGGCAGCGCTGGGTCAAAGGTGGCAA
>VAYS01000030.1 GCA_005883215.1 Actinomycetota bacterium
CGTTAACGATGCTGTCCGGCACGCGTACCCCCTGGGCCGGCCCTGCCACGACTCGGCGGCCCTGATCCTCTTAGAACCTGCGAGGCGGGAATCTGTGACGGGCAAGCCGCTGTCGCCCTCGTCGCCCGCCGAGCGGTGCCGGCGCCCCAGCTGTCCGTCACGCGACAGCTGACCCGGCGGTTCTTCACGACGACGGCTCCTCGATCCGGGCTCGATCGTCGTCTTGGCGTCGGGGGTCCGTCACCCGGTTGGCGGCAGGGCAGAGCGCAGCTCCCGATCACCACACCGGTCGTGTGCCCGGGCCGCCCGCGCCACGGAGGCTCGGAGAGCGACGCCCGGCTTCTGCGGCCGCCGCCGCTGGCCCGTATCCGCTCTGCATCAACTTTCCACCAACTTTGACACCTCCCGGCCAAATCGGCCTTCGCGGCGCCGTTTCCGAGTGGCGCTCGAAGTAGCGTCATCCCGAACACCAGTTCGCCCTCCTACCGAATCGCATGACCCTCCCAGACCCGACCCGCCGCGCCGCAGATCTCGCCGAGCGGATCCTCGACGAGATCGCCAGCGCCGACCACGATTGGAGCCTGGTCGCCCGCTTCGCGCGCGAGCTCGCACGGGTCGCCGAGGCCGCCAGCGACCCCGCCGCGCCGCCTACCGACCGCGACCTCCCCGAGGCCCCGTAGCGCGCCGCCGATCCTCGTAGCGCCCGAGCAGATCCGAGGCCTGCACCCCGAGCGCCTCTGCCAGCCGGAGCAAGGCACGAAAGCTCGGGTTGCGCTCGCCGCGCTCGATGCCGCCCACGTAGGTGCGGTGCATCCCACATAGGAAGGCCAACTCCTCTTGGGAGATCCCAGCCGCGTGGCGCAGCTCGCGGACCGCCTCACCCAGCGCCACCTGTGCCAAGGTCGTCCGCGTCACGCGGCGCCACGGTGCCAACGTGTCGCCTATACGTCTACATACTATGAGTAGAGCTCGTGCGCCTGCCCACCTATGAGTAGCGCGGGCGCGCCCGCCCACCGCCGGGGGAGACGCTGGCGGCTTTCGCCCCGCGCCCAGGCCGCGCATAGCGGGGCGTGTTCTCCGCCGGAGGAGGGGGGGTACGCCCCCGGCCGGAGGGGGCCGGGGGCGCACAAGGGGGGAGATCCGGCAGAGGGGCAGGGGCCCGCCTATCGGACGCTGGCATAGGCCAGCCACCCATAGAACCGCCCGGCCCCCCCGATCGTGACGCCGAGTTCGCCGGTCGGGTCGAGCGTCACGTTCGACCCGACCCGGCGGTTCTTGCAGAAGCGGGGCCGGCCGGCTCTTGGGCAGGGGCCGGCTCCGTGTTTTCGCAATGTGGCGATTCAGACCTCGACATGGCCGCAACGTCGCGCGCCTGCGGACCGCGATCGACGGGCTACCGGAGCCCACCCGCCGGGCGATGCTGGTCGGGCTCGATGCCCAGAACATCGTCATCGGCGCGTACACCACCCGCTCGGGCGGTGTCTGTCCGATGCTCGCTGCCCATCGCTGCGGCGGGCGAACCGATTTTCGGGAGTTCGCCGAGGCGTGGGATGCCATCGCCCGTCCCCGGCGACCCCGCACCGCCCACGGACACGAGCTCGACCTCCTGCGGGCGCTGCTCGAGGAGAGCCTGAGCGGCTCGGGCGAGGACCGAGACCTCCAGGCCGCACGGGAGGCCGCCGACCGCGCGCCGTCCCGGCCGGCCCGCTCCCCGCTCGGTTCATGACCTCCTCCTCGGACCTATCAGCCCGGACCGCCCCCCAGCCCGATACCACCGCGGACGGCCCTTTGCGCCCCGAGCTGCCTCCCCCGATCGCGGTCCGCCCCCGCCTGCCGCAGAAGGCCAGGTCCGCCCTGCATGCCCGCAACCTCTACGACCGCGCCCGCCAGCGACTCTCGTCCCCGCGTCGCGCCGAGTATCACCGGCCGGCCGGACGCCCGTCCAGACCGCGGCGCCCCGGCTCGGTGCGCCGAGCCCACGCCGGTTCGCGGCGCCGCCGCGGCTCGTCCACCGCCCGCCCCGCCCCCGGCCGGGCCACCCGCCGTCCTCCGCCCGCTTCGGTCATCCGGTCGGGGCATGCCCCCGAGCGCACGCGCGTCGCCCTCGCCTGCCTAGCCGGCGCCACGCTCGCCCCGGTGCTGCTGTGGCACGGCCTGCTCGTCGACATCTTCTCGCGCTTCCGCCTGAGTGCCGCCTACTTCCTCACCGAGCTCGCCCCGTGGCTGACCCTGCTCGCCGGCCTCGCCTTGTTGGCACCGGTGGCCCTCTCGGCAGGCCGCGATCCCGAGCACCCCAAGTATCCGCTTCGCCGGCGGGCGTACCTCGTGTGGGGCGTCGTCCTCTACCTGCTGGGGTTCTGCCTCGCCGTCGAGGTCGCCCAGATCGCCGCCCTTTCGGGTTGAGATCGCGCCGCGCTCTCGGGTCGACCTGACGTCTGCAACCGGCCTACGCGAACACCACCGTCCGCTCGCCGTCGAGCAGCACCCGGTCCTCCAGGTGCCAACGCACGGCGCGCGCCAGCACCGAGCGCTCGACGTCGGCGCCCAGCCGCTCCAGCTCGCCTGGGTCGTCCGCGTGCGTCACCCTGGCCACGTCCTGCTCGATGATCGGCCCGGCGTCTAGCTCCTCGACGACGTAGTGCGCCGTCGCGCCGATCACCTTGACCCCGCGTTCGTGCGCGCGGCGGTAGGGGTTGGCTCCGGCGAAGGCGGGCAGGAACGAGTGGTGGATGTTGATCACCGGCACGCCGAGACGCTCCAGGAACGCCCTCGAGAGGATCTGCATGTAGCGAGCCAGCACGACCACATCGACCCGGCCGGCGAGCAGCGCCAGCAGCTCGGCCTCCGCCGCCTCCTTGCCGTCGGGCCCAAACGGGACGTAGTGGTACGGGACGCCGAACGCGAGCACGTCGGCTTCGTGATCGGGATGGTTGGAGGCGACCAGCGCCAGCTCCGTGTGCAGCTCTCCGCGCCGCCGGCGCCAGAGCAGGTCCAGCAGGCAGTGCTCGGGGCGCGAGACGAGGATCGCGCTGCGCTTGGGCCGAGTGGCGTCGCTGAACCGCCACGCCATGTCCATCTCGGCTCCGATCGGGTCGAAGTCGACCTCGAGTCCCTCTCCCACACCGGCCCCGCCGAGCGTGTCGAACTCGACCCGCATGAAGAACCGCCCGCCCGCGTTAGCGGGGGTCGAGTGCTGCGCGAGGTCCAGGATGTTGGCGCCCCTGCCCGCCAACCACCCGGTCACCGCCGCGACGATGCCCAGCCGGTCGGCGCAGCTGATCAGCAGGCGAACACGCGAGCTCTGAATCGGCTGCTTGCCGGAGGACACCCTGCCCCGCTCTCGCCCGACGCTGGGTCCGGGTCTACGCCTGGCCGTCGCCTGCGAACAGCGACGTCCCGACGACTGCTCCCCGAGCTGGGGCGCCAGCCGCCACCGCGGACGCAACCCTCGCGACCCGCCGCCTCCTGGCCCGGCTGCGGTCCCGCAGAAGCGCAAGCGCGCTCGCGATCGCCAGGCCGCTCCCGCCCAGTCCCAGCCACAGCCCGGGACCGGGGTGTGTGGTCACGCCCTCATAGCGCTGCCCCCAGCCGCCATCGCTGAGCGCTGCCGGCAGGTAGGCGGCCAGCCCCAGCGCCAGGCTCACCAGGCCGCACCCGGCGATCCCCGCCAGCAGCAGCGGCTTGCGCCGGCTGAGGCCAACCAGCAGCAGCGCCGTGATCGCGACGGCGGCCGCGGTGTGCAGATAGGCGCCGTACGGCCCGCTCGTCGCCCGCTCGAGCGTCGCGCCCCCGGTCTCGATCGTGCGCAGGTTGACGAGGTCGGAGATCAACAGCATCGCCGCGCTCGCCCCGCATGCGCCGACGAGCAGCCCGGTCCAGACGATCGGCAGCACGGCCCGCCCCGCGGCCCCGACCCGCCTGGCCACAAGGCCTCCGCCGCCGGCCAGGCGGCGCGCGACCGGCGCGGTGCGGCGCGCCAGCAGCACCAGCCCGACGGGCTGCGGCCGTGGCTCGGATCTCGATCCCGCCGGCATCCAGCAGAAGAACTCCTAGCGCGCCGCGTTCGTGACGCGGCCTGCCGACAAAGCTCTCTTGGACAAGGGTCAAAAGGGCTAGTTACTCGGGCGGAGCGCTTTCGGTTGAGAGGTCTCGCGGATTGCTTGGCGGTTCGCGGGACTCCTCCTCGGCGGTTCAGGATCAGCACCACCACCACGGCTACTGCGGCATCGAAGTCGCAGTTCGAGGCTGCGGTAGCGGCGGGCCCACTTGCCGGCGGTGCGTCCGCTGACCTAGTTCGGCGGCCACGGGCCGCCGAACTCAGCGACCAACCCTCCTCGACGACGCGCCGAGCCAGCTGACGGCGCCTCTTCAGACTGAGCTCGGCGTTAGCGTGCAGCTTCATCCGGTGTCCTCCTTGGACTGGGTGGCTTGGACACCCCCAGCCTCCAAGGAGGCCCGGATGAACAACGTGCGCGTCGAGGATGCTTTGCGCGCCGCCGTCCGGACAGGGTGCGAACATGTGTTCGTGCGGTGTGGTGCAATCCCCAGCAGAGCCCGAGTCCGGTAGCTTGAGCGCGCTTCGATCCAGGATCCTGCTAGCGCATGAGCCGACTCACGATCTACTACGGCCGTATCCGCTATGTCAGCGATCAGATTTCCGGACAAACGGAGCTGCTTGCGCGGGAAGGCGATCCCATCCGCGAGGCTGTTGAAGCCGCGAAAGCCGTGGAGCGGTATCGCCATACCTGGGTCCTTGGGAACCTATCTACAGTCGAAGAACGCAATCTGATCATCGGACGCCTTGGCTATCCAGGCATCGAGCATCGCCGGCAGGAGGATTACGACCCCGAGACTCAGCAGTTCGTAGAGCAGGAGCTCGATCTCCCAGCTGCGGTCTCTGATGCGTTCGTCCTCGACTACAAGACAGGTGCAATGGCGTTTGAAGGCACCGAGCAGATCGGTCCCACAGGATTCGTCAATCACTTTGTGGCGCTCCTCAACGCGTCCAAGCGTGGCACCTTCAAAGGTGAGCTGGTGCGGGTTGCGGAGCACTACCGAGAATTCGTAAGCAAGGTTGATCGGATCAAGTCGGTCTCATTTGAGGTGCGGCCGAGTAATCCGCGGGACCGCGCCATCTTTCGTCCCTTGGATGAGGGTATGCGCGCAGCCAATGCAAAACGGCAGCTCACCAAGCTTGAGAACAATGAAGAAGGCCTCATCCTGAACCCGCCGGCCAGTCCTGACGAGGAGACACCGAACCCGGCAGTGCAAGGGATTGAGATGGTCGAGGAGGGTTACGGCGAGGGCTATCGGATTGATGCGGAGCGCGAAGGCAATCCGCTCCGCTTTGACTCAAAAGTTGGGGGCGGCTTGCTACGTGACGCATTCGAGGATGCACCGGACGACCCAAGTGCCCGTGTTGAGCTGCTGCGAGAGAAGTTGGACGAGCGCGGATCATTCCTCGAACCTGGGCAGAGCTCTACGCCACCCGTGGAGTTGGAAGGCGACCTTGACGCGGAGACCGAGCCGAGGGCACTGCCTCCGGGTGAAGAGGGTGATAACTGGGCCGAGGACGAGCGGTGAGCTACTCGGTGGGGCCGGAGCTAGCCAACCCGGAGGACGCGACCCAGCCGGTCGAGGAGGGGCCTGATTACTACGAACAGACTCGATTCTGGCGAGCCGCGCGCGTATATGGCTTCCGCGACCTGATCGTAACCCCGAGCAATGGTCTTGCCGTTGCTACGGGCGGTGCACTTTTTGGCCTTTATCTCTCAAAGAATCTCAAGGTCGATGGCGCACAGGCGTTGGGCGTCGCCTACGCGAGCCTGGGTGCTGCGCTTTTCGGGATTGTCCTGGCGGGCCTCGCAGTGGTGGCGGCGTTCTTCGATCGGGAGTATGTAGCCGCGCTCCGAGAGGTCGGCTCGTTGCGCGTATCACTGTTCGGGTTCTGGTGGGTAGCCGCACTTTCGGTTGGTGCACTAGTTTCGAGCGTCGCGCTCACCGTCGCCGCGTTCGGTGGGGCTAGCCGGGTGGTGGTAGCGGTCGTCCTGACGTTGGCAACCGTTTCATTCTTCGCTGCACTCCTCGGGGCACTCGAGCTTGTGGGAACGCTCATGCGGCACGGTCTTTACCGCGCTGAGCTTGCGGGCCGCGGCATCCGTATCGGACGTTCCGCGGAGCCCTCTGAACCCGATCTGCGATAGCGAGGCGACGCTCAACGGGGGCTGGTGGGAGGACACGACGAGGCCCCCGCAGAGAGGCCTCGTCGACCCCTAGATTGCGATTTAAGGGTCATCGTGGAGCGGGCGATCTCCACTTGACACGGGCCACACGCATACGCAACTAAAAAGCTCTCTTCACAACCAACGCCGACATGAGCCGGACATGTGGGCGTAGGGAGCAGGACGGGCGGCGTCGAGCGCAGCGAGCCGGGCGAGCAGGGCACGACCCCCGGCGGCGCCTCGCCCCCGGCCGCGCCCCCCTGAGAAGCTACCCCCTCCCGTTCGGCCGCCCCGGCCGCGGCAGCGGCTCGGTGCTCGGCGTGCGCCCCGGAGACCGGTACTCGGGGGTGCCCGAGGCCGGCGCCGGCGCCGCCAGCGGCTGCGTGCTCGGCGTCAGGGGCGGGCGCTCCAGTGCCGCGTGCCCGTCCTCGCCGCCCCGCGGCATCGGCTCGGTCGGCACGTGCTCGAAGTGGGTCATCCGCTGGAGCTCGCCCAGCCGGTAGGAGACCTCGTGCTCCGAGAGCAGCCCCAGGCGCCGGGCACCGAACTCCTCGTAGCAGTAGGAGGACATGACCGCTCCGTAGAAGGTCGCCCGCCGCAGCACCTCCTCGGTAAGCGCGCTCCCCCGCACCAGGTCCAGGTAGCCGAGGAAGCCCCCGGCGAACGCGTCCCCGCACCCGGTGGGGTCTGCCGCCTGCTCGAGCGGATACCCCGGCAACGAGAAGTAGTCGCCTTCGGTCAGCACCGTGCACCCGTACTCGCCGAAGCGCAGGACCACCGCGCGCGGGCCCCAGGAGATGATCCGCCGCGCCGCCTGGAGCAGCATCGGCCGCTCGGTCAGGCGCCGCGCCTCGAGGTCGTTCATCAGCACGATGTCCACCTGCGAGATCGCCTCCCTCAGGGCGTCGGGCTTGGAGCGGATCCAGTACTCGTTGGAGTCCAGCGCCGACCATTTGGCTCCCCGCCACTGGGCGCGCACGTCGATCTGGATCTCCGGATCGAGCGCCCCGAGGAACAGCGAGTCCGACTCCCGCGCACCGTCCGACAGCCGCGGGCGCCAGCCCTGGAACACGTTCAGCTCGATGGCGTCGGTGTGGGCGACCGACATGTCGAAGTCGTAGTGCGCGGTCCAGGTGAAGGTGGGACCCTGCCGCACCTCGAGGCCGCCCCGATTGAGGTTCCGGTGCTCGAGCGCCCCCCGCTCCTCGGACCCGAAGTCCTCGCCCACCGGCGCGACGATCGACACCGGGGTGAAGAACGCCGCCGTCAGCGCCGCATACGTCGCGGACCCGCCCAGCTCCCGCTCGACTCGTCCGAACGGCGAGGAGACGGTGTCGAGCGCGACTGATCCGACCACGGTCAGGGACATCTGATCAAGAACAATGTCGAAGGGCCGCCTGTGACGCGCCAGCGGCCCGGTCGGGGTCCCGGCTCACGCTGGCGCGCCATCCTTCGGCCTGTGGGCCTTCCGCATCCTTCGCGGCGTGCCCAGCTCCTTCGCCCACCAGTTGAGCCCGCGCTTGCGCGCCGCGTGGTACAGACGATCGCGCCCCGCGGCCTGAAAGGCCGAGTGTGGCGGCAAGCGGCGGTGCTCCGCGAGGAACTCAGACAGCTCGGAGCGGATCCGCTCTTCCGTCCAGTATCGAGCGTCGCCTCGGCGGCGGGCGCGCATACCGAATTCCCTCGCCCAGGCGTCCACACCCCCGTGCCCGTGCATCGCCGCGTAGAGCGAGCCGCGCCCGGCCCGCCTGAACTCCCTAACCGTCGGCCAGACGTCCCGGCCCACCAGCAGCTCGGCCAGTTCCGCGTGGATGCGCTCCGGTGTCCAGGGGCTGGGGCGCCCCATGGTCCGGCGCTCGCGCGCTTGGTATTTGACGCCGAGCGTGCGGGCCCAGCGCTTGCAGCCGCCGTATCGTCGCGCCGCCTGCTCGAGCGCCCCCAGCCCGGCCCCCCGGAACTCATGGGCGGTCGGCCAGGTGTCTCGACCGGCTAGGAACTCCGCCAGCTCGGAGCGGATGCGCTCGTTGGTCCATCGCCTAGGGCGGCCCATCCGTGCATTGTTCCTGGCAGACGGTCCACCGCCCCCGTCATCTGGCGCCCGCGGTGAAGTGCCCGCGCCGCGGGCCGCGCCGACCATTCGCCATCACACGCCCGCCCCCTCGCCGGTTCTCCTTCCGAGGCTATGTTTCGCCAGGGCGAGCACCGACGCCAGATCGACGCCGCCATCGCCGACGGCAAGTCCCTGGACGAGATCGAGCGCACGCTGCTCGACCCGGCGAACCTGGGCGACGAGCTGAGCTCCGCCCTCTGGCTCTACGCGATGGGCGCGCTCGAGCGCGCCCAGGCTCGCCCGCCAAACGCCGCCTCTCCCAACATCCACCTTCTGCCCGCCTGATGGCTCTGCTCCGGACCTCTACGATCCCCGCGACCCGCCGCGTCGGCTCCATAGCGCTCGCGCTCGCCCTGTCCGCCGGCGCCCTCGCCGGCTGCGGCGGGCGCCAGGACGTCCGCGTCCCGCCGCTGGCCGGCCAGGAGCTCTCGGCCTCGGCGGTCGAGCTCGCCAACGCCGGTCTGCACGTCCGCGTTCGCCGCGTGCCGAACCCGGCGGCGCTGGGGAGGGTGGTCGACCAGGATCCGGCCCCTGAGCGCTCGGTCTCCAGTGGCCCCCGGGGCACGTGATCGGCCAGACTCCTGGGCCCAGCACCCGGCTGAAGGCCGGCTCACCGGTCACGATCGTGGTGGCCAAGTCGGTCCCCCAGGTCGCGGTTCCCGACGTCTCGGGTCAGACCGAGGCCCACGCCGTCAAGGCCTTGTCCGGCGCCGGGCTAACCGTCCAGCTCGCACTGAGCAACGTCTCAGACAGGGCTAAGGAGGGCGTCGTCCTCTCCCAGCGCCCCTCCGGCTATGCGACGGTCCGCCGCGGCGCCGCGACGACGGTGACGGTCGGCCGCTACCTCGCGCCCCCGCCCCCGAAGAACAAGAAGAAGTCCAAGCGCCGCGCCTCCACCACGAACCCTCCCTTCTCCAAGAACCGTCCGCTGCCCGAGAGCCAGCCCGGAGCCAACGCCGCGCCGCCCAACTGACCCGGCGCCTCCGCGCGCCTGCCCCGCCCGGTCTGGGCGGAATTTGCGCGTCACGCATCGCAGGGCTTCTGCGTTCTTACCTCGAACGCCACTGTTGGGCCCGTGCGACAAGGAGGTCCGAAATGACGCCCGTCTCGCCGCGCCACGCGCGATCGTCCGCTCCCGTATCGACCCAGGGCATGACCCCTACGCGCGCGGAGCTCGATGGGCCCGTGCGACAAGGAGGTCCGAAATGACGCCCGTCTCGCCGCGCCACGCGCGATCGTCCGCTCCCGTATCGACCCAGGGCATGACCCCTACGCGCGCGGAGCTCGATCGCGCCCAGACGCTGGTCGTCCTCGAGCGCTGGGTTGGCCTTCACGGTCGCATGCCCCGCGAGGGCGAGCTCCCGGAGGTCTCCTCCGAGCAGATCGAGTCTCAGTTCGGCTCGTGGAAGCGGGCCCGCCGGCACGTCCTCGGGGCCCGCACCCTGCATCACCGCTGATGGCACCGCGGGGGTCCGCGCTCGCCCTCCCCAAACGGGCACTCGGGCTCCTGCTCCTCGCCTTGGTCCTGCTCGCGGGCTGCGGCGGCGCGGTCCGTTCACACGGCTCTACGCGCGCTGCCGTCCCCCTCAACCGGGCCACCCATCCCGACGGGGCCGGTCCTCCGAACGGCGCCGCCTCGCTCGCCCGGCGCTTCGACGGCGTCCCCCAGCGCGGCATCGCGCTGGGCTCGGCCCGCGCGCCGTTCACCCTGGTCGAGTTCGCCGACCTGCAATGCCCGTTCTGCGCCCACTTCGATCGCGACGTCCTGCCCGGCGTGATCCAGCGCTTCGTCCGCACCGGCCGGCTGCGCCTCGAGCTCCGGCCGATCGTCCTGATCGGCCCCCAGTCGGGGCCCTCCGGCGCGGCGACCCTCGCCGCCGCCCAGCAGGACCATGCGTGGCAGTTCGCCGACCTCTTCTACCGCAACCAGGGGCGCGAGAACTCCGGCTACGTCACCTGGCCGTTCGTCGCTCGTATCGCCGCTGGCGTCCCCGGCCTCGATCCGGCTCGGCTGCGCCGCGACCTGCCCTCCCCGCCGGTGCGCGCCGCGCTGGTCTCCAACAACCGCTCCGCGACGACGGCCCGCATCACGGGAACCCCCGGCTTTCGCCTCGGCCGCACCGGGTCCGTGCTCCAGCCCTTCACGAACGCGCTCGATCCCAGCGACTTCTTGCGCCGCCTCGACGCCGGCCTGCGCGGCGCCTGACCGAATTCCGGTCGTGCACGTAGACTGGGCGCGGTGCCCCGGCCGCGGATCTTCATCAGCTACGCCCACGCCGACAAGCCGTTGGCCCGCACCCTCGTAGAAGGTCTGCGGGCTTGCGACATCGAGGCCTGGATCGACGAGCAAGAGTTGCGTGCGGGCGACTCGATCGTCGAGCGGGTGGCCAACGCCGTAGCGAGCACGGACTTCTTCCTCGCGCTCGTCTCGCCGGCTTCCGTCAAGTCGCGCTGGTGCCAGAAGGAGCTCCATCTCGCGATCGCCGAGCAGCTCGGTGGGGTAGGCGTTCGTGTGCTGCCGTTGCGGGTCGGAGATGTCGAGATGCCCGCGACGCTGGCCGATGTCTTCTACCTCGATCTCGATCCCGCCGACATCTCTCCTACGGTGCAGCGCCTCGTCGATGACGTCGGGCGCCATGTCCGCGAGCAGGGCCAACGCATCGGGCAGGAGCTGCGGGCTCCCCCAGCAAATCCCACCGACCAGCTGGTGCTCAGACCCTCCCAGCCGACTGTTGCCCCCCGACCGATCGACTCTTCGCACGTCGTGGAGGCCGCAAGCGCCGGGCTGCGTCGAGTGCGGCGGGAACGCGGTATCGCGCTCGACCAGCTGTCTGACGCATGCGGGATACATCCCACATATCTCGCGGCGGTCGAGCGCGGAGAGCGCAATCCCAGCCTGCATAACCTGGGCAGGATCGCCGCTGGGCTCGGCGTGCCTGGCTGGCAGCTCCTCCTGCCCGAGAAGGCGGTCCCGACATGACCGCTCTTGGCTCAGAAGAATCGCACGGCGGCTCGCCCCGCGACCAGAACCCCTGCGGGCACGTTCACTGCGAGGAGCGTGCCTTGTACAAAGCTAGTCGGATGCGTTCGAAACAGGGCCAGGGTTCCCGCGGCCAGTAGGAACGCCGCCCCACATCCGATCCCGTCGGTGAGCCTGTCCCGCCACATGGGCGGCACCACGGAGTACGTCGGGCGCCCGGGCGCGGCTTTTTCTGGCACCAATCGCCGCGATACCCAGATCGCGACCAGCAGCCCCAGGCTGATGATGATGTCGCTTGCGGCTCGGGGAACTGCAGAGCGGGTTCCGACGTCCAGGAGCGCCTGGACGAGGATTGCCGCCTCGGTGCCCAGAATTGCCGATGCCGCGGCTACGTCGACTCGACGGCTCACGTCCGCGGTTCGGCCACTCATCAGTAGGTATCCGGCCGCGGCGAACGCTGCCGCGACCGCGCTCGTATTGACGACGCCGCCGGGGTGGCTCAGAGCTTCGGCCTCGTGTATGAGCGCAGCGAGGAAGGTAGCTGCTGCCGCCAGACCCATTACGTGACGCCAGATGCGATGGGCCCAGCTCCACACCATCATGCCAGTCGGCCATCTCCACATCTTCTGCACAACCAACCCGGCCTATCCGATGTGATGTCGGATCCCGCGGTAGTAATGCGCGGCCTCGGGCACTAACGGGTGCGTCGCTCCCTCGCCGGTGCCTTATTGCGGTCTGCTCTTCTTCACCGCGACTCCACCACCGGCACCGCCAGCCCCGCCGCCCACGCTCCGTCGGGCCGCCGCAGCGCCAGCCGGTAGCTCGCCCCGCGCACGAACCCGGTGAACCGTTCGAAGGCATCGTGTCCTCCCACCACGAAGGAGGTCGGGGCATCGCCCCCGCCCTCGCTGGTCGTGCCGATCGTCTCCCACGCTTGGCCGGGCAGCCGGCGCTGGATCGCCACCTCCGCCGAGGCCACGGCCAGCCGCAGCCTGCCCCATAGCAGCACCTCGCCCGCCGGCGCCCGCTGCGCGAACAGCCCGGCCATGAACGACCACAGCCCCGGCTTCGCCGACCCGTCCGCTCGCTCTAGCCCGCTGTAGAACTGCCCATAGGGTCGCAGGGGGCTGTCCGAGCGCACCGTCTTCGCGGCCGGCTGGTCGCGCAGGAGGAACTGGGCGAACATGCGCACCCGCGGCACCCGCCACGCGAGGTATTCCGACCAGGTCAGGTAGCGGGCCTGGGTGGCCTCCGAGATCCGCGGGTGGTGGGGGAGACGGTGTGTCTCATACCCGAGCTCGGTTAGGTACAGATCGCGCAGGCCCGGCGCCAGTCGCCCCATCCGGACCAGCCGCGATAGGCATGCCTCCAGCTCTCCAAGGTTGCCGAGCAGCACGTCGCCGTGATGGCCCCGGGAGTCGGGTGCGCCGAGCAGCGAGTAGGGGTGGTGCGCGAACCCGTCTCCGGGAACCCGCGCGAAGTGCGAGCACGTCCCCGTCCGGACCGGGCGGTAGCCGGAGTCCACGCACGCCAGCGCCCGCACGAACGCCAGCGGCGCTACGGGACCCCGAGGCGGCCGGCCCCCGCGACTCGAGGTGTTCCCGATCAGGATCACGGTCCTCGGCCGCACGCGCTTGACCGACGGGTACGCAGCCTGGACCATCGCCCGGTAGTCGTCGGCGCTGGCGGGCTGGGAGCCCGACCCCCGGTCCGAGCCGCCCCTGCGCCATTGCGGCATGAGAAACGTGGGGTGGTTGGGCTCGTTCCACAGCGCGAACGTGTTCACCTCCGGCAGCGCCTGGCGCGCACCGCCCGGTGTAAAGCGCCCGTTGAAGCGCCGCGCCACGGCCACGGCGAAGCGCGCATACGCGCGCGCGTCTATATGTGTGCGCTCCCTCGGCCCCGGTGCCCTGCCCGCCCACCGGGGCGCCCAGAAGCCGATGTCGATCATCACCCGTAGCCTTTCGCCGGTCGCCGCTCGCACCGCCGCGTCCAGGCCCGCCCACCTCGCCTCCGGATAAGCGCCCGGGTCCGTCGCTCGAAAGCGCGGCGTCCGGCGGGAGTGCGCCCGCGGTGCCAGCTGCGACCAGTCGGCCGTAAGCCGCACCGTGTCCACCCCCAGGAAGCGCAGCTGGGCCATCATCGCCTGAACTTGCGCGGGTGAGCGGTGAAGGAGCTGCCCGTCGTCCTGCACGACCGTGTCCAGCCCTGGGCTTGCCACGGCGAGCCCCGGCCCGGCGACCTCGCTGCCGGCCACCCACCCCAGAGCGGCCGCGACGGCCGCGACGCCTGCCCAGCCATGGCCGCGTCGACCGGGGCGGCCTCCCCTGCTAACTGCCCACACGCCTCAACAACTGACTTGGGCGCCCTCTCGTGACGCTGCTGAGAAGCCGTCCCTCTCGTGACGCCGTTGACGCCTCGCGGCTTGGAGCCGGATCGGCGCCGCTATCCGCTGCCGCGGCGCTCGGTCTCGGGCTGGTCGGATCCGCGGTCTGCCTGGTGCGCTCCGACCTCGGCGCTGTCGAGCAGACCTTGGAACCGGAGCCAGGATCCCTCTCGAGCGTCCCCGTCTACCGTCGGCCATTCGAGGTTTCGCAGGCGCTGCACGAGCGGATCTTCAGTCCAGCCCTCGGTGCGCTCCGGGGCGGTCGGCTCAGCCCTCGTCTCGTTCCCGGACGCAGGGTCGCTTTCGTCGCGCCGGCCTCGCATCCGGGCATCACGGCGGATGAGGCGCGATAGGCGCCTCCGAGCGCCTCCCATCCCGACATGGTAAGCGCGCTGGGGAGCACAGCACGGCAAAGCATTTTGAGCGACGCGGGCGACGCGTTCTTCCCCCATGTCTCCGCCCTCGCAGGGCGGAGCCGACCCACGCCCCGATCCGCGATCTGCCCGCATCCGCCAGGCGGCCTCGTCGCCGCTGACCCCACCTCTCCTCGACGGCGGCTCAGACACCTGCCTGGCCGGCCCCGGAAAGCCGATCTCACTCTCAAGTAAAGCGTTAGCCCACTCCCAAATCGGTCCCGCGCCGCGCCGATGCGTGCCCATACGGCTGCCGACTCGCCCGCGTATCTCGGCGAATCCCCGTCACACATCGACCGGTCCGCATGTTGTTCGGAGGCGGGTGCGCTCCGCTCGACGGCATGGACGCCGCGGCGGATGCACCGCGGGGCAGCGAACGAGAGAGCATGGACTTCCACGAGTCGAGAGAGAGCCTATGCCGAGCGCGGGTCCGCGGGCGCAACCCTCGCCGACGCGCGCCCGGCCGCCTCACCGCCGCCCTCAGACTGGTCTTCGGCACCTGGCTCCTGACCGCCTTGGTCGGACTCGCGCTCGCGATCCCCGGCGCCGGGGCCCAGTCGATCAACGTCACGGTGTGCACCGGGGACCCCGCGACCGAGCCCGCTTCCTGCCAGAGCTCCACCGCCGCGCCGGGCGCCTCGACCCCCGCCACTCCGCGTCGCCGCGTGCGCAAGCACCGCAGCCGCCCAGTCCGCGCCGCCGCGATCGCCCCTCGCCGCCGCGCCCGGCACCGCGCGCGCCCCCACCAGACCTCCCCGGTCCCCCGCACGGAGACCCACACCGTCGACCTCGCCACCGGAAAGGCCACCGTCGCGACCGGCAACGGTCCCCCCGTCCCCGAGCACGTAAGCGTCAAGCTCAGCCCGAGGGTTGCCCGCCTCCTCCATCGCCAGGGCCAGGGCGCCAACGGCTCCACCGCCGCCAACCCCGCCCCCGCCCCCACGGTGAGCACCGTGGGCGGCGCCGGGTTGGGCTCCTCGCCGTTCTCGGCCGTCTCCGCCGACCAGGCGCTCAGCCAGTTCCAGATCCCGCCGTTCCTGCTGCCGATCTACTTCTCCGCCGGGCGCACCTACGGCATCCCCTGGAACGTGCTGGCGGCGATCAACAAGATCGAGACCAGCTTCGGGACCGACCTGTCCGTCTCCACGGCGGGCGCCGAGGGATGGATGCAGTTCATGCCCGCCGAGTGGCCGCAGTACGGCGTCGACGCCACCGGCAAGGGCTACGCCGACCCCTACAACCCGGCCGACGCGATCTACGCCGCCGCCCGCGACCTACGCGACAACGGCGGCATGACCGACATCCGCAAGGCGGTGTTCGCCTACAACCACGCCCAGTGGTACGTCGACGAGGTGATGCAGAACGCGAGCATCTACGGCTCGGTGCCCCAGGGGGTCATCGCCGAGACCGGCAGCCTCGCCTACGGCCACTTCCCGGTCAGGGGGAAGGTCACCTACGGCGATGATTTTGCCTCTACCCGGGCCCTGACCGTCTCCACCGAGCCTGGCGCCCAGGCCGTGGCCACCCAGCAGGTGACCGTCCAGCGCGTGCTGCTCGACCCCACCTCGGCGGCGCTCCTGCGCGCCCGCGGCACCGTGAGCCCGCTCGGTGGGGCCACCGCCGCCCCGGCCGCCTCCGCCCGAGCAAGCATCTCTTCGCTCGGCGGCACCCTGCTCGGCCTCTCGAGCGTCGTGCGCACGCTCAGCGCCGGGGTCATCGACCCCGGTGCCCGGGTCACCACGCTGGTCGCCGCCCTGTCGAAGACGGTTCCCCCCGACGCCCCCGCCGGCACCGGCCACGACCCGGGTCTGCCCAGCGGCTACTTCGTCTCCAAGAAGGGCGGCCTCGGCGCCGAGCTCCGCGACTCGGTCGGCGACACCTACCGCTACACGGGGCTGGCCCGCCTGTCGGCCAACGTCCGCCCCGGTGCCTCGCTCTACGGCGGCGAGGCGATCGGCTGGACGCCGGGGGTCCAGCCCGCGGCGGCCGCCGGCCCCTCGGGGGCCACCGCGACGATCGCCGCCGCGGCCGCCCCCGCCGCCGCGGCGGCCAAGCCGTCGACGGCGCTGTCCTCCGCGCCGGCGCAGCTCCAGCTCGCGATCACCGCCGCCGGCGGCCAGCCCATCGACCCCCGCCCGCTCGTCGACAGCTACCGCCTCCAGGAGGCGACCAACTTCTACCGCGCCGTGACCCCGTCGGGCAACAACCCGTTTGTTCCCGAGGCCACCGGCGCCAGCGGCAGCGTCGACGCCATGACCTCGGCCGCCGACCAGATCTCCGGCCAGCACCTGCCCTACCTATGGGGTGGCGGCCACGACGCCGGCTTCACCGGTCCGTATGACTGCTCGGGCGCCGTCTCGGCCGTGCTCCACGCCGCCGGCCTGCTCAACACCCCGCTGGTCTCCACCGACTTCATGAACTACGGCCTGCCCGGCCCGGGGACGGTGACCATCTACGCCAATCCCGAGCACGTCTACATGTCGATCGGTGGGCGCTTCTTCGGCACCTCGGGCTCCAACCCGGGCGGGGGCGCCGGCTGGTTCGACGGGTCGCCGCGCGACGGCTTCGTGGTGCGCCACGTACCGGTCCTCGGCGACGGCGGCAGCGGCTACGTCTTCCCGATCCCCAACGACGTCAAGTGGACCTCCGGGCGTACCGACATGGGCTGGGACATCGAGACCGGCAGCGCCGGCGTCGGCCACCCGCTGCTGGCCATCGGCGATGCCCAGATCCTCCATATCCAGGACATGGGGGCCTTCGGCCCCACTTGGATGAGCTACAAGCTGACCAGCGGCCCCGCGGCCGGGCGCACCGTCTTCATCGGCCACTCGGGCGCGCCGCTCGTGCGCCCGGGCGACACCGTCCGCGCCGGCCAGCCGATCATCCAGATCCACGGCGGCTCCTACGGCGGCCCCCCCGGTCACCTCGAGATCGGCTGGGCCGATGGCGACGGGTCCAACACGCTCGCCGCTCCCCACTACCACGAGGGCGACGCCACCGCCGAGGGCGCCTCCTTCCAGCAGTTCGCCCGCCAGCTCTCGGGCTCGATGTCCAGCCTCACGCTGCTCGGCGGGCTGAGCAGCCTCAACCCGACGAAGGCCACTCCCGCCGAGGAGGCCAAGCTCTCGCAGGTCCTCGACCGGGTGTCTAACCCCAAGGTCGCGCGCAAGCCTGGGCCCGGCTCGGTCCGCGACCCGGCCGCCCGCCTGCGCGCCACCCACCCCGACGCCGCCCATGCCCCGGTCGCCCCGGCGGCGACCGGTGGCCACGTGATCGCCGTCGCCGTCCCCGACCGGCCGCGCGGTGAGCAGGCCTACGCGCTGGCCACGGTCGGCGGCGCCGGACATCCCGGCTGGGCTCCCCAGCAGATCGTCTATGAGCGCGAGTCCGGCGGCGCCTGGCGGGTGCTCGGCCCGGTCACCGACGCCAAGGGCAAGCCCCAGAACCCGCTGCTCACCGCGCTGGCCGTGACCGACGGTGGCTACGGCTACGCGGTGGGCCCCCACGGCGCGCTCGCCGCGCTGAGCCCGGCCGGGGCCCGGCAGGTCCCCTCGCCGGTCAAGTCCAATCTGACCTCGGTCGCCGCCCACCAGGCCGGCGCCCAGGTCGTGGGCGAGGCGGTGGGGGAGAGGGGCACGGTCGTGCGCCTCGCCGCCGGCCGCGCCACTGGCGTCGCCCACGCCCCGGGCAACGCCCCGCTCGCCGGCGTCGCCTACGACGGCGCGCTGCCCACGCTCGTCAGCCCCGTCGGCCGCGGCGGAGCCGAGCTCGGCAAGACCGGCGCCGGCCTGTACACCGACGACGGCCGCGCCCTTCACCCCCAGAGCCCCAGCCTGGGCCTCCCGGCCGGCGCCTCCGTCAGCCTCAGCGCGCTGACCGCCCGCGGCGGCCAGCTGTGGCTGGGGGGCGCGCTCACCCTCGGCGGGGACCCGCAGGTCGGCGGCACGGGTCCGATTCCGTTCGCCGCCCACCGCGGTGGGGCCGGCTGGCGCAGCTACTGCGCTTCGGGTCCGACCGCCGCCGGCGTGATCGAGCTCGGACCCGCGACCCGCTCGGTCTGCCAGGGAACGCTGACCGCCAGCCAGGGGACGGTCAGCTCGATCAGTGTCTCCAAGGGCGGCGTGCTCCTGAGCACGGGCTCCGGCCTCCAGCTCGTCGACGGCGACGCGGGCCGGGCCCTGGCGCTCCCCAATGCCGCCGCCGGCTCCTCGCCGACCACCTACACGACGACTGCCGGCTGGATCCTAGACGGCCGCGGCGGCCTCGCCCGCCTCGACGGCGCCGCCTCCGACGGGGCGCCCGCCGGCACCCCGGCCGTATCCGGCCCCGCCGCCGCCGCCCCAGCCACCGCGCTCCCGCTCGACGGCCGCTCGGGGCCGGCGGTACTCGCCCAGCCGGCGACCGGCTCGGGCAAGCCCTCGGGCTCGCTGCTCGCGCTCACCGCCGCGCGCGCCGCCACCACGGGCCCGGACGGCCATTCCCAGGCTTTCTCCGCCCCCGGCGTGGCGCTCCAGCAGGCCGTCCAGACGGCAGCCGGGCAGACGTGGGCGATCTCGAGCACCGGCGACCTGCTGGGCGCCTCCGGTGGCCGCTGGTCGCTCGCCGATCCCTCCGGACGTCGCCTCGGGGACCTGCGCGGCCTCAGCGGCGCGCTGGGCTCGGCGCCCCTCTCCGGCCCCGGCGACACCTCGCCCAGCCCCGGCTTCGGCGCGCTCGCCTTCCGTGGCCCCGGCGAGGGCTACGCGGTCGGCGCCGGCGGTGTGATCGCCCGCTACGACGGCCACGCGTGGAAGGTCGAGAGCCGCGCCGACTCCTCACATCCCGCTCTGACCTCGGTCGCGGCCGGTCCCGGCGGCGTGGTTGCCGTCGGCCAGCGCGGCACGCTGGTCCAGCGCGATGGGGACTCTTGGAGCACGCCCGGATCGGTCCGCAAGCTCACGTCCGACCAGGACCTGACCGCCGCCGCGGCGCTAAGCGACGGGACGCTGCTCGCGGCCGGGCCCGCCGGGATCCTCGCTCGCCCGGCTGGGGGCTCCTGGAGCTCCGCTCCCACGACCGCGCTCGGCGCGCCGGTTAGCCGCCTCGACGGCTACCGCGACGGCGCGGGCCAACTCCACGTCCTCGCCCTCGTCGCCGGCGCCGGCGGCAAGGTCCTGCTCGACGGCGACGACTCCGGCTGGCAGACCGTGGGCGCGCCGGCCGGGCTCAGCGTCACCGACTTCCATTTCGACCCGGCCGCCGGAAAGCTCGTCCTGGTCGGCCAGCAGAACGGACGCGACGCGGTGGCCCGCGTGAGCTACCCGCCAGCGGTGCCGGCGTCGCCGGCGGCTCCGCCCGGACCGCCTGCGGTGGCGCTCGGCCAGGCCCTCTCCTCTCTGTTCGCATGAGCCGCGGCGACTACATATCCCCTGGGCGTCACCTACCCCGTGGGTTCCGCGCGTTCGCCGCGGCGCTCGGCTCGGGGTCACTCCGCGGCGCCACGCCGCGCGTGGTCGCCGCCCTATGCGCCGTGATCGCGCTCGCCCTCGCCGCCCCGCTCGCCGCGCGCGCTTCGCTCGCCCCCACGCCGCCCGCGCTGACCTGGTCGGACGCCGGCGCGGGCGCGCCGAGCACGGTCAGCTTCAAGCGGATCGTCGCCTACACGCACACCGATCCCGCCACCGGAGCCAAGGACGAGCGGGTGGTCGCCGTGGGCGTGGACACGGGCGCGATGACCCAGAGCGGCGCCACGACGAACAGGGCCGTCGTCTACCAGCGGGTGAACGGCACGTGGCAGCAGGACGTGATAAACGGCGTCCCTGACGACAGCTGCCTCGTCGACGTCGCCGTCGTCGACCAGGCTGCCTGGGCGGTTGGCGACTCCGGTGCCGGGAATGCGGGCTGCGATGGCACAGCCGCGGGCGCGACTCCGCTGGTGGTCCGTTTCCCCGGCGGCGGCAGCCAGCTGGGCTCGGCCGCCGCGGCTGCGGCTTCCTCGTCCTCGTCGTCCTCCGGGACCGGTCCCACCGGCCCGACGGGTGCCACTGGTCCCACCGGCGCCACCGGCGCCACTGGCCCCACCGGCGCCACTAGCGATCAGTGGCAGATCATTCCCTCCACCTGCACTCCCGCGCCCTGCGTGTCGCTCCCGAGCGGCTTCCGAGACCCCCGGGCGATCGCCTGGACTCCGGGATCGTCGCCGTCGAGCGGCTACATCGGCACGGGGACCGGCTCGCTCTATCCGATCTCGAATGCTCCGGGTAGCGGCGGCGCGGACGACACGGTGACGATCGGATCGGCTCTAGTCTCGACGCCCGGCGCCGCCGAGATCGACGGCCTGGCCCTGCTGCGGCCTGCCTCGGGAAGCCAGAGTGCTGTGCAATCTCAACCCCCGGCTGGCTTTGCCGTTGGTCTCGGTGCTCTGCCCAGCGGCCAGGCTAACGGCAACGTCCGGATCTTCGACATCCAGAGCTCCTGCTCCCAGCCGGGGGTCAACGGACCTTGCGCCCAGGGAGCGGCATTCGCATCGGCAGAGACATCTCCGTCTCCTCCGCCGAT
Source organism: Actinomycetota bacterium (assembly GCA_005883215.1). Lineage (GTDB taxonomy): Bacteria > Actinomycetota > Thermoleophilia > Solirubrobacterales > Solirubrobacteraceae > AC-64. The sequence goes on from VAYS01000030.1 coordinate 20,648, forward strand.
CGAGCGCGTGACTGTCGCCGCCGACGACCCGACACAGGCGATCGCGATCGAGAACCTGCCCACAGGTGGATTCGCCTACTGGGAGCCCACCGGGGCCAACAACGCCTGGCAGCGGAAGAGCTTCGATTCAGGAGCCACGGCGACAGACGTTGCTCGGACAGAGATGTCGGCCACGCCGGCGCCGGTCGAGGCGATTAGCGGAGTCGACCCCAATGGCCGAGGTGGTCTACTGTGGGAGAGCGGGGGGTCGGGGCTATGGAGTTCCGGCGTCCCCTTCCCGGCTCCTCTGCGGTCGGTGGCGGTCGTTGCCCCGAACGACCTCTGGGTCGCGGGGGATACCGGCCTGATCGAACACGGTCTTCCACCCAGTAGCGGCGGCTCGGTTGGCAGCGGCTGTTCAAGCGCCTGTAGTGGGAACGGCAACAGCTCGGGCGGCGAACCACGCGATCTCGGCGGCGGTACCAGCGGCGGCTCGACGGGAGGTGCCGACAACAGCCCGGGCACGTCAAGCCCAACGGTTTCCTCCCACCCGCCGGGCATGCAAGTAGCTGTCGACCAGCCCGCGCGTCGGCCACCGCCTCTGTCCCGCCACAGGCGCCACCGCGCTCGTCCGCATCGCAAGCGCATGCCCTCGCGGACTGTCCCGCGGCCCGCCGGGCGACTCCTCACCGATCTCAAGGTCACCGCCCGTCCCCAGGTACTGACCCTTGTCTTTCGCCTGACACGGCCGGGATGGGTCTTTGTTCGCGCGATGCGAACGGGTGTGGTCGTTGGCCAGCGACCATGGGTCCAACTCGGGCCGGGCCGGCATCGGGTGGTCCTGCGTTACGGAGGGCCCCAGCCGCCCAACCAGCTGCAGGTGGTCGCACGCGACCTCCAGCAGGCCAAGAGCTCCCGCCCGGCTCGCCGATGAGACGGCCCATCGCCGCCCAAGCGCCAGATGGCGTTGATCGCCAGATCGTCGAGCGTGCGCGGCCATGGCCGAGACGCGCTCGCGTCACAGAACCCTCAGCTGACGTGTTGTTCTGGCGAGGCCATCTACGCTAGGACGAGCTAGGAGAAGGGGAGGCTATGCCAGCGACCCAGGCCGTTGCCGTCGAGGAATACTCGATCGATGAGGATTACGCGATCGACTTCTCGCAGTCGCCCACGGACGGGCGACTGCGCGCATTGGCCGGCAAGACCCCGACCTACTGTGTGATCCCCTCGGACCTTTCGACCCTCGAACGGCCGCTGCGCCGCTTCTTCGGCGGCGACCCCACAATCGAGGTGCTGATCGAACGCCGCACTGCTCGAGAGCGCAGATCCGCCTCGGGTCTTCGAGCAGCCCTCTTCACCGGTCGGGTGAACGGCAACGGCGGCCAGTCGCCGAGGCGCGACGGACGGGTCGCCGAGCGCCGTGCGGCCCAGACGCAGGTCGAGCCTCCACCACTACCGCGACGGTTCCGACGCCACGCTCGGCGCCTGCGGTTCCTCGTCTACGGCAAACCAGGTCGGCGGACCGCAGATGACGCTGAGGTACAACGCCTAGTCCTGCGCATTCAAAGCGGGGACCGGTCGGCGTTCGAAGCGCTCTATACCCGCTACTTCGACGCCATCTACCGCTACACATACGTGGCGGTGCGTGATCGGCATGCGGCCGAGGACATCGCTCAGGAGGTCTTTGCGCGTATCCTCAAGGCGTTGCCGGACTATGAGGTCCGCGAGTCCACGCCGTTTCGCGCTTGGCTCTTCCGGATAGCTCGCAATGAGGTGCTCATGTATCAGAGGCGCGAGAGGATCGTGGAGCAGGAGGACCCGCAGGTTCTCGCCAACATGACCGGAGCCCTCGAGCAGTCAAATGGCCACCCGCGGCATACCAACGGTCGCAGCAGCCCTAAGGCCTTCGACTGGATAACCGACAGCGACCTGATCGTGCTTGTCAAGCGGCTCCCGGGCCCGCAGCGCCAGACCATCGCCTTGCGCCACCTACTCGGACTGACGACGAATGAGACGGCGTTTGCGCTCGAGCGCAGCGCGCCAGCGATCCGCCAACTCGAATCTCGAGCGCTGCGCTTCCTGGAGGATCGTCTCACTGCCCTGGGCCGCAGCCCGGCGGAGTTCGGTCCGCCCGAGTATCACCGGGGGTTGGTCCTGGCCCGTACGAGGCAGGCGCCAGTGCTGGGCGCCCGGCGGGGAGCGCTCGCCCAGGCATCTCCGTCGTTCGCCATTGCGGCCGGTGCCGGCGCTCGTTCGCGCTGAGGATGGTCTGGTCGCTCTGAGGATCTGGTCGCAGGGCGGGCTGTCGGCTGCCGGGGCGGTCGCCTGCGCATTGGCGCTGGCCGCCTGCGGGGGAGGAGGCCGGGAGATGCCCGCCGGCATCGTCGCTCGGGTCGACGGCGTCCAAGGTGGCGTGATTACCAAGGCTCAGTTCGAGCACTGGTTGGCGACCCTGGCGCATTCGGGACGTCCTCCGGGATCGAATCAGGCGGGGATCGACCCTCCGCGCTACTCGCGATGCATCGCGGGGCTCCGCGCCGCGGTCCCGGCGGCCGCGGCTCACCTTCCGGCGCCGTCCCAGAACCAGCTAAAGCAGCGGTGTGCGCACACGTATGCGGGACTACGGACCCAAGCTATGCAGTTCCTCATCCAGTCCGTCTGGCTGATGGGCGACGCGCAACAGCACGGGGTATCGATCTCGCAAGGGGAGCTCGACCGCGGCGTCGCACAGACGAAGGCGACCCAGTTCGGCGGTGAGGCGGGATTCAAGCGCTTCCAACAGATCAGCGGCGAGTCGGTAGCTGATTTTCGCTTCCGGGTTCGCCTGGATCTGCTTGCGACCAAGCTGCTCCATAAGGTGGGCGCCGGCTCGCGGCAGCCCACTCAGGCCGAGATCACCGCCTACTACAACGGCCATCGGAGATCCTTTGCGCAGCCTGAGCGCCGCGATGTGCTCCTGGTCGTGACGAAGACCGGGGGCGAGGCCTTGCAGGCGAGACACGAGCTCCAAGCCGGAGAGAGCTTCAGCACCGTGTCCCACCGGCATTCGATTGACGGCGATAGCAAGCGATCAGGCGGAAGGCTTAGTGATGTCCTCCGCGGTCAACGGCACGATGCCGCTTTCGATGCCGCCGTCTTTGCCAGCTCGCCGGGCAGGCTTGCCGGTCCTGTACGCGCGGCAGCCGGCTGGCTGGTTTTCGAAGTATCGAAGCTGATCCCGGCGCGCCAGCTCACGCTGGGCCAGGCCCGCGCACAGGTGATCGCGGCACTTCAGGCACCCGAGCAACGGGCGACGTTCCAACGCTTCGTGCAAGCCTCGGCGCGACGTTGGATGGCGCGAACTCACTGCGACCCGGGCTACGCCGTAGCTGGGTGCGCCGGTGCCTCGCAGAAGAGTTGACGTCGGCTCTGGCGGGCCGCCGAGGTACGGCAGCTATGGCCGGGTTCGCCCCGCAACGAGCGGGCGGCCTTCCCACGGATAGCACACCTCCGCCTTACGACGACGCCGTAGTTACTCGGGACCCGGGGCTCCCGAGCCGTCGTGATTTGCGCGTCACACTTCTGCCGGCTCGCGCATTCTTAGCACCAACAAGGAACTCCACCTGACTGTCCGGCGGCAACCGTGCGGCCGGCGGTCTGATCAATAGGGAGGAAGTTGTGAGAAGCATTCGCAGAATCATGCTCCTGGGTGCGTCGGCTGCCGTGGCGGCTGCTCTGCTGCCCGCCGGAGCGCAGGCCATGGGCGACCTGCACGCCGCCTGCCAGTTCACTGGGGCGACGACGAGCCTCTCGCCGGCGGTCCAGTACGTCGGCAACGCCAGCGCCACGTCTGACCGCTTCGCCTTCACAGGCACGGCCAACTGCGCCGGCGAGCATAACGGCGCGCCGGTCACCCTGACGAACACCACGCTCAACGCAGCAGGCTCGTACAGCAACACGGTCTGCGGTACGGGTACGGCATGGGGGTGGAGCAGCGTGAACGGCATCACGACTCCCTCCCAGAACGGAGGCAACCTCGCCACCGACGGTGCCACCTTGGGCGGTCTCGGTACGGCTAGCTTCACGCTGCCGTTCACGGCCGGGCAGGGCACGGTGGTCAACGCCCAGGACCCGACGCACGACATATTCAACGGCGCGGGTGCGTTCGCCGACGCCAGCGGGACCGTTAACTCCTTCGTTAACATCTCCCCGTCGCAGAACAACGCGGCGCAAACGCCTGACCCGAACAACCCGAACGGTGGCGACTGCGTCACCCAGTTCAACGTCGCCGGCGCCTTCCTGCTCAACTCCAACTGAGCGCGAGCCGCCCGTCCCTCCCTCCCGCCGTTTAGACGGCGACCGGGTAAGGGATCAGAAGCGAAGGGGCCCCGGCACTTGCCGGGGCCCCTTTCCTTTGCTGCCGATCGCTCCCATTCGGCGTCACGCCTGACGGCCCTGGTGCGTTCTTGGTGGTGGGACGCCGTGGCTTCTCACATGGCGCCCGAGCTCCATGCGTTATCTCCCCAATATCAAGGGTCTCTGCTCCAGCTCGCCTCGGGGGCGGCGCCGCGGCGCATCGCGGAAGCTCGTGACCGCGGCGCTTTCGGTCGGGCTCCTCAGTCTCGCCGCGGCGGCTCAGGCCCAGAACCCGCCTTCCGTCCCGAGCGCCACCGGCCCGATCCCAGCAGCTCCGGTCCCGACCCCAAACACGCCCTACACCCCAACCCCCAACAGCGGCGAGCAGAAGGATGGCGGGTCATGGACCTACTTCGGAGGGGTCCGCTTCAACTCCGACGGCACCCCCCAAGCCGACGTGCCGGCCGATCATCCCAATCCGCCGGCGACGGTCGACTTCTACTCCGTCGCCTTTGGGAGCTCGACCAGCGGTCTCGCCGGAGGAGCCGCGTGTACTGACGGCACGCCAGCTTCGCAAGTCACCACCTGTGCGCGCCACCCCGCGATCTGGCGCTACACCAAGCACGGCGACGGCAGCGAGACCTGGACAGCCGATTCCCTCCCCGGCGCCGACAAGCCGGGCTTCGTGGGCGCGATCGCCTGGCTCCCCGGTTCAGATCGAGTCCTCGCCGTTGGGGGAACAGCAGCTGTGGATGTGGAAGAACGGAGCCTTCTCCCAGGTCACGCACTTCGTCCACCCGGTCAGCACCGATCCAAAGAGCCCCGGATTCCTCTTTCGTGTCCGCCAGATCACCTTTCAGGCCGGCGATAAGCCCAGCATCAAGGCGGCGGCGGCAACCACCGGCTGCTGCGATCAGACGAATGTCGATCTGAACGCCGGCCCGCACGCCTCCGACAACAGTGGTCGTGTGCTGGTCTACGACGGGAGTCAGACAGGAGGCGGTCCGACCTGGTCCGTCCAGGCCCTGTACGAGCAAGGCCAAGGCGAAACGACCAGCCAGCAACCGCCGGCCACCCTGCCGGGACTTGACAGCTACTTCTCGCTCGCCTTCAGCCCGCCCCCCTTTGCCAACACGATCTCGGTCGTAGCCACGCCGGGCGGGCCGCCGCAGGCGAATGAGCCGGCCTCGCGAATCCTCGGCAAGATCAGTGTTGGCTCTGCCTCAAGTGATGGCTCGGGCGGTTTGGGCCGGATCAACGACATCAATGCATTGGAGGCTCTGGTTGCGGATCCGGTGCTCGGCCCCAACGGATTGGGTACCACCGACGCAACCCGCGAAGCTGCCAATCCCCTCCTGACCACCCTCCATCTCGTCGCGGGTGACGGAGACCAGCTCTCCCCACCCGGCGGTCTGGGGGCGCGCGCCAAGGGACCAGTCGCCGGAGGCGACGGCTTCCTCGACTGGGTCGTCGGCGAGCTCGGCTCCAATCAGGAAGCCGCCGCGTACACGACGACCGCTGAGCCGCGCGCCGTCACGGGCCAGGCTCCCAACCCCGTCGACTGCGGCTCGCAAAGCGTCACGAGCGCTCCTCTGAGCTGCAAGGCGACCGACACCAACAGTCTTCAGGCTCAGGTGGCGTCTAGAGCCCTGTTCTACCTGCCCACCTATCGCCTCAACGCCTTCACGACGGTCGGAGACAGCGCCGTCGGCTGGGCCGTGGGAGACAAGGGCGCCATCTGGAAGCTCGGCACTGGAGCAAACGGCGGCGGTGTGAACGAGCCCCAGCCGCCGCGGCTCGGCTCCTCTCAGCCCTCCAGTCTGCCCGACCGCAGCGCCTATGACGGCTACCGCCCGATGCCCGCGGCAGCTGCGGCCGGGACCGTGCCCCCGCTCGCCAGCCGCCCGATAGTGGCGCACTCGAGCGTCGCGCCCTTCCCTGCGGGATCACCCGAGCTGGACCAGCCCGAGAGCCAGCGACCCGAGGATGTCGCCGCAATGATAATGAGCCGCGAGGGCAACGAGGGGTGGGCGCTAGGAGCTCAGAACCCAAACGGTACCACGACCCTCTTTCACTACGACGGGCTCCATTGGAGCCGCTGCGCGCCCCAGTCCCAAGCGAGCCAACTCCCCGCCGACGACGCGTGCGCAGGCCTCGGGCCCATCCAGGCGAACAACATCAACATCGCCGCCGCGGCTCGCGTTCCGGTCGAGAATGACCAGAATGCGTCCAATCCGGACGACTTCGAGGTCTATGCGATCGGTGGGTCGGGGTACGCAATCGACTCGACGCATGGCGGTTTGCCCGTTCTGCACTATCGCGCAGGAAGGTGGGAGATAGACAAGGACAGCTCGCTCAGCCTTGCCAATGCCCTGAACGGCGGCAACGTCACTCCCTCGGGCGCTTCCTCGCTCGCGTTCACCTCGCCGAAGGACGGCTGGTTTGTCAGCAACCGAGGGGTGGTCGTTCACTTCGACGGCAGCACCTGGAGGGCGTGCGCCGGCGGAGAGCAGCCGTGCGGCGATCCCCAAAACCTCCTTGCCGGCTTTCAGAGCAACCCCAACAGCCTGACCGTCGTCGGGCGCCGGGTCTATCTCTACGGGACACGCACCGGGCAGGCCTCCGGGCAGGGCGTTCCCGTAGGCGCCGTTCAATTTCCCCTGATCCTCTATCGCGACACCGACAGGCCTTGCGGCTCGTCGGACCAGTCGGGTTGCTGGCGCTCTGATGACGGCGGCTTGGACCCCGCTAAGGCGGGCGACGGCAACCCCGACGACGGCGGCATGGTTAGCAGCCTCTCCGTTGCCCACAACGCCGACGGCGGCTACTCCGGCTGGGCGGTGGGGCGCTACGGCCTTCGCGCCGAGCAGGCCGCCTCCATCCCCGACGCGGGGGCCCTGCACCTCGGTAAGGGTCCTGACGGCAAGTACGCGTGGAGCCGCTGGTCGGCCTCCGATGCCATCCGCGATTACCTCGTCGAGCCGCTCAACAACTCGCGCTCTGGCGTGTTCGGCCCGGCGAGCGGAGTGCCTGGCGTTATCGCGCTTCCCAGCGACAAGGGCGATGGGCCCGCATACGTGGCTCCCAACGTCGTCGCCCTCAACGCTGATGGGCCATTACTCCAGTTCGCACCGGGCGCTTCACGCTGGCAGACGCTCGGGTCTCCTTTCTCTCCGATCGAGAACCAGGCCAACCTCGACTCGCTCGCCCAGGTCGGGGAGTTCCAAGCCCTGGCGCCCGACAACCAGGGTGGCTTTTGGATTGCTCTGCGTGGCCCGCAGAGCGGTGGAGCCAGCCAGTCTGGACTGCACTACAACCCGGGGATCTACTTTTACCACTACGCCAAGCAGGCGCCGCAGCCCGTTTTCGACGACGCCCCTCATCCGATCCGCGAGCCGATCACCGCGACGGCGGCGGGAGGCGACGGCAGCTTCTGGGTCGCAACCGCTACGAGCATTGTCTATCGCTACGACCGATTGACTGGCTGGGACAGGGTCAACCTCAGGGGCTGGGACCTGGGGCGCGGGGTCGGCCGCGGCGCCTCGGCCAAGGCGATCGCGGTTGGCACCGACGGGCGCGGCATAGTCGTCGGCGATAGTGGGAGGATCGGCGACATCTCGGCGGCGGGTGGGGTGCTCGATCCAGTAGCGGGAGTCAAGTGCCCGGCTTCGCCCTGTGGGACGACCTACGATCTGCGTGCGGCGGCCGTCGCGCCAGCAGATGGGTCTGCGATGGTCGCCGGTGCTGGCCGTGCCCTGCTCTGGCGCCCGCCGGGCGGGGGGTTCGCACCGATCTCGAAGCCAAGCGATATCTCTCCGGCGACCATCTTCACCGGCGTGTCTCTGCCACAGTCGGATCGGGCGTGGCTGACTACGGATTCAGGGGCGGTGTTCGCCGGGCAGCGCTCCGGCGGTGATTGGAGCTGGCGCGCTGAGAATGTCGACCCCCAGGGCCACGTCCTCAACCAGGGGCCTGCCGGACGTCCGCTCGCCCTTAGGGGGATCGCGATCGACGGCTCGGGGAGGGGGTTTGCCGTCGGCGACCACGGTCTGCTCTTGCAGCGCACCGGCGATGGCGCCCAGCCATGGCAGCGGCTCAGGACTCCCTACCTCGAGGACTTCTCCTCGGTTGCCCTTCCGGCCGGCGGAGGCCCGGGGGCCCTAGTCGGAGGCGAGTACGGCCAGATCCTGACCTACGTCGACGGGCGCTTCGAGGTCGCCCGTCCGGCAGATCCCTACGATCCGATCGTCAACGGTGGCTCCTCCGGCGCCGGAGCGGTAGTCGGCCTGGCCATCGTCCCAGGATACGGTTCGAATGAGATCGAGGCTTGGGCCGCCGAGCAGCTGCCGTTCAACACGAGCCAACAGAGCAGCGCCATCTACAGCCGTAATCCGGCACCCGAGGCCCTGCTGCATTACACGAGCACGCCCGGCGATCCCCTTCTCGACGCCGCCAACCGTGTCAAACCGTTGCCGGATACACCTGCTCCGCGGCCAGGGGAGGTCAGCTTCGCGGTCTTTGGCAAGTCGGACTGTCAACTTCCCTCGAGTCGAACCTGCCCGGAGACCACGGGAACGAACCAATTCAACCAGGTGCTGCAGCAGCGTGTCGTCGACGCAATCACCCAGGCGCACAGAGATGGAGGGCCGCAATTCGCGCTGTTCACCGGCGACGCGAACGATTCGGCCGGGACCGGCGGAGTCAGGGGGCGGCCGACCGCGTCGGCCAACCTGCCCGCAGGCCAGCCAGACATCGTGCACGACCGTTGGGCTGAGCTCGTGGCCAGCCAGTTGCAGGGGCAGGGTGTCCCCGTGTTTGGTGCGATTGGCGCCGCTGACCTCTCCAAGGCCCAAGGCTGCCAGGGAGAGAGCTGTGCTTCGGTCGGCGGGCTCCTGAATAATTCCTGGCGAGACGCACTGGCGGCCATGCCCGGGCCGTGGGGTGCGCCAGGCAACTCGCCAGCCTCTGGCAGCGGGCTTTCCTTCGAACCGTTCAATAGTGGCGGCCAAGAGCTCCCCAACGGAGGAGCGCACACGCATTACGCAGTCGACGTCAAACGGAATGGCAGGCCCGTCGTGCGCCTCGTGGTTGCCGATACCTCCCGTGGCTCGCTTAACGCTTCTGATGCACAGCAGAACCCGGTCGACTCACAGACGACCTGGCTCGGGGCTGCCCTGACACGGCCGGGCGACGAGCAAGCCGTCGTCGTCTCGAACACTCCGACCTACAGTTACGATCCACAGCTCACGACGGGTACCGAGTCCGACGGAGCGGCATTCGACTCCCTGATGCTGCAGAACCGGGTAAATGCCGTGGTGTCCGGCCGTCTCGGGTGGAACGGGCTCTACTACACGCTCGCACCATCGGTCTATTACCCTTGCCCCGGCGGGTCCTATCCCGATCCGGGCTACGTCCCGGACCCCAACCAGCCTCCCCAATGCGCGCCCGGACAGACCGGCAGCATGCCCGCGGCGAGCCAGCTGGCGTCAACGCTCCAGGGGAGTGGCCCCCCGCCGGCGCCGGTTCCCGTCGCTGTGCCGGGGACGGTCCAGAACGTTCGAGGAGTTGTGCCGGTCGTCGTTTCGGGTTCGGCGGGCGGCAAGTTCGGACCGGGGGGTCAGGCGGATCCCTCGAGCTCGACAGCGGGCGGCTACTGGCACGGTTACTCGATCGTGCGCCTGCCCCAGGATGGGCAGCCGGGCGAGATGATCGTCGAGCAGCGGCCGATCTTTGACTGGATCGGCCTCACGGCCACCGCGCACGCGATCAACCCCAACCGAACCCTGACCCTGAACGGCTTTGGGCGTGAGGCGGCGGGGACGGACACACCCCTCCAATACGACAGCCTCAACTCACCGGCGATCACTCACCGCTACGACCTCCTCAAGGCCGATCCACAGCGGCCCTACCTTCCGGCTGCTAATGCCGACGGCAGCTACCAGCCCTTCGATGCGAAGATCGGGCAGATCGATCAAGCCGGAAGGATCAGCGCCAAGGGCGGCGATCATCCGCCGACCTACGCCATCGCCATGCTCTCAGCCGGGAACAAAGCCGCGGTCTGGCCGCTGGTCTTCGCGCCATCCAAGACCTTCCATCCGCGGGCGGCCCAACCTGGAGGGGGCCTCTCTTCGGAGACCTTCGAGTCGCCGCCGGTCCCGCCGATCCGCGTTGACTCACGGCTTCCCACCTCGCTCCCCTCGCCGCCCCGTCCGCCCGCGGTGACGACTCCGCCGGCGCTTCTCAGCCCATCGCTGCCATCCTTGCCGCCGTTGACCAGGCCTTCGGCGAACCCGCCGCCCCCGCCTGCGCCCCCGGCACCGCCGGTCACCGCGCCGTCGTCGGCGCTGCAGGTGAGTGTCTCCGAACCCACCGAGAGCGTGGCGCCGCCCAGCAGCGTCATTCCGCCCCCTGCGCCGCCGATCCAGCCGGCCCCGCCCGGCGGCGCCCGGCGCGAGGCCCGCCAGCGCCAAGCGGCGGCGGCCAAGTCCGAGGAGGGGAGCCCCGAGGCCCAGGACGCCGAAGCCAGCGCGGGTGATGGTTCTTCGGGCACGCAGTCGTCGAGCACGCGCCGCCGGCCCGAGCGCTACGGCGAGCGCCCTGATTCCCAGCCGCTGGCCTTCACCGCGCGCGACCGGGCTTCTCCGTCGCCATGGTCCAACGGCGCGGTCGATGTCGGCGGTCTCGTGCTCGCTGCAATCGTCTTCGCGTTGGGCTGGAGCGTGATCAAGCCGAGAGCGCGTCGTCGCGAGCCCCCGATCCCGGCACCGGCCTGGGCAAGGCACACAAGGAGAAGGAGCAGCTGGAGGTGACCTCTGGCCCGCTAGGCCAGCGCCTCCCTCTCGGCGCCGCGGCGGCTGTCGTCGCGCTTCTGGCCGAGGGTTGTGGCGGCTCCGGGCAGCAAGTCGCGCCGGCAACGCCGGCGTCGACGACTCCTCATCAAGCCGGGCAGGGGCAGACATCTGCTGCGTCAGCGGCCACGCAGGGGCAACAGGACGCCACCACAGCTCGGCAGGCCGGGACGACGGGTCCTCACGGCGCGCCGCACCGCCGCGATCGAAAGCGGCCCCGGCCCCAACGCAGGCAGGCACTTGAGAACCTGCCCCCCGATACCCGCGTGAAAACTGCCAAAGCGGCCGCGAGCACGGCTGCGCTCGTCAGTGGGTTCACAAACCCCGTGATCCACGTAGATGCACGGGCGACAATCGTGGAGATCGGCATTGCCCCGGACCAAGCCTGCCGTGCGCGCGCGGGTGAGCAAAGGACGATCGCCGCCCGAGTGCGCAAAGCGGTTCCCTTTGTCCGTGAAGTCCGAGCCCGGGTCGGAGCTAGCACGCTTAGCGCCTATGCCGCGTCGCACTGCCGTCAGGTCCAACTACCACGCGGGCCGGGCAGCGTTGCCTACCTGAGATCGGGCTATCAGCGAGGGACGGCCGGTCCGATCAGGATCCGCGGCCCGCGGTGGAGTCTTGCCTACGACAACAGCGGCGCCTTCCTGCAGATCCTCGTCTACAAGAGCGGCAGGCTCACCTCGGACTTCGTCTCTGTGACCTCTCAGGGCGCGGGCATCAAGACCTTCCACGGATCGGGTCGGCTCACACTGAAGATCACCGCCGCGGGCAAGTGGAGAATCCAGCTCCGCGACCGAGCGTGAAAATCGGTCGTGCCGGGGGTACGCAGCCAAATCGGACTAGGCGCTTTCCGACGCCTGCTCTCAGCGGGGGCTTTCGTCGCGGCACTAGGTGTGGCGCTCGGAGCCTGTGGCGACGCGCAGAGCCACGACGGCACATCTCTGCGCTCTGCGCGGTCTACGGTGACGCAGCCCGCGGGCAGCGATCAGGCACCGGCGGCCACTGAGCCGAATGCACCGCCGGTCAAGCCTCCGCCGGCGCCTAGGTTAGGTCAGCCGCCCCAACCCCCGCACATCGCGCTGGCGGGCCTGCCCGTGGCCCGACGGATCGCCCTCGCCGAGCGCGTTGCGGGCCAGGTCCTCGGTCCGCTGGGTTTTAAGCACGCTTCGGCCAGGGCGAGCCAGGGCGGCGCGGTTCTGAGCATCGTCTTCCCGCGCCGTCAAGCGTGTAAGGCCTCGCCCACCGTCCAGGCGGCCATCCTCAGGGACACAACTCGAGTTGCGCCCTACGTGCATCAGATCATCATGACGACCCGGGCGACTCCAGCGCCCCTGGCCAGCTATGTCGCACTCCACTGTCGCCATGCCTCTGGCGCCCAGGTGGCCGGGCCCGTGGTGCTCGACCAGACAGGTTCGGGAGCCGCCTCGACGGCGACATTCGCCATCAGCTCGCGGCGATGGACGGTGGCCTTTGACAACAGCGAGACGCTGCAGATACAGGTGCTCGGCGCCCACGCCCTCCTGGGCACTCTGGCGGCTTCGGACCCAGGAGCGGGGCAGAAATCATTCCGGGGTCCGGGACGTTTCCACCTGCAGATCATCGGCGCACGAGGATGGACGGTCCAGGTCCGGGACGGGGCCTAGATTCAAGAGGGAACCGACTGCCTAACGGTGAGCGTCGAGGAGCTGATCGAACTGGCGTAGCTCGTTGCTCGAGACGCTCCTCGGACTGCCAAAGACGACTCCCTGGTTGGCTCGACGGCCGCGAAGCGATTGCAGGTAGCGCACCAGCTCGGCGGGCAAGGCATCTGCTTGAGAGGTCAACAGCAGCGGCGCTTCTGGGCCAGAGCCCGCTAGGGTCAAGGCGCCCAACGCATCGCCCCAATCATGGGCGTTGACCAGCGAGATGTTCGACGGCCCTTGGCGTAGCCCCCAGCCGAAGCCCGTCTGTGGGTCCCGATAACGGGCAAAGGCGATGGCGTTGGCAATGGGCGTGGACCCTGCGATGCGCACAACCCGCCCGTATCGGCCGAGCTCGCCAAGGGCGGCATTGGAAACGATCTGCTTCGGCCCGGCGACGTAGATCGTCGGGGTCTCCAGGCGCAGCTTGTGCCGCTGCAGCAGTAGCGCCCTGGTGGCTGCTGGGACGAGGTCTCGCCCAACGTAGGCTAGGGTATCCCCGCTGTAGGCGCTCCATGCCGCGGCCGGCAGCGCGTAGGCGGGATCTTCGGACGAGACGATCACGACCTCGCTGGAATAGGCGCCGGCGAAACCTCCCCGGAAGGGGACCAGCTTGGCCGCCAGCGAAGAGGCGGTCGCTGCCTGGAGTTGAGCTGCCTGCACGCCATGCTGCTGCAAGAAGCCGAAAACATCGCGGCTGACGTCGCCCAGCACGACTGCCCCGAGCCCGCGGGAGCGGGGAAGATTTCTCGTGCGCAGGCGAGAAACGAGATCCTCGGTAGCCGCGGGAACGAAGGCCCGGTTGAGCGCCAGGATCGCGGCTGAGACCGGCGCGGCGGCAAACTGCGCCGCCAGCAGCGCCTCCTGCCAGCGATCCGAGCGCACGAACAGCCAGCCATTCGGGGTCTTGCGCCCCGGGGGATAGGCCGTGAGCGCGGCGGCGGCGGCAATGTCCGCACTCGATAGGCCGCCGATGCGAATGACATTGCGTCCCGCCTCACCGATCCCGGCGGCAGGTGCCTTGGGCAGGGCCGGGGCGTGTGACCTGCTGCCGCAGCCGGCCGTCGCAGCCATCGAGACGACCGCGATGATCAGCGCCCAAGGGGATAAGCCACGCGCCAAGAGAAGTCCCATAATGCTCTCGCGGAACCGTATCCGCCTGCTTGTCGTGGCGTTGTGCTGGAAGCGCTAGTGTCGTATGATCCTGGCGGGTGGCAGGGGTGCCACGTACTCAATCAGAGCGGTTGCTGTCCGCGATGGATGGCTCGCGGCACGATCGGTGGCCGGTGCTGAGCCGTTTCGCGAGGTTCTGTCTCGCTGGTTCGGTCGCCTGTGCGCTTGTCCTTGCATCGCCAGCCATGAGCTTGGCGTACCCATCTGACGTCGACGCCGTCTACACCGTGGCTTCGAATCCGCTCGGCATCACATGCCGCCTCGAAGCTGCGGCCTACACGAAAGCCACTGGGGCCGGCTACGTAAACGGCGCCACCGACGAAACGTGCTCCGCCAATCTTTTCTGGATCGGGTCCTGGGATCAAGTCTATGGCGCCGATGTCGTCACGTCCTTTACTGCGCCAGGCTGGTTGCGGCCCTTGGATCAGGACCATCGAGGTGCTTGCTACCAGACCAACGGATGTGGCTCCTGGCACTGGACCTGGTGGGTGGCCGGCGACTGGCAGGTTTCAAATCACATCTCTCTTCAGCTCAGCCAGGGCTCCAACGGGGGCCCCTCGAATTGGTCGAGCTATCCGTCGCAATGCCGGGTGAGCAGCAGCGACAGCGACACCCTGGACTGCGACTTCGTCCAATACATCACGATGCCTGCCTAGGATCGTCCGAGCGCCGTCGGTGCTCACCCCGCGGCGTCACGTTTCCCGTGGCTTGAGCGTTATTCGCTCTAAGCAGGTTCCTACGCCGGCATCGAGGAGGCACGGGTTTTGTCGGATCGCCTAGAAAACGCATGGTTTGAGCTGGGTAGCGCCGTAAAGAAGGTCGTGCTCGGAACGCGCGACTACTTCGTCACCCAGCCGATCGTCGGCGTGCTCATGGGCCTGGCGGCCATGCTCCTGCTGACGTTCTTCATCATGCTGAACGGCCTTAGCCCGTCCACGCACGGCACCCAGGTCGGCCTGGGTCAGGTGCTACAGGCGGCTGACCAGCACCAGATCAGCTCGGCCAAGCTGCTTGAGCAGGACGGTCTGGTCCAGATCGCGACCAGGGCAGGCCAACGGGTCTACGCCGTCTACCCGAAATCAGAAGGCGAGACGTCGCAGCTGATCAACACCTTCTACCGCTCCGGAGCCCGGCTGGAGATCGACCCGGAGAACGGCAAGCCGACGCGGCAGATCATCGTCCAGTTCCTCCTGCCGATCCTGATCCTCGTCGTCCTCTTCTCGCTCTTCACCGCGCTGGCGAAAGGCAGCGGCGGGGCCGCCGCCTTTGCCGGCTTCTCCAAGTTCGGTGGCAAAGGTCGGCGCAAGGGTCAGAAGGATCCCAACGCCGTCACGTTCAAGGACGTCGCGGGTGTGCCCGAGGCGATCGAGGAGCTCCATGAGATCGTCGACTACCTGGAGAGCCCGGGGCGCTACAGGGCTATGGGTGCGCTCGCTCCCAAGGGGGTCCTCTTGGTCGGACCTCCGGGCACTGGCAAGACCCTGTTGGCGCGCGCCGTAGCCGGCGAGGCAAGCGCGACCTTCTTCTCGGTATCCGCTTCGGAGTTCGTTGAGTCGCTGGTCGGCGTTGGCGCTGCCCGCGTTCGGGATCTCTTCCGCAAGGCCCGCGAGATGGCGCCGGCGATCATCTTCATCGATGAGCTCGATGCTGCCGGTCGGCAGCGGGGAGCTGGGATGGGTCAGGGCAACGACGAGCGTGAGCAGACCCTCAATCAGATCCTGGTCGAGATGGACGGATTCAGCTCGGAGCTTGGGATCACGGTCATGGGCGCGACGAACCGCCCCGACGTTCTCGACCCCGCTCTTCTGCGGCCGGGGCGGTTTGACCGCCAAGTCGTCGTCGACACGCCGGATGTTCACGGTCGCCGGGAGATTCTCGGTCTGTACGCGAAGGGGAAGAATCTCGCGCCCGGAGCCTCGCTCGACCGCATCGCGCAGATGACCCCGGGATTCTCGGGGGCGGAGTTGGCCAACGTGATCAACGAGGCGACCCTGCTCGCTGTCCGGGCGCGTCGGGACGAGATCGCCCAGGAGGACCTCGAGGAGGCGCTTGAGCGCGTTGTCTCCGGCCCGCAGCGGCGGGGGCACATCCTGACCGAGCAGGAGAAGCAGCTCATTGCCACGCACGAGGTCTCCCACGCGGTCGCCGCCACAGCCATCGGGCAGGACGTCGCCCAGCAAAAGATCTCGATCGTCGCCCGGGGTCGCAACCTTGGATCGGCGGCCGTCTACACCTCGGCCGATCGGCTCGTGCTCCAACGCGATGATCTCGTTCGGCAGCTCGTCACGGTCGTGGCCGGCGCGGCTGCGGAGCAGCTTTACTTCGGTCAGCTCTCGACCGGCGTCGAAGGCGATCTCGATCGAGCTTCGAAGCTTGCTCGGTCGATGGTCGTCTCTTACGGGATGTCCGAGGAGTTCGGGCCGGTCTCCATCGGCGAGAAGGCTGGCGAGGTCTTCCTTGGCCGCGACATCCAGAATCTGGGCAACATCTCGCCGGGCCAACTTGAGTTGATCGATGCCGAGGTCCGCCGCATGGTCCTCGACGCCTTCGGCGTAGCCCAGCAGATCATCAGCGACAACGCCGACGCCATGGATGAGTTGGTCGGTACACTCATCGAGCAGGAGACGCTGTCGGGCGTGGCCCTAGAAGCATTGCTCTCGGCGGTGCCGCCCTACCCGGGCGAGCTGAGCCTCAGGGCCCGCTAGCCGTTATCCCGATGGCGCCAAACGCCTGCCGGCGTCACGTTTCTACCAGCGCACGCGTTCTTCAAACGTGCACGGACCCACCCACGGTTCGATGACCAGGCAGCGCCTAGCAGCTCTCATCCTCGCGACGACGATGGTCGCTTCGATCCTCGTCCTTCGCGACCAGATGGCCGCACAGGCCCAGACCTCGACACGATGCCCTTGCGTGATCCTCATGCAGGTCGATGGCCTGGAGCCCAAGGACGTGACGCCCCAGACCACGCCCTTCCTTTGGGCGTTGGCGCACCCGAACGCCACCGATTCGAGTGGCGCCCAGCAGGGGACACTTCCCAGCCCCTTGGCTGCGGCTATGCAGGGACGCGCCGGCTGGATCTGGCAGGCGGCGCGCAGCCTTATGAGCACGGGCAGCGCACCTGCCACCGCCGCGCTCATGACTGGAAGCACGCCCGACCGTTCGGGTGTACCGGCCGATGCCTTCCGCGACGATTCCGGTCAGTACGTCGCCCTGGGGGGTTCGACCGCCGACACCGCGGGGAGCTCACCCGGAGACTCCGCCATGCTCGACAGTAACCAGCTGCGCACGGACTCGCTCTTCAAGCTCGTCGACAGCACCTACGGCGAGGACGAGGCGAGCGCCGCGGTTGTTGGCGATCCTGCTCTGAAACCCCTGATCCCGACAGACGGCCTCTCCTTCAGCGTCCCCGACATCCCGCCTGATCCGGCACTTTGTCCACCCCCGGCACAGCCGCCGAGCCAGAACACCGTGCCTCAGAGTCAGCACGACGCCGAGAATCTCTGCCCAGCCTCGGACGCAGCCACGCTGACGACTGCCGATCAGCTACTCACGGGCTCGAGCGCCAGCAAGATTGCGTTCAGCTACATAGAGCTCGCCGAGGTCGGACGCATCAAGCAGCAGAGTGGCGATATCGACCAATTCGGGTCACCGCCCCCGCAGGGAACTTCGACTCCTGCCGTCAGTCAGGCGCTCTCCCAGGCCGACGCGGCGATCGGCGCCTTCGTCGAGGCATACAGCTCCCAGCAGCCCGATAACTGGGCTCGGGGTCACGCTGGTGCCGCAGGGCAGCCTCGCAACCATCTATTACACGGGCGATCCCAGCGCCAAGCGCCAGAAGCTCGACGAGGTGCGTCAGGCCCTGCTCAACAACTACAGCGGATCGTCGCCCAGCGTTCAGGCCTGCGCGGCGAGTCCGGCGGGGCGCTGCATCGATGAGGTGGACTATGTCGATTTGTCGCTGGCACCCTCGGTTGCTGACAGCCTGCAAGGCCATCCCACGTGGGCGCTGTCCGGGAAGCCGGCCGGCGATCTGGTTGTCACGATGTCGCCCGGTTGGGCGGTCGGCCGGGGCGTACCCGTGGGATCAGCCGGCGATCAGGCGCCGATCCTGCAATTCCCGATTGTCGATCCCTATCAGGCTTCGAGCGGAGGGCCTCGAGACCGAGCGATCGCGGCGCTGATCAGCGGGCCCGCTGTGGATCCGCGCGTCAGCGGAGGAGGTGTGCGTCAGACACCACTGGATCAAGCTGGAGGTCGGGCTCCGGTGACGAAAACCTCCGATCCAAGCAGCCCGGCCGCGACCAGCGACGTCAATGTGGCCAACCAGCAACCGGGCGACGACGCGTCGCAGCCTGGCCATGAGCGTCAAGCGCAGACCGCCGATTTCGCCTACACGGTCGCGGCGCTGCTACAGCTCAGGGTCCTTGACCCGACCCAGTTCCAAGGCCGACCGCTTCAGGAAGCCTTTAAACAGTCGCTCGGGCTTCCCAGCGATGAGGTGAGCGAACCCCCTCCGCCGCCCCCACCTCCGGAGCCCCCACCGCCCCCACCGCCCCCACCGCCCATACATGAAGTCATCGTCAAGACGCGACCGGGGTACGACTTCCACGGCTTGGTGCGCAACGTGAGCGCAAGGGTGACCGACGCCAGCGGCCGGGCGGCGAGGAAGGCTTCGTCGGGCGCCGATCTCTCCTACCTCGAGATCACCGCGGACTTCGGCAAGCCAAGCAGCGCCGTCACACTCACCCTCTATTCGCGGGCGTCGAGCTCGCGCGGCAGGGGCAAGCGCGGTAGGGGCAAGGCCTCACGGGTGCCACTGAAGTCGCTGGTCCGCTTTAAGCCCTTCACCGTCCCACGGGGGCCCGGAGTAAAGCTCCGCTTCCGCGTTCCACCGAAGTTCCAGCCGACTCACCTCGGCCTGCTGGTCCAGGAGTCCAAGCCGGTCGCGCGGCCGAGTTCAAAGCGGGGGTCTGATGTGCCGGCGTTTGCCGCATTCGGCCCGCTGGCGGGCCAGGTGGTCTCGATCCGCGATGCCTCGATGTTGCACAAGCGGACGCCCCGGCGCCACTCGGGCCGGTCGCGAAAGCACAAACGTCGGGGCCGAGGGGCGCGATGAGCGAGCGTGCGTGGGTGCATTGCCAGAGAGGCGCCCGGCGGCGGCCGGCCGCGACCCTAGATCAGCGCCCGACCCGCGTGGGGTTGTGCAGCCGCTGTGTGGAGGGAGTATCGCCGGGCGCCCCGTACCGTCGCGTGCCTGCCGTCGGCTGTGGGCCGTCGAGTGGCAGCGTCGTGGGCGTGGCGGGAGGGATCGGAGGCGTTCGGATCGTCGGGGTCGGAGAAAGCGGCGGCAGCTCGACGTGTTCGACATCCTCGTGCGTGTCGTCTGCGAGCATGCCTCTCCGGCGTCCGATGAGTCGCCTCAAGAATCCCATCGGACAGATGCTAACGCGTGGGGATACGCTTGACCAGCGGGCACTGCCGTGACTGTCGCCACCAGGGAAACGATGCCGGCTTCCGTGGACCGCTCGGCCCTTCTCCAGCGGGGGACGAAAGAGCTCGCGAGCTTCTACGAACGTCACGCCTACCTCGTCTACAACCTTGCCCTGCGGACCACGTGCGACTCGGGCTCAGCGACCATCGCCGCCCAGCGCGCGTTCTTGTCCCAATCCCCGGACCCAGCCTCCGTTGCTGGTCTTGTCAAGGCCACGGTTGTCGCCTCCCTGGATGTCGCCCCGCTTCATCCGTCACCCACCGGGGCGGGGGACGAGGAGTCGCGAGCCATGTTGGTCGCGACCGCCGGACTAGCACCAGCGGCGCGTGCTGCTCTAGCGCTTGCGTACCTCGTCGAGGAGGACCCCAGCGCGAGCGTGGAAGCGCTCGGCCTTGGTCGCGAGGGCGCAGAGCGACTGCTCTCCCACGCTCATGCTCAGCTTGCGCAGCGTCTGCAGCTCGAGGTTGGGGCCGCCGAGCAGGCCTATCGGCGTTGGCTATGGGCCGAGCCCCCACATGAGCTGTGGGAGGGCGTGTTTGCCAACCACTACCGCCAGCTCGAGGCGGAGCTGCCGCAGGCAAGCGAGGCGACGACCGCTGTCTCACGGGCTCCAGCACGGCGGCGTCTTCAGCGAAAGCTTCGATGGCCCGGCCGTTGGCCGATCCCCGCACCATGGCGGCTGGCGTGGCGACCGCGTTGGTGGATCGTGCTCCTCGGCGCAATTCTCGGGTGCTCCGGTGCCTACGCCGCCGCGGTCCAGCTGGGAGTGGCGCCCGGGCTCGGCCCTCATCGCCACGCTCCCACGCTGCCGCCCCTGCCGCCCTCTGCCGTCACGCCCCCCGGCAGCCCCTCGGTAGCCGATCTGAATCGCCTGCGAACTCAGCAACAGCAGAGCACCCGGGACTACCTACAGCGCAAGCAACAGGCCGCGGCAGCTCAGAGAAATCAAGCGCACGCAGCAGCCCTTGCCCAGCAGCGAGCGCGGGCCGACCAGCTGCGACGCCAAAGAGACGCAAAGAAGCGCCGGCCCGGGCATGCGACCGCGCCGGCCCCGTCTGCTACCCCTGTCCAGCCGGCGCCCACCGCTCCGGCGCCCACGACTGCGACACCACCGATCCCGCCCATACCGACTACGTCGCAGCCCGCGTCCCCCGGCGCAAAGCACAAGGGCAAGCGCAAGCACAAGAAGCGCCATCCAAACGCAGCGCCAAGCCCCGGCGCCTCGAGCCCGGCGCCAACTCCCCAGAACAAGCAGCAGGCGAACCAGAGCTGCCTCTACAACCCGGATAACGGAACCTACGTCTGCCCACAGTAGGCGCTGTCCTCTGGATCAGAAGTTGAACGCAAAGTCGCCCGAGATGTCCAGCTGGGTCTCGCAGTTGCCGCCGTTCCATCCACCGTCCCACCCAACGCGCCGCCGGAGTCGTTCCACACGTCGTGTGACGGATCCTGCAAGTGCGAGATGGCCCATACCCCCGCTGTGGCAGGAGCCCTGTAGTTAAACGTGAGGACGTTGCCTCCCCCGTTCGACAGGACGCCTCCATCGCCGGCTAGCCCACCGTTCGGCGAGCCGTTCCAGCTGTAGAAGGAGACCTGGTTGTCGTACGAGCCCGCAATGTCGAGCCTCCGATTGGTCCACAACGCTTGGTTGCCCTGATAGAGGCCGCTGCAGTTGGCAATGCCCGAGAAGGCATAGCGATCAGAGGTGGCGCTGGCGTTGCCGACGTACTGGATGGGCGGTCCCCAGCGATGTCGAACTGCGTGAGGCAGTTGCCGCCGTTGGGGTTGTTGGGGTCCGGAGGCTCAGGCATGTTGGCGGGAGACGGGGAGATCTGAGCGGTGCCATTCAGGGCCCCGCTATCGCCAGCGAATTGACCGGAGCCGGTGAAGGCTGCGTTCACGATCGCACCCAGCCCAGCCGTGACCGGCAGGGTGTAGTTAGCCGTTGCGAGCGTGGTCGCGCCGTTGAGCAGGGTGAGGCCGTCGCCGGCCTGGCCGCCGTTCGGCGAGCCGTTCCAGCCGTAGAAAGTGCCCGTATCGGCGAAGAGGATTGGGCTGCACACCTGGTTGTTGTACGAGCCCACCCCGTTGAGCGTCAGCCCGATCAGGTCGACCTGCGCGCCCCCATCGACGCCGGTGCAGCTGGCCGTGCCAGAGAAGGCGTAGCGATCAGTAGTGCTGCTCTCGTCACCGAGGTATTGGATCGGCGGCACCAAGCTCGTCGAAGTGCCGAGGTACTGGCAGACGAGGTGCAGGTTGCCGCTGGCCTGCGCTCCGGCGGGCACCAGAGCGGCCGCGACGGCGGCCGACGCACCGAGAAGCATGATTCTGCGCACGCTCTTCAAGGATCCTCCCTACCAGGACTCCTACTCCACCCGTAAGAATGCGTTGGCCTACCGGAGTGTGACGGCGACTTGGGTCTACGACCCGAAGACCTCGACGCCTGCGTCGCTGACTGCTCCTCGCCATACCGGCGGTCCGTCGCCGGCTTGGTCCTAACCCGGCAGGCGGCCTCCGTGGCACTGGAAGTAGCGCCGCACCTCGGGGAGTGAGCATTCCGTTCCTGGGGCAACGCGCAGCAGGCGCTCGTACTCGGCTTTCGCGCGGGCATACTCCTCCTGCGCCGCTTTCTGCTTGGCTTTGGCCTCGAGCGTCGCGATCGCGTTGCGGCGTAGCGCGGCCCGATAGAGCGCCAGGGCCCTCCGTCGAGCGGCCAGGAATCGCTGCAGCGCGCGCTCGAGCTCTCGTTTCTTGGCTGCCTGCTTGGCTGCGAGGATCTGATCGAGGAGGATCTGCCTCGCATGCAGGCGATCCGCCGCCAACACCTCGGCACGCTGTTCGATAGCTCGAAAGGCGGGGAGGTCGAGCAGGGAGCCCTCGCCGGGCACCCATGAGCTGTTCAGCGCGACGAGCGGCACGGACCCCTTCGGCTGGCTCTTATCGCAGCCCGACAGTACGCCGGCTGCCGATACGATCACGAAAGCCACGCAGAGGCACCTGGCCACCCGTCCCAGCCTTACAACAGGAGACATCATCGCCGACGGTGCCTGTGTTGCGGGGGAGGACAATAGGTTAGTCGCGGAGTCGCTGTGCGATGTTTCAGAACCGGACCTACGGCCCGCCTGCGGTGACAAGCCCCCGATCGTCCCTTGACGGCCGGGTAGCGCGTCCCGAAATCGGTTGTGAACAGTACAGCGGGGTACGCGGAGTAGAACGCCGGATTGGGGCCGACAAGGGCGCTGCCGATGCCAATGTCGTGCAAGTCGGAGAAGACGTTGGCTGCGTGGGCGGGGGAGGCCAGCCACGCGGAAATGACAGCATTAGCGCTGGCCGTAGCCTGGGGTCCGACGGCGAGATTCTCCGAATACAGGCCTTCGCGGGCACCGCGGAAATACTCGCTGGACACAATGCGATCAAGCAGAGTCGGATGCCCGGGAGCCTCGTGGGCGAAGAAGCCATAGGCGGCCATGTCGCTGCTCTGAAACCTTGCGCTCCCATCAAGTCGCCGGTTGCGTCGAAACGGCGGCAAGCCACGCTTGGCACGCTCTGTGTTGATGACGCAGAGGAGAGCGCCCTCGACTTGATCCACGACCTCGGCCCTCGGCAGGGTATTCGCCTCGGAGCAGCTCGGAGTATCGCCGGTAGGACCACCCTGAGCCAAGGCGCTGGACGCTAGGCCGAAGCCCGCGAGCGCAATCACGGCCATCTGGGCAAAGCGCCGCCATCGGCCCATACCGGCCGCAATGGACACGTGCAAGCCCCCTGCTTTCAGCGAGACGCGGCTCCACGGGCAGCGTGCTGATGAAGTCGGCTCGACCCTATTCATCCCCTTGAGCACAACCCGCCAGGGGCCGACTCTGTGACGGTCTACCACCCTCGTGGAAGCGTCGAGGGCCCAGGCAAGGCGCTGTATCGTCCCGTTACGGAGGCACGGCCGGACGGGACAGCGCCCCTTCTCTCTACCTTTTGAATCATGGCGCACCTATGGCGACGCTCGCGGCGGGGACGGAAGGCGGTCCTCGCGATTCTCGTCATCGTCCTCGTATCGGGCTGCGGCAAAAGTGCGACTGAGGTATTTCGTACTGAGCGGCTAGCTCCCCTTCAACAACGTGCCGAGCAACAGACTCAGCGTCTGGAAGCCACGCTCGTGCAGATACCTCGCAAGCACCGCTCTGCGGTCGCCCGGCTTGTCCGCCAGGAGGTGGGTGCCCTGGCCACGACGGCCATTGCGATCGAGAGGCTGCGCCCGCCAAGCGAAGTGAAGGGTCTCTTTGCTCGCTACACGGCCGCCTATGCGACGCTTATCCGCGCACTCGAAGGCTTTACCTCGGCGCTCGAGGACGCAAGCACGCAGGAGTTCTTACGGGCGAGCGATCAGGCGCAGGCAGCGACTTCGGCCGTGCATACGGCAGAGGAGGACCTAGCCAGGGCTCTGAGGAGCTGAGCCCTCTAGCTGCGGTCGCCCCGTGCTGCCCGCGGCTGGACGGCCGCAGCCCTGCCTGTCGACGAGGACCGAGACCTGAGGTTACTCAGGCGCTCCCAGCCCGAGTCCCGGTGCCTGGACATCGTCATCGCCGGGTCGCGGCTAGCCGCCGGGGAGATCCCTCCGTGGCTGCTCAACCGCCTTACCTCGTTGACCCTGGGCGTGACCATCACCCAGAACAACGGCCCAGGCGCCCGTTCTGTGACGCTCAGGCGGCGAGCGGAAGCGCGGGCCGCGGCGCGCGCAGCAGCCGGGCGTAGCAGGGCGCCTGGCGCATCGGGACGCGCACCGGCGCAACCTCGGGCCGGTGGCCGAGGGCGATCAGGCGCTCGCGCAGGAAGCTGAGCGCTCGCTGCTGCAGCTGCCGGACGGCCTCGGGAGAGCGGCCGAGGACCTCGGCGACCTCCGGGGCGCTGAGGCCCATCATGAAGCGCAGGAGGATGACCTGGCGCTGGACGAGGGTGAGCCGCCCGACGAGGAACAGGAGGTCCTCGTCGGTCAGCCACGCCGGCATCTCGGCGCTCTGGCTCTCCTCGCCCGCCCCGCGGCGCCGGTCGAGCTCGTCGGGGTCCTCGACCTCGACCCGGCTGTGCTTGGCGAGGTGCTTGATCGAATAGTTGCGCACGATCCGAAACAGCCACGCCCGGAAGGGGACGGCGCGCAGCTCGTAGCGCGGCAGCGCCTCCATCGCCTGCAGGAAGACCTGCTGCGTTGCGTCCTCGGCTTCGTGGCTGTCGGCGAGAACCATGCGCAGATACGCGTAGACGCGGTCGAAGTAGCGCCGGTAGATGTCGGCGAACAGCTCGCGCTCGCCGGCCTGCCAGCGGGTCACCATCCGACCAGTGTCGGCATCCTCGAGGAAGTCCAGCCCCGGCTCGAGGCGCTCGGCGAACACGAGGTCGTCTTGGAGCAGCCGCGCCGCGCGCGGCAGAACGGCCGGGGGCGCCACCGGGACAAGCGTCGCTCGCCGCTCGGTCACTCGGCGACCGGGGAGATGACGGATGCGCCGGCGCTCGCAGGCGGGCACCATGCACAGCGGGTCCTTGGCGGGCCACGGCTTGTTGCGCCGCTCGCCGGTCGCGCGGCGGTCGCGCCGTCGGCGCTCCGCGACCACCTCGACCTGGTGCTCGCCTGCGTAGCGGCGCATCGCGCGCTCGGCTTTCGCCGCCAGGTCGCGCGGAGCGATGCAGTAGATCATTTGAACCCGGTCCCTCCCCTCAGATGGGTTCTAGCGATGACTCCGCACGGTCAAGCCAGCGACAGCCCAGTGCGGTAGGTCGGACGCCGGGCCCAGCCCTGCGCGACCGCGAGTCGGCCGGGCGTGGCGCAGCGGCTGAACTCGTAGCGCTCGCCGACTCTCCCCACTGTCCGCGACTTGCTCTCGACGGCCGGCGACTCGGTGCCATTGACGCTACTGACGTGTGAGGCGATCCGTTCCCAGCACCGCTCACGGGCGCCTTCGGGGACCTCGGCCCAGTCGAGCGTGCGCAGCCGGCCGACGAGTGGGTCGTCGTCGGAGGAGAACCACTGCGTATCTGGTGTGGCCACGCTCATGGGGTACCCCTGTTCCTGGCTTTCATTGATGAGAACACGCGAGGCGCCCGTTCTGTGACTGCGGACTGGTCGGGGTTCCGGCGCTCTCTGGCGCCGCCGGCAACGATCGTCTTCCGTCAATGTCTCAGCGCGAGTCGGCGGGCGTTCATGACGGGCGCTTGGGAGCGCAGGCGGGTCGAGGGCTCGCGCGGGATGCGGCGCCGCCCGGGGCTCACCGAGGCGCCCGCACGCGTTTCCTTGGCCGATTCGAGTTTGGCGCCCGCTTCGCCGGGGTTGTCGCCGTTGGGCTCTCGCAGCCGTTCCCGCAGGAACCTCATCGCCCGCTGGTGCAGCTGCCGCACGGCCTCGGGCGAGCGTTCGAGGATCTCCGCGATCTCCGGGCTGCGCAGGTCCATCATGTAGCGCAGCACGATGACCTGCCGCTGCCCCAGGGGCAGGTCCTCGATCATCGCCACCAGCGTCCGGTCGTCGAGCCAGTCCAGCGAGTCCGGGCGCGCGCTCTCCTCGTCGGCGCGCCGGACCAGCTCCTCCGGCGCCTCGACGGTCAGCCGCTGCCGCTGGCGCAGCCGGTTGATGCCGGTGTTGCGCACGATCCGGAACAGCCATCCCCGGAACGGGCTTGCGCGCCGCTCATAGCGCGGCAGCGCCTCGAGCACCCGGATGAACACGTCTTGCGCCGCGTCCTCCGCCTCGTGGGCGTCGTGCAGCGTGATCTTCAGGTATGCGTAGACGCGGTCGAAGTAGCGCATGTAGAGCTGGCCGAAGAGGTCCTTCTCGCCCGCCTGCAGGCGCACGACGAGGCGGGCGGTGTCGACGTCCTCGAGCTCGACCGTCGAGGGCTCGAGTCGCTCGACGAAGGCGATCGCGGCGCGGTACTCCTCCGCTCGGGCGGGGAGCGCGGGGATCTCGGCGGGAACGACCGCCGCGCGCCGGTCTGCCACCCGGCGCCCACTGGAGGCGCGGATCGCTCGCCGCTCGTCGGCGATGCCCTCGGCAGCCACGCGCCGCTCGGGCTTCCGGCGTCGGTCTCGCCGCCGCTGCTCGACGATCACCTCGATGTCCGGCTGGTCGCGGTAGAAGCGGCGCAGTTCGTCGTGCAGCTCGTCGGCCAGCTCCGACGGGACCACGCAGTAGATCACGGCCCGTTTCTTTGCCACGCCCTCTCCGTCTCCCGAGATCGTGTCCCCTTCAGGCGAGCCTGGGCATCGACGCCTGGTCCCCACCTGCCACAGATCGCGCGAGTATACAGAGCGGTCAGGGTTTTTCCAGTAACAACCCTCTGGCGCCGGCGCCGTCACGGGGACGCCGTGCCGAGGGGTTCTCCTTCTGGTACGGCTGGCCGGTATGGACCTCATCGCCATTCTCCGCGCAAACCGGGCGTTTGTCGCCGCGGCGACGCTCGCCCTCGGCGTGCTGGCGGGCGGCGCCCAAGCCGATCCAGCGGCGGCGTCGCCGGTCGACGCCGGATCCGAATGCGCGGACGCCGACCTCGCGCCCAGCGCCGAGACCCTCGGCCGCGTGGGGGCCTCGATGCTCTGCCCGATCGACGCCCAACGGACCCAGCGGGCCCTGCCCGGGCTCGTCCGGAGCCCGCGCCTTGACAGCAGCTCTGCCTTCCAGAGCGCGGACATGGTCCGCTACCGCTTCTTCGCCCACGAGGCCGCCGGTCATCCGACGCTGCTCCAGCGCGTCCTGTGGAGCGGCTACTTCGCCTACTCGGCCACCGGGCTGTACGCCGAGAACATCGGCACCGCCCCGCGGGCCACGGCGACGGCGAGGGCCCTGGTGAACGCCTGGATGGCCTCGCCCGACCACCGCACCAACATCCTCGACGCCCGCCTGACCGAGGTCGGCTTGGGAGCCCCGCTCGCCGGCGCGGACCCCGCCTTCTATCCCGATACCCCGGCGGCGGTGTACACGACCGACTTCGGTCGCCGCCAAGGGGCTTTGCCAGCCGGAGGCCCGTGCCTCCGTGTCCGCCCGATCGTCCCGGTGGCTCCGGTGACGCCGCCGCGCATCGATACTGCTCGGGCAAGCAGGCGCGTCGCTCTCGCCCGCACTGAAGCCGTGGCCGGCGCCGAAGTCGTCCCTTCCGTCGTCGGGCCCCGTCAGCCGCTGAGCCGCCCGTCCCTCGGCCCCGCTGTCAACTACGCCGCGCGCGCTCCCGGGCCAGCTGGACGCAGCCTCGCTCCCTGGCCTGCCGTGCCCGGCCGCGCGCCGCGCGCTCGGCGCCGGCGTCGCGTTGGCCGTCGAGCGCGCCCAGCTCGCGCAGCCTCTGAAGCGAGCGCTCGCGCACGTGGGGCGGGACCTCTGGCCATGTGAGGTTTCGTAGGCGCTCGACGAGCGGCCCCCACTCTTCGTCTTTGAGGTCCTCCTCCGGCGAAAAGTCGAACTCGCGTCTGTGGCTCGCGTCGGCCATTGGCCGCGCATACCCTCGACAAACGGATCGCAAACGACCGCGGCGGACCCCCAATTGCCGGCGCCTCCTATGCTCCAAAATCGCCGAGTGCGAGTTCGACCACTGGGCGCGATTATTCGGGTGAAACTCGGTCTGATGCCCGGGCCGCCGATTGTTCCCGAGCTGACACTCAACGCGCCGGGATCGACGCCGTAGGGCGCCTCAGGCGGCTTCTGGCCGCTGGACCCGGTCTCCCGGCGCCGACGACCCGCTCGCCGCCCGGAAGGCCTCGGTTGCGTCCTCGTCCGGGGGCGTAAGGGCCGCCCAGCGCTCGAAGGCCGGGCGAGCCGGCCCGGGAAACCCGTCGCGCGTGTTGAAGTCACCGCATAGTCCGGTCTTGCGGCCGCTGGTCGCCAGGTCGTGAACTCCGTGTTGGGTCCAGATCGGAATGTCTGGGCACCGCGCCATGAGCCCGAAGTTGGCCTCGATCAGGTCGGCTTGCATCCCCTCGGCCCGGGCCAGTGCGCTGTCGTCGCCCGGCGTCCCCAGCGCGAAGCCCCCCTCGGTGAGCCAGATCCAGCGGTGCGGGTCCCCCGCCCAGCTGTGGCGACGCAGCAGCTCGCGCAGCTTGTCCACGCGGTCGCTCGAGCGTGCGCGGACGTCGGCGTAGTTGTGGTGCGACCAGCCGACGTAGTGGCGGGGCCGCCAGCGACTGAGCTCCCGCAGGACGGACTCGCAGAAGACCGCGTAGTGCGTGCCGCGGGGGGTGGCCGAATCGTCGGTCCAGTCGACCGCGTCCGAGGTTCCCGGCCCTAGCAGCGCCGGCCCCCCCGTCTCGCGGGCGACCTGTTCGGCCGTGGCGATCATCTCGGCGACGGCGGCTCCCACCCCCTCTTGGGGTTGATAGCGGACGTTGGGCTCGTCGCAGATCTCGAGCGCGGTCAGGCGGGCGCCGAGCGGGTTGCCGGCATAGGGGTCATAGCCGACCGTATCCTCTCCGGGTGCGGGTTCGTGGGGCCCGCCCGGGTTACGCGCCGCCCCGCTCCGATAGCGGGCGCACAGATGTCCGACGAACCACGCCCAGGGCCCGTCTGTAGAGCAGTCCTCGGGCAGCGGTGACTCGGGCGCATGACCGAACGGGACGGTCGCGGTCGGACCGGCCGCCGCCCACCAGGGCGTCGAGCATTCGACGGTCAGGATCGTCGCCACGCCGTCGGCGTTGGCGGCGGCGATCTGGCGATCCAGGTTCGCCAGGGCGGTGGGTGGCGAGGAGGAGCCCGGCGATGGGTCGTGCATCTCGGCCGCGTTTAGCTGATGCCACGACTGCTCCCAGCACGTCGGAGGGCTCACCCTGGCCTGAAGCGCAGACCACGAGACCCAGAGCTTGACCCAGCTCGTCTTACTGAGGCTGAGGTACTCCCGGTTGCCGGAGTGCTGGTAGTCGTGGGGGTGGCCCGCGTAGAGCAGGGGCGCCGAGCTCGACAGCGATATGCACTTGCTCAGCATCCGTCCCACCGACCGCTCACGCGTCGTGTCTGGCCCGCAGTGATCATCCGGGCTAGAACGCGCCGCGCGGCGCGAGTGTGACGCTTGCGGCCCGGCAACCGGTGGGCGGAGAGGGAGACGGCGCTTGCGCGGACAAAGCTGGCGTCACACTCCGGGGCCGAGCCGGGTTAATCGGGATGACGGTACGTCGCGGACCAGACTCATCGGTTCCGTTCCAATCGCGTCAGTCAGCGATGGAGCCGTCAAGCGGCTAGGCGCTCGGGCCTCCAGTCCCTCCCCCGTGCGCAGTGTGCTGTGGGAGTGTCGTCCCGCCCTCTAGGCCTCCCACAGCCAGCCGCTGCGCCTGCGAAGCTCGCGGCGCCGACCCGGCGGAGGGGACCGCCGCGGCCGTCGCCGAGAAGCCCCTTCTGCCGGCCAGCGGGCCCCCTTGAGGCGCTGGGGGCGCCTAGCCCAGCAGGGCTTTCTTGATCGCGTCCGGCTCGGTGAAGATCTGGTCGAGGCTGCCGGTGCCGGTCGTATAGCCGTACTGCTCGGCCAGCTGCTCCAGCGCCGCGAGGTCGCTGGCGTGCGTCTGGGCGTTGTCCTGGACGAGGTCCCCGCCGCCGACCGAGCAGGGCCGCGAGGCGATGTACTCGGGGTCGGGGAGGTCGGGGACGTTGAAGTTCGGGTTGGCGAAGTCCATCGCGTCCCCGATGTTGCTGGCGTTGGCGTCGCGGGTGGTGAGGTCGCCCAGCCCGAACCGGTAGGTGATCAGCTTGATGATCGACTCGAACCCGCACTGCTGGTGGCTGACGTTGGCGCGCGTGGCGTAGGGCGAGACGACCACCGCGGGGATGCGAAAGCCCATCTGTCCGAAGTCCTGGCTGAGGTTGCTGCTCTGGCGGACGTCGGGCACGCTGGGTGGGCGCACGTGGTCGAAGAAGCCCCCCCACTCGTCGTAGACGATGAACAGCGCGCCGCGGTTCCAGTTGGGTGAGCTCATGAACGCGTGAACGACGTCGGACATGAACGCCTGGCCCAGGCGTACGTCGCCGAGCGGGTGCTCGTCGGCCGAGTTGCCGTCGCCGCCGCCGCCGTCGCGGAACGGCGGATCGACGAAGGCCAGGCTGGGCAGGGTGCCCGAGGCGCAGGCGGCGAAGTACTCGGAGACGTTGTGGGTCCAGGGCACGCCGCGCGGCCCCCACACGGCCGAGAACGGCAGGTCGGACTGGTAGTAGCGCGCGTCGATCCCCGCGGCGATGTTGCCGGGGGTGTTGATGAGGTCGAACACGTTCTTCCACTGGTTGCCCCCGGTGGAGACCGGCGGCGTGTTGTCGGTGATCCCGCCCGACTGCGCCGACCACATGTAGTAGCGGTTGGGCCAGGTCGGGCCCAGCAGCGAGCAGAAGAAGTTGTCAAACAGCGTGAACGTCGTGCCCGCGGGGTGGATGAAGCCCAGGTCGCCCTGGTTGTAGTAGGTCAGCGCGAACTGGTCGTTGCTGCCCTCCAGGAAGCCGTCGGGCTCGACGGTCGGGTTAGACGCCGAGCTGCCCAGCTGCGCGCGGCCGCCGTCCCACGAGTGGTCGGGGTCGGGGTGCCCGCACCCCTGCCACTGCGCCGTGCCCAGGGTCGAGGCGGGCTCGGTGGGAACGAGCGCGTTGCCGTTCTGGGGATCGGGATAGGAGCGCGTCTGGGTGGCGTTGGCCAGCGTCGAGTACCAGCCGAAGTAGTGGTCAAACGAGCGGTTCTCCATCATCAGGACGACGATGTGGTCGAGCGGCAGGCTGCTCGGGGGCGGCAGGGCGTAGGCGCTGTTCTTGGCCGCCTCGGCCAGCAGCAGGTTGGTCGGCAGGCTCGCCGCTGCCGCCACGCCGGCTACGTATGCGGTGCGCTGGAGGAAGTCCCGGCGGCGCAGCGTCCCCTCGGGGTCGACCGCCATCGCGTACTCCTCGGCCTCCAGCCTCTGCCTTGTCTTCGGGTCGAGTCTGCCCATCTGCGCTCACTCCCTGATCGGTTCGTCCTGTCTCGCCCCCGCGACGAGGCGTCTTGCCTACGGGATAAGAAGTCGCAAGGCGGCGCGAGTGTGACGCGCAATCTCCGCGCGGGATCCCCGCTTGAGTCTTCGCTCGGTCCCTCGCCACTCTCAGGCTACATCGCGTTACTCTTCGTCTACAACATCATGTCCGACCTGGACCCTTCGCGACCCCGCGACCACGAGCCTCGGGCCAGCGACTCGGCTGTAGAGGGCAACTTCGTCTCGGCTGCGCTGGACCACGCGGAGGAGATCCTCGAAGCCGTCATCGAGGAGCGTCTGGACTGGTCGCGCCTGTCGTCGCTTGGGACCGATCTCGTGCTCCTCTGCTGGTGGCGCGAGCAGGTCCTGAAGAAGCTGGCAACTTCGCGGGGCCACCTTCGTCTCGTGGATGAACGGCCCCTGCCGCGCACGCCCGAGCGTCGTCCACCCGCAGCTCCCCCGCTACCTCCCGCTGGTTAGGCCGAGGTAAGCGAGCTCTCCCGGCTACTCGTCGGGAGCCCGGCTCCGCTGATGCGGCGACCTCGGCCGCGCCCGATCTCTTCGTCACGCACCCTGGCGGCCGCCGGTTATCCGATCGAGATTCCCCAGCCCTCTACCACCCCGAAGGGAGTGACATGGCCCGTCACCTCGGAATCAAAGATCGTTCCGCGCGCCAGCAGCTCCAGAGGTCCTTTCCACGCGTCGGGATCCAGCCGCTGCCCCAGCCCTATTCCCCCCGGCGGGTGAAGGCGGCCGATGTCGGGGCTACCGATCCCGGCGAGCCGCTGAGCTTCTTCGTGCTCGGGGACGTGGGCGGCATCAAGGCTCCGGGTCCGCAGAACGCGGTGAGCGTGGCGATGGAGCAGCGGCAAGCCGAGGCGGCGTTCGCGCTGATCCTCGGGGACGTCGTGTATTTCAACGGCCAGGAGATGGCTCTGGTCAACGGGGAGCAAACGGGTTACACGGACCAGTTCTACGAGGCCTACGCGAAGCTGGTACTGCCGATCGTGGCGTTCCCGGGCAACCACGACGGCGACCCGCAGCCGGGCGACACCTCGCTGGCGGGGTTCATGGCCAACTTCTGCGACACCAAGCCGCAGACTCCGCCCGAGGACCCCCAGCTCGAGTTCGGCCGGCACACCCAGACCCTGCCCTACTGCGAGTGGACGCTCGAACTCGACGCGGCCACGATCGTCGCGGTCTACACCAACGTCCCGTCGGGCGGTCACCTGGAGCCCGACCAGGTCGACCGGCTGACCCTGGAGCTAAAGGACGCCGACCCGGGCAAGCCGGTGATCGTCTGCCTGCACCATCCCCCGTACTCGATCGACGCCCACCATGGCGGGAGCCAGCACATGGGCGATGCGCTCGATCAGGCGTTCGGCGACTCTGGACGGACGCCGGATCTCGTGCTCTCCGGGCACGTGCACGACTACCAGCGGTTCACCCGCGCGATCGGCGACAAGCAGGTTCCCTACATCGTCTCGGGCAACGGCGGCTACCACAACCTGCACAAGCTCGCCAGCGACGCCTCGCCCGGCGACAAGCTCGCCGACGGCGTTACGTTCGAGTACGGCGATGCCAGCCAGTACGGATTCCTCAAGCTCACCGTCGCCGGCGGAAAGATCTCCGGCGAGTACATCGGCGCCAAGCCCGGCACGATGCCCGACGGGTCCGACGCGCAGATCACGCCGGCTGTCGAGACGTTCTGAGCAACTCCGCTGTCCGGACCTTCGGACACGCCAAGGACAAGGAAAGAGGCGTCATAGTCCCTTCGCGCGCCGGTTCCTGCTGTAGGCGGCCCTTGCGATCCGCTCCGGCCCCCAGAGCTTGGGGCGCTCGCCTCACTGATACACGGCCAGCGGCAGGAGCACCACGAAGGGCGGCTTGAGGGTCACCGACTGCGCGATCTCATCGATCGTCCGCTTCTCGGTGCTGCAGCGGCGCCTCCCGCCCGATCGCGCGCTACGTAACTTTGCGCGCGCCCGCCGGCCTGGTGATCTGTACTTACAGACTCCCAACTCCCTGCGCAGCGCGGGATCCGCGTTCAGCACCGCGTGGCCGAAAGCCGTCACCGTCGGTTGATCCACATAGGCTCGCGGATTCCCGAGGTTCATGTCGACGATCTTGCCGACCACGGTCACGTTGCCGGAAAGCAGGCTCTGCTCATGGGTGAGCCCGGCGAGGCGCATGGGAACTAGGAACTTGACCGTCCGGCGCCCTTGCCTTACCGATAGAACGAAAGGCAGCCTCGGGTTCGGCCCGAGATTCCGCTCGTAGCGTGCGACTGCATGACGCAGCGACCGAGGCAGCGTAGGGGCGGTAAATGGCACGGCCGGGGTCCTGAACGATCCCCGGAACACCGATGCGTTCCGAACGGTGGGCAGGGCCGCGGCGTACACCGGGAGGAAGAGGTGGGCGTTGTACAGACGCACGAAGTTGCCCTCGCCGACGCACCTGAGCTCGGCGGCGATGTCACGGGTGTTGATCAAGAAGGCGTCGACGCTTCCCAGCCATCGATCCGACTCCAGGGGGTGGGGGACGTTGCATGAGCCTCGCCCGGTAAGCGCTTCACCACGTCCTCGCATCAGGGCCAGGAATGTGTCGAAGAGGTCTGCGGCCGTGGGGCTGACTGTCGCCTCGGTCGTCAGCCTTGACTGCTGGGACCCGCCTATTTGGGCGGACGTACCCGCCGAGAGGCTGGCCTGGATGCTCCGCGCCAGCTCTTTGGTGCGCTTCTCGCTGGATGGCAGCCCTCCCTCTGCCTGGCCCAGGTACGCAGACACGCGCGCGGCATCGAGATAGATGTACTCGGCCGGCGGCGTGTCCGACCTCTGTAGCGGCTCTGTCGCACCTCCGCTCTTGGCCAGCTGGACGAGTTCGATGGTCGCGAGGCTAACCACGAACACGATCAGGAGGACGCCGCCGGCCTTTAGCACCTTGCATAGACGATCTCCTCGCGGTTCGGACGTTCCGGCCTGCATCTCGGCGCATGCGGATCTCGAGTTCGCGGAAAGAGGGCCTTCCCGCAGGCGATCCCTCTTGGAAACAACCGGCACCCGCGGCTGGTGTGACGGCGAAGCACACCGGAGGCAAGTGGGCACCCTGGCCACCGGTCATCCCTGATACCGGACGAGACCAAGGCCGAGTTGGGCCTCATGCTCGCCCTTACTCGCAAAACCTGTCAGAAGTACAGGGCCGGCGAGGACATGGGGGGTCTTAGTTCTGGATGTCCAGTGGCCTAGGGCGATCAGCTGAGTCGGAACGCCGGCGCGCTCCCAGCTCGGGATGTCCCGTCACGGCATGGATGCCCGCTGGCTTCTTAGCTCAGAGACAGCTCGTGAGCACCGCACGATCAGCACAGAGCCGATCACCGCAGGTGTTCTGGTGGGCGCGACGCCACAGCGAGCGCCCGATGCTCGAGCAGGCGGAGTGCAGACGTTCCGACTGCACGCAAAGCGGCGAGACCCCTTTTGACATCTATTGTCGCGCGACCGCCGCTTCCCACTTCATGCCCCTAGGAGGGACGACCGCGAGCAACGCGTTCGTCGCGAGTATCGCGTGCGTCACTCTCGCCGCTCTTGTCTTTTGGAGCACGAACGCTCCCACTCTGGCCCCTCTCTACGTTGGCGCTGCTCTCATCGGGGCCCCTGTCCTTTGTCTGCCTCTGCGGCTCTTTCCGACCTCGCGTGTGATCGCCCTGTGTGGATGGGGCGGGCTGTTCGCCATCGCGGCTGCGTGGCGCGACGGAGTGTTCGATAGCAGGGCCGAGCTGCTGATCGTAAGCGGGACGGTCGCCGCGCTTCTGCTTGCCCTCGTGGCGACGGTCGGGGTCGAGAACGAGGCCACTGATCACCGAGAGCACTCGTCCCCTCGCCTACTGGCGACGCTGTGGGTGCTCGCCCTCGGACTGATCATTCTGCGATTACTACTTGGCGCCCGAGCAGGGACGATCAGCGACGCGCACCAACAGTGGATCACGCGCTCCGCGGAGGTGTGCGCTGCCCTAATGCCGGTCGTGATCGCGGTCGGCGCTTTTCTTCACGGAGCACGCACCGCGGACGTCAGAGTCGTATATAAGCCGCCCCGACGACATACAGCCGCTCGTTTCCGGCGGCCCCTTAACCCGGTGCTGCCTGTGGGGATGGAGCGCTCGTCTCTCCTGCGCCTTACGCATGTCGTAACCGTGATTGGGGTTCGGGTCGCTGCCCTCTTGGTCGCCGGGACGGAGCAGGTCCTCGCCGGCTTTTTCTGGCTCTGGCACTTGGTCGTCATCGCCGCTGCGCTGACCGCGCATCGTCTAAGAGTCTGGACGACCTGGCTATGGGCGGCTTGCGCGGCAGCGACAGCGCGCGCCGCTCAAATAGTCGCGGATGGCTTCGGAGTGTTCGTGGCCGGAGCGCAGCACTGGTTCACCTCGGTGGTTCTCGCCACATTGCTCTTCGCGAGTGCCGCGGCCGCCAGCGTCATGGGCTGCGTCTGGTTCCAGTCGTACCTGCTAGGCGGAGCCTTCTGGCAGGGACCGGTCGCATTCGCGTTGGCCGGCGTGGCCGTCGCGGTGCTCACGCTCTCATGGTGGGCTCTTACAAAACAGCCGTGGGCTCGTGTGAGTGACGGTGCCCAGCACAACAGTACTCAGGCGAGCCCCGGCCTCCTCATCGGCTTGCTCGCAATTGCCTGGCTCGACGGGATAGCTGGGCTCGCCGGTCTCGGTCCTATCCGTCCCGGTGCTATGACGATCGGCGGCACCGTCGTTATGGTCGCTGTCACCGCGGTGGTGCTCACCCGGGCTAGAGCCGGAGCGTCCTGACGCTCGCTCGAATTGTGAGGCATCTGAGCTCCGCCAGTCAGCCGGCCACCACCAGCACGCGCCCGCATTTGGCCTTCGTACGGCTGCCCGTTCGAACCCACGGGCGGTACGGCAGCGGCATCTACTAGTAGGCCATCCCATTTGAGCTAGTCGTGCTGAGAGCTCTATCCCCGCGGCGTTGCAGTGCGCACCGCACGACGATGGGCGCCGTTGCGCGGCGGGCAGGACGCCAGCACGGTGCGAGCATCGGGCAGAGAACCTGTCACGGAACGGCGCAAGATGTCGGCGACGCAAGATGCCCGGCGAGTATGTGGGCGCCAAGCCCGGCTCGATGTCCGACGGCTCCGACGCTCAGATCAGCCCTGGCCCCGATACGTTCTGACCGGAGGGATCTACTTGCTCGGACACCCTAAAAGGCCCCGAGCGTCGCGATAGCCGCGCTACAGCTCCTGCACGTTGACCGCCCGCGGGCCCTTGTCCCCGGCCTCGGCCTCGTAAGACACCCTGGCGCCCTCCGCCAGCGAGCGAAAGCCCTCGCCACCCGCGATCGCCCGATAGTGGACGAACAGGTCCTCGCCCCCCTCGTCGGGCGAGATGAAGCCGAAGCCCTTCTCCTCGCTGAACCATTTCACCGTGCCGGTAGGCATGCAGTTCTCGCTGGTCCAACCCGCCTCCGCCGTCCCGCCCCGTCAGTGGTCCCCGTCGCCGTGCCGCTCCAGCCACGCCTTGGCGTTTCCGTGCCGGGCCAGGACGCGGAGCACCCCGACCGCGCGCGCGTGCTCGATCGGCGAGGCGTGGGGTCCGGGCGCCGGCGGCCGGGAGGCGTCGCCGTGGACGCTGTGCCACAGGATCTGGTCGGAGACCTCCTGGGGCACGGCGTCGAGCTTGGTCCAGGGCAACGCCGCCGACATCGCCGCCGCCGGCGCGTTGGCCCCGTTGATCTGGGTCAGCGACTGGGTCGGCTGGATCGCCGTGTAGCGGGTGCCGGAGACGCTGGGGGTGGTGGTGAACGCGTCGTACATCGGCGTGGCGTAGCCGTCGTTGAGCGACAGCTGCCCCAGGCCGAGGATCAGCTCGATCGTGCGGATCACCGAGTACTGGTCATACCGGGTGGGCACCTCGGGCCCGCCGCGCTGGGCCCAGGGGCTCATCACCAGGGCCGGCATGCGGTGGGCGTCGACGTGGTCGGCGCCGTCCTGGGAGTCGTCCTCGACGACGAAGATCGCCGTGTTCGACCAGATGGAGGAGTGCGAGATGAGGTCGACGATCTGTCCCAGCGCGAGGTCGTTGTCGGCGATCAGCGCCTGCGGGGAGTAGCCCCCCGGGGAGGTGCCGTTGGTGTGGTCGTTGGGCAGGATCATGTAGTTGAGCGCCGGCACCGTGCCGGTCGCCACCTGGGCCGAGAACTCGGCGGCGAAGTCGTTGAACCGGCTCGCCGGCGCGGTGACGGTGCCCGAGGTCCCCAGCGCGCCCGAGTCCTGGGTGCACGTCGTCGGCGCGATCGTCGGTCCCCCGCCGCCGGTCAGCGAGCAGCCGATCTGGAGGTTGCCGGGGTACTGGACGTCGGTGTTGGCCACCACCGAGGAGTAGGTCGGGCGCCCGTCGTTGGCGGTCGGGCTGACCCCGGCCGCCTGCTCGCCGTAGTTGCGGAACGAGATCCCCTGGCGAACCGCTTGGTCGAAGAGGAAGTCGTTGGGCGGGAACGTCACCGGGAAGACGCCGAAGTCGAACGCCCGCCCGCGGCCCGAGTAGTTGGCCGGGGTGGCGCGCTGGACGTAGTCGGTGGCGTAGCCGCCCGAGGTGATCAGGTGCCCGTCGACCGAGACCTCGGAGTCGGCGTAGACGTGGTCGAGCAGCGAGAAGCTGCGCGAAAGGGCATGGGCGTTGGGGGTGATGCCCCCGGTCGGGCCCGCGACGCCGTTGTCGTCGAACAGCTCGAGCGCGGCGCTGCCGTCGCCGCGCGGGTCCGAGCCGAAGATCTGGTCGTAGGTGCGGTTCTCGCGCACGATGTAGAAGACGTGCTTGATCTTGTTGCTGGGGCCGCTGCCGGTGGAGCCGACCACCGGGGTCCCGGCCGGCGGGCTCTCGGCGTTTGACGGCTGGACCTGGGCGTCGGCCGCCGGCGTGTAGCCGGCCATCTGGGCGTCGGTCGGCGTGGCGAGCACGCCGGCGTAGCCGGTCAGCATGTCGAGCACGTAGGAGCCGTAGGGCGCGTTGCCGTCGAAGACGTAGTTGGTGTTCGGGCCGGCGCCCAGGCCCTTGCCCGCCACCCAGGCGAGGTTGGCCCCGTCGGGGGTGATCTTGACGTCGGTGGGGTAGGCGTCGGTCGGCAGCTTGCCGATCACGGTGTCGGCCTGGGCGCCGCCCGAGCGCGAGGTGAGCGCGATCGCCGCGACCGCGTCCTCGCCGGAGTCGGCGCTGTAGAGGGTCTGGCCGTCGGGCGACTCGGCCAGCGAGACCGGCGCCGCGCCGGTGCCCTGGGGCCGCGCCACGGACACCTGCTGCGAGACGGTGTCGCTTGAGGTGTTTATGACCGCGACGGAGTCGCGGTTGGTGACGGCCACGTACAGGGCCGGGCGCGAGGGGTCGGCGACCATCCCCTCGGGGTGCGCCCCCTGGTCGCCCTGCGCTCCGCCCAGGCCCGAGATCGTCGCGCTGACGTGCGCGCCGCCGCTGAGGCCGATCACCGAGACGGTTCCGCTGTACTCGTTGGAGACATAGGCGCGTCCTTGGGGGTCGAACGCGACCTGGGCGGGGTACTGGCCGACCTGGACGAACGACGCGCCGCCGGTGGCCAGGTTGACCACCGCCGCCTGGTCGGCCTGGTTGAGCGCCACGACCAGCGTCTGCCCGTCGGGGGAAACGGCGAGGCCCTCGGGCCAGCTGGCGCTCACCGGGGGGACCGACTTCTCGCGCCCGTCGATCGTCTGGTGCGGGGCGGCGACCCCGATCGGGGACTGCTCGGTCGCCTGGCCGCTGGTGGTGTCCACGCTGAAGACGTGCACGACGTCGCCGGAGTTGCCCTGGGTGGGCCCCTCGGTCGGCGACGATCCCGTTGCCTCGCCCGAGACGTAGGCGTGCGCCCCGTCGGGGGAGAAGGCGACGCCCCCGTAGGCACCCGGCAGCGGCAGCGTCTGCACGACCGAGCCGCTGGACACGTTCATGATCCGCACGTCGTCGGAGCCGTGCCCCGAGTCGACCGCCCACAGGTAGTGACCGTCGGGGGTCAGCGCGCTGCCGGTCGGGAAGTTGCCCAGCGCCGTGGTGCGCCCGACCGGGTTGAGCACGCGCCCGTTGCCGGTGGTGCTCAGGCTCGGCCCGATCTCGCCGCTGGTGCTGGCCGACGCGACGCCGCTGAATCCGACCAGTAGGAGGCTCGCGGCGGCGATCGCCGCCCGCAGGCCAGCGGAGCGGGCCCCGAGCGGAGCGGCGGTGACGAGCGGAGCGAGCTTGCGCACGGGGTGCCTCCCTTGGTCGGTCCAACGCCCACGGACGAGCCCCCGGCGCCGGACTATCGCGATTCCTTTGCCCTCAAAGAACCGCCGCGCCCCGAGCGTGTGACGTGAAGTTTCGGTGACCTCGGCGCGGTCGGCGAATTCGCCGTCACGTTCCCAGGGGCTCGCGCATTCTTAGCGCTATAGGGACGATCGTCTGGGCGGCGAGGGGGTCCCGCTGGGACCACACGACTCGAAGGTCGCCCGGCTCGGCCCTATTCCGGCGTCCGCTAGACGAATGAAACGACGAATGAGCACGAGATCACCGGATCGTGTCCGCGCGAGTATCGCTCTCCTCGCGGCGCTCTGCGGGTTCGCCACCACGATGGCGCCGGCCGCCGAGCTCGCGTCGGGTGCGACCGCGCTCCATTACAAGCAGGGTCATCTGACCCTGCGCCTTCCACCGCCGGGGCATCAAAGCAGGACCCCCCGCAGGCAGATGCGGCTTCCCGCTGGCCTGCCCGGCTACTACATCTCGATGCGGATCATTCGCTCCGACGGAAGGGCCCTCCCGCCGGCCCCCCGCGGCCGCACGATTTACCTCCGGGGGTCCCATGGCGAGGACCTGGTCGCGCTGACCCTCACCTCGGGCTACGACCCCAAGCGCGGACGCCTGCGCTACGGCGTGATCATCAAGAACCTGCGCGTCCGCAACTACAGGAGCAAGCGCGCGGGCTTGAGCGCGCTGGTCACCGTCGCCTATCGCTCGTGAAAGCGATCAACGGCCAACGCTGCGTGTCGCAAATCCTTCCAGCTCACACTCAAAGTCAACCCACCACTAGGAGGAAGGAAGCATGAAGAAGCTCATCATGTCGCTCGTACCGATCGCCGCGGTTGCGGCGATCGCCACGGCGGCAAGCCCGGCCCCCGCGGCCGCACCGCCGTGTATCTCAGGCAGCACGTGGTGTGGGTGGACGGACACCAGCGGCAACCAGGTCACCCATAGCGACAACGCAGGCGATCCGTTCTACTGGACGGGGTTCGGAAGCGGGAGCGCCAACGGCAACAGCCACTACTGCGTCAACCCAAGCATCAGCGCGGCTGACGCCCACAACTGCTCGACTGCCGGCAGCTTCGGCGTCGCGCCGATCGATCCGGACCCGAGCGAGCAGTGGGCCGGTTACGTCGCCCCAGCCAAAGTCGGCTGCAGCCACAACCCCGACGGTTCGGGTAACTGCCCCCCAAGCTCGATCGGCGGGTTCTACGTCGAGGTCGAAAACACGGGAGTCGGTTTCAAAGAGTAGCGACGCAGTAGTTCGTCGATGAGGTTCTGCCGGCTGGGTCCTCGGACCCAGCCGGCAGCCTGTCTGGGGGCTGCGTCGACGGGCGTCACGTTTCGGGGCATCCAGCCGTTGTCCTGGATGGGCCTACACACGAGCACGGAACGCGGAGCGAGCATGGAACGTGACGGAGGTAGCGGCGTGCAAGCGAGGAAGTCCGCCCTGAGGCCGGGTCGGCGGACCAACTGCCGACGGGGCAGGCGTCTCCTGCTGCTTCCGGTCGTCGCGCTGGCGGCGATCACGGTCGGATCGCCGCTGCCGGCGCGGGCCGCCGGCCCGCCACCGATCCGCCATGTCTGGGTGATCAACGAGGAGAACGGCCAGGTCTGCGTCAACCCCAGCAACAGCGCTTACGGTGCCGTCCTCACCGGGACGACGGGCTGCCCGCTGGCCGGTGCAGGCGACTACCTGCGCACCGTCCTCCCCGCCGAGGGGACGTTGGTTGAGAACTACTTCGGGATCGGCCACGAGAGCCTCGATAACTACATCGCCGAGGTCTCGGGCCAGGCGCCCAATCCTGCCACCCAAGCCGATTGCGCTGACGCTACCTACTCCGACCTGACCCCCGGCACGGTCGACGGGCCGCAGCAGCAGGCGATCGGCCAGGGGTGCGTCTTTCCCTCAAGGGTGAAGACAATCGCCGACCAGCTCCAGGCCCAGGGCCTCACCTGGAGGGGCTACATGGAGGACATGGGGATCGATCGGGCGAAAGATGCGACGGGCCCCAAGAGGGTGGCGGGATCGGGCCGCAACTGCTCGCTGTCCGACCTCAATGCGAATGAGGCATACCTCGCCAAACACGATCCGTTCGTGTGGTTTCACTCGATCATCGACGACCAGGCTTACTGCGATTCGCACGTCGTCCCGCTGACCGGGCTTCGCTCCGACCTGCAGCGCATCGACACCACCCCCAACCTCTCCTTCATCACCCCGAACATGTCCGACGACGGCCATGATACGGGCCCTGCCGAGGTATCCGCATGGTCCGCTTACTGGGTGCGCCAGATCATGGCCTCGCCCGCCTACCGCCAGGACGGGATGATCGTGATCGTCTACGACGAGAACAGCGACAGCAACGTGGCTGGGCCACCGCAGAGCGGCCAGATCAGGACTTCGTGCTGCGGCGAGCTCCCTGGCCCGAACTCCCCCTCTCCGGGCGCGTTCGGCTCTGCGGGCGGCGGCGAGACGGGCGCCTGGATCGTCACGCCCTACGGCACGCCGGGAACCATCGCCGACACCGACCCTGTGACGCCGCCGGCCTTTAAGGCGTACAACCACTACTCGCTGCTCCGCAGCCTCGAGGACCTCTTCGGGATCACGACCGGCGGCGCCGACGGCCAGGGCCACCTGGGCTACGCGGCCGGCGACGTTCCGCCCCCTGGCGACCAAGCCGCCAACGCTGCGGTCGGCTTTCGCTCCTTCGGCTGCGATGACATCTTCACCACTGCCTGCCCGCCGATGACCGGCCAGGTGCCGGCGCAGGCGGCGCCCCGTCCGAGCACGAACGTTGGCCCTCGTCCCGCCGATGGCTCTGCTAAGTGGCTGAACCCCTCCCCGCAGGGGGACGATCTCAACGGCATTAGCTGCGCCTCGGCCACCCAGTGCGTCGCCGTCGGTGCAACCGGGACGATCGGCTCCACCGGCGACGGAGGGTCGACCTGGACCTCCCGCAGCTCGGGGACCACCGCGGATCTGAACGGCGTCAGCTGCCCAGCGCGAAGCCAGCTGTGCGTAGCCGGGGGCGCCGGAGGACTGATCCTGGGCAGCAGCGACGGTGGCCAGACGTGGTCGGTGCGAAGCTCGGGCGCCCACAGGGATCTGAACGGGGTGAGCTGTCCGAGCGCGAGCGCCTGCTACGCCGTCGGGGACGCCGGCACCATCGTCGCGAGCCGCGACGGCGGCGCCAGCTGGGCCTCGCAG
Organism: Actinomycetota bacterium; assembly: GCA_005883215.1. Lineage (GTDB taxonomy): Bacteria > Actinomycetota > Thermoleophilia > Solirubrobacterales > Solirubrobacteraceae > AC-64. Next base: position 63,591 of record VAYS01000030.1, read on the forward strand.
AGCTCGCAGACCGCGCAGGACCTGGCACAGATCGTCTGCGTCGACGCCAGCACCTGCTATGCGGCTGGTGATTTCCAGGCCGTCCCTGGCTCGGACTGTACTGTCGGATCGAGCTGCCAAAGGGCGCAGCCAGACATATTGGCCACCAGCGACGCCGGGCAGACCTGGTCGGCCAGGGCGCCGTTCCCCCAGGAAAACCCGCGGCTCCGAGGGATTGCCTGCACCGACGCCAACGATTGCGTGGCCGGCGACGAAGAGGGGCGTGCGTGGACGACACAGAACGGGTTCCAGAGCGTTTCTCAGAAGTGGTTCCCCCCTAATCGGCTGTTGGGCGCAAGTTGCGGTGGTGGAGGCAGTTGCGTCCTGGTCGGCGAGTTCGGCTCGATCGTGGAGACGAGCAACGGCAGCGTGACCGGGTCCCAGACGCTGCCAAGCGGGGCCGACCTTCAGAGCGTCAGCTGCCCCTCGCCCAGGACCTGCTACGCCGTCGGCCGTCACGGAGTGATCCTCGCAAGCGGCGACGGCGGCGCAGCTTGGGCCAGGTCCGGCCGGGACGCGGCGGCGAGCAACCTGCGCACACGGATACCAGGAGGTTCGGGAGGCACCACGAGCGGCTCGCTGGACCTCGCCGGGACAAGCTGCCCGAGCGCGACGTCGTGCGTCGCCGTGGGCTCCCTGGGCGCCATCCTCACCAGCGCTGACGCCGGCAGCCGCTGGGCGGCGCGGGGCGGCCTCAATGCGCCGGGATCCGATCCATTCGACTTGCCCTTCTCCCCTGATGCCGATGGGCCGCCGTCGTTCATCCACCCGACACCGAGCCCGGAATCGCCGGCCGTTCACCCGCTGGATGCGGCGAGCTGCGCGAGCGCGTCCAGCTGCGTCGCGGTCGGTGAGCTCGGGAAGGTGATGAGCACAAGCGACTTGGGCGGCGGCGGGACCTGGTCGGCGCAGAGCTCGAACACGACCAACCGCCTGACCGGCGTCAGCTGCCCCAAGGGGTCGAGTACCTGCTTTGCCGTCGGCGACTACGGCACTGTGCTCAAGAGCGCCAACAGGGGCTCGACCTGGGCCTCGCAGGACTCGGCCACGAAGAGCTTCCTGAACGGCGTCAGTTGCGCGGACGCAAGCCATTGCGTCGCGGTCGGCGTCCAGGGAACGATCCTGGCCACCGGCGACGGAGCGAACTGGCGAGCGATGCCGTCCCCGACGAACGCCTACCTGAGCTCTGTCAGCTGCGCCAGCGCGTCGAGCTGTCTTGCCGTCGGCTCGGCGGGGACCGCGCTCGGCAGCGACGACGGGGGGCAGAGCTGGTCGGTGCGAGGGACCCCCAGCGGCGACGATCTCTACGCGGTCAGCTGCACTACGGCCACCGACTGCGTCGCTACCGGCAGCGCGGGCACGGTGGCCACCACCGCCGACGGTGGCAACAGCTGGAACGTCCAGGGCACCGGGACGACCGACGCTCTGCGCTCGGTCAACTGTCCGAGCCCGAGCGGCTGCTTCGCCGCGGGCGCGAACGGCGCGGTGCTGGAGATCACGCCGCACCCGCTCACGCGCAGCGGCAAGTGCTCGAGCGGCTGCGGTGGCGGCAATGGAAGCGGCGGCGCGGGCTCCGTCCTGTCGGGCTTGGGCTTCAACACTTCGAGTCACTCGGAGTCACTCGGCCGTCGGTCGACGTGTCGGGGCGGGTCGGCGCCGACGACCACCTTCCTCACCGCCAGGTTGCGTGCCGGCGGTCTCGCCGCCGCCTGGACGTTCCGCTCGCGCCGCTCCTTGCCACCTGGCACCTACCGGATACTCGCGCGAGGCCAAGACCTCTTCGGCAACGTCGAGCATCCTCGACGCACCAGGCGCGTTCTCCTGCGCTGACGAGGCGCCAGAGCCGTTTAAGCGTCACCTGGTGCGGCGAAGAGCGGCATAGACCTTCCAGCTTTCGCCGGAGCGCACGAGCTGGAGGATCTGCATGGTCGTCTTGGAGCTCAGCGTGGTCACAAACTGGACGATGGCGGCCCGGTTATTGCCCTGCACTTGATCGATCCTTACTAGGCTCAGCTTCCCCCGGAAGGCGCCGACCTGTTGTCGGCAGCGTGAAAGCGCGGTCGCACGCTTGAGCCCGTTGACGGATTCGACATAGTGCTGCGTGAACAGGCGGCTGCAGATGCTCGGGTCGTGGGCGGCGACCCCGGCGACGACCGCCCGGACGGTCGCCACGACGTCGGCGTAGTTGCGACGCTGCTGCGGCGTGTGAGGCGGGGGCGCAGGCGATCGCCGACTCCGGCGCGCTCGCGCGCCCGACCTGCTGCCCGGGATCGGATGCGCGCTGGCGTTCGAGCCGGCATACGCGCTACCGGTCGCGCTGCGCCGGTGCGACCGTGGCCGATGCTGGCGCTGTGGCGGTTGACGACCGCCGTCCTGAGCGGAGCCTGGAGCGGCTGGGCCGCTCGACACGCTCCCTGTGCCGGCGTTGGTTGACGACGAGCCGCCACCACCGCAACCGGCTACGAGCGAGCAGAGCACGACAGCCAGCGCCATTGGAATGCGCCGGTTTCGCACGATGCCGCCGGGCACGCGCGTGAAGCCGAGCGATACGGGCTGGGCCGGGGATCGCTCTGGCTCGGCCGAGGCAGCACCGAGGAGGGGAGATTCGGAGAGGACAAATGTTTGGCGGGGATGATCATGCGCCTCGATGGGGTCCGGCTGGTCGGGCTCGGAGCTCGAGGACTATGGGTAGGCGCGGGGTGGGTGCCGCACAACAGCAGCGCCGCACCCGTAGATCGAGTTCGCCTGGCGCAGGGTAGGCTGGCGGCCCGAAAATATTTGAGCACTCGACGCAAGTTGAGTTATGTTTCTGCCCTCGTGGGGCGTGCACCGCTCAAACCTCCGTCAGCGGCCGGTCTGCGAAGCGCGTGGCACGACACAGCCGTGGGGCTCGGGTGACGCCGGTCATCTCGCATGTGGGCGGGATCCCGGTCGAGGAGACCGCGCTTGCGCTGCTGCCTTGCTGGTTCGTGGTCCTCGTGGGCCTGCGATCTGCTCTGCGCCGCTCCCGAGGAGGCGTCCCGCCACAGGCCCGTTCTCGCTCGCGACAAGAGAGGAGCTCCGGTGGCCCTTCCGGTTCCTAACCGGATGTACGTCCGGCCTGACGTCTCCGTGCTCGAACAGTCCGGGCCGTGGGACCCCCACGTGCTCGCCTACGCCAAGGCGGTGGCCGAGATGCGCAGCCGCCCCGACACCGATCCGACCAGCTGGTCCTACCAGGCCGCCATCCACGGCACCTACACCACGCCGGCGCAACCCGACTGGAACATGTGTCAGCACGCGAGCTGGTTCTTCCTGCCCTGGCATCGTCAGTACATCTTCTGCTTCGAGCAGATCGTGCGCTCGGTGGTGGTCTCGCAGGGCGGCCCCGACGACTGGGCCCTGCCGTTCTGGAACTGGGAGGCGAACCGGGCGCTTCCGCAGGCGTTCCGCGAGCAGCAGCTGCCGGACGGATCGCCGAACCCGCTCTTTACCACCCACCGCGCGTCCGCTCTGAACGCCGGCAACCTGTTGCCCGCCGGCGCGGTCGACACGCGCTATGCGTTCTCCTTTGCCGACTTCTCCTCGCCGAAGCAGTTTGACCAGGGCTTTGGAGGGGGAGCCGAGGCGCCCGTTCACTTCGGAAGCCTGACCGGTGCCCTCGAGGACCAGCCGCACAACGTCCTGCATGGCCTGATCGGCGGCTCGGGGTCGGGTGCGTGCCAGGGCGGCTGGATGACGGATCCGAACTGCGCGGCGATGGATCCGATCTTCTACCTCCACCATGCGAACGTCGACCGCCTGTGGGGCCGTTGGCTCCACCTGGGTCGCACGCGCGTGAACCCCACCGACCCGGCCTGGCTGAACGCCGAGTTCGACTTCTTCGACCCCGGCGGCAATCCGGTGCGCGGCCCCGTTTCCCAGGTGGTGTCCACGAGGGCCCTGAACTACCGTTATTCCGATGACCCACCGGTGGTCGCCCTCCCCAAGTCGCTCGTGAGCGATCGCCTTCCCGGCCCGCGCCCTTCGCTTCCGGCGCTGGACAAACTCTTCCCCAAGGTCCCGCGACCGGCGCCGCCGCCGCGTCCCGGCCCGGACCCCGGACCGATGCGCGGCGGGGCCGGCCCGGTGCCGGTGTCCGAGTCCAAGGTGGTCGAGCTGGGAACGGCGCCGACCACCGTGTCGCTCGAGCTCGGGGACGAGGCGGTCAGCGCGCTGAAAGGGCTGCGCGAGCCAGAGGGCCCGTCGCTGTACGTGACGATCGAAGATGTGCAGGCGGATCGGGACCCGGGGCTTGCTTACGCGGTCTTCGTAAACGACCCGGATGCCGACGAGGACGAGAGCCAGTTCACCGAGCACTACGCGGGGATGCTGTCCTTCTTCGGCCTCGAGCATCGGCTGCATCATGGTGGCGAAGGGGCGCATGACCACGGCCCGCCGGTATTCGTGTTCGATGTGTCGAGCCTCGTGCCCCAGCTCGAGGATGCGGGGAAGTGGGACCCCGACCAGGTCACGCTCACGTTCGTTCCGGCCGGGCTCGACCCGGCTTCGGGCGAGGGGTCCCGGATCCCGACCTACGACGATCCCGCGGAGGTTCCCTCCACCCGGCTCGGCAAGGTGACGCTGCAAGCCGAGTGATCGCACCGCAGGCCTGCCCGCCGCGCCGCAACCGTGGACCCTGACGCCGTGAAGGAGATTCGCTCTGCGGTCTCGAGCCGTGGGGGGGTGGCACCACGAGGCGATGCTCGAGATCTTGAGCGCCTCCGAGTTTGCCCCGGGCGCGCGCAGCTGGGCGATCCTGCCCGATGCCGAGCCCGTCATCGTCGTCTATGTGCTCGGCAGCGGCGCGGTGCACGTACTGCAGTCCGGACCGCTACTCGGCGGCGAGGACGCCGATCCGCCGTCGAGGTGCTCCTACCATGCCCTCCCGATCGCGCACGATGCGCGCTTCTCGCTGTCGCTGACGCCCCACCGGCAGCCCAGTGCGGGGGAGGGCGTCGTTTGGCGCTGGTACTTCAAACTCAGTCACAAGGACGCGATCGAGTTCGAGGCCCGGTACGGCATAAACGGGGAGATGACGTCACGAGGCCCCGATCCGCGGCGCTTCACGCAGGCCCTGGCCGGCGCCATCAGCCAGCGGGCGCGGCCCGTGCCGTCAGTGGCCTAACCGAGTGCCCTCGTCGAGCGCGCCGCGGTTGCTATCTCCGCCGCTTCCTGCGGCCGAGGCGCTCGGCGCGCGCGACCAGCTCGGATGCCGGGATTCCCAGGGCGGTGGCGATCTTGACGACGTTGACGTAGCCGAGGCTGCGTTCGCCGCGCTCGATGCCGGACAGGTACGTGCGGTGCAGGCCGGCGCGATAGCCGAGCTCTTCCTGGCTGATGTTCTGTTCGGCGCGGTAGCCGCGCACCGCCTTGCCGAGCGCGGTGAGGACGGGGGAGGATGGCACGGGCCGGCACTGTGCGCACCTCAGAGTCATCTGTCTACATCCGCTAAGTCACGCTCTGCACTCTATACGTCATATTCGCCGTCACAGGCGGGGGCGCTCGTTGGTTGTTAGGTCAGGCGCGAGCGGGTGAAGTCGACAGCCGCGAGTGCTCAGGCACGGCCTGCCGCTCGGTGGTTCGTGGCGCACAGCGGGACGGTCGCACATGGCGCCAGCCTTCCCAGTGCGTATTGCGGACCAGTCGAACCCGGGCGGCGGGCACGGCCGAGGACGCGTAGTTCGCTTCCTCCCTTTCCCGCGGCGGGGTCCGGGACGCCGGGCCCCCGCCGTCGGGGACCCAGGTGCTGGCGGGCGACGCGGTTCGGCCGACGCTCGAGGCAGCCTCGGCCGACGATACTGATAGTCTGTGTCCACGAGGTGGGATCTCCGCGATCGCCGGGCGGGCTCGAAGCCGAATCGTGAGAGCGCCGCGGGCACGGCAGCAAGGCGTTGGCGTCGCCGAGCTGGATGTCCGCCGCTGGGGCGCGGGCTCGCCGGTCGTGCTCGTACACGGGAGCATCGTGGGCGCCGAGCGCACGTGGCGAGCGCAGCGGCCGCTCGGCGAGCATTGGGCGCTGATCGCGCCCAATCGCCCGGGCTACGGCGACAGCCCGCCGCTGGCGCGCTCTGACTTCGAGCTCGAGGCCCCGCTGATCGCCGAGCTGCTCGGGGACGGCGCCCACCTGGTGGGACAGTCCTACGGCGGGGTGATCGCCCTGCTGTGCGCCGCCCAGCGACCCGAGGCGGTTCGGTCGCTGACCGTGTGCGAGCCGGGAGCGCTTCGGATCGCACGCGCCAACCCCGACGTGGCGGCGGCGATCGAGACGGGAAACGAACTCTTCCGTCGTCGCCACGAGCTCGCCCCCGACGCCCTGCTGCGGGCGTTTCGAGCCAACACCGGCTCCACCCGCGCGACGCCAACGCGGCTCCCCGACTGGCTCGCCCGCGGGATGGCGCTGCTGATGAGCGAGCGGCCCTCCTGGGAGGCGGACATCCCACTGGCCGAGCTGGCGCGCACCGGGTTTCCCAAGCTGGTGGTGTCGGGCGGGCACTCCGCGGTGTTCGACGCGGTGTGCGACGTGCTGGAGCAGAGCCTGGGGGCCGAGCGAGCGGTGATCGGCGGGCGCGGCCACACGATCCCGGCGGCGGGCGCGCCGTTCAACGCGCGTCTGCACGCCTTCCTGGCGGCGAGCGAGGCTCGGCGCCCCCGCTAGTCAGTCGATGACGACTTCGCTGGGCGGCAGCGGCCGGCTGAAGAGAAATCCCTGGGCGAGGGGGCAGCCCTGGTCGAGGATGAACCGCAGCTGCTCGTGCGTCTCGATACCTTCGGCGATGGGGACGATGTTGAGGCGGCCGGCGAGCTCGATGATGGCGGTGACCATGATCTCGGCGGCGGGGTCGTCCGGTACGCGGCCCGTGAACGAGCGGTCGATCTTGAGCACGTCGATCGGGAGGTGGCCGAGCCTGGCCAGCGAGGAGTGGCCGGTGCCGAAGTCGTCGATCGCCAGCCGGAAGCCGTGATTGCGCAGGCGGTCCAGGATCCGCTGGGTGCGGTCGGGGTCGACCATCACGGCGGACTCCGTGATCTCCACGACGAGGTCGCGCGGATCGACTCCCGTGGCCTCCACTAGCGTCACGATGCGATGGGCGGGGTCGCGTCGCCACAGCTGCCTGAGCGAGACGTTGAAGGCCACTCTCAGGTCGTGGCCGGCCTCGCGCCACTCGCGCGCCTGGCGGCACGCCTCCTGAATCACCCAGTCGCCGATCGGCTCGATCAGGCCGACGTCCTCGGCCAGCGGGACGATCTCCGCCGGACCGACGAGGCCTCTCTCGGGGTCCTGCCAGCGCAGGAGGGCCTCGGCCTCGACCACCTGGGTCTGCGGCAGGCGACCGTTGCCGCCCGAGACGGGCAGGAACTCGACGATCGGCTGGTAGTGAAGGACGAACTCCTCGCGCTCGACCGCCTTGCGCAGGCGGGTGGCGAGCGACAGGCGCGTCCCGCCTTCCCCGATCTCTTCGGAGAACACCGCCGTCGCGCCCTGGCCGGGGCCGAGCGCCTGGGCCATGGCGGCGTCGGCATGGACAAGCAGCGCGTCGGTGTGCCGCGCGTCGAGGGGGTACAGGCTGATGCCGATGGTCGCCCGAACGTAGACCTCCTCTCCGGCCGGGTGAAACGGAGCGTCGAAGGCGGCGTGTACCTCCCGGGCGACACCCTGAGCCGCTTCGGTCGCCTGCCGGCGGCCGATCGGTCTGGTCCAGTCGACGCCGTTGCCGCACAGGTCGTCGATGAGCAGCAGGAACTCGTCGCCGCCCTCGCGGGCCACGACCTCGGCGGCGTCCACGGCCGAGCGCAGCCTCGAGCCGACTGCGCGCAGGAGCTCGTCCCCGGCCTCTCGCCCCAGGCTCTGGTTGACGAGCTTGAAGCCGCCCAGGTCGAGCTGGAAGACCGCGAGGGCCAGGCCGTGCTGCTCGGCGCGGTCCAGCGCCCGCTCGAGCCGCTCCCGGAAGTGCGCGCCGTTGGGCAGGCCGGTGACGCGGTCGTGATGGGCGAGGCTGACGATCTGCTCTTCGGCGCGCACCCGGTCGGTGACGTCCTGGCTGGTCCCCGCGAACCGAACGGGCTTGCCCCGGCCGTCGCGGATCACCCGGCCGCGTCCTTGCATCACTCGCACCTCGCCTCCGGCGAGCACGACCCGGTAGCGAAGCTCGGCGGCTTCGCCGCTGGTCATGGCCCGACGGGAGGCATCGCGCAACTGCTCGCGATCCTCGGGATGTATGAGCCCGAGGAAGGTCCTCATGTCGGGCGGGACGGCTTCGGGATGGAGGTTGTGCAGACGGTAGAGCTCGGTGGACCAGGTCATCTCGTCGGTCTGGAAGTCCCATTCCCAGCTGCCGATTCGGGCGAGCCGCTGGGCCTCGGCGAGGCGCTGCTCGCTCTTGCGCAGCTGGCCCTCCACGCGGCGCCGGCGCGACTCCACGCGGCGCCGCTCGGTGACGTCGACCGTTAGGCCACAGAGTCGAGCCGGGCGGTCGTGCTCGTCGCGCTCCACGCGCACGAAGTCTCGTAGCCACAGGGTGTGGCCGTCGGCGGCGGTGGCGCGATAGTCGAGCTCGTGGTCACCCGCCTGCTCGAGCGCCGCCCTGCGCTCGGCCAGCACGCGGTCGCGGTCCCCCTCGTGGATCAGCCCGGCGAGGAAGTCGGGCGACTCCTCTGTGCGCCTCGTGGGCCAGGGCGCCGTCCGGTCGCTCCAAACGAGCGAAAAACTCCTCGCAAATTCCGAAGTCGGACTCTAGCAACTGCGGATTTTGCGAAGGATTTTAGCTCAAGGTTTTTCGATTGGAGTGGGAGTATTTGCGCAAAGCAGACGCGAAGGAGGCGACGGTGGCTTCACCACCCCTCGAGCGCATCGATCTCCCGGCCGACGCGATCCCGGACCGCTGGTACAACGTCCTGCCCGACCTGCCCCGGCTGCCGGACGAGTACCTCGATCCGGAGACCGGCGAGCCGTGCAGCGACCAATACCTCGAGGCGATCCTGCCCCGGGTGGTCGTCGCCCAGGAGCGCTCGCTGCAGCGCTGGGTCTCGATACCGGACGACGTTCGCCAGGCCTACGGCCTGTGGCGGCCGACCCCGCTGTACCGGGCGCTGGCGCTCGAGCGCGAGCTGGACACCCCAGCCGAGATCTACCTCAAGTACGAGGCGACCGCGCCCACGGGAAGCTTCAAGCTGAACTCCGCGCTCGCGCAGGCCTACTACGCCAAGCGCGAAGGCTTCAAGCGGCTGTGCACCGACACCGGGGCGGGGCAGTGGGGCAGCGCGCTCGCCCTCGCCGGCGCCTTGATGGGCGTGCAGGTGCTCGTCCACATGGTGCGCGCGAGCTATGACCAGAAGCCCTACCGGCGCTATCTCATGGAGACCTACGGCGCCGAGGTGACGCCCAGCCCGGGCACGACGACCGAGTTCGGCCGCCAGCTGCTGCGGCGCGAGCCCGACCATCCGGGCAGCGAGGCCACTGCCGTCAGCGAGGCCCTCGAGGTGGTGCGCGGCGACCCGGAGTCGCGTTACGCGCTGGGGGCGTTTGCCAACTTCGTGCTCATGCACCAGACGGTCGTGGGCATCGAGGCGCGCGACCAGCTCGACTCGATCGCGCGCGAGCCCGACTACCTGGTGGCGTCGATCGGGTGCGGCAGCAACCTGGGCGGCTTTACCCTCCCCTGGCTCGGGGAGAAGCTGGCGGGCCGGGAGATCGAGATCGTCGCCGCCGAGCCCGAGGCGTGCCCGACGCTGACCCGGGGCGAGTACCGCTACGACATGGCCGACGCAACGGGCTCGGGCCCGCTGACCCGCACGTACACGCTGGGCCACGAGTTCGTGCCCGCGCCCATCCACGCCGGTGGGCTGCGCTACCACGGCGCCGCGCCGATCGCCGGGCTCATGCGCCACGAGGGCCTGCTCGAGGCCGTCGCCTACCCCCAGACGGCGGTGTTCGCCGCCGGCTCGCTGTTCGCGCGGCTCACGGGGCTGGTCCCGGCCCCCGAGACCTGCCACGCGATCCGGGCCGCGATCGACGTCGCCCTGGACTGCCGCCGAAGCGGTCGCCGGGCGGTGATCGCGTTCTGCTACAGCGGGCACGGGCTGCTGGACCTGGCCGCCTACGACGCCTTCAACACCGGTGCCCTGCGCGACGAGCCGGCGTTCGCCGCTGGGGAGGTCGCGCTGGCGGAGGCGGCGTCGTGAGGTCCTATCCGCTCTACATCGACGGCCGCGACGATCCCGGCCAGGGCTGGACCTACACCGTGCGGACGTCGGCGTTCATCGACGACCCCGCCGAGACGTTCGGGCTAAAGCGCCGGCTCGAGCTCGAAGGCGACCGAGCTTTCGGCGACGACGAGCCGACCGCGATCGGGCGCTGCGCGTGGGGCGACGACGCCGAGAACCGCCGGGCGGTCGACGCGGCGGCTCGGGCGAGCCGAGAGTTCGGCCGCTTCGCGCCCCGGGCCCGGCGGCAGATCGCGGAGGACTTCCACGACACCGTGATCGCCGCATCCGACGAGTTTGTCGAGATCCTCGTCGCCGAAGGTCATCCGCGACGCCTGGCCGAGTGGGAGATCAAAGGCATCCTGGCGAACTGCTGCCCGCCGACGCTGGACTGGGTCTTCGCCCAGCTCCACCAGGAGTACGAGGACGCCGAGGGCCGCCGCGTGCGCCTGACGCGAAAGCCCGACGGGGTGGTGTGCGTGAACCCCCCGCAGAATGCCGCGGGCGTGATGTCGGTGATGGGCGTGGGGGCACTGTTCGCCGGCAACGCCGTGGTGATAAAGGCGCCGCGCTCCACTCCCCTGGGGGTCATGTTCGCCTACCGGGAGATCGTCGCCCCCGTGCTCGAGCGCCACGGCGCTCCGCCGGGGACGCTCAACGTGGTCAGCGGCGATACGCGGCGCACCCTGCGACAGTGGCTTTCGCACCCCGGCGTCGATGACGTCTTCTTCGTGGGCGACAGCACCGTGGGGCTCAAGCTCGGGGCGCAGTGCGTCGCGCGGGGCAAGAAGCCGATCCTCGAGCTGTCGGGCAACGACCCGCTGGTGGTGTGGCGCGACGCCGACCTCGAGGGCGCGGCCGAGGCGCTGTGCGAGAGCTTCTACGGATCGGCCCAGATCTGCATGGTCCCCAAGCAGGCGATCGTGCACCCGGCGATCGCCGCCGAGTTCGTCGAGCTGTTCCTCGACCGCGTGGCGACGATCAGGCCGGGCTACCCCGAGGATCCCGCCACGCTGCTCAGCCCGGTGCTCAAGGCGGACCGGTTCCTCGAGTTCCTCGCCGAGGCGCGCGACGCGGGCGCCGAGCTGCTCACCGGCGGGCGGCGGGTGGGCCTCGACGGCGCCCCGTCCGAGTCCGGCCTGTTCTTCGAGCCCAGCGTAGTCCGGGTCGACGGGCTCGAGGACGCGGCGCGCCTGCGCTGCGTGCGCGAGGAGACCTTCTTCCCGCTGGTCCCGATCGTAGTGCCCGAGGACGCCCCCGACCATCTTCTGCTCGAGCGCGTGATCGAGTTCGTAAACGCCGACGAGTACGGGCTGCGCACCTCGCTGTGGGCGACCGAGCCGCGGGTGGTCGAGGAGTTCACGGCCGGCGTATGGAGCAGCGGAACGCTGCGCGTCAACGAGTCGCACATGGGCTTCTCGCCGCCGATGGCCACCCACGGGGGGACCGGGCGCTCCGGCGGCCCGTTCGGGGGCCTGAACTTCCCCGCGCTCAGCACCTCGCATCTTCAGGGGATCAGCATCGCCCCGGTGCGGGCGCCGCTGCCCGCGCGCGAGACCGAGGATGCGGCCGGCGCGGTTCCCGCGGCGGCGTGACCCAGGAGGCTCGATGACGCGGTCCAGCCGCCGCTGGCTCGTGCTCTTGATCACGTCGCTGGCGGCGTTCATGGCCTTCCTGGACGCCACGATCGTCAACATCGCGTTTCCTGCGATCCGCCGCAGCTTCCCCGACACCTCGCTCGCCGGCCTGTCGTGGGTCCTGAACGCCTACAACATCGCCTTCGCGGCGCTGCTGGTGCCGGCGGGACGGGTGGCCGACCGCGTGGGGCGAAAGCGCAGCTTCCTGGCCGGGCTGCTGACGTTCACCGCCGCCTCGGCGCTGTGCGCGACGGCGCCGTCGGCGGCGACGCTCGTCGCCCTGCGGGTCCTCCAGGCGCTCGGCGCGGCGGTGATCATCCCCACCTGCATCGCGCTGCTGCTGCCCGAGTTTCCCCGCGAGCGCCGCGCCACGGCGGTCGCGCTGCTCGGCGCCGTGGCGGCGGTGGCGGCCGCCGGCGGCCCGTCGCTGGGAGGCCTGATCGTCGACGCCGCCAGCTGGCGTTGGATCTTCCTGGTCAACCTGCCCATCGGCCTGCTCGCCTGGGGGCTGGGCAGGCGGGTGCTGGCCGAGGCCCGCGACCCCGAGCCCGGGGCCTTCCCGGACGTCGCCGGCATCGTGCTGCTGGCCGCGGCCGTCGGCCTGATCGCTTTGGGCCTGGTGAAGTCCACCGACTGGGGGTTCGCCGACGGCCGGGTGCTCGTGGCGCTCGGCGGCGGCGCGGCGCTGCTGCCCGCGCTGTGGTGGCGCTCGGCCTCCCGGGCGGCACCCGCGCTCGAGCTCGGCCTGCTGCGCATCCGCTCGGTCGCGGTCTCGAACGCCTCGACGCTCGCGCTGGCGGCGGGCTTCTACGCCAAGATCTTCTGCGACGTGCTCTTTCTGAGCGCGATCTGGGGCTACTCGCCGCTTCAGTCGGGACTGGCCATCACCCCGGGGCCGCTGGTCACCGCGGCCGTGGCGGGCCCGGCCGGGCGGCTGGCGGACCGCTTCGGCCCCCGGGCGCTGATCGCGCCTGGAGCCGCGATCTACGCCGGCGGATGCGCCTGGTACGCGCTGCGCGCCGGCACAAGCCCCTCATATGTGAACGACTGGCTGCCGGGCGCGCTTCTCACCGGCATCGGCTGCGGCATGTCGCTGCCGATCCTCACCAGCTCGGCCGTCGCCGAGGTCCCGCCGGCCCGGTTCGGCACGGGCAGCGCGCTGAACTCGATGGCCCGCCAGCTCGGCGCGGTGGTCGGGATCGCGGTCTTGGTGGCGATTGTCGGCAGACCGGGCGAGATCCACGGGCTCTCGGCGTTCGACGCCGGATGGCTCTACACGGCTTCGGCCGCGCTGCTCGCCGCCGTGGCCGCGCTCGCGCTGCGCCCGCGGGCCCTTGCTGGGCCACCAACGATCAGCCGCGCGACCGCGCAGCAAGCGTCGTCACCGCTGCCCGAGATGTCGGCGGCGATCGTGGCCCGCGCAGGCGGACCGGCCGAGGCAGAGGCCCGCGCCGCCGCGGGGCGCCCCTCGGTCACGGCGCGCTAGGCAAGCGCACGTCTAACCGAACAGGGCCGCGGCGACTATTGTTCACGGCGTGGCGCGGGTCGTGCGCCAGGTACGGCGTCGGGCGCGCCGGCCGCCAGCGTAAGAGATCGAGATGCAACCAATGGAGCGTCGCGGTTGACGAGGCCAGTGGCCGACTTGCAGGATCCACGCTTGGCCAAGGCGCTTGCGCACCCGGTGCGCGTGCGGCTGCTGGGGATCCTCCAGACCCGGCAGGCGAGTCCGAGCGAGATGGCCGAGGAGCTCGGGATGCCGCTGACGAACGTGAGCTACCACGTCCGGGTGCTCGCCGACTACGGCCTCATACGGCTGGTCAGCCGAACCCCACGGCGGGGGGTGATCGAGCACCACTACGTGGCGGTCGACCGGCGAGCGCTCGCCGCGGAGATCTGGGCCCGGCTGCCCGACGTCGCCAAGAGCGAGATGGCCGGCGCCTCGCTGGTGGACCTATCCGAGTTCGTCGGCGAGGGTGTGAAGGGCGATGGCTTTGCCGCGTCGGCCGCCCGCGCCAATGCGCTCAGGCTGACCCTCGACCAGAAGGGCTGGGAGAAGCTCGCCGGCGAGCTGGATCGGCTCGTGGACTTGGCGCGGCGCATCGAAGGGGAGAGCGAGCGGCGCCTGCGGACCGCGGGCCGCTCCGGTGAGCCCGCCGGCCTGGTGGCGCTTCTGTTCGGCGTGCCCGCGCAGGACGGGAGCGACCGGCGACGGGGGAGAGGGGGGCGTCGACGCCGGACAGCTCGTCCCAAGGGCGCGTCGGTCTGAGTCCGGGGCTCGTGATTGCCGGGAGGCGCGGGGCGCCTACGGGATCTGAACAGACGGGCAGATCCCTTTGCGGTGCAGCCGCCGGTAGAGCTGGTTGAGCTGATCGCGTGTGAAGCCGCGCCGACCGCCGCGGCGATACTCCCGCAGAACCGCGCGATTGCAATTGGCGGGCGAGGGGTGGTGCCGAGCGGCGGCGGGGGTGGCGCCGGCCAGAGCGCCGAGCACGATCGCCCCGGCGGTGGCTAGCGCCAGGCGCGATCGCCCGCGAGCGAGAGCCCCAAGCTGAACCTCGTCCTCCCGCGTTGGAGATTCTTTGTCCACGCATCCTCCTTCGGCGGCCGGGCTGCCTCCGGGAGGCCCCTGGCTTTGCGAACCCGCCTCGCGACGGGGGTGCCTTTGTCGGGTCCAGCCTCGAATCGCGTTACTGCAGGCTGGTACTACCTGGATCGACTATTGCTAAAACTTTCTTTAGCATAATAGGCGCGCCTGGACACCTTCGCTCCCGGTCGGCGGAGTCCGCCGGTCGTGCCCGTTGTCCCGACGGAGCCCACTCAGGGGCGTCCGAGCGCTCAGTCGAGATATAGCATTCACCGCTGGGAAAGGGCCCTCGGATGGGGCACATGTGATTGGGAATTGTCCAGCGCTCGGCGAACGCCGTCGTGACCGCCATGGGGGCCAGCTGACCCGGCGACGAACGCTAGACCGGGCCGCAAGGCATTTCCAAAGCTTTCTAGGGTGTACCTTAGAAAGCGTGCCTCACGACAGGTGTCCCGACCCTCGGCTCTAGGATTTTCTAGCGAGCAAAGTTAGGTCGATAGAAAACCTTAGAGCAGATGAACAAACGCGAGAATCCTTACACCCCGGGCGCCGGGCGCAAGCCCCCGACCCTGGCGGGGCGCGACGGAGAGCTCGAGGACTTCCGGTTTCTCATCGAGCGTCTCGGCGCCGGCGGCTATGAGCGAAGCGTCATCTACTCGGGACTCCGGGGTGTCGGCAAGACCGTCCTCTTGATGGAGCTAGACGTGCTCGCCAGCGAGGCGGGATGGGCGACTACCGACGTACAGGAGGTGGGCTCTCAGCCGGATTTCCGGGTCACCTTCGCGCGCATGGCCGCGCGGCTGCTGCACGAGATGAGCCGTCGCCACCGGGTCAAGGAGCGCGTCGACCGCGCCCTCGGGGTGGTCAAGGCGTTCAGTGTCGCCGTGCCGTCAGGCGTGCAGCTCAAGCTGGACGTCGAGGCGGCCTCGGGGATCGCCGACAGCGGTGATCCCGAGCAGGATCTGGCCGATCTGGTGCGTGAGATCGGCGAGGTCGCGCAAGCCACGCGTGCCGGCGCGCTCTTTCTGATCGACGAGATGCACAATCTCGATGCCGCATCGCTGGCCGCTATCTGCATCGCCTTTCAGGCCGTCAGCCGCGGCGGCCTCCCCGTAGCGATGGTGGGAGCGGGCCTGCCCGATTTACAGGTGCGGCTCATGTCCGCAAAGCCATATGCCGATCGCTTGTTCTCCTATCGCGAGCTGGGGCGCCTTCCCGAAGCCGCGGCCTGGACCGCGCTCGTGGCGCCTTCCGGGACGCTCGGCGTCGAATACGACGAGCAGGCAGCCCGGGCGGTTCTGCTCGAGTCAGCCGGCTACCCCTACTTCATTCAGGAGTACGGGCTGGAGCTCTGGAATCAGACTGAGGACTCCCCGATCACGCCTGAGGACGTGGAGGCCGTGCGCGCGCTGGTGCGCGACTCACTTGCGCGCAATTTCTTCGGCACCCGCTTCCAGCTGGCGACCGACGCCGAGCAGCGCTACCTCGCGGCGATGGCCTCGTTGGGCGATCCACCCTTCCGGGTCGGCGAGATCGCGCGCGGCTATGGCGCCCGGGATCAGCGTGGTGTTTCCGTCCACCGCGACTCGCTGATTCAGAAAGGCCTGATCTGGAGCCCGCGACGCGGCCAGCTCGACTTCACAGTCCCGCTCTTCGCCGAGTACCTGCGCGAAAACCACCCGATCGCCTCCTTCGAGGACGACTGACCGTACACCCGCCGGCTGGCCGAGAAATTGCGCGTCACAGTTCTCCGCACCCGCGCGTTATCACCTCGACAGACCGTGGCGATGGAGCCGGCACAGCCGCGTGAGAGAAACGGCGTCCCACAGGAGGCTGCCGTCAGGCTGCCGTCGAACGACGAGCGCGCCGAGCCTGCAGCAGCGCGCACCGACGCTTCCGTGGCTGCCCCGCTCCTCGCCGCCGATGACCTGATAGGGAGCCAATGGCTGCCGCTCTGGCGGAATGGAGACTCAGTCGATCGGCCGCATTGGCTCCTGTTGACGCCCTTGCGTCAGCACGTGGCAACGGGCGGCCGGCTCGTGCTGGCCGGCGCGGCAGCGATTGTCGTGCTGTTCTGGGTGCTCGCCGGCTGGCTGATTCTCCAGCTTGCGTAGCCAGCTCGGTTGGCGCTAGTGCTAGCGCCACCGCCGGGCGCCATCTTCGTGGGCACCGACAGATCGGCGCTTCTGTGGGCGGTCGTCGGTAGCGGGGACGTGCGCGGCGCGCAGCGAGGCTTACCGCGGCACGGTTGGCGCGCGATTGCGCCAGCGCCGTGCTCGCATAGGCGCTGGCACGGTCAGCGGGTGACCGTCACGTTTGGGCCCGCTTTGCCGTTCTAACGCCATGGGAGCGACGGCGGACGCCGCCGTCGGAATTAGAACAGCAGGGAGATGTCGACATGAGCGCTCGCGCTTGGTTTGGGCGGTTGGGGCTGGGACGGCCGAGTCCGGCCATGGTGGTGGCGATCGTGGCGTTGGTGGTCGCTATGGGAGGGCCCTCGATCGCCGCCTCGGGGGTGCTGATCCATTCAAGCTCTCAGGTCGCCCGGGGGGCGATCAAGGGCAAGAACATCGCCTCGGCGACGATCACCGCGCGCAACCTGGCCTCGGGCAGCGTGCGCCCGGCGACCCTGGACCGCGGCCTGCGCGGCCTGATCGCCACCGCCGCGCGCGCCAATAAGTCGGCCGGTGGGCCGGCGGCGCCCGCCGGCGCTAGCGGCGGGGGCGCGATGTCCTCGGCCCGAGAGGTGATCCGCAAGGACGGCCCCGATAACCAGCCCGGCGGCAAGATGATCACCATCGCCACCATGCCCGCGCTGGACCCCGGGGTATGGGCGATCTTCGCCAAGACCGTAGTCCAGGGCAAGTTCGATAACACCACCGACCTAAACACGATCCTCACCCGCCTGGGCCAGGGCGGCGACTCAGACGCCGAGTGTCGACTGGACGCCGCCGGCGACCAGGACGTCACCTTCGCCCCCATCACCGCGCCCAGCGCCAGCCACCTAGCCGGCGCGAGCATGCAGATCACCCGCTCGCTGGGCGCCCCCGGCGACATCAAGGTCAGCTGCGGCTCAAGCGGCCAACCCTGGCACGCCACCAACACCACCATCATCGCCATCAAACTCTCCGACGCCCCCCGCCAAGAAGTCACCGGCTGACCCCGTGACCCCGTCTGGAGGGCTGGTGAGCCTGGGAGCGGGCGGGCTATTTCGTCGTTTCCCGGTGGTGAGGCGATGAGCACGCGGGCCCCGGGGGGCCGGGGCCGTGAGGATCACACCTCCACCAACCCGGGCGAATCGGCCGTGCCCGAGCAGGGCGTGATCCGCGTGCTCCTGTGCGACGACGTCCCGGAGTTTCGGACGTTGATGCGCCTCGCGCTCAAGGACGAACCCGGCCTGGAGGTGGTCGGCGAGGCCGGCGACGGCGCCTCGTGCATCGCCAAGGTCGCCCGGCTGCGCCCCGACGTGGTGCTGCTGGACCTCTCGATGCCCAGCATCGACGGTATCCAGGTCATTCGGTCGCTCAGGCGCCACAGCGCCGAGTGCGCGATCGTCGTGCTTTCGGGCCTGGCCGCGTCGCGGATGAGGGCCCGGGCGATCGAGGCCGGCGCGGACAGCTACCTCGAGAAGGGCGCGTCGTTCGAGGAGATCCAAAAGACGGTGCACACCAGCGTACGGACCCGGCGCGGCCGATAAACCCTGGTCAAAGCGGCGGCGGGTGCTTGCCTGCGGCTCCTCCGCAGTATGTACCTGGCAGAACCGGGACTCGGGCGCTCGCATTTGGGCCGATTGCTTGCGTGCGCGGCGCGCGCTCGGCATTAGCGGGGCGAGCGTAATGTCGCCAAGACGTGTCACCGCAGGCGCCCAGCGCCGCCTCTGTCCAGAGCCTGACCTTCCTCGCCGATGCGGGCGTTGTCACCACTCTGACGCCCTGGTAGGGCGACGGTGGTCCGCCGTCACGCTGGCGGGTCCGCGGATGTTGTTGGTCGGTGTTCGCGGTCCAGGCGGGGGTCGTTTCAGGGTCGGGTGGCGTCCGGGAGGCCGGGAGCTCCAACGCTGGTGCGCGGCGACGACGGCGCTGGCGCTCGGCGCTGGTGCTGGCGACGGTGCTGTATGCCGGCTCGGCGACCGGCGCGAGCGCCCAGCAGGTAGCGGGCGTAAACGTCAACACCCTCGACATCTGGAACTCGTCCTCGCCACCCGGGGGCTACGCCTATCTCCAGCTCGAATACGCCGCGATCCTGGGCGCGAGGGAGGTTCGGACCGCGATCCGCTGGAACCAGCTCGAGCCGAATGCCCAGGGCGCTTACGACCCGGCGTACCTGTCGGAGATCGACCAGGTGGTCGGATGGGCTAACTCGTTGGGGATCAAGCCGCTGTTCGTCGTCCTGGGCACGCCGTGCTGGGCGTCGAGCGCGCCTGCCGCGATCACCCAGGGCTGCGCGGACACCTCGGCCGGCGATGGCTATCCCCCCACCGACGACCGTTACTTCGCCGAAGCGATGTCCCTGCTCGCGCAGCGCTACGGAGCAAACGTCGCGGGCTGGGAGATCTGGAACGAGCCCAACCTGGGGTACTTCTGGAACTCGTCCGATCCCGCGGGCGACTACGTGAAGCTGATCCAGGCCGCCTACCCGGCGATCAAGCAGGTCAGCTCAGCTCCGGTGCTCGGCGGCGCGGTTTCGCTGAGCGACTATGACTTCGTCAACGCGCTCTACGCCGACGGGATCGAGGGCAACTTCGATGCGCTCTCGATCCACCCCTACAGCTTCAACGACTCGCCCCTAACGCCGGGCACCCTGTCCTACTACGGCGGGCCGGCGTCAAGCTTCAGCGACGGGGTTCCGGCAGTCCACGACGTGATGCTCCGGCACGGCGATAGTCGGCAGATGTGGCTGACCGAGTTCGGCTGGCCCACGTCGAGCAACGGGGTCGACCCCGCGACGCAGGCGACCTACGTCTCGGAGGCATACACCCAGATGCAGGCCTGGCCCTACGTACAGGCTGGCTTCTATTACGAGCTCCAGGACAGCGGCACCGACCCGGCGGACAGCCAGCAGAACTACGGCCTGCTGCGCAACGACGGCAGCCAGAAGCCCTCGGCGGCGGCGTTTCAGCAAATGGCCACGGCAACGACCGTCTCGGCAAGCTCCCCAGCGCCATCTCATACGACTATTGCCGCGGCGCCGGCTCGGACGACCGGCAGCGCAGCGCCCTCTCAGCCGCCGGGCGGGGTGCCGACGGCGGGGGCGTCGGTCACCTCAGGCTCGGCCCGCCACCCGCCTCGCCTCCCCCGGCACGCCGCGGACTGAGTCGCAAGGCGCCCACGCACCGAGAATCCGGCGTCACACCGGGGCGCCCCGCCCGGTTTTGCTGAAGACGGGAGCTCCCCTGGCGGGTCGGTGACGGCCGTGGGGTGGGGCGTTCGTCGGCCCGGCCGGTGGCAACGGCGGATTGCGCGCAAACTCCCACGACCGTCCTGGTCGTATGCCGCGCCGCCCGGCGCCGCGGGGACAGCCCAGTTCCCGCGGCCGCCGCCGGTCGGCGTGCGCGGAGCTTCAGCGGCGCCGTCGCACAGCGCCGCTCGCGGAGGCGGCGATCGCGTGCGTCAGGGCGCCCCGCCGTTCACGAGCGTCCAGCTCGAGCCGACGATCGACAGGATCTTCGACATCTGGGTGCCCGCGACCATGCCCGGCTGGTCGGGGCCCTCGGAGAGGTGGCCGCTCCGCGAGAGAGTGGCGTCGAGGATGATGATGTGGGTGAGGTCGGCGGCGGCGGGCACCGGGTTGCCGGGTGCGGCGTAGTCGCCCACGATCTCGACCCCGGAGCCCGAGTCTCCCGGTGCCGAGGCCCCGTACCACGCGTACCAGGTGCTCGACGAGAACAGGCCGGCGCTGGTGCGGCAGGTGCCGCCGGTTCCCACCACCACGCCGTGGCCGCAGTGGCCCACGACCGCGGGCGAGAAGGCGGGGGTGTAGACGGTGGCGCCGGGTGCCGTGACGGTCTGCCCGGGCACGCCGGCGAGCCCGCCGAGGTAGGCCCCGGTCGGTCCGCCGAATACCGGCATCGTGGGCCTGACCCAGCTGTTGAACTGCGGGTAGAGCGAGATGAGGGCGAAGTCGTCCCCCAAGCCGTTGTTGTGGGCGATCTTGAACGTGCCGATCGCGTACAGCCCTGGCTCGCAGGAGCCGCCGTTGGCGCAGACGTCCGGCGGCGGGGTGACCACCGCGGTCACCGGCGACCCGAGCGCATCCTTGGCGGCGCAGTGGCCGGCGGTCCCCAGGCCGAGCTGGCTGCCGTTTTGGAAGACGAAGTTGGCCGTGCACCAGGCGAACCCGTCCGGCACGGACCTGCCACCCACGTTGGTGCAGAACAGGGACAGCAGCCAGGTCCCCGGGCCCAGGCCCACTGGGGGTCGCTCGACCCCGCTGGGGGTGCTGGGGACGCCGCTGCCGCTCGGCGCGGCGCCGCTCGAATACAGACACGGGCCGCTTCCTCCGCCCCCGCCTCCCGAGGGCGACCCCTTCCCGGCCGGGCTGCGGTCGACCGAGGACAGGGGTACACCGTGAGGACCCGCCGCTATCACCCGTTGGTACAGCGCCGGGGTGAACCACGCGGGGGCGGGGGTGGAGATGGGGACAGCTTGGCCCCAGCCCAACTGCTCGGCGCCGGGGGCGGCGTGGGCGGACGACACGACACCCAGGGCCAGGACCAGCGCGCCCAGGACCGTCCCCGCCAGGCGGCGCAAGCCTCCTTCGTCGCCGGCGTCCAAGCGGAGGCCTCGGGCGGCCGCCAGCGGCGACCGCAAGGACACCCCGCCCCTGCGGGAAACGCCGACCCTCCGAGTGCCCCCACTCATCACGGCGCCTCTACCCAGGATCAAGCGCGCTTACGCGCGCAATCACGCGATTCGTGCGTCCCGGGCTCCGGTCCCACCGCTCGGCTGCCTCGGAGGCCGACCGCGACCGCTGAGGAGCTCCGGTGGATGTCGCCTGGGTCTCAGGGGATCTGGTAGCCCCGCTTGGCTTTGCGCAGCTGGCCCTGGGCGGCCATCTTGCTCATGGCGGTCGCGACCGTGCCGCGTCTGAGCCCGGTTCGGGCGGCGACCTCGCCTGAGGTCAAACCGGGCTTGTCCTGCAGCGCGTCGACGATCCGGCGCTTAGCGCCGCCCGGGTTGGCGCGAGGCGCCGTTCGCTTGGTGGCGGCGGTGGCCGCTTTGGACGGCCTGGCTGTGCCCGCCGCCCGCCTCGCGCTGGCCCCTCGCCGCGTCCCGGCGTTGTTGGGGTGCAGCGAGATCGCGTGGCGCAACTCGCCGGCCTCCTGGGCGAGCGGCGCGATCTGCGCCTCGAGCTCCTTGAGTCTCGCCCGCCAGTTCTGCACCGACTCCTGCACGACAGACGCCATTGCACGCCCCTCCTGGTCGCTGACCGGTAGCCGTTGGCGCCGAGGGTAACCGCGCGCCGGGCTTCGTGCACGCCAGTCAGACCCGCCACGATGGCGTCGCGGACGACCCCCGATCATCACCCATTTTCAGGCGCCCGCGGGCCCCGCCCCCCGAATCTCGAAATTCGATGGTCAAACCGCGGGGCAGACGCTCTTAACCGGGTGGATGCTCAACCGGTTTCAAACCAGCCGACTCGCCGCCTGGCCGGATTGGGTCCGGGGTCAGGCAGGCAAACGGGGATGGGCCCGGCAGACCGGGGACGAGGGTCGGGCGACCTGGGGGAGGGGCCGGTGGGCGTGAACGCTAGGACGAGCACGGCGAGCGACCGGCGCCTCGCGGTGGCCGCGGGCGTGCGCGATCGCGAGATCGTCGAGTGGATCGCGCGCCTCGGCGCGGCCGACACCGAGCAGGTGGCGCGCCGGTTCGGGCTGAGCAAGACCTGGGCCTATGAGCGGGTCTCCCGTCTTGTGCGCGAGCGCATGCTCGAGCGCGTGCGGCCGCTGCCGGGCGTGCCGGCGCTGCTCGTCGCCACCCAGCGCGGCCTGCGCTGGTGCGGGCTGGGTCGGCTGGGGCGTTACCGCGTGGGCGTGGTCAGGTTCGTCCACGCGAACGCGGTCGTCGACACGGCGGTCGGCATCGAGCTCGCGCACCCGGAGTGGGTCGTGATGGGCGAGCGCGAGCTGCGTGCGCTCGAGCGCGAGACCGGCGAGGTCGTCGGCAGCTCGGTGGTGGGCGAGCTGCCCAACGGCGCCCCGCGGCTGCATCGCCCCGACCTGCTCGTTCACGCGGATGGGCGCACGATCGCGGTCGAGGTCGAGCTGTCGCTCAAGGCGGCCGATCTCCTCACCACGATCTGCCGCGGGTGGGCGCGCAGCCGCGTCGTCGACGAGGTCTGGTACCTGGCCGCCCCGCGCCCCGCCCACGCCGTCCGCCGTGCGGTCGCGGCGGCGCGGGCCCACGACCGGGTCAAGGTCTTCGACTACCGCGCACCGGAGTGGCGCGATGCTTGAGCAGGGGTTCGGCGCGCTGATTCACCTGGGCGAGGTCCTGGTGGTGGGCGGCGCGCTCGGGGTGCTCGTGACGATCGAGCTGCGTCGTCGGGCCCTGGCCTGGACGTGGCCGGCGCTCGGGCTGCCCGCCGCGTTTCTGTTCTACGCCGGTGGGTGCGGTCTGGCCTGGTGGCTCGCCTCGACCGCCGGCTACGCGCTGCTATGGGGCGCGCGCTGGCACGCCCGCGACGTGCGCGACGGCGGCGACATCGCCCAGCGCGCGCGCCAGCGCCTGACGCTCGGCGACGCCCTGCGCCGCCACCTAGCGCGGCGAGAGACCCGGCGGGGACGCTGGGTCACCAGCGCCGGGGTGGTCGTCGGCGCCGACGCGCGCGGCCTGCCGATGACGATCCCGTTCGGGGGCCCCTCGGGGCACCACTGCCTGGTCGCCGGGGCGACCGGCGCGGGCAAGACGGTCACCAAGGCGTGGATCGCCCAGCGCCACATAGCCGCCGGCTCTGCGGCGGTGGTGGTCGACCCCAAGGGAGACCGCCTCCTGTACGCGGCGCTGTATGCCGCGGCCAGCGCGGCCGGCCGCCCGCTGCTGGTGTGGACCCCGGACGGTCCGTGTGCCTATAACCCCTACCGCCACGGCAGCGACACCGAGCTGGCCGACAAGGCGCTGGCCGGCGAGACGTGGACCGAGCCGCACTACCTCAGGCAGGCCCAGCGCTATCTCGGCCACGTGGTGCGGACGATGCGCGCCGCCGGCATCGCGGTGACGCCGGCGAGCCTGCTCGCCCATCTGGACCCCGACACGCTCGAGACCACATCGCGCACCGTTGATGAGCACCAGGCCGGGGTCGTGCAGGCCTACCTCGACGCGCTGGGTCAGCGCCAGCGCCGCGACCTGTCGGGGGTGCGGGACCGCCTCGCGATCCTCGCCGAGTCGGACATCGCCCCCTGGCTCGAGCCGCGCGAGGACACCCACACGATCGATCTGCGCCAGGCAATCGACAGCCGTGCCGTCGTCTACTTCTCGCTGCAGGCCGACCAGCGCCCCCTGCTCGCTCAGATGCTGGCCGCGGCGATCGTCGGCGATCTGATCGCCGCCACCGCGCACTACCAGCACCATCCCACCCAGGCGCTGGTGCTGGTCGACGAGTTCGCCGCGCTCGCCGCCAGGCACGTCGTGCGCCTGTTCGGACGGGGCCGCTCGGCCGGGATCTCGGTGCTCCTCGGCACCCAGGAGCTCGCCGACCTGCGGGCCGCCGACTCCGCCGGCGCGCTCCAGGATCAGGTGTTGGGCAACCTCGCGGCGCTGATCGCCCACCGCCAGAACGTCCCCGAGTCCGCCGAGCTCGTCGCGCGTGTCGCCGGCACCCGGCCCGCCTGGATCCGAAGCCAGCGCGTCGACGACGTCGACGCTTCGGCCGGCTCCGCCACGCGCACCCGCGGCCACGAGTACCTCATCCACCCCGACGAGATCAAACGCCTCCCCGTCGGGCACGCCGTGGTGATCGCCCCGGGCCGTGCGGTCGAGCCGCGGATCGCCCAGATCTGCTGGCCGAGCCTTTGACGCTTTGCGCCGGCTCGTCGAGTCGTCACAGGGGAGACGGGGGCCGCTCGCGGCCCCCGTCTCCCCTGGCTTATCTGGCAGACATCGCGTTGGGTCGACGACGTCTCTGCGGCTACTTGCGGTGCTTCTTCTTGGCCTTCTTGTGCTTCTTGGCCTTCTTGCAGGTGCTCTTGGCCTTCTTCTTCTTGCCCTTCTTCGCCTTCTTGCACTTGGTCTTGGCGCGCTTGAGGACGTCGCGGTGAGTGCCGCCGCCACCGGATGAGGCCACGCTGGCGGTGGAGCCCCCCGACGGCCCGGCGCCAGGGGAGCTGCCTGAGCCAGTCGAGCCACCCGAGCCACCCGAGCCGCTGGACCCGCCACCCCCGGACTGTCCATAGCTGCCCGGGCCAACCAGCGGGTTGCCGCCGGTGTTGTCGAACGTCGCCTTGAAGCCGAGCTTCTGGACGCCTGGTGGGCCGTTGCACTCCGACGGTGTGTTGCTGTCGGAGTACTGGGCGAACGAGGCGTGCCCGCTCGCGCTGCCGGCAGTCGGGCCTTTGACCGTGAGGTTGACCTCCGTGGCCACGCCCATGATCTCGAGCTTGAACGGGACGGCGACCCCGTTAGCTAGCGTGATCGTGCCGTCACCGTCCGTGGTGTTCCCGCTGCTGTCGGTGCTGCTGCTGAACTCGCAGCTGAGGGTCTGGTTCACCGCCTTGACCGACACTGTCGCCGGCCCGTCCGGGACGGAGCTTCCGTTCAAGGTCACTCCGGTGCAGTTCGTCTGCGGATTGGCGTCCGGCGGATCGAGGGGGTTTGACCCGGTTGGCACACCGCTCACGAAGCTGTAGCCCATCGTCTGCGGTTGGCCGGTGAGGCCAGACGGATTGCCGGACGAGTCCTGGAAGGTCGCATTTCCGTAGACCGTGCAGTTGCCCTTGAATGCGATGTCCGCCGACGCCCCTGAGATCGGGCCGAGACCCGACACTGCAATCGCGACGCTGGCTCCGAGAATGAGCTTTCTCAATTGAGGTGAACCTCCGAGTCTCGTTCGTGTGGTCATGCCGGCCGCCGCGCCCGAATCCGGCCGCAACGAACACCCCCGGGCGCAGCTTGCCCTCGTTCCGCCCTCGGCTGGTCATTCCAACAACCGGCCACCGGCCTGCGGCGTGACGCCATCCCACGCCGTTTCCGCCTCTGCACGATCAGACTCCTCGCGCCCAGGCTTGTTCTCCCTCCCGTGCTGACCTCCGCTCGACCGTTGGCAGCGGTGGTCCTGGGATAGAAGGGATCGCGGTGGTGTTGTCGGCCGGGGCGCCGCTGGCGCACCGACGACTGCTGCGAGCACACCGACCGGGCCCGTGGGGCGGCCAAGGGACAGCGCGGGGAACGGCAAGCGCCTCCCGTCAGCTCGGTCGGGCACTCTCGTGCCGGTGCAACGCGAGCCCGCTTACCACCTCTCT
Source organism: Actinomycetota bacterium (assembly GCA_005883215.1). Classification (GTDB taxonomy): domain Bacteria; phylum Actinomycetota; class Thermoleophilia; order Solirubrobacterales; family Solirubrobacteraceae; genus AC-64. Next base: position 89,527 of record VAYS01000030.1, read on the forward strand.
GATCTCGGGCCGGGGCGCGAGCTCGGTCGCCGTCCACGCGCGCAGGCTCGCCAACGCGCGCGTGGTCAAGTCGATGAAAGGCGACTTCCGACATGCTCGACGATGACTTCGGCGTCGGCCAGCGCGCGCTCCGCCTCGCGCGCGGTGTAGAGGTCCCCCGGCGCGCCTTGGGGATGGGTGTTCGGATACCGCGTCGGGATGTAGTGCTTGTCCAGGGCTCGGCCGAGATCCACCAGTTCGGGCGGGACCCCTTCGAGTCCGGCGAGGAGCGCTGCCGCCGAGTTCCCCCAAGCCTCGGTGCCCGCCGCCTCGTGGAGTGCCTTTGCCGCCTTCTCGGCCGCCTGCTGCGCCAGGAAGCAGGCCCACTCGAAGTGGCCGGTCCGCTGGTTGTCGCGTGCCGCCTCGAGGTCGAGCTCGGCCTGCCGGAACCAGTCTTTTGGTCTGCGCACAGGCTGAGTATTGCGCCCGCGCGGGACACGGCTGCCCCCTCCCGCGCCTGTCCTCGCCCCCTCGCCGGCCACCCTCGTCCGCGAGCGCCAGCCGGAGTTCGACCGAACGCATCGGCTGGCCCGGCAACAGGCTCAGCAGCGCTCCGCCAGCGGGACGAGCCGCCAATCCACGCAGGTGCATCGCGCCATATGCTTACAATATGGTCGTGGCCCGAAGCCAGACGCTCGTGCAGTTGACGGATGAGCTGGTAGCCCTCTTGGACCAGCGTGCAGCCGCCGAGCAGCGCTCGCGCTCTGAGCTCATCCGCGAGGCGATCGAGCGCTACGTCGCGGCGGATCGAGGAGCCGAGATCAGCCGGCGCATCGTGTCCGGCTATGAGCAGATCCCCCAGGAGGGCGACGACTTGGAGGCGTGGGCGCGGCGCGCGGGTCGCGACCTCGTGCTCGAGGAGCGCTGGTGAACCGGGGCGAGATCTGGTGGCTGGAGGAGCCGGAGATCGGCCGGCGCCCGGTGTGCGTGCTGACGCGGCAGGAGGCGATCCCGGTGCTGCGTCGCGTGACGGTAGCGCCGGCCACCCGGCGCATTCGGGCCATACCGACCGAGGTCGAGCTCGACAGCGCCGACGGGATGCCACAGCGCTGCGCGCTCTCGCTCGATAACGTCCGCACGGTACCCAAGGCGCTGCTCGTCGAACCGATCACGACGCTCAGCCAGCGCCGGCTCCGCGAGGTCTGCGTCGCCCTCGACCTAGCGATGGGCTGCTGAGGGCGCAGTCCGGCGCGGCCCTCGCCCTCCGCTGACTCCGCGACCTAAGCTGGCCGGTCTCCGAGATCCGGCGGTGCTCATGCGCACGCATTTCGCACCCTGGCCGCCGCCCTTGGCACTCCTATACTTGGACTGCCAATGCCGATCTACGAGTACCGCTGCGAGCGAGGCCACACCTTCGAGGTCATGCAGAAGATGACCGACGACCCGCTCTCCAGCTGCACTTCGTGCTCGGCCCCGGTCCAGCGGGTCTTTCACCCGGTGGCCGTGCACTTCAAGGGCAAGGGCTTCTACAACACCGACTACGGCACCCGCTCGCGCCAGCGCGAGCTGGCCCAGTCGGCTGAGGGCGGCTCTAACGGCGCCGACAAGTCGGGCGATGGCAAGTCAGAAGCCGGCTCGGCGGACGCCAAGGGCGCGGCCAAGTCCGACGGCGCCGCCGCCAAGAAGTCCGACTCGGCGGTCAAGAAGAGCGACTCCAAGGCCAGCTGAGGGCCCGCCCGCCGGGCGCCGCTGGTGGGCCATGCGTTGGGGGAGCTCGGTGCGCTGAGCCCATCTCTGAAGTCCGCTCAGCGCCAGCGCATACTTCACGGCATGGGCGACTCGCTGATGCTGACGATGGGTTCGAAAGGCCCGAGGCCTCAATAACCAACGTCATCGCAGTACCTAGTCCGACCCGCGCGCGACCTCAGGACAGGCACACCCCGGCGCAAGCGCCGCGGCAGTCACTATCCGCCGGTAGCGCGCTCTTCGAGTCGGCATTGGCGATCGGCCCCGAGGATCGTATCCCGCTCGTGCGCATGCCCGGCGATCAACTCGTCGACGTCGAGGCCGTCGAGGGGGACGTGGATGAGAAGCGCGGCGAGCCGGTCGGTGTAGTCCTCGACCGTCTCTTTGCGCGCTTGCGAGCCGTAGCTGTGGTGCATGAGCAAGCTCTTGGTGGTCGTTCCTTGGGACGGCAGGCGACTGCCTGCCGTCCTCAGGCGCCCAGAAGCCGAAGGCGGTGCGGTGTCAAGGGACCCGCGTCAGCGGTCGCCCGCAGGGCGAGCCCGAAAGGCGGACGTTTACACCAGCTGAGCCCGAGGCTAGGCCCGAGCCCGGCACAAGGCCGGACGTTGCCCTACCTGGTTGCCATCCACCGCCCCTTCATAGGTGACGGGTTCCGCCGGCTGCGCGACTGGCGTGCGCGGCGTTTTCGTGGAACTCCGAGACGAGCTGGGGTGCCGCGCGCGGCAGTTATCCGCGTCGTTGAGCAGACGCGGGCGGCTTGGACAGGGCGATGGTTTGCTGCTCGAGAGAGTTCAGGGCTAGGTGCGCGTCGATTACGGCCAGCCGGGAAACGTGGCCTGCCCGGAGTTGCTGTCCTAGAGCCCGAAGACGGCCGCTGATGGCTGCGAGGGTGATGCCGAGCTGCAGTAGGTGGCTGTCGGCGCGGGCCTCTCGCGCGCCGATGGCGAGACGACGAGACGCGCGCAACGCGCCTATGGCGTTGCGCCCGAGCCGTCGTTTAGACCAGGGACGGTAAACGTCCTTCTCGTACACTGCTTGGGCCCGGTCGATCTCGCGGGCAAGAACTTGCACAGAACCCCGGTGTGTTTGCATCTGCGAGGCCGCATGTGTCACCTGCGGGCCGGCGTGTCGGATGTCGCCGGTACCCAGGCGCGCCTTCGCGCTCGGAAGCCGGGAGGTGTCTGCGCCGCCGCCGCGAAGGCTGGCGCCGCACCCGCCGGCCAATATAAAGACGCCAAGAGTGACAATTCCGAACCTCTTATGTGCCATGTGGCCAATCCGGTCGATCCACCTCGCTCTTCGCCAATTCGGCAGCTTCATAGACCGACCTCAAGTCCCAGGACGTGTGCATGTGAATCGACCAGAGCTATGCCCGACGTCTTCTTCTGAACTGGGGCAGGACCGGCGCCGAGCCGCAGATAGAACGCGTCCATCTCCGGGTCATACGACGAGTGTCCATTGCTGCATTGCACGTCCGGAACATCTACATCCCGAAGCTGGCGACGGAAATCCAGGATCTCAACGCCTACAACATCTCCGGTACCGGTCAGGTCGACCACGCAGTCAAGGCTCAGCCGCCTTGCCATCTCTCCACTTGCCAAGCGCACATGTAATGTCGCGCTCACGACCTTGTGCGACAGCTCAAAGCTGGTCATGGCACCCCACGGCGAGCACTCATTATCTTGCCTGTCGTCTTGCTGACCACAGCCGTAACGTCGTTCTTGGGGTCGTAGTAGACAGTCCGGTCTGGCAGGTCCTCGGCTACCTGTCCATGGTCGATCGCCTCGTCGACGACGCTTCCTGGAATGTTCCGCACAGGTCCCGTCTCATACAGATAGTGATCACTGAGCGGCCTACCCTCTGGCGTCGCCGCTTGGTCGCCGCCAGCCGCTTCTCCCGAGGCACTCTGCTGTTCCTGTCCAACTGGGCCTTCCGGTCCGCAGGGTGGCGGGGGATTGGCAGGGGTGCTTTCCCGCGTCGACGTCGACTCGCTATCTGCGTGGTCGCCGGAGGTCGCGTTGTAAATCGCCATGCCTGCGGCCACACCGGTGGCGACCGCGGCTGCTCCGCATGTAGCAGCGTCCACCACCGGGATCTCCCATGTCCCAGCACATGTGGTGTCCGCAGCTCCCGCTATGGCGGCCGCTGATGCTTTGCCGCTCGGATCGCCGTAGTTGGTCGGGGACTGGCCGGCATACCCGTAGGGCTGCCTCGTTCGGGCTTCGATGGGGTCGCGGTTGATGAATTGGGCGGTGGTGGGGTCGTAGTAGCGGGCGCGGAGGTATTGGAGGCCGGTCTCGGGGTCGGTGTATTGGCCCTCGTATCCGAAGGGGGTGGTGGCGGTACCCGTGGCACCGGTGGGGTTGCCGTAGGGGTCGTAGCTGTAAGTGGCGGCGGTGCTACCGCTCTGGTCGGTAAGAGCAGTGGTGCTTCCCTGCTGGTCGTGGCTGTAGTAGAGGACGGTGCCGCCGGGGGCGATCTGCTCGATCGGGAGTCCGCCCGGGCCGGTGAGGTAGGCGTTGGGCCCGTCCTCAATCTGCAACGGCAGTGAGCCGGAGAGGTCGTAGGCGGCGTTGGTCAGGGTGTTGTTGACGGTCTTGGTCTGGCGTAGGCCGTCGGCGTCGTAGACGTACTGGGCCGAGACGCTCCCGCTGGCGTAGTTGGCGAGCTGGTCGGCCTGGTCGTAGGTCAAGCTGGTCTGGTTGTTGGCGGCGTCGGTGACCGTGGTGCGGTTGCCCTGGGGGTCGTAGGCGAACGTTCGCTGGGCGCCGGTGCCCTGCCCGGTACTGGTGAGCTGGTTGGCGGCGTCGAACGCCTGGGCCACGGAGGGCGCGGACCCCACGCTGGAGGTGGTCGGGTTATCGCCAGTGTCGTAGCCGAAGGCGCTGTTGTTGGCGCCCACCCCGGTTAGCCGCGCCACGCTGTCATAGCCGTAGGTTTGGGCCTGCCCGCCCTGAGGAGAGGCTCCGGTGAGCAGCCCTTCGTTGCTGCGGGTGTAGTTGGTGGTATTGCCCAGGTCGGTGAGCGCGCTGAGGTTCTGGTTGGCGTCGTAGCTGTCGGCGGCGGTGGTGCCGTTGGGCCGGCTCTGGCCGGTGAGCTCGCCCTCTGCGTCATAGGAGAACTGAGTGCTGTTGTTCAACCAGTCCGTCACGGTGGCGAGGTTCCCGTCGCTGTCATAGGCCCGGGTGACCGTGCCCGTGGCCACCTGCTGCTGGGTGCCGCCCCCGCTCACGTTCAGCGGTGTCAGCGCCGGCGGATAGACGATCGAGGTCAGCTCGCTGGCGTTGTCATAGCCGTAGCCGGTCGTTTGCCCGGCGCCGTTGGTCTGGCCCGTCAGGCGGCCGATCGAGTCGTAGCTATAGGTGGTGTTGCCGCTGCTGTCGCTGCTGGCGGTGCGCTGCCCGTCAGCGTTGTAGGCGAAGGTTACGTTTGCCGGGCTGCCCGACGAGTAGCCGACCGAGGTCGGCTGGTTTGCCGCGTCATAGCCGTAGGTGGCGATGCGCCCTTGGGGGTCGGTCACCGAGGTGCGGTTGCCCGCCGCGTCGTAGCCGTAGGCGGTGGCGCGGTTTAGCGGGTCGGTCATCGAGGTCACGCGACCTTGGGGGTCATAGCCGTAGGCGGTGGCGTGTCCCAGCCCGTCGGTCTGACTGGCCAGCCGGCCGGCGCTGTCATAGCCCGAGGACTGCGTTGAGCCGTCGGGGCGGGTGACTGTGGTCAGCTCGTTGTCGGCGTTGAAGGTGTACTCGGTGTGGCGCCCGTCGCGGTCGGTGCGGTCGGTCAGGTTGTGATCGCCGTCGTAGGCCAACGTCGTGGCGTGACCCGATGCGTCGATCACCATCGTGGGGTATCCGAGTTGGTCGCGCGCGATGCTCGTGGTGTAGGCGCTTGCGTTCGCGCCTGGCTCGTTGCCCCGGGCCGAGGTGACCGATCCCACCCGGCTGTCGACGTCAAACCCCCACGTCGTCTTGTGCCCCAACGGCGAGGTCGCGCTCGCCCGGTCCCCCTGGCCGTCATAGCCGTAGGTCCAGGAATGGTTGAGCGGGTCGGTGGTCGAGGTCAGCTCGCCCAGGCTGTTGTAGGCGTACGTCGTTCGTAGTTGGGTGTTGGTCTCGGTCAGCGTGCGCGTGACCGACGTCAGGTTGCTATGGGAGTCGTAGGCGAAGTCGGTCTCATGGCCCGCGGGCGTGACGATCGAAGTCGGGTCATGCCTGGCGTCGAAGGCGTAGGTCGCTGCTCGCGACAGCGGATCCGTCACGCTGGTGCGGTTCCCCGATCCGTCGTAGCCGTACTGCCAGGCATGGCCATCGGGGTCGGTCACCGTAGTCGGGTTAAAGGTGGCGTCGTACGCGTATGTCGTGGTCGCCTCCGTCGCCGTCCCCTTGCCCCGTGTGATCGACGTGGGGAGGTTGTGGGCGAAGTGCTCGTCGGTGACATTGCCCACCGGATCGGTGATCTGGGTGTCCCCGGGGCTGTAGGCCCAGCGCGTCTGGCGGTTGGCCGGGTCCGTCTGCGAGGTCACGCGATTGAAGGAGTCATAGACGTTGGTCAGCGTGCCGCCGCGTGGATCGGTCACCGATGTGATGCGATGGCTTGCGTCGTAGGCAAAGATGGTCGCGCCTCCCCTCGGATCGGTCACCGAGGTCAGGTTGCCCCCGGAGTAGGAGAAGGTGGCCCGGTTGCCGGCGGGATCCGTCGCGGTGGCGAGCGTCCCGTCGGCGTTGTTGGTGAGGGTGAGCGTCCTGCCTGTGGGATCAGTCACTGAGGCGAGATTGCCCTGCGTGTCGTAGGCGAGCGTCGTCTTGTTGGCGTTGCGGTCGCTCTCGCTCACCAACCGCCCGCCCGAGTCAAACCCGAGTGAGCGCTGGTCCGGCATCACGTAGGTGTAGGAGCCGTCGCCGTTCTTGGTCAGCGTCGACTGCACCCATCCGTTCGCCGAGTAGCTGCCGTCGGCCTTCTTGCGAAACCACGCCGTTGCGCCGTCGTCGTGATGGACCGTAACCGCGCCCGACGCGGGATCAGTCTCCAACCGCTCGCGAAACGACCCGCTCCAGCCGTAGCCCAACGGCCCCGGCGCCGACGCGTAAACGGCGTCCTGGGCGTTGTAGGTGCGGGACAGAACCAGGCCCGTGCCGAGGCCGCCGACCCGAAGGTCGGTGTAGCGCTCGGTGAAGTTTCCCGTCGCGCACGTGACAGGATCGCCGCCACACGGGTGGGGCAGGTTGGGCTGAAATTGCGAGGAGAGCCCGAACAGGTCCGATGGATACAGCCCATCGGACTGCGCGTGATAAGGACTGTCTACGCCAGGGTTGATGTCGTGCGCGATCCAGTTGCGCACGTCCGCGTTGGCAGGCTGCTGTAGGTCTTGGGCGATCTTCTGAGCCCACTGGCTGTCATAGGGAACCGCGTTGCAGCAGTACGGCGAGTTGGGGACGTTGGGATCGTTCGCCTGGGGGCGCAGCGTGTCGGGAAACGCCGGCGTCCAGGCCGCTCCTCGCCAAGCCGGCGCGAGCGGCTTGCCGTACCCAACGAAGCAGCCCTCATTCCTAGTGTCCCAGCTGTGGTGAGGCTTGGTCCCGGCCAGGTTCCACGACCAGCTCCGCGAGCACGACGGGTCCTGGGTCTCGTTGAAGATGATCGCGTGCGCGTTGCTGTCCCACCTCGCCACGAAGAGATCACGGAGCCCGCTGAGGTCTGGGAACGTAAAGCCGTCGAGGTTGTTGGTGCTCGGGAACGTTCCGTAATAGGGGGGTCCGTAGTAGGTCCAGTCGATAAAATGCCCGCCCTGGCTACCGGCGTTGATCCCGTGATCGTCGCGCTGGTAGTACCAGCAGCCGGCCTGGATGGCGGGGCTGCACACCTGAGACTGGGTCGATGTGCCCGCCGCCATCGGCAGCACGCTCCCGGCCGGCGGCAGGAATCGCCAAAGCAGCATCTTCTTGAACGCGGTGATGTCGCCCGCCGAGCCACCGCCAGCACTCCAGCGCTGCTCGACTGCCTGCGAGTAGGCCTTGATCCACGCCTGCGCCCCAGCCGTCAGCGTCGTGCCGTCAGCTGTGACGACCGCGTGCGTCTGGGCGTCCGTCGTGTACGCCCAACTGCTGCTCGCCGCGGCAAGCAAACACAGCACACCCAGCCCAAGCACGCTGGTGAAGTGGCGAACCCCTCTTGGGCCGAACCGACGCCGGTGCAAGGGGCGGGCCAAACCCTGCTCGCAACGGCCTGCTCGCGCCCCGAGCCGAAGCGCAACTGGCCAGGCACGACGCACACCACCCTCGCCCCCCAGGGCGCTCACAACCTCTCGTATGGCGGATGCCAGCCTTCAGCTGACGACCCGGTTGTCGTGGGGAGCGAACCGCACAACTCCGTTCTGGCTCAGCTCCGCTTGCCGCACACATGATGCACCCCTCCCCAGATTTGGCTAGTCATTTTGGACGAATGGTCGAGCCAATTTGAGCGTCGGCGTCAGGTCGGCCGGCGGATCCGCGCGATCTGGGGCTTGACCCCCGCCCCGGCGTGATCACCGCCGCGCACCCGACCGGGAGCTGCTTGATCTGGTCGGGGTAGATGACGTACTCGTAGCCGCGGGTGCGCGTGCCGGCGCCGCTCGCCGCCGTGCCGGCGGTGTCGACGGTGGTCGTGTGGATCCAGGCGGGGCGGGTTCCGGCGATCGCCGCCACGAGCTCGGCCGATCAATCTCGCCGCTTGAGCCTCGGCGGATAGTCGCCCGTGGCGAGCTTGTGGTCCTATGCGGACCTTTTCGACGCACGGGCCCACACGTTTCTTCACCCGTGTCCATAGCTGGCCCGCCGGGGTCGATTAGCTGGCCCGCTGGGCCCGGGGACGCGCGCCGTGGCGTGCCGCCTAGCGGCGGTGGCGGGCCGGCCGGCGGCGCCGCTTCTTTGCGCACGTGCGGTAGGTGCGCCGCAGGGTCACGCGGCTGCGGCGTCCGCCGCGGACGACGGTGGCGACCACCCGCACCCGGTAGCGCCCGGCGGGCAGCCCGCGCAGGTCGATGCGGGCCCCGGCCAGGTTGCGCCCGCGACGCGCCGCCCGGCGCCGGCCGTTGACGAAGACCTTGACCGCGGTCACCCGGGTGCCGCGGCGCCGGCGGATGTGGATCGTCAGGCGGCGAAGGCTGCGACAGCGCCGGCTCGAGGGCAGGCGAAGCAGGCCGCCCCCGCCGGGGCAGTCGACCAGGTTGACCTTGAGCGGGCCGTCGGAGACCACGTTCAGCGCCGCCGAGCAGTCGATGCGGGCGCGCGCGGCGTCGACGGTGATGCTCGCCACGTTGGTCGCGCTGACGTCCAGGCGGTCCACCACCGGCGCGCTCGGCGCCGGGCCCCAGGTCCGCGACTGGCTGGTGTAGGCGATCGCCGGGATCTGTCCCCCGGTCAGGGCGCCGCCCCCGCGCTGGGTGGGCTGGGCGGGCGGATCACCGACCCCGAAGCCCTCCGAGCGCACGTCGACGGTGCCCAGCGGCGCCGTGCCCGAGGCGTCTCGCAGCGCCACCTTGGAGACCCAGTAGGCGTGGCCGGCGGCGGTGCCGTCGGCGGCGAAGTCCATCGTCGGGTTGTACGTGTAGGAGACGTGGGGCGGGTTGAGGTCAGAGCGCTGGGTGCCCAGGAACGCGGCCGCCGGGGCGTACTGGTCGTTGCCGGCCAGGGTCAGGTGCTCGGCGGGTGAGAACAGGTCGAACTCGTAGCGGTAGCCGAGGGAGTCGAACGTGTTGGCCTGGGCTTGTGCGCCCGCGGTGGGAACGAGCTCGTCGGCCGAGGCGTCCCAGATCAGGAACGGGATGTTGCGCACCGAGGCCAGCTGGCGGTTGGTGTTGGACTGGTCTCCGCCGGGCGCCGGCGGGGAGGGCGGTACCCAGATCCCCAGCCCCGGCGGTCCCACCGTCGGCTGGGCGTCGGCGAACAGGTCGGGGAACTGGGTGGCGAACTTATACGTGCCGT
>VAYS01000031.1 GCA_005883215.1 Actinomycetota bacterium
ACCGGTCCTACGGGCGCTGCGGGTGCTACGGGGGCGACTGGTCCTACGGGTGCGACCGGCGCAAAGGGCGACACTGGACCTACCGGCCCGACTGGCCCGGCCGGTGCCACCGGCGCGACTGGCCCCACGGGCACCGCAGGCACGAACGGTGCTACCGGTACTACTGGGGCGACGGGCGCGACTGGCACCGGTGCGACTGGGCCGACCGGTCCGACCGGGCCTACCGGCGCCACCGGTGCCACGGGTGCTACCGGTGCGACCGGTCCGACGGGACCCGCGGGTACCACGACGGTCAGCGGCGCGAGTTCGTCGGTGTCCAATAACTCCACGAACACTGCAACCGCCTCCTGCCCCGCCGCCGACCCGATCGCGGTCGGCGGTGGCGGGAGCATTACGGTTGGATCGAGCGCCAACACCAAGGCCACCCTGGCGACGTCAGGACCTACGCCTGCTGGGTCGGGCGCGAACCCCAGCGGGTGGACCGTGACTGGGGTCAGCAATGGCGCCGGTACGGGGACGCTCGTCGCGTACGTCATCTGCGCGCCGTAGCGGGTCTCCTCTATGGGACCGCAGCACGTAGCCGCCGGACTTCGGACCGAGGCCGGCGCGACCTACACCTGTGGTCAAGCGGGTCGGCGAGCGATGGCGGCAAGTTCCTCTGCGAAGCAACGCCCGTTTTGCGGGTGGGCCCTTTGCTATCTTCGTTCGCCCGGGCGTGGTGCTTTAACGCATCTGCGACCTCTGAGCGATCCCTTGCAAGAGCCTCCCCGCGTCCCCCATCAGCCTCCCGCGCAGGCCCCACCCGTACCGGCTCAACCCGGCCAGGCTCCTCCCGCGCAGGGTCCACCCGTCCAGCAGCAGCCCGCACATGCCGCCCAGCAGCCCCCGTCGCTAGGAAGGCGCCAGCGCCGGTTGCTGGCCGCGCTCCTTGCGGTGGCCGTGATCGCTGGCGTGATCGTGTGGGCGACCAGCGGGGGCGGGGGCAGCTCCGGTCCACCTGGTCCCCCATCGGTGCCCCACATCGGCCCGATGGGCCTCTCGGCCCAGGGGTTGGGCGCGTTCGCCACCGGCACTCTCAAACAGCCTGTCTACTGGGCCGGGCCGAAAGACAAATATGTCTACGAGCTCACGCGGACGTCCAATGGAAACGTCTACGTGCGCTACCTCCCGCCCGGCGTCAACGTGGGCGGAAAAGAGGGCGCGCTCTTGATCGTAGCCACCTACCCCTATCCGAATGCGTTGGCACGGCTCAAGGCGATATCCAACGGCACCGGGACGAGCCTCCCGGGGGGCGGACTCGCGCTGCCGGCCGCCGGATATCCGAAGAGTGTCCACGTGGCCTTCCCGGGAGTGGACTATGAGATCGAGGTCTTCGATCCCCGGCCCAAGCGCGCCCGCCAGGTCGCTGACTCCGGAGATATCCAGCTCGTCCGCTGACGGGCTTCTGCCGGCTCAGCTAGCGGGACGCCTCTCGCTCGACCGAGCGGCGGCAAGAGAGCTCGCTTCGCGCCTGTGGAGGTGGAGATACTTCGATCGGGCGGCGCTTGGGCTGCTCGTGACATCGATCACGGCGCTCAACCTGCTGTGGCTCTCCAAGGAGCCACGGCCACCTCACTGGGACATGGCCCGGCATCTGGGCGACAGCCTGATCTACCTGAACACGTTCCAGCTCTCTCACCCCCTGCTCCCGATCGAGACGTACACGTATTACCCCCCGTTCACCTACTGGGTGACCGATCTGTTCTACGCGTTCCTAGGGACCGGCCTCTGGGTCGCGATCCTCAGCAATGCCGTCTTCATCGCGATCTTGGCCTTTGCGAGCTATGGGATTGGCAAGTCGCTATGGAACCGGCGCATCGGCTTGCTCTCGGCGATCTTCGTCTTGACGACTCCGGTCATGGTTTCGAATTTCAAGGAGTACATGCTCGATGCGCCCCTGACCGCGATGGTCGCGCTCGGGCTCTACCTCTTGATCCGAACGGAGAGCTTCTCGCGCCGGCGACCATCCGTGCTGTTCGGCGCGGCGTGCGGGCTCGGCCTCCTGACCAAGTGGACGTTTCCGTTCTTTCTCGCCCTTCCACTCGTGGCCTCCGGCGTGGCGGCACTCGGTCCCGCGATCCGGCGCCGGTCGCTAGTTCCCCTGCAGAACCTCGGGGCGGCCGCGGTCGTGGGGTTCCTGATCTGCGGCTACTGGTACCTACACAACCGGGGACAGCTCAGCCACGACGCGAGCCTGTACAGCGGTCTGGCCGTGTACAAGGGACTTCCCCATGTCGCCAGCGTCTCATCGCTGCTCTGGTACTTCTGGACCCTACTCAACTATCAGCTCTACGCGGGGCCGTTCGTGCTCTTCGTGATCGGCATGGTGCTGGTGTTCAGACGCAACGACTCTGCGATGCGCAACCTCCAGCCGGTGCTGCTGATCTTGGGCACCTACGTGGCGTTCGCCCTCCAATACAACAAGGACGTCCGCTACACGCTGCCCATGCTGCCCGCCGTTGGGGTGGTCGCCATCTCATGGACCGAGTACCTCAAGCCTCGAGCCAGACGCTGGCTAACGGGGGCGATCGCCGCCTATGGCGTGGTGGCGTTCCTGGCGATCAGCTTCGGCACCAGCCTGCTGCCCAAGGACGTCACCCTGGGCACCGGGGGCACCAGCCCCGGCGTAACGTTCTTTGCCCAACACGGCTACATCATCGGGCCGCCGAGCGGCGAGCGCTGGTATCAGGACGAGGTCTTTAGACAGATCGCCCACCAGAGGGGACGGCCGACGTTCTGGTACGAGGGGCCGGACTCGATCTGGTTCAACACCTGGGGCATTCGCTACTACAGCCTGAGGTACCACGACCTCTGGGTCGCCTCGCCGGCGCAGGCGAACTTCATCGTGTCCCGAGGAAGGTTTGCGCCGCCGCTGAAGGGCGCATACGTCCTGATCCGGCACTATCCGCTGCCAGACGGCGAAGCGCTAGGCCTCTACGAGCGGATTTGAGCCTCGTCCGCCGGGGGCCACGGTGAACGAGACGGCTCCCGTGCCCGGGCCATGACGCTGCTCCTGTGCTGGATCATCTTCCCCCTCCTACTAGGGGCGCTCGCGTTGGGGTGCGGACTCGCCCTCGAGTATGTGACCGGGGCACGGCTGGCCGGCGCGCTCGTGCTCCCCGCCGGGGTAGCGGTGATCGTGGTGGTGGCCCAGCTCACCACGGCCACCGCGGCGACCGCGGTGCTCTCGACGCCGCTGGTCGTAATCGTGGCGATCGCCGGGTTCGTGCTGTCGCCGCCGCGCCGGCGGGGACCGGTCGACCGCTGGGCCGCGACCGTCGGCGTGGCGAGCTACCTCGTCTATCTGGCGCCGATTCTGCTCTCCGGTGAAGCGACGTTCGCCGGCTACATCAAGCTCGACGACACCTCGACCTGGCTGGCGATCACCGATCGGATCATGGCCCACGGGACAAGCCTGGCCGGGCTGGCGCCGTCGACATATCTGAGAACGCTCGAGGCCTACGTGGGCGTCGGCTATCCGGTGGGATCCTTCCTGCCCTGGGGCGTGGCCCGCAACCTCGTGGGCCAGGACCTGGCCTGGGTGTTTCAGCCCTACCTGGCGTTCCTAGGGGCAACGCTCTCGCTGACGGTCTACTCGCTCGTGGCGCCGGTCGTCCGCGCCCGGTGGCTGAGGGCCACCATCGCTTTCTTCGCGGCCCAGCCCGCGCTTCTGTACGGCTACTCGCTATGGGGCGGTGTAAAGGAGATGGCGGGTGCGGCGCTCGTGGCATTGGTGGCTGCCCTCGTCCCGTTCGCCGTGCGCGAGCGGGGCCGCATCGGGGGCATCCTCCCGCTCGTCATCGCGTGCGTGGCCACGCTGTCGGCGCTCAGCTACGGGGGAGGCGTTTGGCTCGTGCCCGCGGTCGCTCCGGGTCTCGTGGCGGTGGCCTTACTTCCCCGCAGCGCCCAAGCGGCGGTCCGGGTGGTGGCGGCCGCTGCGATCGGCGTCGTTCTCGCCATTCCCGTGATCCATGCCACCAGCTCCTTCCTCGAGCCGGGACTGGCCCAGGCCAAGAAGAGCAATCCAGACCTGGGCAATCTGGTCAAGCCGCTCGGCACCGACCAGATCTTCGGGATTTGGCCGACGGGGGACTTCCGCTACCCGCTGGCGCATCCGCACGTCACCCACGCCCTGATCGCGCTGTTGATCGCGGTGGCGGTCGCCGGCATCTGGTGGCTGTGGTGGCAGCGGCCGTGGGGGCTGACGCTGTACGTCGCCTCCGCGCTGTTCGGAGGCGTCGTTCTCAATGCGCGGGCCTCGCCGTGGGTCGGAGCCAAGGCTCTGGCGAGCGCCTCGCCGGCCGTGCTCACGCTCGGGTTGGCGAGCCTCGCCGCGTTCTTCGAGTACGCACCTAGGCGGTGGCGCGCGCTTCCCGCGCTGTTGGGCGGCGTGCTCGTGGCGGGGGTGGCCTGGTCCAACCTGCTCGCCTACCACGACGTCAATCTCTCCCCGCGCGAGCGGTTGGCCGAGCTGCAACGGATCGGCGATCGATTCGCCGGCCAGGGTCCCGCCCTGATGACCGAGTACGAGCCCTACGGCGTCCGCCACTTCCTCAGGCGAATGGATGCCGAGGGCGCGGGAGAGCTTCGCTTTCGCTCTGTCCCTTTGCGTAACGGCCAGCTCGTCCCCAAGGGGGGCTACGCCGACGTGGACGAGTTCCAGCTCGGAGGCCTGATGGTCTATCGCACCCTCGTGCTGCCTCGGTCTCCCGCGGTCAGCCGCCCGCCGTCCCCTTATCGCTTGGCGTGGAGCGGGCGCTACTACCGGGTCTGGCAGCGCCCCGAGCCAGTGACGCCGGCCGTCTATGGCCATCTCCCGCTGGGGAACTCGGTGGATCCGACGGGTGTGGCGAGCTGTCCGCAGATCCTCGACCTGGCGCGGCTGGCGCGGGCGCGCGGGGGCCAATTGGCGGCCGTCGCCCCCCAGCCTCCGCTCGTGGTGGGCCTCTCGCAGCTCTCCCGTTCGGGCTCCTGGCTCACCCAGGGGAGCTTCCTGGTTCCCTCCGGTGCGGGGAACGTCGACGGCGAGGTTTCGATCGATCGCACCGCGACCTACGCGGTATGGGTGGGTGGCTCGGTGCGCGATCGGCTGAGTCTCTCCGTCGACGGCAGGCCCGCGGGGAGCGCGCTCGACCAGCTCGTCTACCCGGGTCGCTACACCGAGGTCGGCGAGCTACCCCTCTCGGCGGCGGCGCACCGCGTTACGCTGACCTACCACGGGCCCGACCTGCGCCCCGGAAGCGGGGGGATCCAGTACCCGCTCGGGCCCCTGGAGATAAGCGACGCGCGCGAGGAGTTCCCGCTGTTCTACCTACGCCCTGGTGAGGCGCGCAGGCTCTGCGGCAGGAGACTCGACTGGGTCGAGGCGATCAGCCCGACGGTTGGTGGCCGGGTCGTCGAGCGCAGCGGCGGCGCTCCCGTTCGCCCAGGAGCATCCCCATAAGCAGGGATGGCCAAGTGTCCAGACTCGGGCATCGGCCTTCTCCCGGGCGGAGTTCCGGTCGAGGCACATAGCACCCAGCGCACAATCACGCTGGATCCCGATAAAGGCACCCCCGTCGCGAGGCGGGTCCGCAAAGCCAGGGGCCTCACGCAGGCAGCCCGGTTACCGAAGGAGGAGTTATGCGTACGATCCTCGAACGCTGCCGTCTAACGGTCGGTGGCTGCTTGCTGTTGACGTTGGCGGCTGCGCTGCTTCTGGGCGCATCTGCCTCTCCGGCGCTGGCCACCAGCCGCCATGCACGGCATAGCAACCACAAGCGGCACGCCACAGCCGTGGTCAAACGTCGCCACAGATCCAAGCGTCCTCACCGCCCGGCGCGGCACGGGCACACCACCGTAGCTGTGAGTACCAAGGGCAACCAGTCGGGCTCTGGTCCGCAGGGGGCCCCTGGTCCGCAGGGACCCGGCGGTCACCCCGCATCGCAAGGCACCCCCGGCCCACAGGGCGCGCCGGGGGCGCAAGGCACCCCTGGTCCCCCTGGCTCTCAGGGCTCCACGGGTTCGGCCGGACAAGCCGGCACGGTGCTGCTCCGCATGCGCTCGACCTCGGTGCGCTCGGCAAACGGAGGCCCATCGACCAACGACCCAAGCGGCTCGACCACTTCGCTCGGCGACGGGGGCGCTGGCATTGCGCTGACCAACAGCAGCTGGACCCAGGCGACCGGCGAGCTGGATCGGGTCTACGTCAGGTACGACGTCACTCCCGCCGCGTGTACGACAAGCACGCTCGGGACGACGACCGTCGAGGTTTTCTTCGACGGCCATCTGAAGGACTTCTTCCAAGCCACCGAGACCGGCACGGGCGGCATGAGCCAGGCCGCCATCGGCGAGGACAACTACGTGGCGGTCGCGTTCGAGCCCGACGTAGCCGCCAACCACACGGTCACCGCCCGCGTCTTCGACCAGGGCTGCGACGACCCCAATGATCCCCGTCACGGTCTCGGCTCGCTACAGGTGGATGTCGTAAGAGATAGCTAGTCCCGTGGCTGCGCCTCGTGAGACGGCCTCCGTCCAGCCGGGCGGGGGCCGTCTTGTCGTCGGCTCACCCGCGCGGGGGCGCCAGCGCCTGGCACACCGCCGCCTCGCAGCGCGCGTGCAGCTCGCGGTTTTCATGCCGGCCGGTACGCACCTCGATGAGCGTGCTCGACCGCCGGGCTAGGGCGTCGTCGAGCGACCGCGCCAGCGCGTCCAGGTCGGTCGGGCGCTCGAAGTGAAGGCGATAGAGCTCTGCGGCCCCGGCGAAATCCAGGCCGTGTGGGGTGGCGACGTGCTGCTCATAGAACGCCTCCTGGCCAGCCACGGGGAGGAACTCGAAGATGCCGCCGCCGTCGTTGTTGATCGCCACCACGATCAGGCTCAGGCTCAGGCGCGTCGCGGCTAGCAGACCACCGAGGTCGTGGGCCAGGGCGACGTCGCCGACCAGCGCCACGACCGGGCCGCGGGAAGCGGCCGCCGCCCCGAAGGCCGAGGAGACGGTCCCGTCGATGCCGTTGGCCCCGCGGTTGGCCAGCATCCGCACCGGCCGGTCGGTGGGGGGCCAAAAGGCCTCCACGTCGCGGATCGGCATCGAGGAGGCCACCCATAGGGTGGAGCCGGCCGGGAGATGCTCGGCCAGCAGCCGGGCCACGCCCGGTTCGGAGAGCTCCGACTCCAGCACCTCGCCCAGCGCGGCCGCGGCATTACGGTCGGCGGCCCGCCAGGACTCGAGCCACTCGGTCGCCGGCGGGGGACGGGAGGGGTCGTCGCCGACGAGCTCGGCCATCGCCTCGACGATCCCGGCGCCCACGTCGGCCGCGACGGCGGCGTCGAGCACGCCGTCGGGGTCGGGCCACCCCCGTCCGGGGACCACCGCCAGCTGCTCGACGCCGGGCAGGTCGGCGAGCCACCGCCGCAGGGGCTTGGAGGTCGGCAGGTCCCCGAGGCGAAGGACGACATCGGGCACGTGGGCGGCGGCAAACTCCTCGCAGCGCAGCAGCAGGTCGTAGTGGGCGATGGCCGCCGTGCCGCGGCGGGCCCCGGACAGCGGGTCGGCGAGCAGGGGCGCCCCGGTGCGCTCGGCGACCCGGGCCAGGGCGCCAGCGGCGCTGGCCCACGCCTCGGAACCGCGGGCCCCCAAATCGCCGGCCACCAGCAGGGGGCGCGAAGCGTGCTCCAGGCGCTCGGCGTGGTCGGCGGCGGCGCCTGGCCACACGGGGGCCGCGGGCAGACGCAGCCAGGGACGGCCGTCGGGGCGGCCGGGCGCCCGCTCGGCGACGGGCCCGGTCGGAACCAGCGGCTCGCGCAGGGGGAAGTTCAGGTGCACCGGGCCGGGCGGCCAGGCGCTGGCGGCGGCGAAGGCCCGGCAGGCGAGGGTGCGCATCCACCGCACCCGCTCGGCCGTGGCGGGATGGTCGCCGACCTCGAAGAACCACTTGACCGCGGTGCCGTAGAGCTTGAGCTGGTCGATCGCCTGTCCGGCCCCGGTGTCGCGCAGCTCGGGGGGGCGATCGGCGGTGAGCACGATCAGCGGCACGCATCCCTCCCACGCCTCGATGACTGCCGGCGCGAGCTCCGCCGCCGCCGTCCCCGAGGTGCAGGTGACGGCCACCGGCGTTCCGGTGGCGCGGGCGTGGCCGAGGGCGAAGAAGCCGGCGCAGCGCTCGTCCAGGTGCGAGTAGCAGGTAAGCGCCGGCTCGGCGGTGAGCGCCCGCACGAGCGGCGCGCAGCGCGAGCCGGGCGACGTGCAGGCGGCGGCGATCCCGCAGCGACCGAGCTCCTCGGCAAACGCGGCCAGGAGGACGTGGGTGTCGTGACTGGCGCTGGCGGTCAAGATGCGATCGTGGCCGAGACGGTCGTCCTGCTCCACGGGTTCGCCGGGACGCGCCACGCGTGGGACGGCGTGGCGGCGCTCCTGGACGGCGAACGCTACCGGCCCCTGGCGCTCGACCTGCGCGGCCACGGGGCGGCGCGCGCGGCGCGCCCGATCGGGTTCGCCGAGGTGGTGGCCGACGTGCTGGCGGCGGCGCCCGGGCGCTTTGCCCTGTGCGGCTACTCGATGGGAGGCCGGATCGCTCTGCATGTCGCACTCGCCGCCCCGAGCCGGATAAGCCGCCTGGTCCTGATCTCCAGCAGCGCGGGCATCGATGGCCCCGCCGAGCGGGCCGCGCGCCGCCGGGCCGACGAGCGCTTGGCCGGCGAGATCGAACGGGGCTCGATCGAGGAGTTCGTGGCGCGCTGGCGGGCCCAGCCGCTGTTCGCCGAGGACCCGGAGTGGGTGCGCGAGCGGGCCGCGCTCGACCAGCGCCGCAACGACCCGGCGGCGCTGGCGGCCGTTCTGCGGGCGCTGGGCACGGGCCGGATGGCGCCGCTATGGGAGCGCATCGCGGCCCTGCGGGTGCCGCTGGCCGCGCTGGCCGGCGAGCGCGACGCCAAGTTCGTAGCCCTGGCCGACCGGCTCGTCGCCACCGCCCCGCTGGGCAGGAGCGTGACGGTGCCAGGGGCCGGGCACGCGCTGTTGGTCGAGGCCCCCGCCGCGGTGGCCGCGGTGATCGGCGCAGACCCCTGCGCGGTCTCGGCGCGAGGGCACCCCGCGTGAGCTAGCGCAGGCCGGGGCGCGCGGGGACGGTGATCGCGCCCTCGCGGGCGGGGAAGGGGTCCTCGAGGTCGGCAAACAGCGATAGCGTGGCCAGGCCGCAGGCGGGCAGGGGAGCCAGGGCAGCCGCCGCGTGCAGGGCAGCCGCGACGCCCACCGGTCCGTCGAAGCTCGAGCCCAGGTAGACCTCCGAGCCCGCCGCGCGGGCCAGCGAGGCGCGCGCCAGCAGCGCCGAGATGCCGCCGCTGGAGGAGATCTTCAAGACGACCGCGGCCGCCACGCCGGCGGCGATCGCCCCGGGCACGGTGGCGCTCTCGTCCAGGGCGAGGGGAACCTGGGTGCGGGCGCTCAACGCCCGTAGCGCCTGCGGTCCGTGCACCGGCTCCTCGATCAGCGCCGGGGAGAAGCGGGCCAGGCGCCCGATCTGCTCGGTCGCCTGCTCGAGCGTCCAGGCGCCGTTGGCGTCCAGGCGCAGCTCGACGTCGGGGCCGATCGCCTGGCGGACGGCGGCTAGCCGCGCCTCGTCGTCCCCCCTTGCCACTTTGACCTTGAGGCAGCGAAAGCCGGCGCGGACGGCGGCGGTCGCCTCCGCCGCCGCCTGGGGCGGCGCGAGCGCGCCCACCAGCCGGCTGACCGGGACACGGAGGGCGGGGTCGCCGGCCAGGAGCGCGGCCACGGGCCGGCCCTCGCGGCGCCCGGCGCGGTCCCACAGCGCCAGGTCGACTGCCGCCAGCGCCTGGGGGAGATCGGCGATCTGGCGGCAGGCGTCGAGCAGCTCCCCCCCCGAGGCCCCCTCGCCCGCCTCGAGCACGGCGCGGTAGGCCTCGAGCGCCTCGCGCACGGCACCCAGCGCGACGCCGTCGTAGGGCTCGAGCGGCGCCGCCTCGCCGACCCCGACGACTCCGTCGGCGCCTATCAGCTCGAGCTCGATCAGCTCGCGCTCGGTCAGCTCGCCGTAGGCGGTGACCACCGGGGCGCGGAAGCGCAGACGCATCGGGCGCAGCGAGACTCTCACGGGCCGCTGTTGCCGCTGGCCAGGATCGCGGCCGCGAGCAGCACGCAGAAGGCCAGCTGCAGCAGCCCGGTGCGGGCGAGCGCCGCGTTGAGGCTCGGCCCGTCGCTGCGCCGGGCGACGGTGCGCACCAGCTCGGCGGCCAGCGGAGCCGTCAGCCAGGGCAGCAGCAGCCAGGCGGACAGCGAGCCGAGCACCCACACCAGCGGAGCAGTCAGGTAGGCGCCCGCCAGCATTCCGGCGTAGAGCCCGCGGGTGCGCTCGCGCCCCAGGCGCACGGCCAGGGTGCGCTTGCCGGCGCGGCGATCGGTGTAGATGTCGCGCACGTTGTTGACCACCAGGATCGCGGCGGCCAGCAACCCGACGGGGACGGCAAGCACGAAGGCCTGCCACGGCAGCTCCTTGACCTGGACGAAATAGGAACCCGCGACCGCCACCACGCCGAAGAACAAAAAGACGAAGACCTCGCCCAGCCCCTCGTAGCCGTACGGTCGGGGCCCGCCCGTGTACAGCACTCCGGCGAGGATCGAGGCGGCGCCGACCGCCAGCAGCTCCGGTCCGGCCACCGCCACCAAATAGATCCCGCACAGCACCGCCAGGCCGAAGGTGAGGTAGGTGGCCAGCAGCACCCGGCGGGGCGGGAGCAGTCCCCCCGCCGTCACCCGCACCGGGCCCAGCCGATCCTCGGTGTCGGCGCCGCGCCGGGCGTCGGAATAGTCGTTGGAAAGGTTGGTACCCACCTGGATGAACACCGCACCGAGCAGCGCGGCGACGAAGGCCAGGGGACGGAAGGAGTGGCCGGCGATGGCCAGCGCGGTGCCCACCAGCACCGGCGCGACGGCGGCGGGCAGCGTCCGCACCCGCGCGGCGACGATCCAGATGCGCACGCTGCGGCTCAGCCCGTCCGCTCAGGCGCGCCGCGGAAAGCGGGAGAAGTCCGGCCGGCGCTTCTCCATGTAGGCATCGCGGCCCTCCTGGGCCTCTTCGGACATGTAGAAGAGCAGGTTGGTGTCATGGGCCAACTGCTGCAGGCCGGTCAGGCCGTCCTCGGTGGCGTTGAAGCTCGCCTTGAGCAGGCGCAGGGCAAACGGAGACAGCGCGAGCATCTCCCGGCACCAGGCCACCGTCTCCTCCTCCAGGCGAGCGAGTGGCACCACCGCGTTGACCAGGCCCATGCGCAGCGCCTCGTGGGCGTCGTACTGGCGGCACAAGAACCAGATCTCCTTGGCCTTCTTCGGTCCCACCAGGCGGGCGAGCAGCCCGGCGCCGAAGCCGCCGTCGAAGCTCCCCACCCGCGGGCCGGTCTGGCCGAAGCGCGCGTTGTCGGCGGCGATCGTGAGGTCGCACACCACGTGCAGGACGTGGCCGCCGCCGATCGCGTACCCGGCGACCATCGCCACCACCGGCTTGGGCGTACGCCGAATCTGGATATGCAGGTCGGTCACGTGAAATCGACCCACGCCCCGACGGGCGGCCTCGTCGTCGGCCAAGTAGCCCTGGTCTCCGCGCACGGCCTGGTCGCCGCCCGAACAGAACGCGTCGGGACCCTCCCCGGTGAGCACGATCACGCCGACGTCGAGGTCCTCTCGCGCGCGCTCGAAGGCCTCGGACAGCTCGATCAGGGTCTGCGGGCGAAAGGCGTTGCGGACCTCGGGGCGATCGATGGTGATCTTGGCGATGCCGTCGCCGGAGAGCTCATAGCGGATGTCCGAGTACTCGCCTTGCGGGGTCCAGGTCGCGGTCACGGGGTGAGCCTCCTCGGTTGGGCGCGGCGGGGCAAGGCTAGCCTTTCCTAAATGCGGGTCGAGCCCTGGCTTGATCGGGCCGCCGCCACCGATCCCGACCGCGTGGCGATCCACACGCCCGCCCGTGGGCTGACCTATCGGGAGCTGCGGGCGGCGGCGGATGACGTTGCCCGCTCGCTGGCCGAGCGCGTGCATCCGGGCGAGCGGGTGGCGATCGCCCTTCCGGCCGGGGCGGAGTTCGCCGTCGCCCTGCACGGCGTGCTGCGGGCGGGGGCGATTGCCGTCCCGGTCGACCTGCGCCTGGGCGCGCGCGAGCGAGCGCGAGTGCAGGCCGGCGCGGCGCTGGTCCTCGAGGAGCCGATCGGTCCCGGCCGGGGCTCGTCGGCCTCCCCGGACTCCTCGGACCCCGAGGCGCACGCCGGCGGGGGGCACGACCTCGACGCCGCGGCCGTGGTGGTCCACACCTCGGGCAGCGGCGGCGAGCCCAAGCCGGTCGAGCTGACCTACGGGAACTGGCTGTGGGGCGCGCTGGGGTCGAGCGTGGCGTTGGGCGTCGATCGGGACGAGCGCTGGCTGTGCGCGCTCCCGGTGGCCCACGTAGGCGGGCTCTCGATCCTGCTGCGCTCGACGATCTACGCCACGACGGCGATCGTGCACGAGCGCTTCGAGGTCGAAGCGGTGCTCGAGGAGCTGATGAGCCCCGACGGCCCCACGTTGGTGTCGTTGGTGCCCACCACGCTCGAGCGCCTGCTCGCCGCCGGCCTGCACGAGCCGCCGCGGCTGCGGTGTGCGCTGCTCGGGGGTGGACCCGTGGCGCCCGCCCTGGTGGCACGCGCGCGCGCGGCGGGGGTCCCGGTCAGCCAGACCTACGGGCTGACCGAGGCCTGCTCGCAGGTCACGACTCAGCCCGTGCTCGGAAGTCTGGGAGACGGGTCCGAGCGCGGAGATGCCGGGCCGCCCCTGTTCTGCACCCGGGTGGGCCTGGGGGCCGACGGTGAGATCCTGGTCGCGGGCCCGACGGTGGCGCCGGCGGCGCTGGGCGCCGACGGATGGCTTCACACCGGCGACCTGGGGCAGCTGACGGATGGACGCCTGCGCGTGGTGGGACGCAAGGCCGACACGATCATCTCGGGGGGAGAGAACGTGGTGCCCGCCGAGGTCGAGGCGGTGCTCATCGAGCATCCCGCGGTGGCCGACGCCGCGGTGCTCGGGCGTCCCGATGCCCGCTGGGGAGAGGCGGTGGCGGCCATCGTCGTGCTCGCGCCGAGCCAGCGGGCGACCGCGGAGGAGCTGCGGCGGCACTGCGCCGCGCGGCTGGCGCCGTTCCAGGTTCCCAAGGCGTTCTCGTTTACCGAACGGCTGCCGCGCACGCCGTCGGGCAAGCTGCTGCGGCGCGAACTGTGACCGGCTGGGACGCCGACACCTTCCGGGAGCAGAGCGCCCGGGCCTGGGAGGGGGTGGCCGACGGGTGGGCGCGCCAGCAGCACGAGCTGGCGCGGATCACCGCGCCGGTGTCGCACTGGCTGGTGTCCGCGCTCAACCCCCAGCCCGGGCAGCAGGTCCTCGAGCTCGCGGCCGGCACCGGTGAGACGGGCTTCCTGGTGGCCGAGCTGCTCCTCCCCGGCGGCAAGCTGATCTGCAGCGACGTCTCGGACGCGATGCTCGACCACGCCCGGCGCCGGGCGCAGGAGCTCGGCCTGGCCAATGTCGAGTTCAAGCAGCTGAACGCGGAGTGGATCGACCTCCCGCTGGCGAGCATGGACGCGGTGCTCTGCCGGTGGGGCCTGATGCTGCTGGCCGACCCGGACGCGGCGCTGCGCGAGTGCCGTCGGGTGCTGCGCCCGGGCGGGCGCCTGGGCCTGGCCGCCTGGGACGACCCGGAAGCCAACCCCTGGGCGTCGGTACCGGCCACGACGATGGTCGAGCTGGGCCACGCCGACCCTCCTCCGAGGGGTAGGCCCGGCATGTTCGCCCTGGCCGACCCCGGGCGCCTGGACGACCTGCTCGAGGGCGCAGGCTTTACCGAGCCCCGCGTCGAAGCGATCGAGCTCGAGTTCGCCGCGCCGAGCTTCGAGGCGTTCTGGTCCCTGGGGGCTGACCTCGCGCCCGGCCGGGCGTCGATGCTCGCCGAGCTCGACGAGGAGGCGCGCGTGGAGCTGCGGGCGGAGGTGCAGCGGCGGCTCTCGCGATTCATCGCGCCGGGCGGCGAGATCGCGATCCCGGCCCGCACCCTGGTGGCCGTGGCCCAGGCCTGAGGCGGCGCTCTACATTCGAAGGGCATGTGCGGGCGCTACACGCTGACCACCGCCGACCCCGACCTGCTCCGGGGGCGCTTCGGCGCCGAGCCTCTGACCGAGGGCATGGCGCGCTACAACATCGCCCCCACCGACCCGGTGCTGGTGGTCCGGCCGGCCAAGGGACGCGACGGCCGCGAGGCGCTGCTCGCCCGCTGGGGCTTGCTCGGGCCGCGGGCGCGCTCGCTCAAGGACCGTCCCGCCCCCATCAACGCCCGCGCGGAAACCGTGGCCAGCAGCGCCATGTTTCGGCGGGTCCTGGAGAAGCCCCGGGGGCGGGTCCTGGTGATCGCTGACGGGTTCTATGAGTGGCAGAAGGCCGAGGACCGCAGCCAACCGCGCCAGCCCTTCCGCTACCTCGTCGACGGCGGCGAGCCCTTCGCCTTGGCCGGCCTGTGCTCGTGGGTGCGGATCGACGACCGCTGGCATCCCACCGTGGCCATCGTCACCACCGAGCCCAACCAGCTGTGCGCCCGCATCCACGACCGTATGCCGGCGATCCTGGCCGGCCCGCCCGAAGAGCAGGCGTGGATCGCCGAGGGAGCGCAACCGGGGGCGGCGCTCGAGCTGTGCCGGCCGCTGCCGTCGGAGCGCATGAGCGTGGTGGCCGCCAACCCGCTGGTCAACAGCGTGCGCAACGACTCTCCCGAGGTGCTCGTGGCGCCCGAGTCCGACGCCGACGCGGCGGGCGCCCAGGCGCCAGCGAGCCGGGCGAAGTCCGACGGGACGGAGCCCCTTTTCCTATAGCCTGCCCGCCCCGATGCCCGAGGAGCGCATGGTCTACGACGACGACGCCGACCTGTCGGCGCTGCAGGGCAAGACGGTGGCGGTCATCGGCTATGGGTCTCAGGGCCACGCGCACGCGCTCAACCTGCGCGACTCCGGCGTCCAGGTGGTGGTGGGGCTGCGGCCGAGCTCCGAGTCGGCCACCCGGGCACGCGAGGCGGGACTGGAGGTGACCGACGTCGCCGAGGCGGCCAGCCGCGGCGACCTGATCATGATCCTGGTTCCCGACGAGCTTCACCGCCAGGTGTGGGAGGGCGAGGTCTCAGACGGCGTCGCCGACGGCAACATGCTGCTCTTCGGCCACGGCTTCTCGGTCCACTATGAGGAGGTGACGCCTCCCCCGGGGGTCGACGTCGCCCTGGTCGCCCCCAAGGGTCCCGGTCACCTGGTGCGGCGTCAGTTCAGCGAGGGAAGCGGGGTGCCGGCGCTGGTCGCCATCCACCAGGACGCCACCGGCGCCGCCCGTCAGCTGGCGCTGGCGTACGCCAAGGGGATCGGCGGGACACGCGCCGGGGTGATCGAGACCACCTTCAAGGACGAGACCGAGACCGACCTGTTCGGCGAGCAGTCGGTGCTGTGTGGGGGCGTCACCGAGCTGGTGCGCGCCGGCTACGAGACGCTGGTCGACGCCGGCTATGACCCCCGCCTCGCCTACTTCGAGTGCCTGCACGAGCTCAAGCTGATCGTCGATCTCATCTACGAGAAGGGCATCACCGGGATGCGCTACTCGATCTCCAACACCGCCGAGTACGGGGACCTGACGCGGGGCAAGCGGGTGATTGGCGCCGAGACGCGCGCGGCCATGAAGAAGATCCTGGCCGACATCCAAAACGGGTCGTTCGCCAAGGAATGGATCGCCGAGAACCACGCCGGGCAGGAGAGCTTCCAGCGCCTGCGCGAGGAGCAGTCCCACCACCAGATCGAGGTAGAGGGGGCCAAGCTGCGCGCCGGCATGGACTGGATCAAGACCGACTTCTGAGCGATACTGGGGGGGTGGCGGGTGCGCTGCCGAACTTGTCTTCGCTGGTGGGGGTGGGGATCCGCGCCTCGGACGAGGAGCGCGAGCGGATGGCGCGCTCGTTGCGGCGGCACTTCGCCGCCGGGCGGCTGAGCGCCGAGGAGCTCGAGGAGCGCCTGCAGTGCGCGTATGCCGCGCGCTCGCGGGCCGAGCTGGCGCGGCTGACCGTGGATCTGCCCTCGGACCGACGGGTGCGGCGACTGCTGTGGATGCACCGCGTCCAGCGGCGTACGCTGCGCTACCACGCGGCCGCCTACGTGTCGGCCAACGGGACGCTGGTAGGCATCTGGGCGCTGACCGGCGAGCACGGGTTCTGGCCGGCCGGGGTGCTGGCCCCGTGGACGGTGATGCTCGCCTGGCACGCGGTGGGATCGGTCGCGGTACGCCGCGCGCTGCGCGCGGCGGGCGAGGCCGGCCCGCGCCGCGCCCGCTTGCCCTAGCGGGCCGGGCGGCGCCCGTCGGCGGCCGGACCTTCGCGGGCTGGGCCCAGCGACGCGCTAGACTCGCGCGACCGTCGCGACTGGCGCTGGGGTGGAGTTCACCATCGGGGAGCGACGGGCGGACCTATCGCCGCGCGCCTGGGCACCTCCGACACCGTCAGACCGAGAGGACCGTCCATGCCGAGCCCCAATCCGGCCGCCACCCTGGAGATACCGACCGAGCTCAAGCCCGGCGACGGGCGCTTCGGATGCGGGCCGTCCAAGGTGCGCCTCGAGCAGCTCGCGTACCTGGCCGCCGAGGGCGCCGCGGTGATGGGGACCTCGCACCGCCAGGCGCCGGTCAAGGGCGTGGTGGCGCGGGTACGCGCGGGCATCCGCGACCTGCTGGGGCTACCCGACGACTACGAGGTGGCCCTGGGCAACGGCGGCACCACCGCGTTCTGGGACGCGGCGGCGTTCGGGCTGGTGCGCGAGCGCGCGCTTCACCTCGCCTTTGGAGAATTTAGCCAGAAGTTCGCCCGGGTCACCGCGGGTGCGCCGTTCCTGGGCGAGCCGATCGTGCTCTCGGCCGAGCCGGGCGACGCGCCCGAGCCGGCCGGCGACCCGTCGGCCGACGTCGTGGCCTGGGCCCACAACGAGACCTCGACCGGGGTGATGGTGCCCGTGCGCCGGCCTCCGGGCGCCGATCACGCCCTGGTGCTGATCGACGCCACCTCGGCCGCGGGCGGGCTTCCGCTCGAAGCCGGGCAGGCCGACGCCTACTACTTCGCCCCGCAGAAGAACTTCGCCTCCGACGGCGGCCTGTGGCTGGCCGCGCTCAGCCCCCGGGCCCAGGACCGCATCGCCGAGCTCGCCGACTCCGACCGCTGGACGCCGGAGTTCCTCTCGCTGGCGACCGCGCTGGAGAACTCCGGCAAGGACCAGACCTACAACACCCCGGCGGTGGCCACGCTGCTGCTGCTGGCCGACCAGCTGGATTGGATGCTCGCCCACGGGGGGCTCGACTGGTGCGTGAGGCGCACCGGCGAGTCCTCCTCGCTGCTCTACGGCTGGGCCGAGGCCTCGGGGTTTGCCACCCCGTTCGTGGCCGATCCGGCCAAGCGCTCGCCGGTGGTGGGGACGATCGACTTCGCGGCCGAGGTGGACGCCGCGGCGGTGGCCGCGGCCCTGCGGGCCAACGGCATCGTGGACGTCGAGCCCTACCGAAAGCTCGGGCGCAACCAGCTCCGGGTGGGCATGTTTGCCGCGGTCGAGCCGGCCGACGTGCAGGCCCTGTGCGCTTGCGTCGACTGGGTGGTGGAGCGACTGTGAACGCGGCACCGACCGGGGAGCGCGGCGACCGGCCGCGGGTGCTGGTCAAGGAGAAGATCGGCGACTCAGGTGTCGCGCTGCTGCGCGAGCACTGCGACGTGGACCTGGGGGTCGACTGGGACGACGAGGAGCTCGAGCGCCGGATCGGCGACTACGACGGGATCCTCATCCGCTCGGCGACCAAGCTCACCGGCGCGCTGATCGAGCGGGCCCAGCGCCTGCGGGTGATCGGCCGGGCGGGGGTGGGGGTGGACAACGTCGACGTGGAGGCGGCCACCCGGCGCGGCATCGTGGTCGCCAACGCGCCCCAGTCGAACGTGGTCACCGCCGCCGAGCACACCATGGCCCTGCTGCTCGCCCTGGCCCGCAACGTGCCCCAGGCCCACAGCTCGCTGACCGAGGGCCGGTGGGAGCGCTCGCGCTTCTCGGGCGTGGAGCTGTACGAGAAGACGCTCGGCGTGCTCGGCTTCGGGCGCATCGGACAGCTGGTGTGCCAGCGGGCCCGGGGGTTTGGCATGCGGGTGATCGCCTATGACCCCTACGTGGGCGCCGAGCGCTTCCGGGAGCTGGGCGCCGAGCGGGCCGCCGCGCCCGACGAGGTCTACGCGGCGGCCGACTTCATCACCGTGCATCTGCCCAAGACCCCGGAGACGGAGGGGTGGCTGGACGCCGAGGCGTTCTCCAAGATGCGCGACGGCGTGCGGATCCTCAACGTGGCCCGGGGCGGGCTGATCGACGACGAAGCGCTCAGACAGGCGCTGGACTCGGGCAAGGTCGGCGGGGCGGCCCTGGACGTCTTCCCCTCCGAGCCGATCACCGACTACCCGCTGTTCGAGGGCTACCCCAACGTCGTGGTCACGCCCCACCTGGGGGCCTCGACGGCCGAGGCCACCGACCGGGCTGGATTCCAGGCGGCCGAGCAGGTGGTGGCCGCGCTGACCGGCGGCGTGGTGTCCACCGCGGTCAACGTGCCCGCCGTGGCGCTCGAGGACCTCGAGCTGCTGGGCCCGTTCCTGCCGCTGTGCCGGCGGCTGGGACGGCTGGCGGCGGGGCTGGCGGAGGGGCCATCGGTGGACCGCGTCGAGGCGGAGTTCCTGGGCCGGGTGGCCGAGCGCGACGTGCGGCCGCTCACCGTGGCGGTGCTCATGGGGGTGCTCGGCGGCCACACCGAGGAGACGGTCAACGAGGTCAACGCCCCCGGCCTGGCCGAGGAGCGGGGCATCGAGGTCTCGGAGATCAAGCGCACCGCGGCGCGTGACTTCACCGACCTGGTGCGGGTCCGTGTCCTGTCCGGCGACCGGGGTGACCGCGTGGTGGGCACCGTCCTGGGGCAGCGCAACCGACCCCACCTGCTCCAGGCGTGGGGCCAGCGCTTCAACCTCCAGCTCGAGGACCACGTCGCCGTGTTTCGCTACTCCGACGTCCCGGGCATGATCGGCCGGGTGGGCACGATCTTCGGCGGCCACGGGATCAACATCGAGTCGGCGGCGGTGGGCCACAGCCCCGAGGAGGACGGCGACGACGGCCGGGCGGTGATGGTGCTGACCACTAGCGACCCGGTGCCCCCAGAGGTGGTCGAGGAGATCGTCGCCTCGGACGGGTTCGAGGCGGGTCGCGCCGTGAGCCTCTGACCGCCTCCGCGCGGGCGGCCGGCAGGCACCGCGAGCCGAAGGGCGGTTAGGCTGGGTGGCGGTGCACGTGGTGGTCATCACCAAGCACGGGGGGCCCGACGTCCTGCGGGTCGAGGACCGGGCCGACCCGAGCACCGGGGCGGGCGAGGTGCGCATCGGGGTGGCCGCCGCCGGCGTCAACTTTGCCGACATGATGGCCCGCATGGGGCTGTACCCCGACGCCCCCAAGCCGCCGTGCGTGGTGGGCTACGAGGTGGCGGGGACGGTGCTCGAGCTGGGGTCGGGCGTGCAGGGCCTCGAGCACGGCCAGCGCGTGGTCGCCGGCACCCAGTTCGACGGCTACGCCGAGCAGGTGGTGGTGCCCGCCGGCGACGTCATGGCTCTCCCCGACCACCTGACCTTCGAACAGGGCGCGGCGCTCCCGGTCAACTACGCCACCGCGTGGGCCGGCCTGATCGGCTACGGCAACCTCCAGCCGGGCGAGCGGGTGCTGCTGCACGCGGCGGCCGGCGGGGTGGGCATCGCCGCCACCCAGATCGCCAAGCACCGCGAAGCCGAGGTGTACGGCACCGCCTCGCCGTCCAAGCACGAGGCGATCCGGGCCCAGGGCGTCGATCACCCGATCGACTACCGATCCGCCGGCTGGGAGCGCGAGCTGCCGCCGTTTGACCTGATCATGGACGCGATCGGCGGGCCCAGCTTTCGCACCAGCTATGACCTCCTGCGCCCCGGCGGGCGGCTGGTCGCCTTCGGGGCGTCGTCTCTGGTGTCCGGCCAGCGGCGCAACGTGCTGACCGCGGCGAGGACCGTGCTGCGCATGCCCCGCTTCAACCTGATCCGGCAGATGTCCCAGTCCAAGGCGGTGATCGGCCTCAACATGCTCTCGCTGTGGAAGGACCGCGAGACGCTCGAGCCCTGGATCACGCCCCTGCGCGGGCTCATGGACGAGCGCGTGCTGGAGCCGGTGGTGGCGGGCGCGTTCCCGTTCGACCGAGCCGGCGAGGCCCACACGATGCTCCAGGAACGGCGCAACGTGGGCAAGGTCGTGCTCACGCCCTGAGGGCTTGGTCTGGCCGGCGGGCGCTGCTAGTCTCCGGCCCGGACATGTCGTTCACTGGTCTGGCCCTACTTCTCCTCCTCCCCCCTCGGGGGGAATAGCGCGTGGCGGCCGCGGCGCCGCAAACTCAACCGGAGAAGTAGTCACCCACCGACCGAGAAGGAGCCAGACGACATGCCCCCCGCGAGGGACCCCGACCAGGTACTGATCTTCGACACCACGCTGCGAGACGGCGAGCAGTCGCCGGGGATCTCGCTCAACGTGGCCGAGAAGCTGGAGATCGCCCACCAGCTCGCGCGCCTGGGGGTGGACGTCATCGAGGCCGGGTTCCCGATCACCTCGCCCGGTGACTTCGAGGCGGTGCAGGCGATCTCGCGCCAAGTGCGGGAGCCGATCATCACGGGCCTTGCGCGCACGCACGTGGCCGACATCGACTCGGCGGCCCAGGCGGTGCGGGACGCCGAGCGCCCGCGCATCCACACGTTCATCTCCACCTCGGACATCCACATCGTCCACCAGCTCCAGAGCACCCGCGAGGACGTTCTCGGGCAGGCGCGGGCCGCGGTCGCCCACGCCAAGGGCTATGTGGAGGACGTCGAGTTCTCCCCGATGGACGCCACCCGCGCCGAGCTCGAGTTCACGGCCGAGGTCTGCGCGGCGGCGATCGAGGAGGGCGCGACGACGATCAACATCCCCGACACGGTCGGCTACACGATGCCCCAGGAGTTCACCGCCTATCTCGGTCGGCTCTACGAGCTGGTGCCCGGGCTGGGCGACGTGGTGGTGTCGGTGCACTGTCACGACGACCTGGGCCTGGCCGTGGCCAACTCCTTTGCTGGCGTGCTGGCCGGCGCCCGCCAGGTGGAGTGCGCGGTCAACGGGCTCGGCGAGCGGGCCGGCAACGCCTCGCTGGAGGAGATCGTGATGCTGCTGCACACCCGCCGCGCCGACGTCGGCGCCCACACCGGGGTCAATACGCACGAGCTCGCCCGCACCAGCCGGCTGGTGTCGCGCCTGACCGGCTACGTGGTGCAGCCCAACAAGGCGGTGGTGGGGCGCAATGCGTTCGCCCACGAGTCGGGCATCCACCAGGACGGGGTGCTCAAGGAGCGTACGACCTACGAGATCATGGACGCCACCACCGTCGGCCTGGACGCCAACTCGATCGTGCTGGGCAAGCATTCGGGCCGGCACGCCCTGCGTCAGGCGCTCGAGGAGCTGGGCTTCAACGTCTCCGGCCAGGCGCTCAACACGGCGTTCAAGCGCTTCAAGGAGATCGCGGACAAGAAGAAGCAGGTGACGGCGATGGATCTCGAGGCGCTGGTCACCGACGAGCTGCGCGACGATGACACCGGCTACGCGCTGGAGTGGTTTGACGTCGAGGCGTCCTCGCGCCGACCCCCCCACGCGACGGTGGCGCTGCGGACCCCCGACGGCGACGAGGTGCAGGGGTCGTTCACCGGCGACGGGCCGGTGGACGCGATCTTCCGCGCCATCAACGCCGCCACCGGAGTGGACGCGCGCCTGCGCGAGTTCCGCGTCGACGCCGTCACCGGTGGCCAGGACGCGCTGGGAGAGACCTCGGTGGTGCTCGAGGTGCTGGGGCAGTCGGCGGCCGGCCAGGGAGTGGCCACCGACATCCTCGAGGCCGCGGCGCGCGCGTACACGCGGGCCCTGTCCAACGGCGTGCGCCGCGCGCGGGCCGCCGAGCAGGCGGCGGCCCCCGAGCCCGAGGTCGCGCAGACGCCCTAGCCGCCCCGGTAGGCGTTTGCCGGCTCTCGGCCGCGACGGTACCTTGTGGTCATGGAGGGGGGAGGAACCCGGAGGCCGGGCGGGGTCGGCGCTGAGCTGACGCGCCGCGGTTTCCTGAAGCGGACCTCGCTCCTGGGACTGGGCGCGATGGTGGCATCGGCGCTGCCGGTGGCCAAGCTGATGGCCGCGCCCCCGCCGGCGCTGGCCGACGTTGCCTTGAGCGACGCGACCCTGCAGGCGTTCGCCGACACGGTCATCCCCGGTCGCCGCGTGGCGGCGACCGAGTCGAGCGCGGCCATCGATCCCGCCGCCATCGCCGGCGTCGATCCCCTGCCCGGGGCGGTCGAGGCCGACGCGCTCGCGCTCTACCACCACCCCGAGGTGGGCTTCGACGCGCTCGAGGGGCCATTCCTGGCCGAGCTGGCCAGCCGCAGCCTGCCCCACGGCGGCGACTTCCTGCGCCTGCCCTTCGACGCGCGGGTGTCGGTCGTCCTGGGGGGCCTTGACTTCGCCAACCCCACTCGGCTGCTTTGGGAGGCGGCGGCCGCGGTGCCGTTCACCGCGTTCTGCGCCGCCGCACTGGTCCCCGAGCAGACGGCCGACAAGGCGGTCGGCTACCGGGTCATGGGCCTGCCCGGGAAAGCACCCACCGGCTACCGCGACTTCTCCTACCGACGGGCGCTCGCCCGCGAGCGCACGCGTGGCGGGTCGCTGTCGTGAGGCGGCGCTGAGCGATGGCCGAGCGCGCGGACGTGTGCATCGTGGGGTCGGGCTTCGGCGGCTCGATCACCGCCTTTCGGCTGGCCGAGCTCTACGTGGCGGCCGGCACCGACCCGCGCTCGATCGTGGTCCTGGAGCGCGGCCGGCGCTACCGGCACGTCGATTTTGCCCAATCGATGGACATCGACCACCTCTCCCGGGTGTACAACCTGATCCAGGGGCAGGGGGCGCAGGTGGTGGTGGCCAACGCCGTGGGCGGGGGCTCGAACCTGTACCTGGCCGCCTCGCTGCGCTCGCCGCGCGAGACCTTCGAGCGCCGCGACCGCCGCCCGGGCGATGGGCCGGACCGGCGCATGTGGCCGTCGGCCATCTCGCGCGACGTGCTCGATCCCTACTACTACCGCGCCGAGCTCGGGCTGCGCGTAAGGCGGCCCACGTGGAATCAGGTGTCCAAGTCGGGTGGCCTGTGGGCGGCGACGCTCAACGCCGCCGGCCACAGCTGCGACCGGGTCCCGCTGGCCATCAGCCCCGAGCGCTGCGTCAACGCCAAGTGGTGCCACACGGGCTGCGTCTTCGGGGCCAAGAACTCCCTGATCACCAACTACCTGGCCGCCGCCGAGCGCCGTGGCGTCCAGGTGCGCCCGGACATGGAGGTGGAGTCGCTACAGCAATCCTCGGCGCGCCCCTACCGGTTCATCGTCAACGCTCAGGCGATGGACAACGAGGGGCCTTCGCCTTCGCGCCAGCCCACCGGGTCCACCGTCCAGATCGAGTGCAAGGTGTGCGTGCTGGCGTCGGGGGCGATGGGGGACGCGCCGATCCTGATGCGCTCGCAGAACAACCTGCCCAACCTGTCGAGCGAGCTCGGCAAGCACCTGGGGGTCAACGGGGACCACATCGCGGCGATCGAGTACGACGAGGCGCGCGTGCGCTCGGCGCTGGGGCTGCCCGGATACCACGAGTTCTACAAGGGCAAGCCGATCACCACCATGAGCTATGACTGGTGGGTGGGGCGCTCGGACCACGCCTATGACGGAACGCGCTTCACCCTGCAGGAGATCTTCCTCTCCAGCCTGACCAACTTCCTTTATGACAGCGGGCGCGAGCCGGGGGGCGGCCCGTCGTGGTGGGGTCTGCAAAAGAAGCAGGCGATCGCCCGCTGGGCCAACCGGATCGAGCTGCTGGCCCAGGTCGAGGACACCAACGACGGGACGTTCTACGCCGTGCCCTCCAGCGGAGGCGCCCAGCGGCCCAACTCCGGGCCGGTGACCATCGGTCTGTTCACCTATCCGCTCTCTGACCAGTCGATCCGGGTGCGCGAGGCGGCCAACGAGGCGATGCGCGGCGTCGCCCAGACGCACGGCCTGGGGCGCTTCATGGCCCTGACCGAGGCGCGGGGCGCCTACGCCGCCCACCCGCTGGGCGGCTGTCGCATGGCCGACGGCCCGGACCTGGGCGTGGTCGACCCCCAGGGTGCGGTCCACGGGTACGAGGGGCTGTACTGCATCGACGGGTCGATCATCCCCACCTCGCTGGGGGTCAACCCGTCGCTGACGATCGCGGCGGTGAGCGAGCGCTGCGCCGACGCATTGGTCGCCGCCGGGGGAGGGCTCGGGTTGCCCGCCCGCCCGGCCGGCTTCCGGCCCGGGATCCCCGAGGAGATCGTGGGCGAGCGCGTGGTGGTCCCGGTGCCGCCTGACCAGGCGGCCCCCAAGCGCAAGCCCAAGAAGAAGCCGCGCTGCCGCCCGCCAAAGCGGCGTTCCCGGCCCGCGCGGGGCCGCACCCGGGCCCGCAAGCGCGCGCGTGTGCGGTGCCGCAAGCCGGCGCGCCGGCGCCGACGGCCGCCGAAGAAGGGCCGGGGCCGGGCGTGAGGGCCAAGCGCGGATGGCGCGGGCCCGGGCTAGTCGCGGCGCTGGCCGCCGGCCTGGCTCTGGGCGCCGCGGGCACCGCCTCGGCCCAGGACGGGCCCCAGCCCGACGGGTGGGACGGCACCAACCCGTTCGTGTGCGAGCTCCAGCACGCGGGCTTCAACGCCACCGGGGCCCACCCCGAGGCCGATCCCTACTGCGTGGACTTCGACAAGACCCACCAGAACGTCGACCAGCTGGGCATCGTGGAGTTCCTGTCGCTCGAGCCGGCGCGCGTGTCCGCCGCGTCGCCCAAGTGCTTCTACTTCCAGTCTGACCACTGGCGCTCGTCGGTGGTGCAGGCCGACGGCTTGACCAAGCTCTACGAATGGGACGGGCACTACTTCTTCGACAAGGCCACGGGCGAGGGCGGGGGGTGGGTGACCAACTTCAACATCAACGGCCACACCGGCGATCCGAGCACGATCCCGGGCATGCCCGCCAGCTACGGGCGGTTCATGGGGCCCGGCACGGGCGGGGTGATCCTGCGCAACGACTTCCCCGCCGACGCCAACTGCGCCGCCCGCGCCGCCGCCGATCCCAACTCGATCTACGCCCGGCCTCGGGTCCTGCCCGGCGCCGCCGGCATCCCTCCGGGCCCCGCGGGGCAGGCCGTGCTGATGAGGTCGGGCTCGCCGCACGGGGCGGTGCTCGGCGGGTAGTGATGGTGCTGACCACCAACCGCGCCTACCGGCTGCGCGGCGTCGGCCGCGGCAGCCCGGCCGCGCTGGCCGTGCGGCGGCTGGGCGGCGGCCGGGTGCTCCTGCGCCAGGGGGCCACGCGCGTGGTGAGCACCGGTGCGCCGGGCATCGTGGCCGGCCTGCGGGGCGGGCACGTGCGCTTCGTGGCGGTGTATGACCGCCGCGCGGCGCGGTCGCCAGGCGCCCTGGCCGGCCTGCTGCGGCGCTCGCAGTAGGGCGCGGTGGCTCGCCGCGCGCAGCGGATCGCGATCTACAGCGCTTGGCTTGTCCTGTTGCTCGGCGCGTGCGGCAAGAGCACGATCAGGCCGCACGGTGCCGAGCGAGCGGTCGCCGACACGGTATCCGGGCAGACCGGGTTTCGACCGAGCGATGTGCGCTGCCCCGCCGGCGTCGAGGCGAAGGTGGGGGGCACGCTCGACTGCCGCTTCACGGGCCCGCAGGACCGGCCCTACACCGCGCACCTGCGGATCGTGAAGGTCCAGGGCGAGCGGGTCATCTTCTACGTCAGCTCGCGCCCGAGCGGCTAGCGCGGCGCGGGGAGGTGACCGGCGGCTGAGGAGGGGGAGCCGTGGATCCGCGATGGGTTCGTATGCGATAGCATACGACCGTATGCCGCCTGCCGCTGCCCCCGCTTCCGCGCCGGTCGCGGACTTCGGCGCCGCCGCCGCGGTGGCGGTCGGCCCGCGCGTGCGCGCCCTGCGCGAGGCGATGGGCCTCTCCCTGCGCGACCTGGCCGAGCGCAGCGGGGTGAGCGTCCCGATGCTCTCGCAGGTCGAGCGCGGGGAGACGAGCCCCACCCTGGCCATCGCCACGCGCATCGCCGCCGGCCTCGAGCTGCGGCTCTCGCAGCTGCTGCGCCTCGACGAGGACGGGGCGGTCACCGTCGTGGCGGCCGGGCAGGGGCGAAGCGGAGGACGTCCCGAGCGCGGCCATCGCTACCGGGTGCTGACCGCGCCACGGCCGGGGCAGCGCGCCGAGCTCTCCCGCCACCAGCTCGCGCCCGGCGCGGTGACCGGGGCTCCCGACGACCCCCCCATGCACGAGCCCGGTAGCCGCGAGGTCGCCCTGGTCGAGCGCGGGCGCCTGGTGCTCGTCTGCGACGGACGCGCGCACGAGCTCGCAGAAGGCGACTGCGTGACCTTCGACGCCGACCTTCCCCATCACTTCGAGAATCCGGGATCAGAGCCGGCGGTGTTTCTCGCCGTGCTCAGCGCCGGCCTGCGGCGCAGCTGATCCCCACCGGACCAGAACCGACCGGAGCCACAGACATGCCCAACACACTGTTCGAGAAGATCTGGGACGCCCACGAGGTGGCCCCCGGCCTGCTCTACGTGGACCTGCACCTGGTCCACGAGGTAACCAGTCCGCAGGCGTTCGACGGGCTGCGCCTGGCCGAGCGCCCGGTGCGGCGCCCCGATCGCACCCTGGCCACCGCCGACCACAACGTGCCCACCGACGGCACGCCGGTGGCCGAGCGCATCCGCGATGAGCTTTCCCGCGTGCAGGTGCAGACCCTGGAGCAAAACTGCCAGGAGTTTCAGATTCCCGTCTACTCGCTGGGCTCTGACCGCCAGGGCATCGTGCACGTGATCGGGCCCGAGCTGGGGGTCACCCAGCCGGGCATGACGATCGTGTGCGGGGACTCGCACACGGCCACCCACGGGGCGTTCGGGGCGCTGGCCTTCGGCATCGGCACCAGCGAGGTCGAGCATGTGCTGGCCACCCAGTGCCTGGTCCAGCCCAAGCCGCGGGCCATGCGCATCCGCTTTGAGGGCACGCCGGGCTTCGGCGTCACCGCCAAGGACCTGATCCTGGGCACGATCGGCCAGATGGGCGTCGAGGGCGCGGTCGGACACGTGGTCGAGTACGCCGGCCCGGCGATCGAGGCCCTGAGCATGGAGGGCCGGATGACGGTGTGCAACATGACGATCGAGGGCGGCGGCCGGGCGGGGATGGTTGCCCCCGACGACACCACCTTCGCCTGGTTTGACGAGCGCCAGCACCGACCGGGCGCGCCCTCGGGCCCCGAGTTGGAGGAGGCCGTCGAGCGCTGGCGCGCGCTGCGCACCGACCCCGAGGCCTCGTTTGACCGCGAGCTGGTGGTGAGCGCCGACGAGCTGTCGCCCCAGGTCACCTGGGGGACCACGCCGGGCATGGTCGCGCCGGTCACCGGCCGCGTGCCCGACCCCCACGAGCTCGATGCCCCGGCGGCTCGCGAGGCGGCCGAGCGGGCGCTGCGCTACATGGCGCTCGAGCCCGGCACCCCGATCCAGGACATCGCCCTGGAGCGGGTGTTCATCGGCTCGTGCACCAACTCGCGGATCGGCGACCTACGCGCCGCCGCCCGCGTGGTGGAGGGCCGCCGGGTCGCCGACGGCGTCTACGCGATGGTCGTCCCCGGCTCCCAGCAGGTCAAGGTTCAGGCCGAGGAGGAAGGCCTGGACCGCGTCTTTGCGGCCGCCGGCTTTGACTGGCGCGGCGCGGGGTGCTCGATGTGCCTGGGCATGAACCCGGACATCCTGCGCCCCGGTGAGCGCTGCGCGTCGACCTCGAACCGCAACTTCGAAGGGCGCCAGGGCCGGGGCGGGCGCACCCACCTGGTCTCCCCCGAGATGGC
Organism: Actinomycetota bacterium; assembly: GCA_005883215.1. Taxonomy (GTDB): domain Bacteria; phylum Actinomycetota; class Thermoleophilia; order Solirubrobacterales; family Solirubrobacteraceae; genus AC-64. The sequence continues at coordinate 28,104 of VAYS01000031.1, forward strand.
CGCTGCCGCGGCCGTCGAGGGGCATTTCGTCGACATCCGCGGCTGGAACTAGCGAGGGGCCGCGTGGAACCCATCACCACGATCGCCGGACCGGTTTCCTTCCTGGACCGTTCCGATGTCGACACCGACCAGATCATCCCCAAGCAGTTCCTCAAGCGGGTCGAGCGCACCGGCTTTGGCGAGTTTCTCTTCTACGACTGGGCCAAGGAGCCGGGGTGGGAGCTGCCGGCAAATCCGATCCTGGCCACCGGGCGAAACTTCGGCTGCGGCTCCTCGCGCGAGCACGCCCCCTGGGCGCTGGAGGACTACGGCTTCCGGGCGGTCGTCGCCCCGAGCTTCGCCGACATCTTCTACTCCAACTGCACCAAGATCGGGCTGCTTCCCGTGGTCCTCGACGAGGACGAGGTCCGCGCGCTGGCCGCAGCCGGTCGGGCCGCGATCGACCTCCCCGCCCAGGAGGTGCGCTTCGCGGGACAGACGGCGCGCTTTGACATCGACGCCGAGGTCAAGCACCGACTGGTCAACGGGCTCGACGACGTCGCCCTGACCCTTCAGCGGGCGGCGGAGATCGAGGCCTACGAGGCCCAACGCGAGCGCCCCGGCCCGGTGACCACGGCGCTGTGAGCGGCGCCGCCGGACCGCTGCCTGACTGGGACGCGCGCACCTATGACCGGGTGTCCGAGCCCCAGGTGGCGTGGGCGCGCGAGGTCCTCGGGCGTCTGGAGCTGCGCGGCGACGAGGCCGTGCTCGACGCCGGCTGCGGCAGCGGCCGCGTGACCGAGATGCTGGTCGAGCTCGTCCCCCACGGGCGGGTGGTGGCGGTAGACGGCGCCGAGTCGATGGTGGCGCTGGCGCGCGAGCGGCTGGGCTCCGGGGTCGATGTCCGGCACTCCGACCTGCTCGAGCTGACGCTCGAGGACCCGGTGGACGTGGTCTTCTCCACCGCGGTCTTTCATCACATCCACGACCACGAGCGGCTGTTTGAGAGGGTGCGAGCGGCGCTGGGCCGGGGCGGGCGTGTGGTGGCCCAGTGCGGGGGCCAGGGGAACATCGCCCGCTTTCGCGCCCACGCCGACGCAGTGGCGGCGCGCGAGCCCTACGCCACCCACCTGGCCGGGATGGGATCGCCGTGGAACTACGCCAGCCCGGCCCAGACCGAGACCCGGCTGGCGGGCGCCGGCTTCGCCCGGGCGCGCTGCTGGCTGGAGCCGCGCCCGATCGAGATCGCCGATCCCGGCGAAGCCCGCGCGTTCATGCGCACCGTGCTGCTCAACTACCACGTCGAGCGGCTGCCCGATGGGCTGGCCGAAGGCTTCGTGGAGGATGTCGCGCGCGAGGTCGGCCAGCCGCTACCCGTCGACTACGTGCGGCTGAACATCGAGGCGCAGGCGAGCTAGGCGTGGAGCCGCGCATCGTCACGCTGCCCGGCGACGGGATCGGCCCCGAGATCATGCCCCCGGCGCTGGAGCTGCTGGGCGCTGTGGGGGACTTCGAGTTCGAGGAACACGAGTTCGGAGGAGCGAGCATCGACGCCCACGGCACCGCGCTGACCGAGCCCACGCTCGACGCCTGTCGCCGCGCCGACGCGGTGCTGCTGGCCGCGGTCGGCGGGCCCAGGTGGGACTCGACCGACCCCGAGGCGCCGCGTCCCGAGCAGGGCCTCCTCGGGCTGCGCCAGGGACTGGGCCTGTTCGCCAACCTGCGCCCCGTCCGGCCCCTGCCCGCGCTGTATGACTCGAGTCCGCTGCGGCGCGAGCGCATTGAGGGAACCGACCTGCTGGTGGTGCGCGAGTTGACCGGCGGCATCTACTTCGGGAACAAGCGGCGCGACGCCGACGGCGCCCTGGACGAGTGCCGCTACTCGGTGGCCGAGATCGAGCGCATCGCCCGCGTGGCGTTCGGGGCGGCGAGCACCCGCGCCCAGAGCACCGGCGGTCCACCGCGGGTGGCCTCGGTGGACAAGGCCAACGTGCTGGACATCCTCTCCGACGAGGCGGCGATGATCACCGGCTCGATCGGGATGCTGCCCAGCGCATCGCTGGGCTCGCCCGGCGCAGACGGCCGCAGCCCGGGGCTGTTTGAGCCGGTGCACGGCTCGGCCCCGGACATCGCGGGGCGGGGAATCGCCAACCCGCTGGCCATGTTCCTGTCCGCCGCGCTGATGCTCCGGCACGGATTGGGTTGGGAGAACGAGGCCGCCCGGATAGAATCGGCGGTCGATCGCGCGCTCGAAAGCGGATTGAGGACCTATGACCTTGGGGGCTCGGCCACTACGGCCGCGGCCAGCCAGGCGGTCCTTTCACTCATAAATAAATAGATAGAAGACAGGAGCAGCCGCAGTGGACCAGGCCGACCTCATCTGGATGAACGGGGAGTTCGTCGCCTGGGAGGAGGCGAAGGTGCACGTGCTCACCCACGGGCTGCACTACGGAACCGGGGTCTTCGAAGGCGTGCGCTGCTATGAGACCGAGCGGGGGCCGGCGATCTTCCGCCACACCGAGCACCTGGAGCGGTTGTACCGGTCGGCCCAGCTGTACTACATGCCGGTCCCCTATCCGGCCGAGGAGCTGCGCGCCGCGACGCACCAGCTGATCGTCCGCAACCAGCTTCGCTCCTGCTATATCCGGCCGCTCATCTTCCGGGGCTATGGCCAGATGGGCCTGTTCCCGCTCGACGCTCCGGTCGAGGTGGCGATCGCCGTGTGGGAGTGGGGTTCCTACCTGGGCGAGGAGGGCAAGCGCCAGGGCATCCGGGCCAAGGTGTCCTCTTGGCGGCGCATCAGCGCCGAGTCGCTGATCCCGCACGCCAAGGCCTCGGGCCAATACCTCAACAACGTGCTGGCCAAGATCGAGTCCCAGAAGGCGGGCTACGACGAGGCGATCCTGCTCGACGACCTCGGCCACGTGTGCGAGGGCTCGGGCGAGAACATCTTCGCGGTGCGCAAGGGCGCCATCCACACTCCGCCCCAGACCGCCGGCATCCTCGACGGGATCACCCGCGACTCGGTGCTGCGCATCGCCCGCGACCTGGGCCACGAGGTCGTCGAGCACGACATCGATCGCGCCGAGCTGTACCTGGCCGATGAGGTCTTCATGAGCGGCACGGCGGCCGAGCTCGTACCCGTCCGGGAGATCGACGATCACCCGATCGGGACGGGTGAGCCCGGTCCCGTCACCCGCGAGATCCAGACGGTGTTCGACGCCGCGCTGCACGGGCGCGACGAGCGCTACCTGGAGTGGCTGGAGGTGGTCGGCCCGCAGGCGACTAGCCCCAACGGATCTATGCGCGCGACGCAGCCCGGGCAGGCGCCGCTCAGGGCGGCGACGCAGTGATGCGCTCTCTCCTTCCTTGGGGGCGGCGAATTACCGGGGCGGTGCGCCACAGCGCCTGAGGCGCGTGCGTACCGCTGTCCGACTTCGCCCGTCCGCTAACCAGGAGGACCAGCCGTGACCAGCACCCAACGCATCGAGCTCTACGACGCCACCCTGCGCGATGGCATGCAGGGCGAGGGCATGTCGCTATCGGCCGACGAGAAGCTGCGCGTGGCCCACAAGCTCGACGAGCTGGGGATCGACCTGATCGAGGCGGGCTTCCCGGCCTCCAATCCCAAGGAGCGCGAGCTGTTCGAGCGCCTGGCCCGGGAGACCTTCGGCCACGCCGAGATCGCCGCCTTCGGGATGACCCGGAGGCGGGACACTCCGGCCGACGCCGATCCCGCGCTGCGGGTGCTGGTCGAATCCTTTGCCCCCGTGTGCACGCTGGTGGGCAAGACCTGGACGCTTCACCTGGACAAGGTGGTCAAGGTCGACCGCGAGGAGAACCTGCGCATGATCGCCGAGTCCCTGGCCTTCCTGGTCGACCACGACAAACGGGCGATCTACGACGCAGAGCACTTCTTCGACGGGTGGCGGGCCGAGCCCGAGTACGCCCTGCGGTGCCTGCGGGCGGCGGCGGAGGCCGGCGCCGAGACCGTCGTGCTGTGCGATACCAACGGCTCGTCCCTGCCGTCCGAGGTGGACGCCGCGACGCGGGCGGCGCTCGACGCGCTCGGCGGGGGGGTGCAGCTGGGCATCCACTGCCACAACGACGCCGAATGCGGGGTGGCCAACACGATCGCCGCCGTGCAGGCCGGGGCCACCCAGGTCCAGGGCACGATGAACGGGCGCGGCGAGCGCTCGGGCAACGCCGACCTGGTCCCGATCATCGCCAACCTGCAGCTCAAGCTGGGTCGCCCCTGCGTCACCGACGAGCAGCTGGCCCGGCTGACCGAGACCGCGCACTTCGTCGACGAGCTGCTCAACTTCACGCCCGATCCCAACCAGCCCTACGTGGGGCGAAACGCCTTTGCCCACAAGGGGGGCATGCACGTCGCCGGGGTGCGCGCCGACGCGGCGACCTTCGAGCACGTGGACCCGGCGCTGGTGGGCAACGCGCGGGAGCTTCTGGTCTCCGAGCTCTCGGGCAAGGTGACGATCCAGGAGAAGGCCGAGGACCGGGGGCTGACGCTCGAGGGGGACACGGCCGCCCGGGTGCTCGAGCGGGTCAAGTCGCTGGAGCATGCCGGCTATCAGTTCGAGGCGGCCGACGCCTCCTTCGAGCTGCTTCTGCGCAGGGAGACGGGCGAGTACCAGCCGCTGTTCCGGCTGGAGTCCTGGCGGGTGATCGTCGAGAAGCGCGCCGACGGCAAGGTCGAGACCGAGGCCACGATCAAGATCTGGGTCAACGGCGAGCGCTACGTGCGCACCGCCGAGGGCAACGGCCCGGTCAACGCCCTGGACCAGGCTCTGCGCGACGCGATCGGCGAGATCCACCCGCACCTCAAGGACATCGACCTGGTCAACTTCAAGGTGCGCATCCTCGACGAGAGCAAGGGCACGGGGGCGGTGACGCGGGTACTCATCGACGCCTCCGACGGGCACGACGTGTGGGGATCGATAGGCGTCTCGGAAAACCTGATCGCCGCCTCCTGGGATGCGCTGGTGGACTCACTCGAGTACGGCATGCAGCCCGACCGTGCCGAGCACGCCTCGCCCGCCGAGCACCGGCCCGCGGCGCGGTGAGCGGGAGCGGGGCGCCCGCGTGAGCTCCGGGCAGGGGGGCGGGGAGCTGATCCCGCTGGCGCAGCCCGTCATCGGCCGGACCGACGAGGAGGCGGTGCTCGAGGTGCTGCGCTCCGGCCAGCTGTCGCTCGGGCCGCGGCTGGCCGAGTTCGAGCGCGCGTTTGCGGGGCAGGTGGGGGCGCGCCATGCCAGCGCCGTGTCGAGCGGCACCGCCGGGCTTCACCTGGCGGTGCGCGCCGCGGGGGTGGGGGAGGGGGATGAGGTCGTCACCAGCCCGTTCTCGTTCGTGGCCTCGGCCAACGCGGTGGTCTTCGAGCGGGCACGCCCGGTGTTCGCCGATATCGACCCGGTGACGCTCAACCTCGACCCGGACGCCGCCGCGGCAGCGGTGGGCGAGCGCACCCGGGCGCTGCTGCCCGTGCACGTGTTCGGCTACCCGGCCGACATGCCAGCGCTGGAGCGGCTGGCCGAGGCGCGGGGACTGGCGATCGTCGAGGACGCCTGCGAAGCCCTGGGGGCTGGCCACCGCGACGGGCCGGCCGTCGGAGGGCGCGGGCACCCGGCGGTGTTCGGCTTCTACGCCAACAAGCAGCTGACCACCGGCGAGGGGGGAATGGTGTGTGTGGGCGAGGATGGCCTCAAGGAGCGCATCGACTCCGAGCGCAACCAGGGCCGGGCGCCGGACATGGGCTGGCTCGACCACGACCGCCTCGGCTTCAACTACCGACTCTCGGAACTGGCCTGCGCGCTGGGGCTGGCCCAGCTACGGCGGCTGGGGTCGCTGCTCGAGGCCCGCGCCCGGGTGGCCGCCGCCTACCGCCAGGCGCTCGCCGGGATCGAGGGCCTGGACCTCCCGTGCCCGGATCGCGACGGCGACGTGCGCGGCTGGTTCGTGTTCGTGGTCCAGCTTCCGGCCGGCGTCGATCGCGAGCGCACGATCGCCGCCCTGGCGGCGCGGGGGATCCAGAGCAAGCCCTACCTGCCCGCCATCCACCTGATGAGCTTCTACCGCGAGACCTTCGGCCACCGGGCGGGGGAGTTTCCGGTCTGCGAGGACGTCGCCGCCCGCTCGCTGGCGCTCCCCTTCTTTCCCCAGATGAGCGAGGGTCAGGTGGAGCGGGTCGGGCGGGCCCTGGGCGAGGCGCTCGGGCGGCGCTAGGCGGCCCTGCGGCCGCGTGGGGTGCGGGCGCGGCCGCGCGGGGCGCGGGCGCGTGCGGGGGAGCGAGGCGGGTTTGCTTGCCTCGCGCCAGGGGCATCGCCCGTCCGGCGGGCGGTGCTCAGCTGGGACCAGAAGCGGACGTACTCGCGCTCGTGGCCGATGCCGATCTCGAGCGCCAAGCGCATGCCCTCGGGCATGTGCGGCCCCGCCTCGACGTGGAGTTGCTCGAACGCTTCCAGCTTGCGCCGGTGGGCTTGGAGCTGAGCGTCGGCCAGGGGGGCGGGGTCGGCGCCGAAGAACAGCTTCAGGGTGCCCGGGTCGCGTCCCTCGTACAGCTCGCCGGTGGGTTCGGCCCGCCACTGCTCCAGGGCGCGCCGGCCCGCCTCGGTCAGGCGGTAGAGGCGACGGCGACGGCCGGTCTCCTCGCGGTGCTCGCCAAGCAGACCGGCCTCGGCCAGGCGGGCACACTCGGTGTAGAGCTGGGTGTGGGGGACGGCCCAGAAGTTGAACACGCTGAGCTGAGCGAACCGCTTGAGGTCATACGGCGTGGCGGGCTCGCCGTGCTCGAGCAGACCGAGGACGATGTAGGAGGTTTCGGTCAGGGGAGCGGTTGACACGGGTACCAGGATACCGTACCGTACGGATCGTTCGGGTCGAACTATAAGAGGAGAACGATGTCTGTCACCACCGCCACTGCTTCTCCGCCCGCCCTGGGCTTTGCCACCCTCGAGCGCGAGATCTCGGTGAGCGAGTTGCCGTTGGCGGGGGAGCTGCCGCCCTGGCTGGCGGGGTCGCTGCTGCGCACCGGACCGGCGAAGTTCGAGGTGGGCGAGCAGCGCATGCGGCATTGGTTTGACGGGCTGGCGATGCTGCACCGGTTCACGATCGACGACGGCCGGGTCTCCTACGGCAACCGCGCGCTCGAGAGCCGCGCCTACCGGGCCGCGCGCGAGCAGGGCCGGATCGCCTATGCCGAGTTCGCCACCGACCCGTGCCGCTCGCTGTTTCGGCGCGTGCAGACGATGTTCACCGCGAGCGCCTTCACCGACAACGGCGCGGTCAACGTGGGCCGGCTGGGCGACCGCTTCATCGCTATGACCGAGACGCGGTTGCCGGTGCAGTTCGACGCGAGCACGCTGCAGGCCGGCGGGGTCCACCCCTACCGGGCTCCCGGCCAGCTGTCCACGGCCCATCCGCATCTCGATCGCGACAGCGGGGCGATGCTCAACTACGCCGCCAAGCTGGGACCGCGCAGCAGCTATCGCTTCTTTGCGGTGGGACCGCAAGACACCAGGCCGCGAGTGCTCGCCTCGGTACCGGTATCCCGCCCGGCCTACATGCACTCCTTCGGGCTGACCGAGCGGTGGTTCGTGCTCGCCGAGTTCCCGCACGTGGTCAACCCGCTGGAGCTGGCCCTGTCGGGCCGCCCGTACATCGAGAACTACCGGTGGAAGCCCGAGCGCGGAACCCGCTTCACGCTCGTCGATCGCGCCACGGGCCAATCAGTGGACGGCTTTGAGACCGAGGCCTGCTTTGGCTTTCACCACATCAACTCTTTCGAGCGCGACGGCGAGGTCGTGGTCGACCTCTGCACCTACCCGGACGCTGGCATCATCGAGGACCTCTATCTCGACCGACTGCGGGCGGGCAAGCCTCCCACGATGCCGTCGGCTACCCGCTTCGTGCTGGGGTTGGACAACTGCTCGGTGAACGCCCAGCCGCTGTGTCAAGGAGGGCTCGAGCTGCCCCGGATCAACTACCGGGCAGGCAATGAGCGCGCCTACCGCTACGTCTGGGGAAACGGCGGAGGCCCGGGCGGGTGGCTGGACCGGATCGTCAAGGTGGACACGGACGCCGGCGAGACGCATGCGTGGTCCCAGCCGGGCTGCTGGCCGGGAGAGCCGGTCTTCGTGGCCCGCCCGGACGCCGAGGTCGAGGATGATGGCGTGCTCCTCTCGGTCGTCCTCAACGCCGAAGCAGGCAACTCGTTCCTGTTGGTCCTCGACGCGGCGGACCTGCAGGAGCTGGCGCGCGCCGAGGCCCCGCATCACATCCCGTTGGGCTTTCACGGGCAGTTCGACCGGGCGTGAGCGAGAGAGCACCCGCTCGCTGGGCATGGGGGCAAGGTAAGGCGCCGCCGCGAAGCGTCGGGGCAGCCGATGCGGGGGGCGAGGGGCAGCGCCGTCTCGTCGGGGCGCGCGATCCGGCAGGCTAAGCCGGGCTAACCCCGGCGAGCGCGGCGCCTCAGGAGGCGCCGAGCAGATCGATCACGAACACCAGGGTCTGGTTGGGCCCGATGGTCGGGGGCTGTCCCTGGGCCCCGTAGGCCAGGTTCGGCGGGACCACCAGCTCGCGGCGTCCGCCGACTCGCATGCCGACCAGGCCGCGGTCCCACCCCGGTATCACGCTGCCCTGCCCGAGCGTGAAGGTGAAGGGCTGGCCGTGGTCGAACGAGGCATCGAACTGCTTGCCGCCCCGATAGAGCACCCCGACGTAGTTGACCGTGAGCGACTGGCCGGCCTTGGCGGGCGGCCCGGTGCCCGGGACCAGGTCCTTGGTCACCAACTGCTTGGGCGGCGGACCGGGCGGCGGCTTGACCTGGGGCTTGGGGCGGGCCGGGGCGGTGGCGCCCGGCGTGGTCGGCGTCGAGGTCTGGGAGCTGGTGGCGGCGGGCTGCGAGTTCTCCGGCTCGGTCGGCTTGCTCGAGCTGCCGCAGCCGGCCAGCGCGAGGGCGCCGACGACCGCCATGACGAGAGGCCTGGGGCCGGGCATGGCGGGCGATCCTAGCGGGCACCGGGTCGCCCGTACACTGGCCGGCACCGTGTCGCGCTTTGCCCAACCCCAGGATCCTGACTTTCAGCGGCTCAACCGCTCGGTGGGCTTTGACCGGCGGCTGTGGCCCTATGACATCGCCCAATCGCGCGCGCATGCCGGCATGCTCGCCGCCACCGGCATCATCTCCGAGCAGGATCGCGACGCGCTGCTGGCGGGGCTCGGCGAGGTCGAGCGCGAGCTCGCGGACGGGCGCTTTGAGTTTCGCGACGACGACGAGGACATCCACATGGCGATCGAGCGGCGCCTGACCGAGGTCGCCGGTCCGGTGGGCGGACGGCTGCACACCGCCCGGTCGCGGAACGATCAGGTGGCCACCGACGTGGCGATGTACTGCCGCGAGCGGGCCACCGCGGCGGCGGGAGCGGTCGAGGCGCTGATGAAGACGCTGCTGGAGGCGGCCGAACGGCACCTCGACTGGGCGATGCCGGGCTATACGCATCTGCAGCGGGCACAGCCGGTCTACCTCAGCCATCACCTGCTCGCCTACTTCTGGATGCTCGACCGCGACCGCGGGCGGTTCGTGTTCGCCGCGGGCCAGGCCGACCGGCTACCGCTGGGGGCGGGCGCGCTGGCCGGCGTGAACTTCCCCACCGACCGCGGGGGGCTGGCCGGCGAGCTGGGATTCTCGCGGGTGTCGGAGAACTCGATCGACGCCGTCTCCAACCGCGACTTTGCCCTCGACTACCTCGCCGCGGCGGCGACCTGTGCCACTCACCTGAGCCGGCTGGGCGCCGAGCTGGTGCTGTGGTCCAGCGAGGAGTTCGGCTTCTGCCGGCTGCCCGACGCCTGGACTTCGGGCTCGTCGCTCATGCCCCAGAAGAAGAATCCCGACGCCGCCGAGCTCCTACGAGCCAAGGCCCCGCGCGTGGTGGCGCACCTCTCCGCGCTCCACGGCGTACTGCATGCTCTGGCGCTTACGTACAACAAGGACCTGCAGGAGGACAAGGAGCACCTGTTCGACGCCGTCGACACGCTCGAGCTATGCCTGGCCGCGGCGCGCGGGATGATCGCCGGGGCGCGGTTTGACCGCGAGCGTATGGCCGCGGCCGCCTCGGACGAGATGGTGGCCGCCACCGACCTCGCCGACGGGCTCGTACGCCAGGGTGTGGCCTTTCGCGAGGCCCATGGCGTGGTGGCCGGTCTGGTTCGTCAGGCGCTCGACCAGGGCCGGGCGCTGTCGGACTTCTCCGACCAGGAGCTGGCCGAGCACCATCAGGCCCTGTCCGGCGGATTCCACGAGCTGCTGGCCCAGGGGGCATGGCTGGAATCGAAGGTCTCGGAGGGGGGGACGGCGCTGATCCGCGTTCGCGACCAGCTGGCGGCTGCCCACGAGGCGCTCGCGACCGCGTGAGGCCCGACTTCTACGCCCGACCGGTCGTGGACGTCGCCCGCGACCTGATCGGCTGCACGATCTCGCACGGCGAGACCGGCGGCGTGATCGTGGAGACCGAGGCCTACCACCAGTCCGAGCCGGCCTGCCACGCCTACGCGGGTTTCACCGCGCGGACCAGCACGTTGTTTGGGCCGCCCGGTCGCGCCTACGTGTACCGGTCCTATGGGATCCATGCCCTCCTGAATGCGGTCAGCGAGGCCGAGGGAGTGGGCGCCGCGGTCCTGATCCGAGCCCTGGAGCCGGTCGACGGGGTGGAGATCATGCGCGCGCGCCGGGGTCTTGACTGCGTCGACGACCTGTGCTCGGGGCCCGGCAAGTTGACCCAGGCGCTCGGGGTCCAGCTGCATCACAACGCGGGGGATCTGGCGGCCGGCCCGGTCCGCGTCGGCCCGCCGCCCAGGGAATGGCGCGGCGCCCGGGCGATCACGGCCACCCGCATCGGGATAACCCGGGCCGCCGAGCTTCCCTGGCGCTTCTGCGCCAGCGGCAGCCGGTCGGTTTCGCGCCCGTGGCCGTCCGGCCTGCGCAGCGCCCTTAAGGTCTGAGACGCGGCCCGCGCGGGGGTCGGAGATAAGCCGCCAGGCGGGCCGAGGGACCCGGTCCGCCCGTGTCTGTCTGACGGCGGCCGGGGTCAGCCGGCGCCGGTGCCGCCCGTGCCGCCACCGGACGAGCCGCCCCCACCGCCGCCCGAGGAGCCGCCGGAGGAGCCGCCCCCACCGGAGCCGGAGGACCCGCCGCCGCCGGAGCCCGTACCCGAGGAGCCGCCGCCCCCGCCGCCGCCCGAGGACCCGCCGCCTCCCCCGGAGCCGGAGGAGCCGCCGCCCCCGCCGGAGCCGCCGGAGGAGCCGCCCCCACCGCCGCCGGAGCCGGAGGAGCCGCCCCCACCGCCCCCGCCGCCGGAGGAGCCGCCGCCACTGCTCGACGAGCCGCCGCCGGACCCACCCGAGCTGCTGGAGCTCGAGCCGCTTCCCGATCCCGAGCCGTTCCGGTTGGTGGCGCCCGGCTTGTTGGCGTCCAGCTGGGCCTGAATGCCGATCGCCTGGGTCATGAAGTCATGCCAGATGTCGGCGGGGAAGGTCCCGCCCTCGACCGGTGAGCCGCCGTAGTCGGTGCGCATGGACTTCGTGCCGTTCGCGTAGCCCACCCACACGGCGACCGTGAGCTTGCGGGTGAACCCGACGAACCAGGCGTCGCCGTAGTTCTCGGTGGTGCCGGTCTTGCCCGCCGCCCACTGGTCGAGCGCCGCGCTCTTGGCGGTCCCCTCGGTCAGGACTGCCGTGAGCATGTCGTCCTCGGTCGACACCAGGGGCTTGGGCAGGACGCGCTTGAAGTAGCGGCGGTTGCGATCGGCTCCCTGGCCCGGGATGTCCACCTCCCGGATCCCCACCGGTCCGCCGCCCTGGGCACCCAGGGTGCCCAGCACGCGCTCACCATTGTGGGCCAGCGTCTCGTAGGCGTGGGCCATGTCGAGCGGCGTCACCCCTTGCTTGAGGGCGCCGAGGGTGATCGCGAGGTTGTGGGAAACCGGGCTGCGGATACCCATGCGCGTCGCGAGATGGGCGATCCGGCTCACCCCGGCCTGGATGCCCACCGCGGCGAACACCGAGTTGTCCGAGACAGCGGTGGCGTGCGCCAGCGTCGAGCTGCCGTTATAGGCGTTGGCGAAGTTGCGCACCACGAAGTGCTCCTGGCCGCCGCTGTTGGGGACCGTGAAGACGCGCTTCTCCGAGGGCCACACCGAATCGGGGGAGATGCCCTCGCGCAGCGCCTGGGCCAGCGTGAACACCTTGAACGAGGAGCCCGGCTGGCGCTGCCCTTCGGTAGCGAGATTAAACGGGGAGTGCCGGTAGTCGGGGCCACCGACCATGGCGCGGACCTCCCCGGTGTCGTTGTCGATGGCCACCAGCGCCGCGGTCGGACCGCTGGGGTCGGAGAGGTGGTTCTGGACCGCCGCCTCAGCCGCCCGCTGCAGGTCGAGGTCCAGGGTGGTGCGGATTTTCAGTCCGCCCTCGAATGCGCGGCGTGCCCCGTAGCGATCGACCACCTGCTGCTTGACCCAGTCGATGAAGAAGGGAGTGTCGGGGGTGGGCGCCGCCAGCCGCGGCGACTGGATATCGGCCCGCGCCGGGATCGCTTCGGCGACCCCACTGCTGTAGTCGGAGGGGGTGATGTAGCCCTGGTCGAGCATGTCCTTGAGGACCAGGTTGCGACGCCGCCTGGCCGCCTGAGGGTGGGCGACCGGGTCATAGGCGGTGGGCGAGGAGATCATTGCCGCGAGCAGTGCGGCCTCGTGCGGCTTCAGCTCCTGGATGCACAGCGGGTGGTGCGGATTGCCGCAGCCCTGGTGGTTGGCGTCCTGGCCGAAGTAGGTGCGGGCGGCGGACTCGATCCCGTAGGCGCCGTTGCCGTAGTAGATCGAGTTCAGGTACTCGGTGAGGATGCGGTCCTTGGACCAGCGTCGGGTGAGGTGGTAGGCGAGCGCCGCCTCGCGCAGCTTCTGGAAGATGGTGCGCTTGTTCTGCGCCTGTAGCGCGTTCTTGACGAACTGCTGGGCGATCGTCGAGGCGCCCTGGACGGCCTTCTTGCGCGCGATGTCCTGGAAGAAGGCACGGGCGATGCCCGGGATGTCGACGCCGGTGTTGGTGTAAAAGCGCTTGTCCTCGACCGCCACGGCGGCGTGCTTGACGAGCGGCGGGATCTCCGAGGAGGGGACAAAGATCCGGTTTTCCTTGCTGGCCAGGATGCCCAGCGGCCGGCCCTGATCGTCGTAGACGATCGAGTTGCGGGCGGTCTTGAACGCGGCTTTGTGGTCGAGCGCCGGAAGCTCGGAGGCGACCGCCATCATCATCCCGAAGACGGTCGAGATGACCGCGATCAGCGAGACGCCGAGCAGGATCGCCGCCAGGCGCAGCTTCTTGATGCGTGGGCGCCCCTCCCCGGAGCCGCGGCGCCGGAAGGGAAGGATGCGGCCGGTTGGCGGATGGCCTCCGCCGGTCGGGGGGCCTCCGCCGGTCGGCGGTCCGCCGTTGCCCCCGTCGGGCGCGACCGGGGCGCTTTCGGAAGGTGCGGTCTGGGGCGCCGCGGATATGACCGGCAGCGGCTCGGCGGGTGTGGCCGCGGGCGCGGGGGGCGGTACGGTCGGGGAGGGGCCCGCGGAGGGCGCCGCGGGCGCGCCCTCGGCGTCGGGCGCCGGAGCGTGCGCCGACGCTTCCCACCGCGGATCGAGCCCAGGCTCGGCTCCCGAGGCCGGCTCGCCTGGGACGGAGCGGGTTTGGATCCGGGCTATGTCGGCGCGATCGTCCTTGCTCACGGCATGCTTCGGGACGGCGACCGCCGGCACGTCTGGGATAGGAAGACTAGGGGCCCCCGGGGCCTGCGAGGAGGGGGCGGCAGCCTCCTCGCGCGCTCGGGCAGTCTAGCATTGGCCGGGATGGCCATTCACGGTCGCTCGCCCGCCGAGACGGCCGCCTGGCTGGCCCGAAATGCCGTCGAATCGCTGCCCGCGGGGGAGCTGGAACGCAAGCTGGAGGCGGCATCCGCGGCTGGGCGTCCGCTGCGCGTGAAGCTGGGGATCGATCCCACGGCGCCCGACATTCACCTCGGGCACACCGTGGTCTTGAACAAGCTGCGCGAGTTTCAGGATCTGGGGCACCTGGTGGTCCTGATCATCGGCGACTTCACCGCCCGGGTGGGCGATCCCAGCGGGCGCTCCTCGACCCGGCCGGTGCTCACCGCAGACGAGATAGAGGCCAACGCGCGAACCTTCCAGGAACAGGCGTTCACGGTGCTCGCTCGCGAGCCCCAGCGCTTGGAGGTACGGCGCAACGGCGAGTGGCTGGATATGCCGATGGAGCGGTTCCTCGCCCTCGCGGGTACCGCGACGGTGGCCCAGCTGCTCGAGCGAGACGACTTCGCCCGCCGGATGGAGAAGGGCCAACCGATCTCGCTGCTCGAGGTGCTGTATCCACTGATGCAGGGATATGACTCGGTCGCGGTGGCGGCCGACGTGGAGCTGGGGGGGACCGATCAGAAGTTCAACCTGCTGCTGGCCCGCGACGTGCAGCGGAGCCACGGCCAGCCCGAGCAGGCGATTCTGACCATGCCGATCCTGGTCGGCACCGACGGACACGAGAAGATGTCCAAGTCGCTGGGCAACCACATCGGCGTCACCGACTCGCCCGAGGACATCTACGGCAAGACCCTGAGCGTGCCGGACGAGTGCCTGGCCGACTACTACTCGCTGCTGGTGGGCCAGGAGCCCCCCAAGGTGGGACCCCGAGACGCCAAGCGGGCGCTGGCCCGGACGCTGGTCGCGCGCTTCTACGACGCCTCGGCGGCGCAGGCCGCCGAGCGGCACTTCGATCGGCTGTTCGTGGAGCGCAAGGCGCCCGAGGACGTGCCGGAGGCGAGCTTCGAGGCTGCCGAGGGCGAGGTGCACCTGCCGGGGCTGATCGCCGACGTGTTCGGCATGTCGCGCTCGGAGGCCCGGCGGGTACTCGAGCAGGGGGGAGTGCGCCTGGGGGACGAGATCCTGAGCACCGCCGAGCAGGACCTGGCGGCGGAGCGGCTAGACGGGCAGGTCCTGCGGGTGGGAAAGCGCCGCTTTGCGCGGCTCAAGCGGATCTGAGCGATGGCGGTGCACGGCGGTCTGTTGCGCTTGAGCACCGGCGGAGACGGTGAGGTCGTCGACCTGACCGAGGGGGTCAGCTCGGTGGTCAGGACCTCGGGGGTCCAGCAGGGAGTGGTGGTCGTCTTCGCTCGCGGCTCGACCGTGGCCGTGACCACAATGGAGTATGAGCGAGGGGGAGTGGCGGACCTGCAGGCCACGCTCGAGCGCTTGGTGCCGGCGCGGCCCCCGAGCGGCGGGGAGTATGACCACAATCGCCTCAACCACGACTCCAACGCGCACGCGCACCTGCGGGCGGCGATGGTGGGTCCCTCGGAGGCGATCCCGGTAGTGGAGGGGGCGCTGGCGCTGGGGAGGTGGCAGCAGGTGGTCCTGATCGACTTCGACGACCGGCCGCGCCAGCGAACGGTCCTAGTCCAGATGCTTTCGTAGGCGCAGACGCACGCCGTGCGGGCAGACTCCGGGCGAGATTGCCCGAATTTTCGGGCCGGATGGGGCGTGGGGAGCGCTATACTGATGCTCCGCTGGCCGGAGGCCTTTGGGTGTCCGGCCGCGCTGCTGGAAGGAGTCCCCTTCCGAGGGCGCGGCGGTCTTTGAAAACTCAGCAGCATGCGCACCGCGATCGACCCTCGATCGCAGTGTGCGTCCAGGTCCGAACCGCCGGCGGACGCGCTCGCGCGTCCCGACGGCGGCAGAATGACCCGTCATGGTGCGAGGCCTGTGTACAGGTTTCGCATTGAAGCCATGGCAACTCTTCAGAAGTAGTTCTTCATGGAGAGTTTGATCCTGGCTCAGGACGAACGCTGGCGGCGTGCTTAACACATGCAAGTGGAGCGACGAACCAGGGCTTGCCCTGGGGCAAAGCCGCGAACGGGTGAGTAACACGTGGGTTACCTGCCCCGATGATTGGGACAACCCGAGGAAACTCGGGCTAATACCAAATGTGCTCCCGGCTTGCCGGGAGGAAAGGAAGCTTCGGCCTCCGCATCGGGATGGGCCCGCGGCCCATTAGCTTGTTGGTGGGGTAATGGCCCACCAAGGCGACGATGGGTAGCTGGTCTGAGAGGACGATCAGCCACACTGGGACTGAGACACGGCCCAGACTCCTACGGGAGGCAGCAGTGGGGAATCTTGCGCAATGCGCGAAAGCGTGACGCAGCAACGCCGCGTGGGGGAAGAAGGCCTTCGGGTTGTAAACCCCTTTCAGTTGGGACGAAGCTGAGGCTGGTGAATAGCCAGTCGCAGTGACGGTACCTTCAGAAGAAGCACCGGCTAACTACGTGCCAGCAGCCGCGGTAATACGTAGGGTGCAAGCGTTGTCCGGAATTATTGGGCGTAAAGAGCGTGTAGGCGGCCCGATCAGTCCGCTGTAAAAGTCCAGGGCTCAACCCTGGAAAGCCGGTGGATACTGTCGGGCTAGAGTCCGGAAGAGGCGAGTGGAATTCCTGGTGTAGCGGTGAAATGCGCAGATATCAGGAGGAACACCAACGGCGAAGGCAGCTCGCTGGGACGGTACTGACGCTGAGACGCGAAAGCGTGGGGAGCAAACAGGATTAGATACCCTGGTAGTCCACGCTGTAAACGATGGGCACTAGGTGTGGGGGGTGTCGACTCCCCCTGTGCCGACGCTAACGCATTAAGTGCCCCGCCTGGGGAGTACGGCCGCAAGGCTAAAACTCAAAGGAATTGACGGGGGCCCGCACAAGCAGCGGAGCATGTGGTTTAATTCGACGCAACGCGAAGAACCTTACCTGGGCTTGACATGTTCCTGACAGCCGTGGAAACACGGTTTCCCTTCGGGGCAGGATCACAGGTGGTGCATGGCTGTCGTCAGCTCGTGTCGTGAGATGTTGGGTTAAGTCCCGCAACGAGCGCAACCCCCGTC
>VAYS01000006.1 GCA_005883215.1 Actinomycetota bacterium
CGGGCGATCGAGCTGCTCGACCGCGCGGTGGAGGGAGTGCGATCGATCGTGGGTCGAGAAGGCCTGCCGCTCGTTGGTTCGGTGGCCGCCGGTCAGCCGGTGCTCGCGGACGAGAACATCGAGGACTACGTTCAGGTCCCGCCCGTAGCGGGCGGCGACGAGGGCGACTACATCCTGCGCGTCCGCGGCGACTCGATGAAGGACGCGGGCATCCTGGAGGACGACTTCGTCGTCGTGCGCCGGCAGGACAACGCTCAAGACGGTGAGATCGTCGTCGCGCTGGTGGGCGAGGAGGCCACGGTCAAGCGCTTCTTCAAGGAGTCCGACCACATCCGCCTACAGCCCGAGAACCAGGAGATGGAGCCCATTCGCACCCAAGAGGCACAGGTCCTGGGCCGAGTCGTCGGCGTCTTCCGCAACCTGTCATGACCGTCGCCCTGCCGCAGGCCCGGCCGCACACAGTCCGCGACCCGGCGGCTGTTCACCGGCGCGCGGGCGACGCGCGGACGCTGGAACGGGTCATCGCCGGAGCGTGGGAGATGCTCGCGAGCGGGCGCACCGCCGCCTGTCCGGCGTGTGGTGGTGCGATGGTGCCCGTCCCTCGCGCGGCGCTAGGGCCCGCGGCGGGATGCTGTCAGGGTTGCGGGAGCGTGCTCTCCTAGGACCTTGGCGCCGACCTGGGCTGGTGGAGGGGCTCGGGCGGCGCTACCGTAGACCTCGCAGGCTAGGCAGCCGCGGGGATCGTCAGCGGCGATCCCCGAGGAAAGTCCGGACATCAGAAGGCGAGGTGGTCGGGGAATCCGACCCGGGGAAACCCGCGGGAAAGTGCCACAGAAAAGACACCGCCGACGTTCGCGGCCACACGTGAGTCGCGGACGGGTAAGGGTGAAATGGTGCGGTAAGAGCGCACCGGCGTCGCGGCGACGCGGCGGCCTGGCAAACCCCACCTGATGCAAGGCCAAGCAGGACCGCCACGAGGTTGCCCGCCCAGGTCCAGGTAGGCCGCTCAGATGGATGGCTGCCCACGACAGAATCCGGCTTATCGGCCTGCTAAGGGAAAGCCCCGCTCCGGCGGGGCTTTCCTATGGGCAGCTAGCCGGGCGAGGGCGCGCCCTCGCCCCTCGGCAGCTGGCCCGGTTGACCGACCGGCTGGCTGGGTATCGCGCTAAGAGGCCAACGGAGGAGCTTGCCCATGGGGTTGTGTGTGCGTGCCCACAGGCTTGAGCTGGCCGGGGTGGCGGCAATGACGGCGGTCGTCATAGCCGGATGTGGCTCTGGTTCGAGCAGCCCGACCGACGCGGTGAAGCAGTTCATCTCGGCCATCCGTGGCGGGGACGGAAAAAAGGCGTGCTCGCTTCTGACCCCCACGGCGCAGGGGCAGGTCATCAGCGGCAGGTTCTCCTGTGAGCAGGCGGTCAAGCAGATCGGGCCTCTGCTCAAGCCTCAGCTCGCCGACGTCAAGGTCGGAAACGCGGACGTGCACGGGACCGATGCCACGGTCCCGGTCAACACCCCGCAGAAGCACGCGGTCTACACGTTGCAGAAGACGGGGGACCGCTGGGTGATCTCCAGCCTCGCCGGTCGCTAGCACCGCCCGTCGGGGCGATCACCCGCGCCGGTCTTGGCGGCGACCAGAATGGCCCACCGCTGGGTCTGGTACAGCTCGCCGTCTCTGATATGCGGGCGCATGCCGGTCGGCGCGCCGCCGTCCAGCTCGGCCGCCAGCGCCTCGCGCACCGTCTCGCCGACCTCGGGTGGCGCCTGGGCCTGGGACAGCCAGCGCTCGATCGGCACCGGTTGGTCTCGCTCGGTGCGCCCGATCACCTCGAGGCCCACCTCCTTCAGCAGGCGGGCGAGCTCGTCGGCGGGCAGAGCCTGGGTGTGGGAGGGATCGCGCAGGCGCTCGAAGCGATCGTGCTCGGAGGCCAGGCTGGCGTCGGCCGCCACCAGGTCGACGATCCCCACGCGTCCCCCCGCGCGACAGACGCGAGCCATCTCGGCGAACACGAGCGCCGGTTGCTCGAAGTGATGCGCGGCAAACCGGCTCACGACCAGATCAAACGTCTCCGCCAGAAAGGGCAGCCCGGCGGCGTCGGCGCACACGAACATCACGTTTCGCCGGCCCTCGGCCTCGCTCTGGCGCTTTCCCGCGGCGAGCATCTCGGGGGTGAGGTCGGCGACCACGGCGAGGCCGGCCTCGGCGGCGTAGGCGCGGGCCAGATGCCCCGTTCCACCGGCCACGTCGAGGACCAGGCTGCCCGCCTGACAGGGGACGTGGGTGAGGATCCAGCGCATCAGGCGCCGGTCGGCAAACGCATAGTCGGGATCCTCGAAGGAGCCCGCCTGCTTGGCGAACTCGCGCCTGATCGTCTCGTCGTGACCGGCCACCCGTTGCGAGACTAGAACAGGGTCCGCAGCAGATATGGTCCCCGCCCATGCTGGCCGGAGGATTCCTGGCGTTCTGGGCGATCGTCGGGCTGACGATCTTCTTCGTGGCGATGCGCGGAGGGCCGCGCGGAGCCCGCGCGACGCTGTACCTCGACTCGCGCCCCGCCCGGCGGGTGCTAGGGGTGCTCTTCGTCGTGCTCTACGTGGGGTTCGGCGTGGCCGTGCCCACCCTGGTCTTGGCGGCGAACGGCAACCACCGAGCCAAGGTCGCCACCGGAGGAGTGCAGCTCACCGCCGCCGAGGCCCACGGCCGCTCGCTGTTTGCCGCCAAGTGCGCGACGTGCCACACCCTGGCGGCGGCCAATGCGGTGGGTCGCGTCGGCCCGAACCTCGATCTCCTGCGCCCCCCGGCGGTGATCGTCCAGAGCGCGATCTCCCAGGGGCGGGCCCGAGGCAACGGGCAGATGCCGGCGATGCTCTACGACGGCAAGGACGCCCAGGACGTGGTCGCCTTCGTGACCGCGGTCGCCGGGCACTGACCCCGCTCATAGGCGCCAATCAAGAGCCGAGACGCCAGTAAAAGACGGGGCGTGCGCAGGGGTGGGGGAGGGCGTTGGTGTAACCGCCGTCCGGCTGCGCTGTCATAAACAACGGGCGCCGTGAAGACATTTTTGCCCACTGTTACGATGGGCCCCCAGACCGCCGAATCTCCTCAGGCGAGGAGAGCGGGGGACCCAAGGCCGCAGGGGCGAATCGCTTCACGCGTAGCGCACTCTTTCGCGCGAGCCCGTCAGCTAACCCCGTAAGCCCAGAAAGAGAAGTCATGCCGCAGGCTGCCGCCACCTCATGGTGGACCGAAGTCGAACATCTGCGAGAGCCGCTCGAGCGTCGGCGCCGGGAGGCTGAGCACGGTCGCGCCGGGGGCGGGGGTGCCGAGGCGACAGACCGACCTCCGGGCCCGCGGATCCTGCCTCTCGCCGGGCCCTCCGGTCCCGAGAAATCGCGGCGAGACGGCGTGGCGAGCAGATCGCCGGCAGTGACCGAGGGGGATTCGCCGCGCGCCGGGCGCTTCCGCGGCCGCGAGCACGAGGAGGCCGTGGCCCAGGCCGCGCGCCAGCCTGCGCGGCGCACGGTCCGGATTCGCGGCCAGGCGATCCCCGTGGTCGCCGCGCCCCGCCTGGTCGAGGTCGAGCGGCGCCGGCCCCCGCGCCGGGCCACCCCCGAGAAGGTCAAGCGCGCCCCGGATCACGTCGCGCTCTGGGCATTCGTGCTCGGCGTGCTGCTGATCGCGGTGGCCATCCTCACCGCCCACGCCGGCTGAGCACCCCCGCGCCGAGCGGGCCCGCGCCCGCCGGCCCCCGTGCGTCGCGCCCCCGGCCCGGCCCCCGTCCGGGCGGCTCGCGCCAGCCGCCCGCGGCGACTACAATTACTATTTGTAAGTAGCCCGCAGGATGTAAAGGAGCGGGTTGGGGCGCGCCGGTTGCCGGCGGTTGAGACGGTCGACGGTGATCCGATTCGCGCCGCGGCGCGTCAGAAGGCGGTAGGAGTTGAAGCAGATGAACCCCCGCATCAGCCGATTTCAGATCCACGACGAGCTCACCGCGCCCGAGGGCTCGGTGCCCGTGCTGCGGGGGGCGCTATCGGCGGCCGGGCAGCTGCCCAACTTCCTCGGGGTCCTGGCCGGGTCTCCCGCTGCTCTGCGCGCCTACGCGCGGTTTCGCTCCGAGCTTCGCAACGGCCACCTCGACGCGGGCACCCAGGCGCGGATCGCCATCGCGGTCGCCCAGCACCACGGTTCAGAGCCCGGCCTGAGGCTGCACACGCGGGCGGCGCGCTCGGCGGGGATGGGCCTCGACGAGGTGGCCCGGGCGCGGGAGTTTGCCTCGGGCGATCGGCGCCAGGACGCCCTGCTGCGCTATCTGGGCGCGCTGCTGGATGGTCCCGACGGCCCCCCCGTGCACCTGCACGAGGAGGCCCGGGAGGCGGGCTGGAGCGACGAGCAGCTGCTCGAGGCGATCGCCTACGTGGCGCTCGAGACGTTCACCGCCCTGGTCAACGTCGCCGGAGAGGTGCCGGTGGACGGCTCGGAGGAGGAGTCGCGCAGCCTGCGCGCGGCCTGACGTGCCGACGCCCGATTCCAGCCCCCTCGGCGGGCGGGGGCGTCCTGGCGCCTGCTGTCCCCTCTATCACGACGCCGTGGAGTTGATCGGCCGTCGCTGGACGGGGGCGATCCTCGACGTCCTGCTCCAGCGGCCCTCCCTGCGCTTCTCGGAGATCGCCCAAGCCGTGCCGGCGCTCTCGGACCGGCTCTTGTCCGAGCGCATGAAGGAACTCGAGGGGCGCGGGGTGGTACTGCGCACCGTCGAGCCGGGGCGGCCCCCCCGGGTGAGCTACTCGCTGACCGAGATGGGGCGGGCGCTGAGCCCCGCTCTGGCCGAGGTCAAGGCGTGGGCCCAGCACTGGCTGGCCGCCGATCGAGGCTCGGATCACGTGGCGCACGCCGGGTCCAGTCGGCGCGGGGCGCCCGCGCGGGCATCGAATAACCTGGCGCGCTGATACGGCGGCGCCGCCGCCGCTTGAGCAAATGGCCAGCACCGTGTCCGAGATCCCCAGGAGCGCCGACGACGTCAAGGCTCTGGTCCAGGAGCGCAACATCCGCTTCATTCGCTTCTGGTTTACCGACATCCTCGGCCAGCTGAAGTCGTTCTCGATCGGCCGCGAGGAGCTCGAGGATGCCTTCGAGGGCGGCATGGGCTTTGACGGGTCCTCGATCACCGGCTTTAACGCCATCGAGGAGTCGGACATGATCGCCATGCCCGACCCCGCCACGTTTGCCGTCCTGCCCTGGCGTCCCGAGGAGCAGGGAGTGGGCCGCATGTTCTGCGACATCCTCACCCCCGAGCGCACCCCGTATGAGGGCGATCCCCGCCACGTGCTGCGCCGGGCGCTGGAGCGAGCCTCGGCGATGGGCTTTGACACGTTCAACGTCGGGCCCGAGCTCGAGTACTTCCTGTTTCGCGACAGCCGCTCGACGACGCCGCTGGACGAGGGCGGCTACTTCGACCTGACCACCCTGGACGCCGGCTCGGACGTGCGCCGCGAGACCGTGCTCGCACTCGAGCAGCTGGGGATCCACGTGGAGTACACCCACCACGAGGTCGGGCCCTCGCAGCACGAGATCGACATGCGCTACGCCAACGCGCTGAAGATGGCCGACGACTGCATGACCTACCGCATCACGGTCAAGGAGTACGCGCTCAAGTACGGGTGGCACGCCACCTTCATGCCCAAGCCCCTGTTCGGCGAGAACGGATCGGGCATGCACACCCACCAGTCGCTGTTTGCCGACGGCACCAACGCCTTCTTTGACGCCGACGACCCCTACTTCCTCTCCGAGGTGGGCAAGGGCTTCATCGCCGGGCAGCTCAAGCACGCACGGGAGATCTGCTCGCTGTTCGCCCAATGGGTCAACAGCTACAAGCGTCTGGTGCCCGGGTTCGAGGCCCCGGTGTACGTGGCCTGGTCGCGCCGCAACCGTTCGGCGCTGGTGCGGGTCCCGCTCTATCACCCGGGCAAGGAGCGGACCACGCGCATGGAGCTGCGCTGCCCGGACCCGGCGTGCAACCCCTACCTGACCTTTGCCGCGCTGCTGCAGGCCGGCTTGGAGGGCATCGAGAAGGGGTACGAGCTGCCCGAGCCGATGGAGAAGAACCTGTATCACCTGGCGCCCGACGAACGCCGCCGCCTGGGGATCGAGCAGCTCCCCGACACGCTCGGCGAGGCGATCGAGTTGACCGCCAACTCCGAGCTCGTGCTTCGCACCCTGGGCGAGCACATGTTCAACCGCTACGTCGAGATCAAGCGCCAGGAGTGGGAGGACTACCGGGTCCAGGTCACCCGCTGGGAGCTCGACCGCTACCTGCCGATCCTCTAGGCCGTGGGCGCCGAGGCCGCACCGGCGATCGCGGCGGGCACGCTGACCCTCGGCGGCGACCTGGAGGTGCGCCGCATGGGCTACGGCGCCATGCGGCTCACCGGAGAGGGGATCTGGGGGCCGCCCGCCGACCGTGAGCAGGCGCTTTCGGTGCTGCGTCGCGCGGTGGAGCTGGGCGTGAACTTCATCGACACCGCCGACTCCTACGGACCCGAGGTCTCCGAGCAGCTGATCGCCGAGGCCCTGCACCCCTATCCGCCCGACCTGGTCATCGCCACCAAGGGCGGCCTGCTGCGCGACGGGCCCGGGCGCTGGCGGCCGGACTGCTCGCCCGAGCATCTGCGCGAAGCCTGCGCTGGCAGCCTGCGCCGGCTGCGCGTCGAGCGCATCGACCTCTACCAGCTGCACACGATCGATCGCCAGGTGCCGCTGGAGGAGTCGCTGGGCGCCCTGGTCGAGCTCCAGCGGGCCGGCCAGATCCGCCACATCGGCATCTCCAACGTCGGGGTCGAGCACCTGGATCGGGCGCGGGCGGTGACCGACGTGGTCTCGGTCCAAAACCGCTACAGCCTGGGCGACCGCCAGTCGGAGCCGGTGCTGGAGAAGTGCGAGCAGGAGGGCCTGGCGTTCCTGCCCTGGTTTCCGCTGGCCGCCGGCGAGCTGGCCCGGCCGGGCGGGGTCTTGGACCGTGTCGCCTCCGCGCACCGGGCAGGCCCCGGCCAGGCGGCGCTGGCGTGGCTGCTCGCGCGCTCGCCCGCGATGCTGGCCATTCCCGGCACCTCCTCCGTCGAGCACCTGGAGGAGAACGTGGCCGGGGCCGGGCTGCGGCTGGACCCCGACGAGCTCAAAGAGCTCGCTCGCGCCGCCGCCTGAGGCGGGCTCGGCCTCCGGGCGCCCTGACCGGCCCGGGGGGATCAGGGGTCGAGCAGGGTGGCCAGTTCGGCCGGCTCGGTCACCGGCCGCTGGCAGGCGAAGCGCTCGCACACGTAGGCCGCCGCGCGTCCGTTCACCGGGGTTCGTCCCTCGAGCAGGGGAACCGTGGCCTCACCGTCGCGGGGGCCGCTTGCGCTTGCCGCGGCCACCACCAGGTCGGGCCGCCAGCGCCCGCGGGCGACTTCGAGCAACGGGCCCGCGTCATCGCCCACCACCGCGAGCTCGCGGGCGGGAGCCAGGTAGAAGGAGAGCGCCTGAAGCAGGTGCCCGAAGGCCAGCGGGTGCCGGGCCGCCAGCTCGTGCACCAAGCGCAGGGCGGCGACCGCCTGGCGCTCGTACTCGGCCTCGCCCGCCAGGCGAGCCAGCCGCAGCAGGCCCAGCGCGGCGCTCGAGAATCCCGAGGGCAGCGGTGAGTCCTGGAGCTCCTTGCGCCGGGCGATCAGCTGGTCCTGGTCGCCGGGCGTGGAGAAGAACCCGCCGCGATCGGGGTCGGCGAAGCGCTCGACCAGGGTGGCGGCGAGGCGTCGGGCCTCGGCAAACCAGCGCTCCTCGAAGGTTGCCTCATAGAGGCCCAGGAGCGCCTCGAACAGGAAGGCATGGTCCTCGAGGAACGCGCCGATGCGCGCCCGCCCGGACTTATACGTGCGCAGGAGCTCGCCGTCGGGGCCGCGCATGGCGGTGAGCAGGAACTCGGCCGCCCCCCCGGCGGCGGCAAGGTAACGCTCGCCGCGCTCGCCTCCCAGTGCCGCCCCCGCCTCGGCGAGGGCACGCACCATCAGGGCGTTCCATGAGGTCAGGCGCTTGTCGTCTAGCCCGGGGCGGGGCCGGCGCTCCCGCGCCTCGAGCAGGCGCCCTCGGATCTCGGAGCGGACCTCGGGCGCGGGCTCGGGGCCGCGCGCCTCTAGCACGTTGGCGCCCTCGAAGTTGCCCTCCTCGGTGGCGCCGAAGTAGGCGATCGCCTCCTGTGCGCGATCGCCGAGCACCTCGCGCAGCTCGGCGATCGTCCACACGTAGAAGGCGCCCTCGCGGCCGTCCGAGTCGGCGTCCAGGGCGCTGTAGAAGCCCCCGTCGGGCGCCTGCATCTCGCGCAGGACCCAGTCGAGCGTCTCCGTGCAGGTGCGCAGCAGCAGCGGGTCGTCGCTGATCTGCCAGCCGTGCAGGTAGGAGCCGGCCAGGAGGGCGTTGTCGTAGAGCATCTTCTCGAAGTGCGGCACCGTCCAGGTGGCGTCGACGGCGTAGCGGGCAAAGCCGCCGCCCACCTGGTCATGGATTCCGCCCGCCGCCATCGACCGCAGGGTGCCCAGGGCCATACCCGCCTCGGGTCCGTCGGGGCGCTCGGCCGCCCGGCGCAGCAGGAACTCCAGCGTGCAAGACGGTGGGAACTTCGGGGCGCCCCCGAAGCCGCCGTGGCGGGAGTCGAACTGCGAGGCGAGCTCTGCCACCGCCTGCTCGAGCTCCTGCACCCGCATCGGCTCGGGCGACGCCGAGAGCGATGCGCTGGCGTTGAGGTGCTCGATGATGCGGCCCGACCCGGCGCGAATCTCCTCCTTGCGCTCCTCCCAGGCCTCCGAGACCGCGATCAGCACCTGACGCCAGCTCGGCATTCCCGGTCGTGCCTCGGGCGGGAAATAGGTGCCCCCGAAGTAGGGCACCTGCTCGGGGCTGAGAAACACGTTCAGCGGCCAGCCGCCGTGGCCGGTCATCGCCTGCACGGCCTCCATGTAGATGGCGTCGACGTCGGGGCGCTCCTCGCGGTCGACCTTCACGCACACGAAGCGGTCGTTCATGAGCCGCGCCACCTCGGCATCCTCGAAGGACTCGTGCTCCATGACATGGCACCAGTGGCAGGCCGAGTAGCCGATCGAGACCAGCAGCGGACGGTCCTGCTCGCGCGCCCGCGCGAGCGCCGTTGGTCCCCAGGGCAGCCAGTCGACCGGGTTCTCACTGTGCTGGAGCAGGTAGGGAGAGGTCTCGTCGGCGAGCGCATTGCTCATGGTCCCGACCCTACCCGGCGGGCCGCCACCCCGACGCGCGGCGGGTCTAGAGTGCGGTCGGTGCTGCCCCGGAGCTATGAGGACCAGACCTGCTCGATCGCCGGGTCGCTGGCGCTGATCGGCGATCGCTGGACGCTGTTGGTACTCCGCGACGTGTTCCTGCGCCTGTCTCGCTTCGACGAAATCCAGCGCGACCTGGGCATCGCGCGCAACGTGCTCAGCGATCGGCTGGGGCGGCTGGTGTCCGCAGGCGTGCTCGAGCGCCGCGTCTATCAGCGGCGACCCGCCCGCTCCGAGTATCGCCTCACCGACAAGGGGCGGGACCTATGGCCGGTGCTGGTGTCCTTGCTTCAGTGGGGTGACCGCTACGTCTACGGTGGCCGGCCACCCCTGGTGCTGCGCCACCGCGACTGCGGCGGCGAGCTCACCGCGTGGCGGGCCTGCGCCGCGTGCGGAGCCCAGCTCGGTCCGCGCGACGTCGAGGCCAGGCCCGGGCCCGCGGCCAGCCCCGCGCTGCGGGCCAAGCTGGCCTCGTGAGCACGCGCCGCGCGATCGAGGGCGGCGACATCCCCGCGGCGATCGGGCCCTACAGCCCGGCGATCTCCTGGGGCGGGCTGCTCTTCTGCGCCGGGCAGATAGCGCTCGATCCCGCCACCGGCGAGCTGGTCGACGGGGAGGTGGGCGAGCAGACCGAGGCCTGCCTGGACAACCTCCAGGCCGTGTGCACGGCGGCCGGAACGTCGCTGGCCCAGGCGCTGCGGACCACGATCTACGTGACCGACATGTCCGCCTTTGGCGCCGTCAACGACTCCTACGCCACGTTCTTTGCCGGTCTCGGCGGCGCCCTGCCCGCGCGCGCCACGGTCGGGGTCGCGGCGCTTCCCCGCGGCGCCCAGGTCGAGATCGACGCGATCGTGGCCCTCGGCGCCGCCTGAGCGCCCGGCGCGGGCCACCGGCGCGCCCTGAGGGGCGGTCCGCTAGCTTCCCGACCGCCGCGCTGCAGCGCGGCGGGTAGGCAAGCGAGGAGGCGCGAGTGGGTATGGGGTCGGCCAAGGTACGGCGGGGGAAGCGAAGCTCGCCGCGCATTGGCGTGGCGCTGGCCGTCGGACTTGCGTCTCTCGCTTCCGCGGCGCCGGGAACACCGGCGCGGGCGGACGCCGCGCCCTACGGTCTCAACGACGCCGGCGGCTTTCGCAACATCCTGCCCCCCGGCGCCAACGGCACCGACAACGCCGCCCAGCTGGCCGCCTTCCAGGCCACCGGGGCGGTCCCGGCGCACTGGATGGACCAGTACGGGATGTACAACGACCTGCCGCTGGCCTCGCCGACGTTGACCCATGACCAGATCGCCAACTACTACAAGGACGCCACCTTCGGCGTAAAGCCCGACGACGTCGGCTCGACCGAGAGCCCCGCGCCCGGGCTGACGATCGTGCGCGACAAGTCCTTCGGGGTGCCCCACATCTACGGGCAGACCAACGACGCCGTGCTCTTCGGCGAGGGATACGCCGGGGCCGAGGACCGCCTGTTCTTGATGGACATCCTGCGCCACGTGGCCCGGGCGCAGCTGTCGTCGTTTGCCGGCGGCGCGGCGGGCAACCGTCAGATGGACCGCACCCAGTGGGCGATCGCCCCCTACTCCGAGGCCGATCTGCAGTCCCAGATCGACAACGCCCCCAAGCAGTACGGAGCCCTGGGGGCGCAGATGGTCGACTACGTCACCCAATACGTGGCGGGCATCAACGCCTACATCGACGCCGCCCAGATGAACCCCAACCTGATGCCCGGAGAGTACGCGGCCTTCCTGAAATCCCCCACCCACTGGACGGCGACCGACGTGATCGCCGAGGCGTCGCTGATCGGGGGGATCTTCGGCAAGGGCGGCGGCAACGAGCTGCGCTCGGCGCTGACCCTGCAGGCGTTCCAGAAGCAGTTCGGCGACGCCGCGGGCAAGGCCGCGTGGTCGGACTTCCGGGAGAAGAACGACCCCGAGGCCCCGACCACCCTGGCGGCCCACTTCCCGTATGAGACCAACTCGCCCTTCTCGCCCCGCGGCCTGGCCATGCCCGACGCCGGCTCGATCGCCTTTGCCCCGGTGGCGCCGCCGCCGGGAGGGGCCGCGGCGTCCACCAGCGCCGCCCGCGCCGCCGGCTCCTCCTCCGGGGCGCCGATCCCCGCCGACGGCTCGATCGGCTCCCAGCTGCTCCAGCGCACGCGCTCGGGCCCCGTCCTATCCTCCAACTGGGAGCTGGTCAACGCCAAGCACTCGACCAACGGGCACGCGCTCGGCGTGCTCGGACCCCAGGTGGGCTACTACGTGCCCCAGATCCTCATGGAGGAGGACGTCCACGGCCCCAACTTCGACGCCCGCGGGGCCACCTTCCCTGGGGTCAACCTGATGGTCCAGCTCGGCCACGGGCGCGACTACGCGTGGAGCGCCACCACCGCCACCTCGGACAACATCGACACCTTCGCCGAGGTCCTGTGCGGCGACGACGTCCACTACATGTACAAGGGCGCCTGCCTGCCCATGGACAAGCTCGACCAGAGCAACTCCTGGGCGCCCAACGCCTCCGACCACACGCCGCCGGGCTCGGAGACCCTGACCGCCTATCGCACCGTCCACGGGATCGTCTACGCCCGTGGGACGGTCGGCGGGCAGAAGGTGGCGTTCGTCAGCGCCCGGACGACCTACTTCCACGAGGCCGACAGCTCGATCGGCCTGTTCGAGCTAAACGACCCCAACTTCACCAAGGGACCCGACAGCTTCCAGCGGGCGGCCTCGAACATCAACTTCGCCTTCAACTGGGGCTATGTCGACGCCAACCACGTCGCCTATTACCTCTCGGGCTGGTACCCCCAGCGCGCCGACGGGACCTCGCCGGACTTCCCCATCCTGGGCACCGGCGACTTCGACTGGCAGGGCTATGACCCGGCGACGCACAACCTCAACCTGCTGCCGTTCGAGGCCCATCCCCACGCGATCGACCCCGACTACCTGGTCTCCTGGAACAACAAGCAGGCCCCCGACTGGGCGGCGGCCGACGACAAGTACGCCTTCGGTCCGGTGTACCGCTCGCAGATGATCGAGCGCCGCGTCCAGCAGGACATCGCCGCCGGGCGCAAGATGGGCATCGAGCAGCTGGTGAGCGCCATGGACGAGCCGGCCACCACCGACGTCCGCATGTTCGCGCTGTGGCCCATCCTCAGACGGGTGCTGGGGACGCCCAGCGATCCGCAGATCCGAGACGCGATCGCCAAGCTCGACGGCTGGTACGCGGACGGCGGGCAGCGCAAGGACCTGCGCAATACCGGCACCTACGACCACAACGACGCGATCACGATCATGGACGCCTGGTGGCCCAAGCTGCTCGACGCCGAGTTTCACCCGGCGCTCGGGGACGACACTTTCGCCCGGCTGAAGCTGATGCTGGGCTTCGGCGCCCCCACCCCGGGTCGGCCCGCCACCGACTACCCCTCCTTCTCCGACGGCTGGTACGGCTACGTGAGCAAGGACCTGCGCGACCTGCTCGCGCCGGCCGGCTCGCGTCCCGCGACCAAGCCCGCCCGCCGCTGTCGCACCGTGCGTCGTGCGCTGCGCCGAAAGGGCAAGGTCGTGCGCCGCCGGGGCAAGGTCGTCTATCACCGCGTCCGGGTGTGCACGCCCAAGAAGAAGAAGGGCTCCAAGGGCAAGCCCAAGCGCGGCGCCCGCGCCACCGCCGCGGCGCGCAAGGCGCCCAAGCGCAAGGCCGCCCGGCGCTGTCGCACCGTGCGGCGCCCGCTGCGCCGCAAGGGCAAGGTCGTGCGACGCCGGGGCAAGGTGGTCTACCACCGCGTCCGCGTGTGCGCCAAGCCCCGGCCGAGCAAGCCGAGCACTCCGGTCACCACCGGGGTGCCCGGCGCCTACTCGCGGATCTACTGCGGCAACGGTTCGCTGGAGGCCTGCCGGGCGGCGCTGCTGGCCTCGCTCAAGGACGCGCTGGCCATGACCCCCGCCCAGATCTACGGGCAGGGCGGATCGAGCAACCCCTGCGCCTCGGATCCCCAGGCCAGCTGCTTTGACCGCGACCGCTCCACGGTGGCCAGCGGCATCAGCACGCCCAAGAGCTACCGGTTCCAGAACCGGCCCACCTTCCAGCAGGTGGTCGAGCTGACCCAGACGCTGTCGCGCTAGCCCGGGCCCGGCCGCGGGTCAGGGTCGCGCAGCGCCGCCCGGCGCACCTTGCCGCTGGGGGTCTTGGGCAGCTCGTCGGCGAAGTCCACCACCCGGGGGTACTTATAGGGCGCGGTCTCGCGCTTTACGTGCTCTTGGAGCTCGTGGGCGAGCTCGCGCCGGGCGGACCCACGCTCGGGAGGCCCTTGGCGCAGGACGACCACGGCGCGCACCACCGAGCCCCGCTCTTCGTCGGGCGCCGCCACCACCGCCGCCTCGGCCACCGCCGGATGCGAAACCAGCGCCGACTCCACCTCGAACGGGCCGATGCGGTATCCGGCGGAGATGATCACGTCGTCGCCGCGGCCCTCGAAGTAGAGATAGCCGTCCCCGTCGCGCTGGACCCGGTCGCCGGTATGCCAGCGGCCGCGGGGCGGCGGCTCGCCCAGGTATCCCAAGAAGAACGTGGGCACGGTGGCGGGCTGGGCGACGAGCTCGCCCTCCTCGACGTCGAGCCGCACGCCGGGCAGCGGTAGGCCCATGGACCCCGGCCGGGCGGGCCGCCCGGGGGGCATCGCGGTGAGCTGGCCGGTCTCGGTCTGGCCGTAGCCGTCGCGAACGTCCAGGCCGGTGGCCTCCCGCCAGGCGTGCAGCACCTCGGGGTTTAGCGCCTCGCCCGCCGCCACCGCTGTGCGAAGCGCGCCCAGCGGGCGCAAGGTCACGCGCTTGGCCATCACCCGGTACTCGGTGGGGGCCATGCACAGCACGTTGACCCGTTCGCGCTCGAGCAGCTCGAGCCGCTCGGCGGGATCGAAGCGACCGTCGTGCAGCAAGGCGGCGGCGCCGCGCAGCCAGGCGGCGATGAAGCTGTTGCGCGCCGACTTGGACCATCCCGACGCCGCCGTGCACCAGACCAGGTCACCCGGGCTGGGCGCCAGCCAGTGCTCGGCCTGGAGCCGCTGGCCGGCCAGGTAGCGCGCTCCGTGCAGCACCGCCTTGGGCTCCCCCGCGGTTCCGCTGGTGAACGTGATCAGGCAGGGGTCCTCCGGGGTGAGCTCGACCGGCGGCGGCGCGGGGGCGGTGGGATCGACCTCCTCCCCCGGGCGATAGAGCACCGGGCACTGCGGCCCGGCCGCCTCGAGCTCCCGGCGGTTGCGCTC
Source organism: Actinomycetota bacterium (assembly GCA_005883215.1). GTDB lineage: Bacteria > Actinomycetota > Thermoleophilia > Solirubrobacterales > Solirubrobacteraceae > AC-64. The sequence goes on from VAYS01000006.1 coordinate 14,563, forward strand.
GTCGGCCACGATCGCCGCGGGCTGGGCCACGTCCAGGCGCAGGCGCAGGTCCTTGGCCCGCAGCTGCTCGCTGCACGGCAGCACGATTGCCCCCATGCGAAAGCAGGCGAGCATCGCGCACGCCCACTGGGGCCTGGTGCCGATCAGGGTCATGACCACGTCGGCGCGTCGGACCCCGCGAGCGCTGAGCGCCTGCGCCACGCGGGTGCTGTGGCGCTCGAGTTCGCCGAAGGTCCATTCGCGGCGGCTGCCGTCCCGGCCCAGCTCGACCAGGGCGCGGCGCCCCGGCGCCGCGCCCTGCACCACCTCGGAGAAGAAGCTCACCGGCGTCTAGGCCGCTTCACTGCCCAAGATCATCTGCGTGCAGATGAAGTTGGCCGCCAGCCGTTGGGTGTTGCGCACGCGAACCTCCCACACCTGCGTGCGCCGTCCGCGATGCAGCGGCTCGCCGGTGGCCAGCAGCTCGTCGCCCACCGAGCCCGCGACAAAGACGTTGGTCTTCAGCTCGATGGTGGTGAAGTTCAGCCCCGGGGCAAGGTTTCGCATCGTCCCCCAGGCCGCCACCGTGTCGGCGAGCGCCACCCACACGCCCCCGTGCACGTAGCCGCCGGGATGCAGGTGGCGACGGTCGACCACCAGCCGGCCGGTGACCAGCTCGTCCTCGATCGAGACCAGCTCGATACCCAGATCGCCTGGGAAGAAGCCGTCCAACGCGCGGGCCGAGACGGCCGGGGTGACAGCGCGGTTGCCGCCGGACATGGAGCGGCAGTCTGGCAGACGTCCGCGTAGACTCGCGCGCGCCATGGAGCTCTATGAGGCGATCCGCTCGGCGCCCACCACGCGCTACTTTCGCCCCGACCCGGTGGAGCCGGCGCTGCTTCATCGCGTGCTCGACGCGGCGCGCTTTGCCCCCAGCGGAGGAAATCGCCAGCCCTGGCGCGTGATCGCCGTCGATGACCCCGGGCTGCGCCGCTCGCTGCGCGAGCTCTACCTGCCGCACTGGAGCGCCTATCTGGAGCACACCGGCGGTGCCGCCCTGCTGCGGGCCGCGCGCGACGATCCCGAGCTCGGAACCCACGACCCCTCGCTGGCCCGGCGCGCGGGCATGGTTCGGGGCGCCGATCACTTCGCGCGCCACCTGCACGAGGCCCCGCTGATCCTCATCGTATGCGTGGTCATGGCCGACCTGGCCGTGGTGGACTCAGGGCTGGACCGGCCGAGCATCAGCGGCGGCGGCTCGATCTACCCCTTCGTGCAGAACGTTCTCCTGGGACTGCGAAACGAAGGCCTGGGCGCGGCGTTCTTCACCCTGCTCAACCCGGCCGAAGAGCAGGTCCGGGAGCTGCTTGGCTTCCCCGCCGAGCTGGCCATGGCGGGCACGATCGCCGCCGGGCACCGCACCGAGGCGGCCTGGCCGAAGCTGTCGCGCAGGCCGGTGGCGGAGTTCGCCTCGGCCAATCGCTACGGCGCACCCCTCGCCGACCCCGGCGCCTAACCGGGGTCGGGCCTGGCCCCCGCGCGCCGGTATCCTCCGGCGCACCTGACCGAGACCTCCAAGCGGGAGCAAGACCGAACCGACATGGCTGTCGCCACCGATCTCATCGCCAAGACCGACGAGCAGAAGGCCATCACCGAGATGGTCCGCCAGTTCGCCGACGAGAAGATCCTGCCCAACGCCGAGCACTACGACCACGAGGACGAGTTCCCGGCGCCGATCGTCGAGCAGATGAAGGACCTGGGGTTGTTCGGGGTGACCATCCCCGAGGAGTACGGGGGCATGGGCCTCGACCTGACCACCTACGCGATGATCGTCGAGGAGCTCTCGCGCGGCTGGATCTCGATCTCGGGCATCGTCAACACCCACTTCATCGGCTCCTACCTGCTGATGAAGTTCGGCACCGAGGAGCAAAAGCAGAAGTACCTGGCGCGCATGGCCACCGGCGAGATCCGGGCGGCGTTCTCGCTCTCGGAGCCCGAATGCGGCTCCGACGTGCAGGCGATCAAGACCACCGCGCGCAAGCTCGACGGGGCATATGAGATCAACGGCCAGAAGATGTGGGTCACCAACGGCCTGCTCTCCAGCCTGGTCTTCGTGCTGGTCAAGACCGACCCCTCGGCCGAGCCCAAGTACAAGGGCATGACCTGCTTCATTGCCGAGAAGGAGCCCGGCGTCTCCGAGAACAGCGGCGAGTACGCCGGCTTCACCGTCCCGCCCAAGATCAAGAAGCTCGGCTACAAAGGCGTCGAGTCCACCGAGCTTGTCTTCGATGGCTACCGCTGCCCGGCGGAGAACATCCTCGGCGGGGAGGAGGCGGGCCTGGGGCAGGGCTTCGTCCAGATGATGGACGCCCTCGAAGTCGGGCGGGTCAACGTGGCCGCCCGCGGCGTGGGGATCGCCCAGCGCGCGCTGGAGCTCGCGCTGCGCTATTCCCAGGAGCGAAAGGCGTTCGGCAAGGAGATCGCCCAGCACCAGGCGATCCAGTTCAAGCTGGCCGACATGGCCACCCAGGTGGAGGCCGCCCGCCTGCTCACCTTGCGCGCCGCCCGTCTCAAGGACGCGGGCGAGCGCTCGGATCTGGAGGCGGGGATGGCCAAGCTGTTCGCCTCCGAGGCCGGGCGCTTCTGCGTCGAGGAGTCGCTACGGATCCACGGCGGCTATGGCTACTCCAAGGAATACGAGGTCGAGCGTCTATACCGCGACGCCCCGCTGCTGCTGATCGGCGAGGGAACTTCGGAGATTCAGCGCATGGTCATCGGCCGCAAGCTCCTGCAGCGCCACAAGATCTAAGCGTGTCCTCGGCGAGCGAGACCCACGACCTGATCGAGAGCGCCGTACGCCGTGTGCTCGACGAGGTGCCGGCGCTGCGTCCGATGAAGCTGGTGATCGGCCTCGACCTGCGCGCCCGCGGCGACGTGCAGCAGTACCGCATCGAGCTGCCCGGCCTCGAGGTGAGCAAGGACGCGGCCGGCGACGCCAAAGTGCGGGTCGAGGTGCCCCGGGCGTTCTTCAACGAGATGGCCAAGGACGGTCGGGTCGCCGACTGGCGCGAGGCGTTCTCCTACGGTCAGGCCAAGGCCACCGGGGTGGAGCAGTACCTGCGCCTGATCGAGCGCGTGGTCGAGCGCCAGGAGGAGCGCGCTCGCACCCGCAAGGTCAGGCAGCGCTGAGCTCGGCCGAGCCGACCGCCGCGCCGCTGGGCGCCGAGGAGCTGCAGCGGCTGGATGCCTATTGGCGGGCGGCCAACTACCTCTCGGTCGGCCAGATCTACCTGCTCGACAACCCGCTCCTGCGCCAGCCGCTGCGCCTGGAGCACGTAAAGCCCCGGCTGCTGGGTCACTGGGGGACGACACCGGGCCTCAACTTCGTCTACGCCCACCTCAACCGGGCGATACGAGAGCGCGACCTGGACGCGATCTTCGTCACCGGGCCCGGGCACGGGGGGCCGGGCCTGGTGGCCAACACCTACCTCGAGGGCACCTACAGCGAGCTCTATCCCCACGTGGGCCGGGACGAGGCCGGCTTGCGGGCCCTGTTTCGCCAGTTCTCCTTCCCCGGCGGGATCCCCAGCCACGTGGCCCCCGAGACGCCGGGGTCGATCCACGAGGGCGGCGAGCTGGGCTACGGCCTGGCCCACGCCTACGGCGCCGCCTTTGACAACCCGGAGCTGCTGGTGTGCTGCGTGGTGGGCGACGGCGAGGCCGAGACCGGACCGCTGGCGGCGAGCTGGCACTCCAACAAGTTCCTCAACCCGGGCCGCGACGGCGCCGTGCTGCCGGTCCTCCATCTCAATGGCTACAAGATCGCCAACCCGACCGTGCTGGCCCGCATCGGCGAGGAAGAGCTGCTCGAGTTGCTGCGCGGGTACGGCTACTCGCCGCGTCTGGTCTCGGGATCCGAGCCCGAGGCCACGCACCAGCAGATGGCGCACGCCCTGAGCACCTGCCTGGAGGAGATCGCCGAGGCCCGGGCCGGGGCCAGGGCGCTGGGCGACGGTCGCGCCCCGGCGCGGCCCCGGTGGCCGATGATCGTGCTTCGCACGCCCAAGGGCTGGACCGGGCCGCGCGAGGTCGACGGCCTGCCCGCCGAGGGGAGCTTTCGCTCCCACCAGGTGCCGCTCGCCGAGCTGCGCGAAAACCCCGGGCACCTGGCTCTGCTCGAGACCTGGATGCGCAGCTATCGGCCCGAGGAGCTGTTCGACGAGGCCGGCGCGCTGCGCCCCGAGCTGGCCGCGCTGGCCCCCGACGGGGAACGGCGCATGGGAGCCAATCCCCACGCCAACGGCGGACTGCTGCTGCGCGACCTGCGGCTGCCCGACTTCCGCGACTACGCCGTGCCGGTGCCCACCCCGGCCACCGGCACCGCGGAGGCCACGCGCGTGCTCGGCGGCTTTTTACGCGACGTCTTCGCCGCCAACGCGGACACGGCCAACTTCCGGCTGTTCGGCCCCGACGAGACGGCGTCCAACCGCCTGCAGAACGTCTTCGAGGTCACCGACCGCGTCTGGGAGGCCGAGGCGCGGGCGACCGACGACCACCTCTCCCCCGACGGACGGGTGATGGAGGTGCTGAGCGAGCATCTGTGCCAGGGCTGGCTGGAGGGATACCTGCTCACCGGTCGACACGGGCTGTTCAACTGCTACGAGGCGTTCATCCACATCGTCGACTCGATGTTCAACCAGCACGCCAAATGGCTGAAGGTCACCCGCGAGATCCCCTGGCGGCGCCCGATCGCCTCGCTGAACTACCTGCTCTCCTCGCACGTCTGGCGCCAGGACCACAACGGGTTCTCCCACCAGGACCCGGGGTTCATCGACCACGTGGTCAACAAGAAGGCCCACATCGTCCGCGTGTACCTGCCCCCCGACGCCAACTGCCTGCTCTCGGTCGCCGACCACTGTCTGCGCTCGCGCGACTACGTCAACGTGATCGTGGCCGGCAAGCAGCCGGCGCTCAGCTATTTGGCTATGGACGAGGCGATCGCCCACTGCACGCGCGGAATCGGCATCTGGGAGTGGGCGAGCAACGACGAGGGCGGCGCACCCGACGTGGTGTTGGCCTGCGCAGGGGACGTGCCCACTCTGGAGACGGTGGCCGCCGCCGCCATCCTGCGCACCGAGCTGCCGGAGGTCAGGGTGCGCGTGGTCAACGTCGTCGACCTCATGCGCCTCCAGCCCGACACCCAGCACCCGCACGGCCTGTCCGACGCCGAGTTCGACGCGCTGTTCACCGCCGACCGCCCGGTGATCTTCGCCTACCACGGCTATCCGTGGCTGATCCACCGGCTCACCTACCGGCGCACCAACCACGACAACCTCCACGTTCGGGGCTACAAGGAGGAGGGCACCACCACCACCCCGTTCGACATGGTCATGCTCAACGACATGGACCGCTTCCACCTGGTCATGGACGTGGTCGACCGGGTCCCCGGCCTGGAGCCCCAGGCCGCGCACCTGCGCCAGCGGATGGTCGATGAGCGCCTGCGTCATCGCGCCTACACCCGCGACGTCGGCGACGACACGCCCGAGGTCCGCCACTGGACCTGGCCGGGCGACGGCGCCTCTACGGATCCGCGCCCGCCGCGCGGCGCGCCCGCCTAGGGCGTGCTCGTGCTGGTCATAAACGCCGGCTCGAGCAGCCTCAAGCACGCGCTGGTCGATCCCGACCGCGCCGGCCCGCCCGCCACGGAGGCGGAGCGCTGGGAGCCCGGGGCGCCCGCCGGTGCCCACGCGCGGGTGCTCCGGCGCGCGCTTTCTGGCTTGGGGGCCCCGCCCGACGCCGTCGGACACCGCCTGGTGCACGGGGGCGAGCGCTTCGTCGACCCCGTCGTGGTCGACGACGAGGTGCGCGCCGGCCTCGAGGAGCTGCTGGAGCTTGCGCCGCTGCACAACCGGGGCGGGCTGGAGGCGCTCGACGCGGCGCGGGAGCTGTACCCGGAGCGCGCCCATGTGGCCTGCTTTGACACCGCGTTTCACCGCACCCTGCCTTCCGCCGCGCGCACCTACGCCCTGCCCCGCTCCTGGCGCGAGGAGCTCGGCGCGCGCCGCTTTGGCTTTCACGGGCTAAACGTCGCCTACTGCGCGCGTCGTGCGGCGGCCCTCCTGGGCGAGGACGCGGTGCGCCGCCTGGTGGTCTGCCATCTGGGCAGCGGCAGCTCGGTCACCGCGGTGCACGAAGGGCGTTCGGCCGACACCACGATGGGATGGACGCCGCTGGAAGGGGTGCCGATGGCCACGCGCAGCGGCTCGATCGATCCGGCGATCGCGCTCGCGCTCGTACGCCGAGGCCGCAGCGCCGAGGAGGTGGAGCACGGTCTAAACCACGCCTCGGGCCTGCGGGGGCTGGCGGGCACCCCCGACTTGCGCGAGGTGCTGGCCGCGGCCGAGCGCTCCGATGCCGACGCCAGCTTGGCGGTCGAGGTGATGGCGCGCGGGGTGGGCGGCGCCGTGGCGGCGATGAGCACCGCCCTGGGCGGGCTCGACTGCCTGGTGTTCACCGGCGGAGCCGGGGAGCATGCCCCAGCGCTGCGGGCGGCGATCGCCGAGCGTCTGGTGCACCTGGGGGTTGGGCTCGGACCGGCCAACCAGGCCCCCGAAACCGACGGCGCTATCGGTGCGCCGGGGGCCTCGGTCCACGTGCTGGTGATACGCGCCGGAGAGGAGGCGGAGATCGCGCGGGCCACACGGGCCTTGCTGGCTGGCTCCTGAGCCCCGACGCTCGCCCGTCGGCAGTAGAAACCCGCAGCCGATGCGCAGCTTTGCCCTGATGTCCAGGGCTTCGCGCGCTCATACGGTGTCGCTCGTCCAGACGGCTGTCTGGATTGGCCGGGCCAAAGGCGGAGACACCCCCGTCGGCCTGGTCCACGGGGGCGCGGCCCCGCCCGCCTGGGGCTGCGCCCACCCTTCTAGCGCGGTCCGGGCGGGAGTGCTCTCGCCCGGACCGACGCCCCCGGGGGCAGTGCTCCCCCCGGACCGACGCTAGCTGGCCTTGCGCGCCCGGACCGCCGTCCCGTAGGCGCAGATCTCGGTCCACGTCCCGCCGATCTCCGACGTGTCGAAGCGAAACGCCAGGATCGCGGTGGCGCCCTTCTCCTCGGCCGACTGCACGCACCGCTCGGTGACCTGGTCGCGGCTGTCGACGAGCGCCTTGGTCATCCCCTTGAGCTCGCCGCCGACCAGCGACTTGAGCCCAGCGCCGAACTGCGAGCCGAGGTTGCGCGAGCGCACGGTGAGGCCGAAGACCTCGCCGAGCACCTCGTCGATCTCATAGCCCGGCAGGTCGTTCATGGTTGAGATGATCATTGGAGAGCGCACAATACCCGGGCGGCCGCCCTCGCGGTGCGCAGGAGGCTGGCTGGGTCAGTTCTGGGTGCCCCGGCCGTTCTGCTCGCCGGGGCACCACCACGTCGTGCGTCCCCCGATGCGCGAGCGCTCCAGGCCCCCACCACACCGCGGGCAGCGGCCGCCGCGCCGCCGCTCGCCGATCAGGCGGCCCGTGTGCACGCCGCCGTGGCGAATCGCCGCCCGCACCGCCGCGCGCAGCTCGCGTCGCAGACGGTCGAGCTCGGTCGGCGACAGGGAGCCCGCCGGCCGCGCGGGCAGGAGGCGAGCGCGCCACAGCGCCTCGTCGGCGAGCAGGTTGCCCACTCCGGCCAGCACCGACTGGTCCATGAGCCGCGCCTTGACCGGACCCCGGCCCCGGCCGACCCGGGCGCGGAACTCGGGGCGGGATACCTCGGCCGCGTCCGGGCCCAGACCGGAGAGGTCGGGCTCCAGGCGGGCTCGGCCCAGGCGGCGCTTGTCGCGCAGGCTAAGGCGCCCGCCGTCCTCGAACTCGAGCACGAAGCGGTCCCAGCGCTCGCCCACCGGCTGGGGGTCGCCCTCGCCGGCCTCGTCGACCACGATCCGGCCCGCCATTCCCAGGTGCAATCCGAGCACCGGCCCGATATCGGTCTCACACCACATCGTCTTGCCTTGCCGGTGGGCCGCGGTCAGGCGGGCGCCGGTGAGCGCGTCGGCGATCTCCCCGGGCGCGTGGGGCCGGCAGACGTAGGTGTCGCGGTCGTTGACCGCCACGATTGCCCGCCCCAGGGCGGCGCGCTCGATCAGGGCCCGGGCCCGCTCGACCTCCGGTAGCTCGGGCACCTAGCGCCGCGCTCGCCGGCCGGCCGGCTTGCCCAGCTCGGCTGACGCCGTAGCCGGGCTTGCTGATGAAGGAGCGATGGCGACGCCGGTTACGCCAGCGCGGCCTCGTGGTCATAGAGCTTGAGCACGCGCACGCCCCCCTGCGGGGTAGCGTCCAGGCACAGCCGGCACAGGACGCACTCGTCGATGTTCTCGGCCACGATCTCGAGCCCGCCCCGCTCGGTCTGGGCGTAGATGTCCACCGGGCAGGCTTCCTCCAGCCGGGCGACCGCCTCGGCGTCGCCGGCGAGCGCGTCGTCGACCTCGATGCCGATGAAGATGCCGTCCTTTCTCATGCCGGGCTCGGGGATCCCAGGCGCTCGGCGATCAGCGCCGGGATCTCGGAGATCTCCTCGGCCACGGTGATTCCCGCCGCGGCCAGGCGCTCGATCTTCTCGCTCGCCGTGTCCTCCTTGCCCTCGACGATCGTGCCGGCGTGACCGAAGCTCATCCCCGGCATCTCGTCCATGAAACGCCCGGCCATGAACGCCACGATCGGCAGCCGTGACTCGTTCTCGGTCACCCAGCGGGCGAGCTCGGCCTCCATGCGCCCACCGGGTTCGCTGTAGATGACGATCGCCTCGGTCTGCTCGTCCGCCTCGAACAGGGGCATCAGCTCGGCGTAGGTGGAGCCGATGATGGCGTCGCCGCCGATGGACACCGCCGTGGACTGGCCCAGTCCGGCGGCGGTCAGGGTGGAGCTCATCTCCGTGGTCATTCCCCCCGAGCGGCTGATGACCCCCACCGGGCCGGGTGAGTAGGCCTTGGCCGCGTCGCGCGCCGGACCGCCGATGCCGCCCATCTTGATCACCTCGGGCACGATGATCCCCAGGCAGTTGGGTCCGATGATCCGCGCCCCGCGCAGGCCGGCCAGCTCGACCATCTCGGCCACGTCGCGGCGGGGGATCCGCTCGGTGACGATGACCACCAGCTTGACGTCGTTCTCCAGCGCCTCGAACACGGCGTCCTTGGTGAAGGCGGGGGGGACGGTGACCACCGAGCCGTCGATCGGTCCGCCGTGGCTGTCGATGACCTGCGCGACCGTGTCGTACACCGGCACGCCGTGGACCTCGCGTCCCTTGCGTCCCGGCGTCACGCCGCCCACGATCTTGGCCCCCTTGCCGTAATCCAGGCACTCCCGGGTCAGGTTGACCGCCTCGCGCCCGGTGATCCCCTGGACGATGAACGTGGTGTCGGCGTCGAGCAGGATCGACATCACTAGACCTCCGTGACCTCGCCCGAGGTGCGTCCGTCGACTCGGGGGGCGTCCGCGCCATCGCCCTCGGACGCAGCGGCGCCCTGGATCTTCTCCACCGCCCGGCGCGCGGCCTCGTGCAGGGAGACCCTGCGGTCGGCGTAGTCGACCCCGTAGTGGTCGAGGATCTTGAACCCCTCCTCCTCCCAGGCGCCGGGGATGCGGAAGATCGCGATCTTCTCGGCGGGGTCCATGTCAAGCTCCAGGCAGGCCTTGATCACGCCCCGGGCGACGATGTCCACCCGCGTGTTGGAGACGATCGACATCATCACGGCGATCTTGTCCACGCCGGGCTTGGTGAGCACCAGCTTGGCCAGCCCGCACGCCTTGGCCACCGACGGGTTGCCGCCGATCTCGCAGTAGTTGGCCGGCCTTCCCCCGTACTTGCGTACGGCGTCGAACAGGGTCAGCGACCCACCGCCGGCTCCGATCACCAGCCCCAGGTCGCCGTCGAACTCGGTGACGTTGCCCGCCACCCCGCGGTGGTCCTGGGCGTCGACCGCCTCGCCGGCGAGCTCGAACTCGGTGGGCTCGCGGGCCTGGCGGGTCTCCTCGTCGCCCACCCCGAGCTCGGAGAGCAGGGCCCTCTGGCGGGGACGGGCCTCGTTCTCCATCTCCATGTGGGCGTCGAGCGCGACGAACTTGGCGTCGCCGGTCTCGCCGAGCGGGTTGATCTCGGCCAGGGTCATGTCCCGTTCTGAAAACAGGCGGGCCAGGCGGGCCAGGATCGGGGTGATGCGGGTGAGCGCCGAACCGGTTACCCCGGTTTGGGCGATGACCTGCTTGGCCTGAAAATCGGAGACGGAAACCAGGTTGGAGAAATGCCCGCGGCCGACGTGGTCGGGGTGGGTGGCCGCCACCTCCTCGATGTCGATGCCGCCCATGTCGGAGAACAGCATCACCGGCTGCTCGCGGATCCCGTCCCACACCACCCCGGCGTAGTACTCCTGCTTTACCTCGGCGCGCGGGTCCACCAGCACGCCGCGGGGCACGTGCCCGTTGATCTGGAGCTCCAGGATCGTGGCCGCGTGGCCCTCGGCCTCCTCGGGGCCCTCGGCGAACTTGACCCCGCCCGCCTTCATGCGCCCGCCAGTGAGGACCTGGGACTTGATCACCGTCGGGCCCCCGATCCGCTCGGCGATCTCGCGCGCCTCGGCCGCGGTGCGGGCGAAGCCGAAGTCGGTGACCGGGATGCCGGCGCGCTTGACGATCTCCCGCGCCTCGTACTCAAAGAACCGCATCGGGCGGGGAACCCTAGCGTCCTGGGCCGGGCCGGCGACCTATGCCGCGGCGCCCGTCAGCCCGTAGGCCTCGGCCAGCTCGGGGTCCTTGCGGGCCAGCATCTCGGCCAGGTTGACCATCACCTTGCACTGCTTCCAGGTGGCGTCGTCCTGCATCTTGCCGTCGATCATGTGCACTCCCCGCCCGTCCGGGATGGCCTCGATCACCTTGCGGGCGAACGCCACCTCCTCGGGGTCGGGCGAGAAGACCTTCTTGGCGATCCCGATCTGGTTGGGGTGCAGCGACCACGCACCCACGCACCCGAGCAGGAACGCCGCCCGAAACTGGGTCTCGCACCCCTCGAGGTCGCGGATGTCGCCGTAGGGGCCGTAGAAGGGCAGCGCCCCCACCGCCGTGCAGGCGTCGACCATCCGGGCGATCGAGTAGTGCCAGGGGTCCTGCTGGGCGGTGGCCCGCGGGGCCTCGGGGTCATCGGGATCGGGGTCCTCGATCACCCGATAGGCGGGATGGCCGCCCCCCACCCGGGTGGTCTTCATGCGCCGGAAGGCGGCCAGGTCGGCCGGTCCGAAGCTCATCCCCTGCATACGGGGGCTGGCGGCCGCGATCGCCTCCAGGTTGTTGACCCCCAGCGAGGTCTCCAAGATGGCGTGGATCAGGATCGGGCGCTGTAGGCCGCCCCGGGCCTCGAGCTGGGCGAGCAGCCGATCCACGTAGTGGATGTCCCACGGCCCCTCGACCTTGGGGACCATCACCACCTCGATGCGGTCGCCGATCTCGCCGACCACCTGCATCAGGTCGTCGAGCACCCAGGGGGACTCGAGGGCGTTGACCCGGGTCCACAGCGCGGTGTCGCCGAGCGCCATCTCCTTGCCCACCCGGATCAGCCCCTCGCGCGCCGCCTCCTTGCGGTCTACCGGGATCGCGTCCTCGAGGTTGCCGAGCAGGATGTCGACCGACGGCGCGATCTCGGGCGCCTTGGCCACCATCTTCTCGTTGGAGAAGTCGAGGAAGTGGATCATGCGCGAGGGCTTTACCGGGATCTCGCGGACGGGCTCGGGGGCGTCGATGGCCAGGGGCTTGAAGAAGTCGCGTGGATTGCGCAAAACGGCGTCTCCGGTCGGTGGGTGCGCTCTAATCGTATGAGGCGCGCGGACCCGGGGGGCGCGCTGGCGCGCGCGGCCCGGAACGAACCGGCACACTTCCGGCCCGCACCGAGACCAAGGAGACACCACACCCATGGCTGAGCCCAGCACCGATTCCAGCGCCGGGGTCGAGACCGATCAGGCGGCCCGCGAGGCCTCGGGCGCCCACCCCTACGGCCGCTACCTGGAGGAGTTCGAGGTCGGCGACGTCTACAAGCACTGGCCCGCCAAGACGGTCACCGAGGCCGAGGATCACCTGTTCTGCCTGCTGACCATGAACCACCACCCGCTGCACGTCAACGACGTCTACGCCCAACGCTCCCAGCAGGGTCGCAACGTGGTCGCCGGGCCCTTCGTCTACTCCCTGATCTTCGGGATGACCGTCTCCGACGTGAGCGGCAAGGCGATCGCCAACCTGGCCACCGAGGAGCTCTCGCATCCCGCCCCGGTGTTCCACGGCGACACGCTGTTCGTGGAATCGGAGGTGCTGGAGAAGAAGGAGTCGCGCTCCAAGCCCGACCGGGGCACGGTCAAGGTCCACACCCGCGCCTACAACCAGGACGGCGTGCTGGTGGCCGAGTTCAAACGCGTGGTGCTCGTCCCCCGCAAGGAGCCCGGCCACAGCCCCCAGTCGGCCGAGGGCAACGTCGACTAGGCCGAGTGGGCCGAGCGAATCGGCCGTCGCGGCGAAGATGGCACAATGCCGCCCCTAGCGACCCCGGCCCCCGGGTGTCCAGACGAGCAAGTCCAACCAGGGAGATGAACCCAATCGTGACCTCGCAGACCACCGTTCCCACGCAGAACGAGAAGCTGCTCGCCTGGGTGGAGCAGGTGGCGGAGCTGGTCAAGCCCGAGTCGGTGCACTGGTGCGACGGCTCGGCCGCGGAGTACGACCGTCTGTGCCAGACCCTGGTTGACGCCGGCACCTTCCAGCGCCTGTCCGACGCCAAGCGCCCCAACTCCTACCTGGCTCTGTCTGACGCCGGCGACGTCGCGCGCGTCGAGGACCGCACCTTCATCTGCTCCGAGCGCCAGGAGGACGCCGGCCCGACCAACAACTGGCGCGATCCGGCGGAGATGCGCGAGACGCTCTCCGGCCTGTTCCGCGGCGCCATGCAGGGCCGGACCATGTACGTGGTCCCGTTCTCGATGGGTCCGCTGGGCTCGCCCATCGCCCACGTCGGCGTGCAGCTGACCGACTCGGCCTACGTGGCCGCGAGCATGCGGATCATGACCCGCATGGGCCAGAGGGCCCTGGATGCCCTGGGCGAAGACGGCGAGTTCGTGCCCTGCCTGCACTCCGTGGGCTACCCGTTGGTCGACGGCCGCGAGGACGTGTCCTGGCCGTGCGACGCCCACAACAAATGGATCGTGCACTTTCCCGAGACCCGCGAGATCTGGTCCTACGGGTCGGGCTACGGCGGCAACGCCCTCCTGGGCAAGAAATGCTTCGCGCTGAGGATCGCCTCGGTCATGGCCCGCGACGAGGGCTGGCTGGCCGAGCACATGCTGATCCTCAAGCTCACCAGTCCCCAGGGTGAGGCCAAGTACGTCGGCGGCGCGTTCCCCTCGGCGTGCGGCAAGACCAACCTGGCCATGCTGATCCCCACCCTGCCGGGCTGGAAGGTCGAGACCATCGGCGACGACATCGCCTGGATGAAGTTCGACGCCGACGGTCGTCTGCGCGCGGTCAATCCCGAGGCCGGGTTCTTCGGAGTGGCGCCCGGCACCAACGAGGAGACCAACCCCAACGCGATCGCCACCCTGGGCGAGAACGCCGTGTTCACCAACTGCGCGCTCACCGACGGCGGCGACATCTGGTGGGAGGGCATGACCGCCCAGAAGCCGGGGCACCTGATCGACTGGCACGGCAACGACTGGACCCCGGACGCCGACAAGCCGGCCGCCCATCCCAACGCCCGCTTCACCGTGGCAGCCGCCCAGTGCCCGTCGATCGCCCCCGAGTGGGAGGACCCCGCCGGCGTGCCCATCGACGCGTTCCTGTTCGGGGGCCGGCGCTCGACCGTGGTGCCGCTGGTGCGCGAGGCCTTCGACTGGAACCACGGCGTGTTCTTGGGGGCGATCATGTCCTCGGAGACCACCGCCGCGGCCGCCGGGGACGTGGGCAAGCTGCGCCATGACCCCTTCGCCATGCTCCCGTTCTGCGGCTACCACATGGCCGACTACTTCGGGCACTGGATCGAGCTGGGGGCCGCCGCCGACGCGGCCAAGCTGCCCAAGATCTTCTACGTCAACTGGTTTCGCAAGGACGAGCACGGCCGCTTTCTGTGGCCCGGGTTCGGAGAGAACAGCCGGGTGCTGGAGTGGATCTTCCGCCGCTGCCAGGGCACGGGCGAGGCACGGGAGACACCGATCGGGTTCGTGCCCGCAGCGGGGGCGATCGTCACCGACGGGCTAGATGTGGACCCCCACGACATGGAGCGTCTGCTGGCCGTCGACTCCGGGGAGTGGAAGCTCGAGCTGCCGGCCATCCACCAGCACTTCGCGCGCTTCGGCGAGCAGCTGCCCCAGGCCCTGCGCGACCAGCTGAGCGCGCTCGAGCGGCGGCTGGGCGGGGACGACTAGCGGCGTGCGCCTGGGGCCCGGCGGGCGCGCGATGATCCGTCCAAGGACGCCGCTGGCGCTGCTCGCCGCGCCCGCCGCCGTGGCGGCGCTGGCGGTCGCCGCGTCGGGAGCCTCCGCCGGCTTGCCCGCGGTTCCCAGGCCCCCCTGCCGCGCCCCTAGCCTGAAGGCGAGCTTCGACGTCGTGAGCGGCAGCGCCGGCGCCGGCCACATCGTCTATCTCCTGCGCCTTCGCAACCGGGGCCCCGGCCTCTGCCGGCTGACCGGGATCTCGCGCCTGCGACTGGTGGGCCGCAACGGGGCGCCGCTACCCACGCGCGCCCAGCCGGCCGGTGGCAGACTGCTCATCGCCCCCGGCCACCTGGTCAGGTCGACCGCGCGCTTCTCTCCGGACATCCCGAGCTTCGGCGAGCCCGCGCGCAGGTGCGAGCCGGTCGCCTATCGCCTGCGCATGACGCTTCGCCCGAGCGGGGACGCGGTCACCGCGGCGGTGCGGCCCCGGACTCGGGTGTGCGGACGCGGGCACATGGCGATGAGGCCGCTGCAGCTGCGCTGAGCGGGCGAGCGGCGAAGCACAGCGACGAAGGCGCCGTCGCCCGGCGACGCTCACGCCCTTAGGCCCAACACGATGCGGCCGGTGTAGCCGCCGGCGCCCCTGCGCCGGGTCAGGTGCGCCCGCGCTCGGGCGCCGCCCGCCTGGCGGAAGATCCCGTCGTCCTGGTTGGTGGTGTCGGGCTGTCCGTGGGGGCGGTAGGCGCCGGAGCGGTAGATGGCGTCGCTGGTCGCGTCCGAGAAGAAGATCTGTCCGGTATGGACCACGCGGCCGCCCACGTGCGCCTTGACATGGATGTGGGGAGAGCGGCCGGGATACCAGCCGGGATAGATCGTGTCGAAGAGCACCCCGCCGCGCGCGTCGCTGCGCTGGTGTCCGCGCAGGAACCGCTTGGCGTTGTCGGGCCCTCCTCCAGAGGGCGGTCCACCGCCGCCAAAGCCGGAGTAGACGCCGCTGGCGTTGGCGTGCCAGACCTCGACGTCGGCGCCCCGAATCGGCTTACAGGTGCCGGCGTCGACGACGGTGATACGCAGGGCGAGCGGCAGGCCGGGCAGCCCCTCGGTGATGTTGCGCCGGGTGAGATGGCTGGCGATGTAGTAGGGACCCTCGGTGACCTCGGGGCTCAGCACGCACATGCGCGCCGCGCCGGCCGCCGGTGGCGATCCGACGCTCGCCGCGGGGGTGGTGGCGAGCCGCGGGGCCGGCCGGGATCCGCCGCCGCGCAGCAGCGCCCACGCGCCGGCGCCGGCGCCGAGCACCCCGGCGGCGGCGATCGCCTCGCGGCGGTTGAACAGCCCGGGGCGCTGGGAGTCGTTGGCGGGGGTCACGAGGTCAGTGTGGCGAACGCGTCGCTGGTAGGACCGCGCGGCCGGAGGGCGGGGGAGTGGCGCGGGCGGCGACGCCCGGCCAGGACCCCCACCGTCAGCCCTACCAAGGAGGCCTCGACGAACAGCGAGGCGATGCCCAGCGGCTCGCCCCAGTTGCCGATGTCGTCCGTGGCCTGGGGCAACCCGGTCGTGCGGCTGAGGACGTAGCCGACCAGCACCGCGAGCGCGAGCACGCCGGCGGCCCGCCACGTGCGGTGGCCGCTGCCGCCGATGAGCAGCCCGGCCAGCGTCACGCTGGAGACGATCAGCCCGATGTACATCCACCCGAGGTAGGGGGTGCCGTCGAACTGGGCGGGGAGGTCGAGCAGGTGTATGAGCGCCATGCCCCCGAGCCCGATCACCGCGATCGCGCGGGCGACGCCGTCGCGTACCGCAGCCCGGAGGGCGGCACTGGGTTCGTGGTTGAACATCGAGGCTCCTTCGGCTAGATCAACGTAGGGAGCAGGATCGACGCCCGCTGCAAGCGACCCCGAAGATCGACCTAAGACCGAGCTATGAGGGCGGCCGATGCCGGCTCAGCCTCGCCGCCCGCCGGGGTGGCGCGTGCCCGGGCGCGTCTTGGTACAGGCGCGGTAGCGCCGGACGGTCACCCGCCGGCGCCCGGCGCGCGAGACGTCGACGAGACGCAGGCGAAACGCCGTCCGGCCGGGCCGGCGCACGACGACGCGGGTGATGCGCCGGGCGCGCACCGTGCGCACGCGGCGGCCGTTTACGTAGACGAGCACGCGCACGATCGGCGAGCCGGCCAGCGAATGGATGCGAAACCGCAGGGTCGGTCGCCGGCAGCGCGCCCGCCGGCGGCCCGGTGCGCTCGCGCTGCGGTCGCACAGCCTGGCGCGCAGCGCCAGCTCGCGCGAGGAGGCCCCCACCGCCACGGGCAGGCAGCCGGGAAGGTCGCGCCAGCCGTGGGTCGCGGCGTCCCAGAACCGACGCGAGCGCGCGCCCACCTCAAGCGTCACCCGCCGGCGCGCACCGGGGGCCAGGGGCACGCGGGCAAAGGCGGCCAGGCGCCAGGGCGGCTCGGCCACCGGCGAGCCGGGAGGGGCTCCCACGTAGAGCTCGGGCACCGCGACCCCGGGACGGCCGCCGAGGTTGGTCACCTCCACGCTCACCGGCTGGGCTCCGCCGTGGCCGGGAGCGCCGACCTGCAGCCGTCCGAAGCCAAAGTGCGTGTAGGAGAGCCCGTACCCGAAGGGAAACGCCGGGGTCAGGCCGCGGGCGTCAAACCAGCGATAGCCGACCAGCACCCCCTCCTTGTAGGTGACCTCGTTGTCCACGCCGGGGTACTTCTGGGGATCGCCCGCGGTGGGGATGTCGGCTTCCCGGTCGGGGAAGGTCACCGGAAGCCTCCCGCCGGGGTCGACGTCGCCGAACAGGACGCGGGCGAGCGCCAGTCCGCCCTGTTCGCCGGGATACCAGGCCTCCACCAGCCCCTTGATCCGATCGCGCCACGGCGTCAGCACCGGGCCGCCCGTCTCCAGGATCACGGCCGTGTTGGGCTGGGCCGCGGCCACCTGGTCGATGAGCCCGTCCTGGTTGCCCTGGTCGGGGCACTCCAGGCTCAGACAGCCGCGATCGGAGCCCTCGGTCTCATAGTCGGCGGCGAACACCAGCGCCACGTCGGCGCCGCGGGCGATCCCGGCCGCCCGCGCCGGATCGGTTCCGTCGTCGTAGGAGACGCTCACCCCGGGGCCGACCCGCTGCCTGATCGCCGACAGGGGGTTGGCGAAGTCAAACGGCGTCACGTTTCCCGACCCGCCCCCGGTGACGAACGACGTGGCCGGCTTGCCGATCACCGCGACCGAGTGCAGGCGTCCGGCGTCCAGGGGCAGGATCCCGCGGTTCTCGAGCACCGTCGCCGCCGACTCCTCGATGTGCTGGACGGTGGCGGCGTGGGCGGCCTTGTCGATCTGGGCGTCGTCGTTGCGATAGGCGGGACGATCGAAGAAGCCGAAGGCGAACAGGGTGCGCAGGATCCGGCGCACGTGCTCGTCGACGGTGGCCGGGCTGGCCTGGCCGCTGGCCAGCGCGGCGTCGATTTGGGTGGGCGTGTATGCCCACGGCGGCCAGGGCTCGAAGTCCAAGCCGCCGTTGAGGTTGCCGGCGGTGTCGTGCGCGGCGCCGTAGTCGGCGAGCACGTAGCCGGCAAAGCCCCAGTCGCGCCTGAGGATGTCCTCCAGCAGCTGGCGGTTCTGGCAGGCGAAGGCGCCGTTGAGGCGGTTGTAGGAGCACATCACGATCGCGCTCCCGGCCTCCTTGACCGCGGACTCGAACTGGGGCAGGTAGACCTCGTGCAGGGTGCGCTCGTCGATGACCGAGTCGTGGATGTAGCGGCTGCCGACCGTCCCGGCGCCCAAGGGCGATCCCGGCCGCCCGGCCTGTCCGCTGGGGTCCTGACCCTCCTGGTTGTTGGCGGCGAAGTGCTTGACCGTGGCCATCACCCCCTGGGACTGGGCGCCCCGGATCCACTGCACGGTCAGGCGAGAGACCAGATGGGGGTCCTCGCCGTAGGCTTCGAAGGTCCGTCCCCCGAGCGGCGTGCGCATGATGTTCACGGTGGGGGCGAAGACGGCGTCGTTGCCCTTTGACCGCGCCTCGTTGCCCACCACCGCCCCGGCGGCCGAGGCCAGCGCGGGGTCCCAGGTGGCGGCCAGCCCCATGGGGGCGGGCATGGCGGTGGCCGGCCCCTGCCGGGGACCCAGCGGCCCGTCGCTGTAGTAGACGCTGGGCAGCCCGACGCGGTCGACCGCCGGGCTCTGGCCGGTGTGGATGTCCGGGCCCGAGTTGATCCCGCCCTGAAAGTCGTTTCCGCCGAGCAGGGAGACCTTCTCGTCCTGGCTAAGCGCCCCGAGCAGCAGCGCGGCGCGCTGGTCGGGCGAGCGCGAGGTGTCACACCACGGGCGGGTGCTCGGGTCACCGCACCGTCCCGTCGCCGCGGCGGGGACCGCGCTGGACAGCGCGGCCAGCGCGCACACGGCGAGCGTGCCTCCCAGCCGGCGCACCTCTACGCCTGCACCTCCCGGGCCATGGCGACAGCCAGGCTACCGCCAACCCGGGGCCAGGGCGCCGGCTGCCAGGACCGAGCTGGCCTTGGCTCAGGTGGCCCGCGAAGGGCCGACGGCGTCTAGTGGACGTCCTCGCTGGCGGCGGCGGGCGGACGCGACTCCTCGGCCAGCGAGGTGATCGCCAGCTGGCCGCGCGCGGCCTCCTCCAGCACCTCGGTGGCCTCCTCGCTGGAGCGGGCGTAGAGCTCGACCAGCAGGTGCACGACGATCCGATTGTCCTCCTCGTGCTTGTGGAAACGCACGTGGGTGAAGAACTCGCGCACGCCGTGGTCGCCGAAGGCGGCGTAGGAGAGCGCGTCGCCCGCCTCGGGGCCCGAGCACGTCTCGACCTCGTCCCCGTCCACGGCCACCGTGCACGACGCGACCCACGGCGTGCCCGCGATCATCCGCTCCCAGCGATCCTCGATCGGCTGCACGCGCCCGTCCTGAAAACCCAGGTGGGGCTGGTCGTGCATGCAGTCCAGGCACTGGACGACCGCCTCCTGCATCTCGTCGACCACGTCGGCCCGCTCGCCGCTCTCGGGGTCGATCTTGTGAATTCCCTCGTAGTGGACCTGGACCTCCAGGTCCTGCGACCAGCACCGGTAGCAGCGCAGCCAGCTCTTGGGCGTGGTCTCGGCCGGGGCGCCTTCCATCAGCGGGATTCTAGGCGCTGGCCCGCGAGCCCCTTTGACGCCTGGCGCGCTTGACGGCGGGCGAGCCAAAGCCATAGGGTCGCCGCCATCAGCCGTCGTCTCCTGCCCGTGGCGGTCCTTGTTGCGCTGGTGGCCGCGCTGACGGCCTCCTCGTCGCCGGCCGCCCCGCGCCAGCGCCCGCGGGCGCCGTCGGGACTGGCCTTCTACCGTCCTCCCGCCCGTCTGCTCGCCGGGCGCCACGGCAGCGTCATCTGGTCGCGACCGGCCCGGGGGACACTGCGCCTGGCCGGCGCCAAGCGAGCGCTCGTGGTCCTGTACCGGTCGCGGTCGCTTACCGGCACGCCGATCGCCGTGTCGGGCACCGTGTGGGTGCCCAAGGGACGCCCGCCCAAGCGGGGCTGGCCGATCATCTCCTGGGCGCACGGGACGACGGGGGTGGGCGACCCGTGCGCGCCCTCGCGCGACTCGCCCACCTCGCTGGCCCACGGCTACATCGACTACGTCTACCCCGAGCTCTCCGCCTGGCTGAAGGCCGGCTACGCGGTGATCCAGACCGACTATCAGGGCCTGGGCACCGCGGGGCCCCACCCCTACCTGATCGGCGTGTCCGAGGGCCGCGGGGTGGACGACATCGTGCGCGCCGCGCGGGAGCTGGTGCCGGCGCTGGGCCGGCGCTTCGCCATCGCCGGGCACTCCCAGGGCGGCCAGGCGTCGCTGTTTGCCGCCTCGATCGCGCGCGGGTGGGTGCCCGAGCTTAAGCTCGTCGGCGACGCGAGCTATGCGCCCGCCTCCCACATCGCCGACCAGATCAAGCTGGTGGGGGCGTTCACGGCCCCGAGCCCGATCTCCGCGCTGGGCGCCGAGGTCCTCTACGGAGCGGCGGCCGGCTCGCCCGCCGTGTCCATCAGCGCCCTGATGGCACCGCCCGCGCTCGCGCTGATGCCCCAGCTCGAGGTCAAGTGCGAGCCCCAGCTGATCCAGCCCGATTCGTTCGGCGGCCTCGCTCCCAACCGGCTGCTGGCCTCCGGCGCAAACCTGGGCCCGCTGCTGGCCCTCACCGGTCGGCAGAACCCGGCGGTGTCGATCCCCGTCCCCATCCTGCTCGCCCAGGGCGGCGCCGACGCGACGGTGCCCAAGCCGTTCACCGACCAGCTCGCGGGCGAGCTGCGGGCCAAGCACGACAGGCTCGACTACCGCGTCTACCCGGGCATCACCCACGGCCAGATCCCGGCCGCCGCCCAGCCGGTGTTCATGCGCTGGGTGGCCCAGCGCTTCGGTCGTCGCTAGTCCTCGCGTGGCGCAGACCGTCCTCTACGAGCGCGACGCCGCCGTCGCCACGCTGACGCTGAACCGCCCCGAGCGGCTGAACACCATCACCCCCGAGCTGATCGAGGACCTGCGCGGGGCGCTGGCGCGGGCGTGGGAGGACGGCGACGTGCGGGCCATCCGCCTGCGCGGCGCCGGGCGCGTGTTCTGCGCCGGCTATGACATCGCGTGGGGGGCCGAGTCGATGGCCCGGGAGGAGGCCACTGGCCCCTGGGACCCGATCGCCGACTACCAGGCGATGTCGCGCTTCGTCGACGCCTACATGGCCCTGTGGCGCTCCCCCAAGCCGGTGATCGCCCAGGTGCACGGGTTCTGCGTGGGCGGGGGCACCGACTTCGCCCTGTGCTCGGATCTGATCGTCTGCGACGAGGACTGCCGCATCGGCTATCCCCCCGCCCGCGTGTGGGGCAGCCCCACCACGGCGATGTGGATGTACCGGCTCGGCCTCGAGCGCGCCAAGCGCCTGCTGCTGACCGGCGATGCGCTCGACGGCCGGCGGGCGGTGCAGTGGGGGCTGGCGTCCGAGGCCGCACCGGCGGGCGAGCTCGACGCCGCCGGCCTGGCGCTCGCCGCCCGGGTGGCACGGCTGCCGGCCAACCAGCTGCACATGATGAAGCTGCTGGTAAACCAGGCCTACGAGCAGATGGGGCTGTCGGTCACCCAGCTGATCGGGACGCTGCTCGACGGCGCCGCCCGGCACACCCCCGAAGGCGTCGAGTTCTCCCGCCGCGCGCTCGAGGACGTGCGCGCCGCCGTGCGCGAGCGCGACGCGCCGTTCGGGGACTACGGACAGGAGCACAGATAGGCGCGCCGGACGGGACCGCCCCCGAGCCGGCGGGACCCTCTGACCGGGCAGGCTCCCCCCAGCCGGTGGGCGTCCTGCTCGCCGGGGGACGGGGACGGCGCCTGGGAGCAGACAAGGCGAGCGCCGAGCTGGCCGGCCGCCCGCTGGTGCAGTGGGCGTGGGAGGCGGTGCGGGCGGCGGTGGCCGAGGTGGCGGTGGTGGCCAAGCCCGATACCCCGCTGCCGGAGCTTCCGGGCACCGCGATCTGGCGCGAGCCGGCCGAGCCCCGGCACCCGCTGGCCGGCGTCGTCTATGCCCTGGAGCGCGCCGGCGGCCGGGGGGTGCTGGTGTGCCCCGCCGACCTGCCGCTGATGACCCCCGCTGTGCTCGGGGCGCTGATGGGGGCCGGCGGCGGGGAGGCGCCGGCGACGATCGCCCGGGCCGCCGGGCGGGTGCAGCCGCTGGTGGGGGTGTTCGCCGCCCCCGCGCGCGAGCTGCTCGTGCCGATCGATCCCGACGTCAGCGTGACCGCCGCCGTGCTGGCGCTTGGGCCGGCGCTGGTGGACTTCGACGACGAGCGCGCGTTCTTTAACGTCAACGCGCCCGGGGACCTGGCCCGCGCGGCGCGCCTGCTGGGCGCGTTGGCAAACCGGGCGAAGCCGAAGGCGTAGCCCCTTGGCCTGCCGGGGCGGGCCGGCCGCTCGCGCGCACCGCGCCGAGCAGGAACATCGCCCCGCCGGCGAGAAACAGACATCCATGCGCGTGGCTGATCGCCGGTTCTGGCTGGCGCTCGGGGTGCTGGTGGTGGTGCTGGCGCTCGCCGGCTGCGGCGGGCCCAACAACGTGGCCCACGTAGACGCCCGGCACATCTCGGGGTTCTGGAACGGCCTGTGGGACGGCATCACCGCGGTCATCGCCTTCATCGCCCACCTGTTCGGCAACCGGGCCAACGTCTACGAGGTCCACAACAACGGCGGCTGGTACAACCTCGGCTTCCTGCTCGGCTTGGGCCTGTTCCTGGGCGCGTTCTCCGGCCCGCGGCGGGCCCAGCGCCGGCTCTATGCGGGGTCGGCCCCGCCGCGGGGCTGAGGCGCTAGCCGCCGATCGCCGACATCGTGCGCTCGGGCTGGATGAAGCCCGGCTCATCGACGCGGTGCTTTAGCTCCTTGCGCCACACCGCGGCGCGCACGATCTGCTCCAGCTCGTCGTCGTCGGCCCCCGCGCGCAGCGGGGTGCGCAGGTCGGTCTCGTTCAGCGAGAACAGGCACGTGCGCAGGTGCCCGTCGGCGGTCAGGCGGATGCGGTTGCAGTCGCCACAGAAGGGCTCGGAGACCGGGTTCACGAACCCGATCCGCCCGCGACCGTCGGCGAAGCGGAAGGTGCGGGCGGTGGCGCTGGGCTCGCGGGGCTCTTCGACCAGGGGGTGCACGGCGTCGATCGCCGCGCGCACCTCGGCCCCGGTGAGGACGCGTTCGCGCTGCCACGCCCGGTCGGCGTCCAGGGGCATGAACTCGATGAAGCGGACCTCGAAGCGGCCCTGGCGGGCGAACTCGGCCAAGGGCAGGACCTCGCGCTCGGTGTACCCGCGCAGGGCCACGGCGTTGACCTTGATCGGGCCGGGGCATCCCACCTCGGCCAGCCGCCGCAGGCCGCACATCACCCGGGGCAGGGCGTCGCGCCGGGTGAGCTCGGCGTAGCGCTCGCGGTCGACCGAGTCCAGCGAGACGTTGAAGCGGTCCACGCCGGCGGCCACTAGCGCCGGGGCGTCGCGCTCGAGCAGCAGGCCGTTGGTGGTCAGCGACAGCTCGCGGAGCTCGCCGATCCGGCGCAGCATCGCCACCAGCACCGGCAGGTCGCGCCGCACCAGCGGCTCGCCGCCGGTGAGGCGCACGTCGACCACGCCCATCTGCGCCAGCAGCGCCACCACGCGGGCGAGCTCCTCGAAGCTCAGCACCTCCTCGCGCGCCAGCCAGGGCAGCCCCTCGGCGGGCATGCAGTAGGCGCAGCGCAGGTTGCAGCGGTCGGTGACCGACAGGCGCAGGTCCTCGATCAGCCGGCCGTGGCCGTCGCGCAGCGAGTCGCGTGCCATCACCTGCAGGGTACCCTGACCCGGTGCCATCCACGGCCGGCCGGCGGGCGAGCGGAAGGTTGGCCGCGGGGGCGGCGAGCCTGACGCTGGGGGTGTGCCTGGGCGCGTGCGGCTCGCCCGACCAGGGGCCGCAGGTGCGCCAGACGCTCTCGCGCTTTGCCGCCGCCACGGCGAGCAAGGACTACCGCACGGTCTGCGAGCAGCTGCTGTCGCCCGCCATCCTGGAGCAGCTGAGCCAGCTGGGCCTGGCCTGCGAGCAGGCGCTGGCCCAGGGGCTGGGCTCGGTGCGGGCGCCCCAGCTGACCGTGCGCTCGGTCAGGGTGCACGGCGACCGGGCCGATGCCCAAGTCCACTCCTCGGCCGCCAACCAGCCCCCGTCAGACGACACGATCGAACTGGTGCGGGTCCAAGGGTCCTGGCGCATCAACTCGCTGGGCGCCGCCGGCGCCGCCGGCGGCAAGCGCCCCGGGTCGAGGTAGCTAAATCGTCACGGGCTAGTCGACCTCTCCGTGGATCCGTACCTGGAACCACCATGGCCACCGATGACGAAGGCAACCGGTATCCGTGCGTCCGGGCGTCACGAACGCCCCGGCTCGCTCGTTGTCCTATCGCGATGAAGCCCAGTCGGGGTGGGGGCGCGTGTGCATTGGTCGTGGGGGCGCTGGTCGCGCTTTGCGGGTCGGCGGCTGCGCGCGCCGATGTGTCCACCATCCAGGAGTCGACCGCAATTGGGGGCGCGAGCACCGGTTACGCGGCGCTGACCGTACCGCGGCCGATGCGGCCGCTCAACGAGGACCAGCCGACCTATGGGTTCTCGGGTGGGGGCGGGTTCCTCGGGATCGTCCTGCGGGCGGAGCAGTCGCTCCCCAGGAGCACGCAACACCCGCAGTTCGAGCTTTTGCGGCTCGGCCCGAGCAACGGAGACGGCGCGGTCTTTTCGGGGGTGAGTGACGGCAGCGGCAGCGGCAGCTCGACGCTACCCGCCGGGGCCTACCGCCTGTACCTGATCACGGCCGACCAGGGGCAGGTCGCGCTTGACTTCCCCACCTTGCCCGCCGGAGAGCTGACGTTAGCCCCGGCGGTGTTGACGCCGTTTTGGGCGGGCGCTTTGCCGACGCTTCCGTGGTCGACTGCCCTGACGACGGTCTTCGGAAGGGCAGATGAGGTTGTCTCCCAGGGCCTGGTGTTCGAGCGGGTGATTGTTCGCCACCCCGCCGTGGGCCAGCGGCTTGAGATGTGCAGCTACTACGGCTCGACCGACCAGCACGCCGGCAGCTCGGCCTACACGAACGGTTGCCCAGGAGGGACGTCCACGTTCTCGGGGACCGCGACGTCCACGGGAGACATTGGAGAGTTCTCGCTCACATTCGTCAACTCGCCCGGGCGCTTTGGAGTCGGGGGAAACCTCTCCGTTCCCCTGGTCGCGCTTGACCAGCCCGGGGCACTCGAGACCTATGGGATGTGGATGTCATACGACCAGCCGCCGGGGTCCTCGAGCGCCGGCGGAGGATCATCGGGCTCGATGGGAGGACCCCCGGGCGGCAGCGCAGGATCATCGGTGATCGATACGGGTCCCACGGGCACGTCCAAGCGCGATCACCGCCCGGTAATGGGAGACCTTTCGGTCTCGGCGCGCACGGTGCGGGTGCGTGGGCGCCGGGCGATCGTTGGCTTGAGGTGCTCGAAACGCGCGGCATGCTCGGGGACCGTGCGGATACTCGGCTGGACGCCGCGGTCGCGCTTCGTGCTGCGGCCCGGCCAGCAGCGCAACGTCCGGCTGACCATCTTCCGAGCCCGTGCCAAACGGCTGACGCAGCGCCGCCGGGTGCGCGTCGTGCTCGAGGTCCGCTCGCGGCTTCCCAACGGGATCTCCCAACAGCGGACCCCAGTGATCTTGCTCTCTGCGCCAAAGCCTCGCTGACCCGAGCCATCGCGCTCCGGCAGAGGCCGGGCTCTGCGCCGAGCAGTCCCGGTCTGGAGAACGGCGAATGGATCGGCGGCAAGTAGCGCGCCCGCGCCGCGCTGACGTCCGGCGCGGGCCTTAGCTTGCGCGGCGATGCTGCACGTCTTCTACGTGCTCGCGGTGGCCGCGCCGTTGCTGATCCTGGCCTGGGTCGCGCTGGCCTACGTCCGGCGCGCGCGCGAGCGGCGGCGGGCGTTCTCGCGCTTGGGCGCCCGGCGTCGAGGGAGCCTCCGGCCCCGGCCGAGGGTCGGCGGGGCGCCGCCCCCGGACTCGGCGTGGGAGGCTCAGACCTCGATCTGGCAGCCGCCGGCGCCGACCCCGAGCGTCTCCGCCGTGGCGCCGCTGGGCACCCGGCCGGCGTGGGCGCCGGCCGAGCCGCCCGCGGAGGCCGCTTCCCTGCCCTGGGGCGAGCCGCCCCAGTGGGAGGTGCCCCAGTCGACCGCGATCTGTTCTGAGTGCGCCGAGCCCGTGCGCTCGGGGGCGCGAATCTGCAAGCACTGCCGCCATCCCCTCGCCGAGGGTGGCGACGCGCCCGGGCGAGCGCGGGCGGCCTAGCCCCCTGTTCGACGCTCGCGCCTAGCCGCCGCTCGGGGCGCGGGCGCTGCCGGCGATCAGCGGCCGGACGATCGGCGGGGCCTTGGGCACGACGCCCTCCTCGACCGTCTCGACGTCAAAGCCGGCCTCGCGGATGCCGGCCAGCGTGGAGCGGTTACAGCGGCAGCCGTGCCCGAAGCGCAGCCACAGCGGCGCCAGGCGATCCTGCCAACGGGCCAGCCGCGGGTCGGCGGCGCGCACGTGCTCGATGAACAGCAGGCGCCCACCGGGCACCAGCACCCGTCGCAGCTCGGCCAGCGCCCGCCCCTGGTCAGAGACCGTGCACAGCACGAGCGTGGAGACCGCCAGGTCCACGCTGGCGTCGGGCAGGGGAATCTCCTCGGCCGGCGCCTGCACCACGGTCGCCGGGCGCCCGAGGTCGTGGACCCGGCGCCGCAGTCGGGAGGCCATCGGCGCTTCGGGCTCGAGCACGGTGAGCTCGGTGACCGCCGCGGGATACAGCGGAAGGTTGGCGCCCGTGCCGCCCCCGATCTCCAGCACCCGCCCGCTGGCGCCGGCGAGCAGGGACCGGCGGCGCTCGGCGAGCCCGGCGCGCTCGGTGCCCGCCATCACCCGGTCATAGATGGCGGCGAAGACGTGACCCCAGACGCTTATCGGTGTCCTCGCAAGCTCGCCCTCATCGTCGCAGAAGCACCCACACCAGGGCGATGGCGAACCCGATCTGGCCAAACGCCAACGCCGTGCCCAGGTTCACCGCCCCGAGCAGCCCGGCCAGCGCGCTGGCCAGCGCGAACGCCGCGGTAAGGATCGCCAGGTCCCGGACCATCGGCCGCTAGGCCTGCTCCGGGGCGCGCGCCTCGAGCGCCGCGGTCAGGCTGGCCACATCCAATCCGGGGTCCTGTTGGTCCAGGAAGCGCTGGGCTTCGCGCCGCCCTCCCAGCGCGCGCAGCCCGCGCTCTCCGTGCTCGGCCAGGAAATCGGACAGCGCGTGGGCCCGGCGGGCCTGGCGGCGGCGGCCGGGCAGGTCGAGCGCGGCCCGGTGACGCTCGAGCCCGCCGACCAGGTCCTCGATCCCGCTGGGGGGCGCCAACGAGGAGACGGAGACCACCGGCACACCGTCGGCACCGAGCGAGCGCAGCGCCGCGCGCAGGTCGCGCACCGTGGCCAGCGCCGGCTTGCCCAGGTCGGCCTTGGTCACCACGAGCACGTCGGGTATCTCCATGACCCCGGCCTTGAGAAACTGCAGCACGTCGCCGGACGCGGGCTGGACGATCACCGCCACCGTGTCCACCGCGTCGGCCACCTCGGTCTCCGCCTGGCCGACCCCCACCGTCTCGATCACCACCACGTCGTAGGCCGCCGCCAGCGCCTCCGCCGCCGCCCGCGTGGCGGGGGCCAGCCCGCCCAGGCGCTCGCCGGCGGCGGTCGAGCGCACGAACACGCCCTCGTCGTGGGAGTCGAACTCGATGCGGGCGCGGTCTCCCAGCAGCGCACCGCCCGAGCGCCGAGAGGTGGGATCGACGGCCAGCACGGCCACCGTGCGCCCCTGCGCGCGCCAGGCGGCGGCCAGGGCCGACAGCAGCGTGGACTTCCCCGCCCCGGGTGGCCCGGTGATGCCGACGACGTGGGCGGACGCTTCGCCCCCCAGGGCGGCGGGGGAGAGCTGGCCCAGCAGCGCGGCCGCCTGCCGGCGGTCCTCGGGGGCCCGGCTCTCGAGCAGGTTCAGGGCGGCGGGGGCGGCGGACAGGTCGCGCGCGCGCAGGCGGGCGCCCAGCTCGGCGCCGTCGGGCGCCCGGCCGGCGGGGGTCACGCCTGGGCGGTGACCCCGTGACGCTCGGCCACGAGCGCCACGATGTCGCGCACGATGCGCGTGAGGTCGAAGTCCTTGGGCGTGTAGACCGCCGCCACGCCGGACTCGCCCAGGGCCTCGGCGTCGGCCTCGGGGATGATGCCGCCCACCACGATCGGCACCTGCGCCCCGGCGTCGCCGAGCGCGGTGATCACGTCGGGGATCAGGTTCATGTGCGAGCCCGAGAGGATCGACAGTCCGATCACGTGCACCCCCTCCTGGACGGCCGAGCGGGCGATCTGGCCCGGGGTCAGGCGGATGCCCTCATAGACGACCTCGATGCCGGCGTCGCGGGCGCGCACGGCGATCTGCTCGGCGCCGTTGGAGTGCCCGTCGAGGCCGGGCTTGCCCACCAGCAGCTTGATCCGCCGTCCGAGCGCCTCGCTCACCCGTGCCACCTCGTCGCGCAGCTCGTCGAGCTCCTCGGTGTCGGGCGCCCCGCTCGCCTCGCCCACGCCGGTAGGGGCACGGTACTCGCCGAAGACGTCGCGCAGCGTCTGGGCCCACTCGCCGGTGGTCGCGCCGGCGCGCGCGGCGGCGATCGTGGCGGGCATGATGTTCTCCTCGCCCTCGGCCACGCGGGCCAGCGCGGCCAGCGCGCTACGCACGGCCTGCCCGTCGCGCCCTGAGCGCCAGCGCGCCAGCGCCTCGACCTGCTCGGCCTCGATGGCCGGGTCGACGACCTGGACCTGGACCTCGCCGTCGCCGCCCAGTGGCGAGGGCTCGGTCTCGGTGAAGCGGTTCTGGCCCACCACCACCTGCTCGCCGGACTCGATCCGGCGCACGCGCTCGCGGTGGGAGTCGACCAGGGCGGCCTTCATGTAGGGCACCGCCTCGACCGCGCCGCCGTGGTCGACCACCACCTCCATCTCGGCCCGGGACCCCTCGATCAGCTCCTGCACCAGCGCGTCCATGACGCGCGAACCCTCGAAGATGTCGGCGTACTCGAGCACGTCGGTCTCGAAGGCCAGCACCTGCTGGATGCGCAGCGACCACTGCTGGTCCCACGGCCGCGGCAGCCCCAGCGCCTCGTTCCAGGCGGGCAGCTGGATCGCCCGGGCGCGGGCGTTGCGCCCCATGGTCACCGCCAGCGCCTCGAGCACGATGCGCTGCACGTTGTTCTCGGGCTGGCTCTCGGTCAGCCCCAGCGAGTTGACCTGCACGCCATAGCGGAAGCGCAGGTGGGTGGGATCCGAGACGCCGTAGCGTTCGCGACCGAGCTCCTCCCACAGGGTGGCCATCGCCCGCAGCTTGGCGTGCTCCTCGACGAAGCGCACCCCGGCGTTGACAAAGAACGAGATCCGGGCGAACACTCGCCCCATGCGGTCCTCGGAGACGCGCTCGCGCACCGCATCCAGCACGGCGATGGCATTGGACAGGGCATAGGCGATCTCCTGGACCGGAGTCGCGCCCGCCTCCTGGAGGTGATAGGAGCAGATGTTGATCGGGTTCCACCTGGGGACGTGCTCGACGGTGTAGGCGACCATGTCGGCGGTCAGGCGCATCGAGGGCGCGGGCGGGAAGGCGTAGGTGCCGCGGGCGAGGAACTCCTTGATGATGTCGTTCTGGGTGGTGCCCTGCAGGGCCTGCTGGTCGACCTCGTGCTCCTCGGCGGCGACGATGTACAGGGCCAGCAGCCAGGCGGCCGTGGCGTTGATCGTCATCGAGGTGTTCATCTGGTCCAGCGGGATGCCGTCCATCAGGGTGGCCATGTCGCCCCGGTGGGCGACCGACACGCCGACCTTGCCCACCTCCCCGCGGGCCAGCTCGTGATCGGGGTCATATCCGGTCTGGGTGGGCAGGTCAAAGGCCACCGACAGCCCGGTCTGGCCCTTGGCCAGGTTGCGCCGGTAGAGCTCGTTTGACGCCTTGGCGTTGGAGTGCCCGGCGTAGGTGCGCATCAGCCACGGCCGGTCGGGCTCGGGCAGGTGCGGCGAGGGCTGCTCGCTCATGGCTCAATTGTAGGGTTGGGGGCCGTGTCGCCGGGGGCCCCGCAGTGAGCGAGGAGTTCTGCCCGATCGACGTTCGCCACCTCGGACGCGAGCGGGTGATCTGCTGCTGGCGGGTGGGCGACGTACTCGTCGACCCCGGCCCGGCCTCGGCGCTCGAGACCCTGCTCGGCCAGCTCGACGGCTTTGAGCCCCGGGCGCTGGCGCTCACCCATGTCCACCTCGACCACGCCGGCGCGGCGGGCTCGCTCGCCGCGCGCTTTCCCGGCCTCGAGGTATGGGTGCACGAGCGCGGCGCCCGGCACCTGATCGACCCCAGCCGGCTCGTGCACAGCGCGCGCCGCCTGTACGGCGAGGAGATGGACCGGCTGTGGGGCGAGGTGCTCGCCGTGCCCGAGGAGCGCGTGCGGGTGCTCGGCGACCAGGGCTCGATCGGGGGGCTGCGCTACACCCACACCCCGGGCCACGCCTCTCACCACGTGTGCTACCTGCACGAGCCCAGCGGGTGGGCGTTCGTGGGCGACGTGGCCGGCGTCCGCATCCCCCCGGCCGATTACGTGCGCCCGCCCACGCCGCCCCCCGACATCGACCTGGAGGCGTGGCGGCGCTCGGTCGCGCGGGTGCGCGGCTGGGCGCCCGAACGACTGGCCCTGACCCACTTCGGGGCCTTCCCCGACGTCGAGCGCCACCTGTACGCGCTCGAGCGGGGGCTGGACGATTTCGCGCAGCTGGCCGCCGGCGGGCACCGGCGGGCGTTCATCGACGGGGTCGCCGCGCGCGTGGCCGCCGCCACCGATCCACAGACGGCCGCGGTCTACGAGCAGGCGGCCCCGGCCGAGCACCTGTGGCTGGGGCTCGAGCGCTACCTGAACCGGCTTTGCGGGGGGGCGGCGGGGCGGCCCGCGGCGCCCTCCGAGGGGCGCTCCGCCCGGGGCCCCGCGCAGCCCGCCCGCTAGCCGGGCGCCCTTTTGGGGCCCCCACGCCGGGGGTATCCTCTGGGCCAGATGACCCAGACCGTCGAGCTTCCGCGCACGTCGGGACCGGGGACCGGACGTGGTGGTCCGTGGCGCGTGATCGTGCGCAACGACAACCACAACACCTTCGACCACGTCGCCGTCACGCTGGCGCAGAACCTCCCGGGCATGACCGTTCCCCGCGGCTACGAGATCGCCGACGTCATCCACAACACCGGTCAGGCGATCGTGTGGAGCGGACACCAGGAGCCGGCCGAGCACTACTGGGAGCAGCTGCGCACGGCGGGGCTCACGATGGCCCCGCTCGAGCAGGGCTAGCGCCCGGGGCGACGACACCACGGCGGCGCGCCGGCCCCGCCCGCCGGCCCGCGAGCTCTGTAGGAGGACAGCGATGATCGTGATCACTGTGTTGATACGGCGGTTGCGCGAGGGCAAGACCTATGAGGACTTCCGCGCCGCCTGGCTGCCCGAGCAGGGCTTTGGCTTCCCCGCCCGCGTGGTCAGCGCTCGGCGCGCGGGCGACGACCGCGAGATCGTCACCATCGGCTTTAGCGAGCTCGACGAGGCCGAGGCCGAGGCCCAGCTTCAGCGCATCGGCCCCCAGGAGCAGCGCCGGCACGACAGGATCGACGCGGTGATCGAGCCCGAGATGACCCGTCGCTTCTACGTGCAGGTCGCCGAGGACGATTTCACCGGCGACCCGCCCGAGCGCTGAGCCGGTCCCAGGCGCCGTTCAGCGCCGCGGGCGCGGCCGCTTGGCGCGGCCGGTCGGACGGCGCCGGGCCGGCCGGTGCTTGCGCTTGGGCTTGTGCTTGGGCTTGGCCTTGGGGCAGATCCGGTAGCGCCGGGTCTTTCGCACCAACCTGCCGTTGCGCAGCCGCGCACGGATGCGGACCACGAGCGTCGGCTTGCGCCGTCCGCGCAGGTTGATGCGCACGGTCAGGCGGCGCGAGACCTTGACCCGGCGGCCGTTGACGCTGACCGAGGCGCGCCGCACCCCGCGCACCAGGCGACGCAGCCGCAGGGTGATAAAGCGCCCGGTGCGGCAGCGGCGAGGCCCGGGCACGGCGGTGCCGCCCAGACGCAGGGGACCGATGTTGCCCGCCCGGTCGATCGCCCGCACGGCGTAGAAGCTCGCCGTGCGCCCGCGCGGGATGACGATCTCCTCGTGGCCCCCGGCCGCCTGGGGCGCCGCGTCGACCGGCACGCGCCGGGTCGCCGAGACGTTCTCCTGGAAGATCGGCCGGCTGGAGGCGAACACCTCATAGCGGGCCGCGGTGCCCACCTTCCAGTCGTCGCCCACGGCGGTGAAGGCCAGGGTGTCGTGGGTGGCGCCGCGCCGGATGTGCAGGTCCGAGATCGCGGACGGCGGGCGCGTGTCGTCCCCGTAGTGGCCGGTGTCGCGGTCGTTTAGGTGCCAGTGCCAGGAGTCCTGGTTGGCCGAGGCCAGCCCCGGCGTGCGGTAGGCGTGCAGCCAGCCCTCGCGCAGCCCGGTGACCACCGTGTTGTGGCCGTCGCCCGCCAGGTCGCCGACCGCCGGGGTGAACAGGTTCCAGCCGCCCGTCCACTTGGGCCAGTCGGACAGGGGGGCGCCCGAGCTGCCGTCCCAGCCGTGCATGGCGCCGGAGTCCGAGGCGAGCAGCACATCGGGCTTGCCGTCGCCCGACAGGTCGGCGATCGCCGGCGCGGTGAGGAACGGCAGGCCCTGCGTGGGCTGGGTGAACTGGCTCAGGTTGGCGCCGCTGTCGGGATTCCAGCCCGCCAGGCCCGAGCGCACGCGCACGCCCACCCCGGGCTGGGCTACCACGCCGGTGATGATGTCGGTCCCCGCCGATCCCGCCTGCAGCGCGGTGAGCGGTCCGCCGCCCACGTGACCGACCGCCGCGGTGGTGGTGAAGTGCACTAGCGGCGAGGGCGGGTCCACCGCGCTCTCGGCGGGGATCGACGCCGGCGTCTCGGGGTGCGAGGAGCCCGAGCGCAGGTCGATCGTGTTGCTCAGCCACAGCCCGGCGTTGGCCACCAGCTGCGGCCCGCCCGAGGAGTCGTAGGAGACTGGGGTCTGGACGCCCTCGGTGATGAAGTCCTGGGCCGTCCCGTAGCCCTGGGCCGCCGCGTTGACGGTGAGCGGGAAGTGGGGCAGCAGCGGCCCCCCCGGGCGCTTGTTGCCGCGTTCGTCAAACGCGCTGATGTAGCCGTAGACCGGCGATCCCGAGGAGCCGAAGGCGGTGTCCTGGAGGGCGACCACCACGTCGGGGCGCCCGTCGCCGTCGATGTCGACCAGCGTCGGCGTGGTGGCCACCTTGTAGTCGCGCGCGTAGGTGTCGGCGCCGTTGGGGTGGCGGGCCGAGTTGGGCGTGTCGGTGGCCACCGGCCAACCGGGCACCGGGCTACCGTCGGGGCGCCAGGCGTAGACGTGGCCGTCCCACGCCCCCATCACGATGTCGAGCTGGCCGTTGCCCTCCAGGTCGGCCAGGGCGGCGCCGCCTACCGAGCCGGTGGAGGCGTTGCGCACATAGGGGGTGTCGGGGGGCGGCACGCTCTGGCTGGCGAACTTGCGGTCGGTGGCCACCGGGAAGCCGCTCAGCCGCCGCCCGCGCCCGTCCCACACGTAGACATGGCCATCCTCGCCGGTGGCCACCACGTCCAGCGCGCCGGTGTGGTGCAGATCCCCCACCGCCAGGGGGGCGTCGATCGGCTCGTGGGGGAAGGGCACCTCGTGCGAGCGCCAGGCCGCCGTGCCCAGGTAATTGGAGTCATAGGCCGGGTCCACGCCGCGCGCCAGGGCGGTGTGGACCGGCCACCCGGGCGCCTCGTGGCCGTCGGGGCGAAGCGCGTGGATGGTGCCGTCCGAGCCGGCCACGATCGTGTCCAGCACGCCCCGTCCCTCGATGTCGGCCAGCGTGGGCGAGGACTCGAGCGAGGTGCCCAGGTCCTTGTGCAGGGCGGTGACCTCGGAGTCGTCGTGGCGGACCTGAAAGACGCGGCGATCCTCGCCCAGCCGGCCCGAGGCGTCGAACACTTGTACCCGGACGGTCACGTCGTAGCGCTCGATCGAGAGGCGGTCGGCGGTGGGCGCGCCGTAGGACCCCGACCAGAACGAGCGCGGGATCCTCGACAGGTCCAGGTCGCCGCCCACGTTCTGGGGGGCGCCGCCGCTGCCCGCGGCGACGGTCTGAAAGTCGGCGTCGGCGGGCTCGGGTCCCAGCGCGTACTGGATCTGCCAGCGGTAGCCGCCCGAGCGCTTGGCGGCCACGTCGGCGCCGAGGTGGACGCTGCTCGCGGTGGTCGGGTCGGCCTCCGAATACCAGTCCGGGCCGGTGATGTCGGCGGTGGGGGGGATCGCGCCGTCGTGCACCGCCTTCATCGCCGCGAAGACGTTGGGGCGCCCGTAGCCGTACTGGATGTTCCACTCGGCCCCCGAGAGCCCGGGAAAGCAGGTGGGGCACGGGGTGGACTGGATCGGGCTGGCCGCCGCGCGCGTGACCTGGAAGACCTCGTTGGCGTTCAGCGACCCCGAGATCTGCCCGGCGTTGGCGGCGTCGACGCCGGCCGAGGTGACCAGCGCCGCCACCCCGGCGGTGGTGGGGATCGCCGTCGAGGTCGAGCCGTCCCCGGTGGGGACCGAGAACAGGGCGTGGGCGCCGTAGGAGGTCAGCGAAGAACGCGAGCGAAACGTGGTGGCGGCGGCGTCGTTGGGCCGCGCCTGGCCCATTCGGTTGCTCTGGTCCGAGACCACCGAGTTGCCAGGCCACACGTGGGGAAAGCGCATGCCCTCGGTGTGGTCGGCCGACTCGAAGTCGTTGGAGGCCCAGGCCAGCGTGACTCCCCGCCGGTAGGCGTACTCGACCGCGGCGCGCATCGACGGCGTCTGGCCCAGCGCGGCGGTGGTGACGTCGATCACCTTGGCCCCGGCGTCGACGGCGTAGACGATCCCCTCGGCGACCCGGTCGGGTCGGTCGATTGCCTCGTCGCCCATCTTGACCGACAGCAGGCGACACCCCGGGCACACGCCGGAGTCCAGGAAGTGGTTGTCCGCCTCGCCGGCCAGCGTGCGCGACTCGCCGTTGGCGTGGCCGTAGGCGCTCTGGTCGGTCTGGGGGTCGTTGGTGTCGCGGTGAAAGTTCCACCCCGAGATGTCGTTCGCATAGCCGTTTGAGTCGTTGTCGAACCTCCCCCCCGGGGTACAGCCCGCGGCGCCGTCGATCTCGTGGTTGGTGATCTTGCAGTGCCCGAAGGCGACGATCAGGTCCTCGGGCGTGATCCCGCCGGCCTGCGGATGCAGGAAGGGGTGCTTGACCCGGGGGTCGTCCTTGTAGTCGTCGGCGGTCACCTTCCCGTCGCCGTCGAGGTCGTAGGTGCCGTGGCTGTGGCCCGAGGCGTCCTGGGGGTAGGGCAGCTCGCCGGTGTTCAGGTAGCCCTGACGGCGCAGGTCGTTGGCGTCGGTGTGGCGCCAGTTGACGCCGCCCTCCATGTAGGCGACGGTGATGTCCCCCCGGCCGTAGGCCGCCCAGGCGCGGTTGACCGACATGCCGGCCGCCCCCTCGGGGTCCTGGGCCAGCGGCGTGGACTGGGGGATGCAGTCGAACAGGGGCCAGCCCTCGTTGTTGAACGAGTTGCCCGACGCGGGATTGCGCTCGGCGCTGGCGTAGTCGGGGTCGTTGGGGCCGCTGATCGCCGAGCTGCACGAGGCGGCCGGGGCGGCGGGGGCAAACGCCCCCCCACACGCGGCCGCGACCGACAGGCAGGCGGCGAGCGCAAGTCCACGCGTACCCCCTCCGAGCTTCATCACCATCCTCCTGGCTGCAAGGGAGCCCGCGGGCGGACTCCGCTCAGGCCGGGGATCCTACGCCTCGACCGGCTCCTCGGCGACGATCGCCCCGTGGACGAGCTCGTCGTGCCAGACATAGAGCACCGGCACCTGGTACCAGCTCGAGTGCCGCGCGCGGAAATCGATGAACTCGGGTCCCAGCCAGTAGCGCTCCCAGTCGAGCTTTCGCTCGAAGTGCGACATCTGCAGGAACTTGTAGCGGTCGTCGCGCGAGCGGTGAACGGCGTAGGCGCTCGCGCCGTAGCGCAGCGCCACCGGGGCGATCTGGCCGAGGGCGTCGGCCAGCCGGTCGTCCCGCAAGCCGGTGGCGTACCAGGGGATGTGAACGACGCCCGCCATCAGCGCCGCTTGCGCCTCACGCCCCCACCTCGGCGCGGATCGCTCCCGGGCCGTCCACCGTGCGGCCCTGGGCCTCCTCGGTGGCGCCGACCAGGATCGCGATCTTGCCCAGGTGCTTGTTCTCGAGCATCAGCTGATGGGCCTCGGGGACGCCCTCGAAGCCCATCGTCTGCCACAGCACGGGGCGGATCTGCCCCGACTCGATCAGCTCGTTGGCCTTCAGGCACTCGTACGCGTTGGCGAAGTGCGAGCCCAGGATCTCCTTCTGGCGCATCCACAGGTAGCGCACGTCGAAGTCCAGGTTGTAGCCGGTGGTCCCGGCGCAGATGACGACCTTGCCGAACGGCTTGACGGTGAAGACCGAGGTGGGGAAGGTGGCCTGCCCCACGTGCTCGAAGACGACGTCGGGAGAGTCGCCCAGGATCTGCTTGACCCGCTTGGCGAAGGCGCGCATGACCTTGGCGCGCGCCTTCTCCTCGTCGGGGCCCTCCGAGCCCGTGCGCATCATCCCGGCGAACTCGTTGCGGTCGATGTAGTCGACTGCGCCGAGCTGCTTGACCAGCTCGCCCTTGTCCGCGCTGGAGACCACGCCGACCGCGTGGGCGCCGGCGATCTTGCACAGCTGGGTGGCGAACACGCCCAGTCCGCCGGCTGCGCCCCAGATCAGCACGCGCTGGCCCGCCTGGAGCTCGCACCGGCTGATCAGCATGCGGTAGGCGGTGAAATACACCAGGCCGTAGGAGGCCGCCTCGTCCCAGCTCAGGTTTTGCGGGCGGGGGAGCAGCTGCTGGGCCTGGACCTTGGTGAACTGGGCGAACGAGCCCCACGTGGTCTCATAGCCCCAGATCTTCTGCGAGGGGGCGGCGAGCGGGTCCAGGCCGTGCACCTCGGGGTCCTCGTAGGAGGCCTGGTTGCAGTGAATGATGACCTCGTCCCCGGGCTTGTAGCGGGTGACGCCCTCGCCCACCTTCCACACCACGCCCGAGGCGTCCGAGCCCCCGATGTGGTGACCGTACTCCTCGTGGTCGCCGTAGCCGAACACCGACACCGGCTTGCCCAGGGCCGCCCACACGTTGTTGTAGTTGACCCCCGCCGCCATCACGCGCACGATCACCTCGAAGGCCCCCGGCTCGGGGACCTCGATCTCCTCGAGCTGGAAGGCATCGGTGGGCTGGCCCTCGCGCTCCTGGCGGATCACCCACGCCCCCATCGTGGCGGGCAGCTCCCCCGGCTCGGTGTCGACGACGGATACCTGCTGGAGATCGATGGCCACGCGCAACCTCGGGATTCGCTAGCGAAGAAAGGGCGCCGCCATCCTATTGATTGTCAATGGCGGCTTTCGCCGCCGGTTGCCGGGCGCGGTGGCGCGATCGATCTGGCGGTCGCTACCTGCGCCCTCGCCCCGGCCCGTGCCCGCCGGAGTGCCCGGGCGGCCCGTGATGGCGCGGGGGACCCGTGCCCGAGCCCCCGCCCGAGCCCGAGCCGGACCCCGACCCCGAGCCCGCCCCCGGGCCCCCGCCCGCGCCGGTGCCCGAGCCCCCGCCCGCCCCCCCGCCGCCGCCGCTCGCGCCCTTGCCCGGCGCCGCCGGCCCAGAAGCGCCAGGCCCAATGGGCGAGGCTCCGCCGCCGGGGAGCGCGGGCGCCGGTCGGTGGGGCGGGCTCGTCACCGCGCTCGGGCGGGGCGGAAGCGGCGCGAAGAAGGCGTTGGCGGGCAGGCTGTCCGCCGGGACGCCGGCGTCGAGCGCGATCAGCTGGGAGAGCGTGTGGCGGAAGCTGATCCCGTAGCGGCGGCGGATCTTCTCCAGGACCGGGTCGTTTAGGTAGAAGAAGCGGTCGCCGTCGCGCAGCGCCTCGAACTGCTTGCGCCACAGCGCGAGCTGCAGCTGTCCGAACTCGGTCCCCGGGAGGTGGGCCTCGGAGACCAAGCCCGCGAACGCGTCGACGTTGTCGACCGAGCCGTAGATCGCCCGCAGCCGAGCGGCGAGCGTGCTGCGGCGTGTGTCGAAGACCACCCGGCTGCTCGCGTCCTCGGCGGCGATCGGGTTGCCGTAGAAGTCGCGCAGCGAGGTGAAGTCCAGGCTGTGGGGGTCGTCGATCGGATCGGCGGGATTGATCTGGGGATCGCTTCCGAAGCTGTCCGTCGCCTCACCGGTGATCGCGGTGAACGACCGCTTGGGCGCCAACCCCACCGCCTGGCGCAGCTGGTTGTAGGTCGGCATCCCGTTGTCGCGCCCGCGCTGGACGTCGATCGCTCCCAGGTCCACGACCCCCTGGAAGCAGCCCGGTGTCGTCGGGTCCTCGAAGCAGGCGGAGGGGTCCGAGACGGTCGGGCCCGGGAACTTGAACAGGATGCTGCGCAGCGCGTCGTCGATCTGCTCGTCGTTGTTGTAGCCCGGCTCCCGGGCCAGGCCGGCCAGCTCGGTGCCCAGACCCAGCGCGGACAGGAGGTCGGGGTTGAAGAAGGCCACGTTCAGCGACACGTTGAGCGCCAGCTGGGGGGGCGAGCTCCCGGCCACCGGATTCACCTCGACGCCCATCGCCTGCAGCGCAGAGAGCTGGGGCGGCGTGTACTGGGAGGCGGGGACGGTGATGTGCGACTCGCCGTTGATCATGCTGTGCGCCCGGTAGGCGACGGTGGCGAACTCGTCCAGCAGCGAGGCGTTTACCCGGCGGCGGTAGCCTCGGTAGGGCCGCAATCGCGCCCCCACTGCGGGCAAGAACTCGCGGTAGGTGATGTATTGCTGCTCGGCTCCCACCACGCGGCGGGCGATCTGGAAGCGCAGCTCGGCCCGCAGGCTGGCGGGCAGCGCGTCGACGATGCGGTTGTGCTCGCGCGCGAACAGCGTGTGCAGCGCGGTCAGCGACGCGTTCTCGTTGGCCCGGACATCGCCGGCGACGGTCGCGTCCTGGGGATGGCCGATGAGCTGCCCGTCGATCACCATCGTCGGAGCGGCGCCCGGGTTGCCGCGCGCGGTGGCCCGGGGGAGGTAGCCGTCGGAGAGCAGCAGGTGGGGACCGCTGTCGGCGAGGTTGCCGTCGTCGGGCCCCTCGCGCAGCCAGTCCAACCGCTGCGGCGTGCCCCCGTAGACCGACCACCCGTCGATGTAGGAGCTAACCGTGTTGACCTGCTGGCGCGGGTTCGATGGGCCGGTGCCGGTGCCGGGGGCCACGGCGTCGCGCGCGATCGGGATCTGGCCCAGGTCGTTGCGAAAGCGCTCCAGTGGATCGGTCGAGCTGAACGGGATCGATGCGTCCTCGCTGCCGCTCTGCGCCAGACCGAAGGTGTGATCCATGAACTGGCCCCACGTCCACACCAGCTGGCTGACGTTGCGCTCGGAGAACACGTCCACGCCCAGCGAGTTGAACGTGCGGTTGCTGGTGTAGCGCGGGTTCGCTCCCGAGACCATCGCCCCGGCGCCATCGGCGTAGTTGGCCGGCGCGAGGCGCGCATACGGCGTGCCGGCCGCCCCCCAGGTGGGGTGCGCGCGGTTGTTTGCGCTCCCGTCCAGGCTGCGCAGCTCGAAGGTCAGGGGCCGCGGCGGCGGGGCGCCCCGCCGCGCGCTCGCGGTCGGGGGCGCGGCCGCGGCCACGACGGTCGTCAGGGCGGCGAATAGCCACGCCGTGGGGCGGCGTGCCCTCCAACTGCGGGGGTCCTCCATGACCTCATGCCTCTCTCCCTGCCACCGATGCGCGCGCTATGTGGGAGCGGCCGTTTGATCCTATGACGCGGGCGCCCCCTGGATGTCACGCCGTCGCCGCGGCGGATGTCACGCCGTCGCCGCCGATGTCACGCCGGTGGGCGTCGATGTCACGCCGTGGGCGTCGATGTCACGCCGTGTGCGTCGCAGTTACGCCGTTGGCGTGGCGCTCGCGCCGACGCTCGCCGCCTCGGCCTGGACCGGCATCGGCGCCCGCGCCGGGACTTGCCCGTCGACGAACGTCCACGCCAGCAACGCGCCGAGCAGGGCCACTGCCGAGCCGATGCGCAGCCCGTGCTGCAGGGCGTAGACGAACGCGTGGTTGGAGGCGTCGACGATCTGCGCCGGCGCCCCGTGCACGCCGCTGGCGCCGAGCGCATCGGCGAGCTTCTGGCGAGCAGCGGCGGGCAGGTGGCTGGTGGCGGGCAGGGCGTCCAGACGCGAGCGCCCCAGCGCGACGACCAGCGCGCCGAGCACGGCGACGCCGAAGGTGCCGCCGACCATCCGGCTCATCGACAGGATGCCCGAGGCGACGCCGGCCTTGGTCGCCTCGACGGCGTTCATCGCCGCGGTGCTCATGGGCGACATGACGAAGCCCATGCCCAGCCCCATCAGCACGAACGCGCCGATCAGGAAGCCGAACGGCGTCCCCACGTCGAGGTAGGACTGCCAGAACAGCGAGCCGGCCACCACGGTCAGACCGGCGGTCATCAGCACCCGCGGCCCGATCTTGTCGGTCAGACGCCCGGCCAGCGGCCCGGCGATGATGATCATCGCGGTCGCGGGCAGGAAGCGCACCCCCGCCTGCAGCGGCGAGTAGTGCTCGACGTTCTGCAGGTAGAGGGCCAGGAAGAAGAACATGGCCAGCATCGCGAACGAGACGATGAAGGCCACCACGTTGGCGCCGAAGAACGAGCGCGAGCGGAAGAAGCTGAAGTCGACCATCGGCGCGCGCACGCGACGCTCGATCACGGCGAAGGCCACCAGTCCCACGGCCGCGGTGGCCAGCAGCGAGATCGTGCGCAGCGAACCCCAGCCCCAGGCGTTGGACTCCACCAGGGCGATCACCAGGGCGGTGAGGCCGATCGTGATAGCCGCTACGCCCGGGATGTCGACGACGCGCTCGACCGTCTCGTCGCGAGACTCGTGGGTGGCGAACAGCGTCACCACCACGGCGGTCGCCGCCACCGGCAGGTTGAGGAAGAAGATCGACTGCCAGCTGACGTTCTGGACGAGGAAGCCGCCGAACACCGGCCCGATCGCCAGCGCCATGGCCGACACGCCGGCCCAGGTGCCGATCGCCTTGCCGCGCTCGTGGGCGGGAAACGCGTTGGAGATGATCGACAGCGTGCCGGGCATCATGAACGCGGCTCCGATTCCCTGAATCGCGCGCCCGCCCACCAGCCAGGCATCGTTGGGCGAGAACCCGATCGCCGCGCTCGACAGGGCGAAGGTGACGACGCCGAACAGGAACATGCGCCGGCGCCCGAACAGGTCGCCGAGCCGTCCGCCGGTGACCAGTAGCACGGCGAACGACAGGGTGTAGGCGTTCACCGTCCACTCCAGCGAGGAGATCGAGGCGTGCAGGTCGCGCTGGATCGAGGGCAGCGCGACGTTTACCACCGTGTTGTCGAGCATGATCATGAACAGCGCGAAGCACATGGCCGCCAGCGTCCACCAGCGGCGGTTGTGCTCGTTGAGCCCGACCCGCTCGCGGGCCGAGTTGGTGGCGGCGCGCACGGCCTCAGTCATCGTCGCTCCTGGCGGTCGAGGTGGAGGAGCGGACGGTGGAGGTGGAGGAGGGGGGCGTCGAGGTAGGGGAGGGCCGGCAGGCGGTGATCTCCTCCCGGTCGAGCACGGCGGCCAGCGCACCGCACAGGCGGCGCCGCTGGGAGTCTGAGAGCGAGGCGGCGAACTCCTCCAGCCCGGCCAGGCGCTCGCGCTCCAGGCGCGCGACCAGCTCGCGGCCCGAGTCGCTCAGGCCCACCCGCTTCATGCGCCGGTCGTGCTCGTCCTCGCGGCGCTCGAGGTAGCCCCGTCGCACGAGCTGCTCGACGTTGCGGCTGGTCGCCCCCAGCGATAGCCCGAGCAGCTCCGCCAGCTCTCCCACCGCGAGCTCGCCTTCGCTGGCGTCGAGCATGTGCAGCGCCTTGACCTGCCCCAGCGACAGCCCCAGCTCCTCGACCAGGGCATAGAACCCTCCGCCCGAGGTCTTGTGGACATAGGCGAGCAGCGTCATCAGCTCGGCGGCCAGCTCGGCGGGCGAGACGGGCCGGGGCCGACCGCGGCCCGAGCCGAGGGGCACCGATGTAGTAGTTGCTTGCACAAACGCAAGTATTGCACATTTGCATCGTTTGCGCAATCGACGACCGTTGCCAGACGGGCAAGCGAGAGCCCCGGGGCCTCGAGGGCGATCGGCGTCTGCGTGGGGTCGCGCCGGCGGTCGGGCCGACCGAGCGCTGCGCAGGCGGCTAGGTCTGCGGGTTCTGGCCTAGGGCTGCAGCAGCTGGTTCTGCGCGCTGGCCCGCGACGGTCCCACGTTGAGGTGTGCGGCCTTGATGTTGCGATCTTCGACGCGGACCGCGTAGCTGCCGGTCGGGACGTCGGCCTTCAGCGAGGCGGTGTCCTGAGGGTTGATGGGACCGGTCTGCTGGTGCAGGGTCGTGTCCGTGCCCTGGAGCGTGAGCTGCTGAGAGCTGCCGGTGAGGTTGGCCACGATCAGCTCGATCGGACCGGCGCCGAACTTGCTGGGCGACACCGACACGCCGGTGGGGGAGATGTTGGCCGTGACCACGATCGGCGCCGGCGGACGAGGGTTGTTCGCGTAGGGTTTGCCGGCGCCGCAGGCGGTTAGCGAGACGACGGCGAGCGCCGCAGAAACTGCGACGACACACCGCGCTGCCGGCAGCGCTGTCATCCGCTTCCCTCTCTCCATGTCTCGCTTGACCTCGGGCGATCAGATGATGCGCCAGCGGGGCCGGGACTGAACCCTAACCGAGGCCCCATCAGTACGCGAGTCCGGCAACCGCTTTCCCGCGTTCGGCGGCCGTTTGGCGCGCGCGCTCAGCGCTGCAAGCGGGTGTTGATGGCGTTGAGCGTACGGGTGATCTTGGCGTCGACGAGCTGCACCGCGCCGAGCAGCCGCTGC
This sequence comes from Actinomycetota bacterium, assembly GCA_005883215.1. Taxonomy (GTDB): domain Bacteria; phylum Actinomycetota; class Thermoleophilia; order Solirubrobacterales; family Solirubrobacteraceae; genus AC-64. The sequence continues at coordinate 57,607 of VAYS01000006.1, forward strand.
CGGGCGCCCAGGCGCGTGGCGCGATCGGGCGCCGACAGGCCCGGAATCGCCGCGCTCACCGCCGCGCCGTAGGACGCGAGCTGATCGATGAGCTGGCGGTGCAGTCCGGCGACGTTGCTCGGGGGGCGGAGCGCTCGCAGGCGAGCGATGACCGCCGCCAGGGCGTGGCCGTAGGCGGCGGCAAACGATCCCGTGCTCGCCGGGTTGGCGTTGCTCACCCGTCCGGGGGCCAGCGCCCCCGGCATGCGCGCCACGGCAGCGGCGAACTGGCGCTGAGCCGAGTTGAGCTGGTCGACGTAGCGGTTGCCGGCGCCCGTCGATGACCCGCAGCCCCCGGCCACCACCACCACCACCACCACCGCGGCGGCGAGCGCGAGCGCACCGGCGCGGGCGCGCGGGCGCCGGGGCAGCGCCATCACGAGAAGGGAAGCTCCACCACCCGGGCGCTGGCCTCCCCCCCGGCCACCGAGAGCTCGGCGCCCGGCTGGGCCTCGCGGCGTACCAGCGCCAGGGCGATCGGGCCACGCCCCGGGGAGACCGCGACCGTGCCCAGGTGGCCGACGACCTTCTCGCCCAGACGCAGCTCGGATCCCGCGGGGGCGGGATCCGATAGCCCCAGCCCGCGCAGATGACGGTTGGGCTTGCCCTTGTAGTGCAGGCGAGCCACCGTTTCCTGGCCCACGTAGCAGCCCTTATCGAAGTTCACCAGGCGCGCGTTGAGCCCGGCCTCCTGGGGGATCGTCGTGTTGTCGATGTCGATCCCGTAACGAGGCCGGCCCCGCTCGACGCGCAGGCACTCAAACGCGCCCTCCTGGACGGCCTCGGCGCCGGCGGCGAGCAGGGCCTGGCGCACGCGGGCGGTGGCCTCGGCTTCGCATACGAGATCGAGGCCGAAGTCGGTGGCGATCGCCAGGGCGCGGTCGTCGCCGAGCTCGATCCAGCGGTTGGCGTGCTCGGGCGGTCCTGTCTCGAGCGGCTCTGTCTGTCCCGCAGCGACCGAGGCGACCTCAGCCACGTGGGGACCGGCCAGCGAGATCAGGCCCTGCTGCACGGTGCGCTTGTGCAGCTCGGCGGCGTAGCCCACGCCGAAGCGCCGCAGGCCGTCGAACAGCTCCTGGAGGCACACCCGCTCGCAATCGAGCCACAGCTCTTCGGTGGGCGGCGGCGTGCGGATCACGCGCAGCTCGGCGAGCATCTTGCCCTTGTGATCGAGCAGGGCGGCCCCACAGCCAGCCCCCAGCGAGAGGGCCAGGATGTCGTTGGTGAGCAGGCCGTTGAGAAAGTCGGCCGCCTCCCCGCCGGTGACCGCGAGCTTGCCCCGCTCGGAGCGGTCCAGCAGCCCGCATCCTTCGCGCACCGAGCGGTGGTGGGCGAAACAGGTTTAGATATGGCAAAATCCAGTTTGTGAGCACGCACAGCGAGATCCACGAGACATCGTCGGCGGTCCAGGACTACGCCAAGGCGATCTATGCGCTCGAGCAGCGCGCCGATGCGCCCGTCTCCACCAACGCGCTCGCGGGGCGCATGGACGTCACGGCGGCCTCCGCCACGAGCATGGTCAAGAAGCTCGACGGCCTGGGCCTGGTCACCCACGTCCCCTATCGGGGCGTGCGCTTGACCGAGCCCGGGCGGCGGCTGGCGCTCGAGGTCCTGCGCCATCACCGCCTGCTCGAGCTCTACCTGGCGGAGACCCTTGACGTTCCGTGGGATCGGGTACACGAGGAGGCCGAGGTGCTCGAGCACGTGCTCTCCGAGGAGCTCGAGGCGCTGATCGCCGCCAAGCTCGGCAACCCCACCCACGACCCCCACGGCGATCCGATCCCCAGCCCCGACGGCCACGTCGAGGAGCTCGCGACGTCGAGCCTGCAGGAACTCCAGCCGGGGGCCCGCGGCGTGTTCGTGCGGGTCTCGGATTCCGATTCCGAGATGCTGCGCTACCTCGCCGAGCGAGGCATCACCCCCGGCGCCGCGCTCGAGGTGATCGACCGCCAGCCCTTCGATGGGCCGCTGTTCGCCCGCTTCGGCGACCAGGTGCACGTCCTCGGCGGCGACCTGGCGCGGGCCATGCGCGTGGAGGTCACCGGATGACGCCACCGGTCGAGGCACAGGCCGGCGCCATCGTCCTGGAGCCGGGCGTCGGCACGCTCGAGCCGGGCGTCGGCGCCCTCCAGACGCCGCTCGAGCGGGTGCTCGCGCGCGGCCGGGTCCGGGCCCTGCTGGCGATGCTCGGTCCCGCCTTCGTGGCGGCCATCGCCTACGTCGACCCCGGCAACTTCGCCACCAACGTGCAGGGCGGGGCGCAGTTCGGCTACCTGCTGCTGTGGGTCGTCCTGCTGGCCAATCTGATGGCGATGCTGATCCAGTACCTATCGGCCAAGCTCGGCATCGCCACCGACCACAGCCTGCCCGAGCTCTGCCGTGAGCGCTTTCCCCGGGCGGTGACCTGGGGCCTGTGGGTCCAAGCCGAGCTCATGGCGATGTCCACCGACGTCGCCGAGTTCATCGGCGCCGCCCTCGGCCTGAACCTGCTCTTCGGCGTGCCCCTGCTCACCGCCGGCCTGCTCACGGCGGTGATCGCGTTCGCCCTGCTCGAGCTCCAGGCGCGCGGCTACCGGCGCTTCGAGCTGGCGATCACCGGGCTGCTGGGGATCATCTTCGTCGGCTTTCTCTATGAGACGCTGAAGATCGGCCCATCGGCTCATGCCTCGCTGGCCGGCCTGGTCCCCCACTTCGGGGGAAGCGCCGGCCTGCTGCTCGCCGTGGGCATCATCGGCGCGACGGTGATGCCCCACGTGATCTACCTGCACTCGGCGCTGACCAACGGGCGGGTGGCGGCGCACAACGACCGCGAGCGCCGGCGCATCCTGCGCTTCGAGCGGGTCGACGTGATCGTCGCCCTGGGGGTGGCCGGATTGATCAACCTGGCGATGCTCGCCGTGGCCGCCAAGCTCTTTCACGGCCCGGGCCACGCCAACATCACCACGATCGAGCAGGCCCACTCCGGGTTTGCCAACCTGGTCGGCGGTGGCGCGGCGCTGGCGTTCGCGGTGGCCCTGCTGGCCTCGGGCGCCTCTTCCTCGAGCGTGGGCACCTACGCCGGACAGGTGGTGATGCAGGGCTTCATCCGCTTCCGCATCCCGCTGGTGCTGCGCCGGCTGATCACGATGATCCCCGCCCTGGCCGTGCTGGCCGTGGGCGTCAGCCCCACCAACGCACTGGTGCTCAGCCAGGTGGTGCTCTCCTTCGGCATCCCGCTGGCGCTGATCCCGCTGGTGCTGCTCACCGCCGACCGCGAGGTCATGGGGGTCCACGTAAACGGTCGCTGGCTCAGCGCGGTGGCGTGGACGGTGGCGGGACTGATCAGCGGGCTGAACGTCTACCTGATCGTCCAGCAGTTCTGGGCCTAGCCGGGTTCGCACCGGCACGCGGGTGCGCGCCGCGGTCCGGCGGTCGGCCGCCGCAGTAGGCTTCGCCGCAGCATGGCTCTGGCCGAGGACTTCCAGGCGGTGATCGAGGAGCTTCCCGACGACTGGACCGATCTCGAGCTCGATCTGCGGCTGGCCGACGAGTCGCGCTACGTCGACGCAGCGGTGTACCTGGTGACCTGCAACGCCCAGCCCTACTCCCGCCACGACTGGCACTGGCGCCTGCGCGTCGCTCACCGCTTCGGGCACGCGGCGTCGGCGCCGACCACCCACGGGGCGCTGAAGCTGCTCGACGACGCGGGCATCGCCGGCCAGCTCGCCGTGCGCGAGGTGCGCGAGGGCCGCGTGGAGATCAACCCGCTGTGGGGGAGGCCGGAGTCCGCGCGCCAGGAGTTCCGGCGCCTGCGCGCCCAGTAGCGGAGCGCTGCCGTGGCGCGCATCGTCGCCCTGGTGCCCGACCTGATGTTCGGATCGCGGGTGCAGGCCGCGCTGGCCGGCGCGGGGCACGACGTCGCGCTGGTGGCCTCCGGGCCCGAGGCCAAGGCGCGCCTGGACCGGGCCGAGCTGCTGGTGGTCGACCTCGCCCAGCCCGACCCGGCCGGCATCGACCTGGTCGCCGGGCTGGGCGCCGGCGAGCGGGCGGGCGTGCGAACCCTGGCCTACTACGCCCACGTCGACCAGGCGACGCGCGAGCGGGCGCAGGAGGCGGGCTTCGATCTCGTGGTGCCGCGCTCGCGCATGGCCCGCGAGGGCCCGGCCCTGGTCGCGGGGTTATTGGCAGGCGGCGGACAACGGGACCGGGTCGAACCCTAGAATCGCCGCCGCATCGCACCTCGACCGAGGAGGAGGAGAGCGTTGGAGTCAAGTGGGACGACGACGGGCGGCCGCGCGGCGGCCGGCGAGCCGGCGGCGCCGGAGCTACAGCCGCGGGGGATACCGGCCTACGCGGCCGAGCTCGTGGGCACGCTGGTGCTGGTGTTCTTCATCTGCCTGGTACTGAGCGTCGACATCGGCGTGCTCGGCTACAAGTTCGACGCCGCCGGGATCGGCCTGCTCCACGCCTTCGTGCTGATGCTGCTGGTCTACTCGCTGGGCGGAACGTCGGGCGCCCACTTCAACCCGGCGGTCACCGCCGCGCTGGCGGCCGTGCGCAAGATCGCCCCGATCGACGCGGCGATCTACATCTGCATGCAGCTGGTGGGGGCCGTCCTCGGCGCCCTGCTGTGCAAGGCCATCCTGCATGACCCGGGGCAGGCGGCCCACTACGGCGCGGTCACCGTCTCGGACGCGCTCAAGGGAGCCAACTTCACCGGCGCGCTGGTCGAGGCGATCGGGGCGTTCGCGCTGATGTGGGCGATCATGGCCATGGCGGTCAATCCCCGCGGACCGCGCAACATGGCCGGGTTGGTGATCGGGGCGACCCTGGGCTTCGTGGTGATCGTCATCGGGCCGCTCACCGGCGCGGGCGTCAACCCCGCCCGAGCGTTCGGCCCGGACCTGGTCGGCGGCGGCGCCGACGCCGGCCCCTTCCTGCTCGTCTACGTGCTGGGCCCGGTGGTGGGGGCCCTGGTGGCCGCGTTCGGCTACCGCTTCCTGGTCCTCGATCCCCAGGCCAGGGTGGGCGAGGCGCCGATCCAGAAGCTGTCCTGACGCGATCCCCACACGGCCGGCTCTCGGAGCTCGGCCCCGCGTAGACTCAGCAGAGCAATGCGGCGGCGGGTCACCTTCTCGCGCAACCTCACGCTCTCGCTCTCGCGGACGTGCCGCTGCTATTGCAAGTATTGCGCGTTCGCCACGCACCGGCCCCACCTCTACGCGCCCGGGGAAGTGGAGGAGATCCTCGACGGCGCCGCCCGCCGCCGAGTCAAGGAGCTGCTGGTGCTCACCGGCGAGCGGCCCGAGCACAACCCGGAGGTGGCCGCCCGCTTGGCCGAGTACGGACACGAGGACTTCACCTCCTACGTGGCCTGGGCGTGCGAGCGGGCGCTCGAGCGCGGGCTCCTGCCCCACACCAACCTGGGCGTGCTCGAGCGAGCCGACCTCGCCCGCCTGCGCGAGGTCACCGCCTCCCAGGGCCTGATGCTCGAGTCGATCTCCGAGCGCCTGATGGACACCGTCCACGCCGGCTCGCCGACCAAGCACCCCCGCGCGCGCCTGGCCACGATCGCCGCTGCGGGGGAACTGCGGATCCCGTTCACCAGCGGGATCCTGGTGGGCATCGGCGAGCGCGAGGATGAGCGCATGGCCTCGCTGGCGGCGCTGGCCGAGCTGCACCGTCGCCACGGCCACCTGCAGGAGGTGATCCTGCAGAACTTCGTCCCCCACCAGAGCTACTACGGTCGCGAGCCCGCCCAGATCGCCGAGGCGGCGGCCCGCGAGTACTGGCGCACCGGGGTGGGAGAGCGCCCCGAACAAACGCTCCCCGACTGGGCGGGCCGGATCGAGATCTCGGACATCAAGCGCCTGATCGCCGAGAGCCGACGGCTGATGCCCGACGTGGGGATCCAGATCCCGCCCAACCTGGCCGACTGGTGGCCCGAGCTGGTGTCCGCCGGAGGCACCGACCTCGGCGGGCTATCGGCCAACGGCGACCACATCTCCCCCGAGCACCCCTTCCCCTCGCCCACCCAGGCGAGAAAGCGCTTGGCCGAATCGGGCTTCGCCCTCACCGAGCGCCTGTGCGTCTACCCCCAGTACATCGACCAGGACTGGCTGGCCCAGGGGGTGCTGGACGTCGTCAAGCGCAGGTACTGGTCGTTCATCCCCCGCCGGGGCTCCGGGCGGCGCGAGGAGCGCGACATCGACCCCGGGCTGGCGCCGGCGGCGATCGAGCGCGGCCGCGAGGGCCAGGCGCTCTCGCTGGACGAGATGACCGCGCTGTTCGCCGAGCGTCGGCCGGAGGTGATCGAGGACATGCGCCGGGCCGCCGACGAGCTGCGCGCCGAGGTGGCGGGTGACCTCGTCACCTTCGTGGTCAACCGCAACATCAACGTGTCCAACATCTGCATCGTCGGGTGCGCCTTCTGCGGTTTCGGGCAGGGGCGGCGCTCACCCGACGCCTACGAGCACGACCACGACGAGTTCGCCCGCCGCGTGCAGGAGGCGGTGGACTTCGGCGCCACCGAGATCTGCATGCAGTCGGGCATCCACCCCGATTGGGGGCTCGAGGACTACGAGGGGTGGCTGCGCCTGGCCAAGGAGGTCGCCCCGCAGCTTCACCTGCACGCCTACTCGCCGATGGAGGTCGACCACATGTGCACCGCCTCGGGGCTGAGCCCGGCGGCGGTGTTCGCGCGCCTGGGGGAAGCCGGGCTGGGGTCGACGCCGGGTACCGCCGCCGAGGTGCTCCACGACGGCGTGCGCGAGCGCATCTCGCCGAACAAGCTTCCCGTCGCTCGCTGGCTGGAGATCATGGAGGCCTCGGCCGCCGCCGGCTTCTCCACCTCGGCCACGGTCATGTTCGGCCACATCGAGGAGCCGTGGGAGCTGGCCGAGCACATGCGGATCGTGCGCGAGCTGCAGGAGCGCACCGGGGCATTCAACGAGTTCGTGCCGCTGTCGTTCATCCCCTTTCACACCCTGCTCGGGCGCACGCACGGGATCGAGGAGATCTCGCGGGAGGAGAACCTCAAGCACACCGCGGCCTTCCGCCTGGCTCTAGGGCGAAGCGTGCGCAGCCTGCAGGCCTCGTGGGTGAAGATGGGCCTGGACGCCGCCACCGAGTCGCTGCGCTGGGGGGTAAACGACCTGGGGGGGACGCTGATGGAGGAATCGATCTCGCGCATGGCCGGCAGCTACCACGGCGTGATGCTCACGCCCGAGGACCTCGTGGGCGCCGCGCATCGCGCCGGGCGCCCGGCCGCCGAGCGCACCACGCTGTACGGGCTGCGGCGCCAGTTCGAGCAGCCGGTCGCGGCCTAGCTGGCCGGCACGTTCTGCACCCCGGCGCAGCGTTCGATCCGCTGCTCGGCGGCTTCGGTGTGTGCGAGCTCGGAGGTGAGGAGGACCTTGTGCCGAGCCAGGATCGTCTTGTAGGACGTCCCCTGCAGCGTGGTGGCCAGGTCGTGGTTGTAGGCGTCCTTGGCCTTGGACTCCTCGTCGAAGATCGAGACAAAGGCGATCGCGTTCTCGGCCGAGTATGGGGGGCGCTGCCAGATGTCGATCTCGGCCGCGTGATGCTCGGAGTTGTCCGACGACCGATTGACGGTGACGTGAAACCCTGCCTTCTGCAGGCAGCCGCTGATCGGGTCAGGGGAGGGCGCTCCTCCACAGCCGAGCAGGGGCGCAGCCGACGCGAGCGGCACGAGGGTTAGCCGGCGCCAGCCCCGGGCGATGCTCAGGCACGCTCCTGCCGGGCCCACGCGGCGACGATAACGCATGCGGTGAGGGCGAAAGAGAGGGGAGTGCGCCGGACCGCAGAGGGTCGGCGCTAGCGAAACAGATCCTCGGCCGGCGGGCGCACGAGCGCGGCCGCGCCGGGGCCGTCGTCGGGAGCGACGTGGCGCTCCAGACCGGAGATGATCGCCGCCGGCTGGCGCGAGACCTTGTCGCGGGCCAGGTCGGCGGCCGCCGCCGCCTGGTCGGCCACCGCGATCCAGGTCGCGCGCAGCTCGCGCCCGTCGGCGTCCGGGCGCCCTCGCCAGTCCTCCAGCGGGGCCAGGCCGGCGCACCCGATCGCCACGTCGCACTGGCCGTGGCGCCAGGTGCGGCCGAAGCTGTCCGCGATCACCACCGCGGGGCGGCGGCCCGAGCGGCGGCCCAGCGCGGTGCGCAGCTCGCGCGCCGAGCCGTCGGGATCGTGGGGCAGCAGCACCAGGCGGTCCTCGGCGCCCGCGTTGGAGGCGTCCACGCCGGCGTTGGCACATACGAATCCCTGGCGGGTGCGTGAGATCAGCACGCCGCGCTCGGCGCGCAACAGCTCGATCGACTCGTCGAGCACCACCTGCACGGCCCGCGGGTCGTGCCCGTGCTCGGCCGCCAGGGCATTGGCGCGCGCGCCGGGGGAAACCGACGAGAGCTCGACCGTGCGGCCCTCGGCTTTGGAGACGGCCTTCTGGGAGACCACGACGACGTCGCCGTCCTCGGGCGACCCGCCCGCCTCGAGGATCAGCCTCGCCAGGTCGTCGCCGGCGGTGATCTCCGGCAGCCCCGACACGGGGCGGACCACGATCACGTGCGCAAACAGGTCGGCGTCACGATCCCACCCGCGACGGGCTGGGGGCGTGGCCGGCGAGCAGACCGCGGGTGCGCGGGGCCACGGCGGGGTCCTCGGCCAGCGCCGCCCCGAGCGCCTCGAGGTCTGCGGCGGTGTCCACGTCGTGCAGCAGCGGCCACGGACGGCGCACCACCCAGGCGGCGCCCACCGCGCGCGCGGCGTCGCGGTGGCGGTCAAACGAGCCCGGGCCAAAGCTCGATTCGATCACCGCGGGGGGCGCGAGCAGCAGGGCGTTGGTGCCCGTGCCGTGGCGGTCGGGGACGCAGACCACGCTGGGGGCGTCCGCCGGCGCCGCGGCGAGCAGCTCGTCGATGTCGGCGGGGCGAAGGGCGGGGCAGTCCCCGGGCACCAGCAGGACCCGGCGGGCCCCGGCCTCCAACGCGCGTCGCACGCCCTGCGCGGCGGCCGGATTGTGGCCGGGTGCCCGGGGGTCGGACACCGCCTCGGCGCCGGCGGCGAGGGCGAGCTCCCGGGCCCGAGGATCCACCGTGACGACCAGGACGTGCTCGACGCCAGCGCACCGAATCAGGGCCTCGAGCACGTCGGACACCATCGCCTCGGCCAGCAGCCGGCGGCGCTCGATCGAGAGGGCGGGCGCCAGGCGCCGCTTGGCCTCCTCGAAGCGCTTGATCGGCAGGACCGCGGCGGTGGGCATCCGGCTCAGAAGGTACTGCCCGGCGCCCGGCGCTATCCGGCCAGTCCCTCGGCGAAGTCCAGCGTCGCCTGGGCCAGGGCGCGGCGCCCGGCGGCGTCGGCCATCAGCGTCTCGGTGCGCAGGCAGGGCAGGTCGGGCACCGGCTCGTCGGCGACGATCGCGTCGATCACGCCGGCGTACAGGCGGGCGACGCCCTCGGCGCTGAGCGGCTGTCCCGCCCAGCGCATGAACTCTTCGGTTGGACCCTTGAGCACGCGCCCGCCCACGATCGGGCTGACCGCCACGACGGGAGCGGCGGCGTCCGACAGCGCCTCTCGCATCCCGGGCACGGCGAGGATCGGGCCGATCGAGATGACGGGGTTAGACGGGCCGATCACGATCGTGCGCGCGCGGGCCAGGGCGTCGAGGACCTCGGCCGTGGGGCGCGCCTGGGGGCCACCCTCGAAGTGCACCTCCTGGATCGGACCCTGGCCGCGGCGGCGGATCAGGAACTCCTGCAGGCCCAGCCAACCGTCGTCGGGGACCCGAACGCGGGTGCGCACGCGCCCATCGGTCATCGGCAGCACCCGCGCGGCGACGCCCAGCGCCCCCGCCAGCTCGGCGGTGGCCTCGGTCAGTCGCGCGCCCTCGCTCAGGCGGCGGGCCCGGCGGATGCCGACGGCGAGGTCGCGGTCGCCGAGTGAAAACCAGACGTCGTCGCGCTGCTCGCGCAGGCCGTCCATGACCGCGAAGGTGTCGCCGCGCAGTCCCCAGCCGCGCTCGTCGATGCGGTCGGCCAGCCAGAAGCAGACCAAGTCGGGATCGGGGCTCACGTGGGCGCCGTAGATCTCGAGGTCATCGCCGGTGTTGGCCACCACGGTCAGGTCGGGGCCGACGACGTCCAGCATCCCGCGGGCCAGGCGGGCGCCCCCGGTTCCGCCGGCGAGCACGACCACCGGTCGGTTCGCGCCGCCGGCCGAGACGGGGCCGCTCACCAGCGGTCTTCGGGCAGGCCGGTTATGCGCACGCCCGCCTGGGCCTTGTGGCGAGCGTTGATGGAGATCATCAGGGCGGTCAGCGACTCGGTGATCCGGGCCATCTCCAGGCGACCGGCGTCGACGCAGCGCAGGCCGGGGACCCGCTCGATGAGCTCGGCCGCCTCGCGCTTGTCCTCGCGCCGATCGCCGCACACCAGGACGTCCTCGTCGAGCTCGTGGGCCAGATCCCCCAGCGAGGCGGCGCTCACCGTGTGCAGGGCCGAGACCACGCGCACGCCCTCGGGCGCCATCTCCTGGGCCTGCTGGGCGGCCGAGCCCTGCCACACGCCGAGGGTGCGCGTGGCGCGGCCGCCGACGGCAGCGGCGAGCGGGACGGTGGAGCCGATCACGATCGGCACGCCGGCGGCGGCCAGGCGCACGGCGAGCCCGTAGCCAAGCGCCCCCGAGGCGCCGATGATCGACACGGGTCCTGGGGCCGGCGCCACGGCCGGCGAGTATACGGTTCACCGAATGAGCGAAAGGGATCGCAGCGGCGCCGATAGCCAGGCGGTCAGCGTCAGCTCCCTGGGGACGATCGAGGACGTGGCGCGACCGGCGCAGGCCACCTTGGCGCCGGGCCTGGAGGGCGCGTTCGAGTTTGAGGTGGCCGGCCAGCTGCTCACCGACGTGGGCGGGACGATCAAGGTGCGCGTGCTCTCCACGCCGGGGATGGTCGGCGTGATCGAGCGGACCTGCGCGGTGCTGGCGCTCGGCAATCTGCCCGAGGGCAAGGCGACGGTGGGCTTTGAGATCTGCGTCAAGCACGTCGCCGCCTCGCTGGAGGGCGCCCGCTGCGTGGTGCAGGCGCGGCTGCGAGAGATGATCGAGGAGCGCAAGCTGCGGTTCGACGTCGAGGTGCGCGAGCTCGCCGGCCCCGGCGGCCCGGCGGAGGGCTCGGCCGGGGAGGGCGAGGGGGGACGCACGATCGGCGTGGGGACGCACGAGCGGCGGGTCATCGACGTCGCCGCCCACGCGGGCGCCGCCGGAGGCTGAGCGCTCGGCCTCCGCCCACCGGGTCCCCGCGGCCCCGCGGGCGTCGGGAATGACGACGCGCGCGAGCGCGTCCTTAATATCGAGACATGAGCGCAGCGGCGAGGAGCAGCTCCGACCTTCCCGGCGCCGTGCGCCTGCGCGAGGTCGGGCCGCGCGACGGCTTTCAGAACGAGCCCGAGGTGATCCCCACCGGCGAGAAGGTGGCGCTGATCGACATGCTCGCCCGCACGGGGCTTCGCCGCCTGGAGGTCACCAGCTTCGTGCGCGCCGACGTGATCCCCCAGCTGGCCGACGCCGCCGAGGTGATCGACGCGATCGACGTGCCCGAAGACGTGGCGATCGGCGTCCTCATCCCCAACGAGCGCGGGCTGCAAGCGGCTCTGGCCCACCGCGAGCGCTTCCAGGAGATCAACGTCTTCCTGTCGGCCAGCGAGTCGCACAATCGAGCCAACGTCAACCGGTCGGTGGAGGAGTCGCTGTCCGGGCTCGAGCGCGTCCTCGCCCGCGCCGGCGAAGAGGGCCTGCGTTGTGAGGGCGTGATCTCTGTGGCCTTCGGCTGTCCGTATGAGGGGTACGTGGCGCCCGAGCGGGTGTTCGCCATCGCCTCGCGGCTCGCCGCGGCCGGGGCGGTCGAGGTCGCCTTCGGAGACACGACGGGGATGGCCAATCCGCGCCAGGTGGGGGAGTTCTTCCTGGCCGCGCGCGAAGCGCTAGGCGAGGAGGTCGAGCTGACGGCGCACTTTCACAACACGCGCGGGCAGGGCCTGGCCAACGTCCTGGCCGCGCTGGAAACGGGGGTGGACTCGTTCGAGTCGAGCTTCGGCGAGCTCGGCGGCTGCCCGGTGCCGGCCGGGGCGACCGGCAACATCGCCACCGAGGACCTCGTCTCGATGCTGCACGAGATGGGCATCGAGACCGGCGTCGACCTGGCGGCGCTGCTCGAGTGCGCGCGCGGCGTGCGCGGGGTGCTCGGGCGCCCGCTGGGCAGCCACACGCTGGTGGCCGGCCCGGTGGACTGGCACCGCGCCTAGCGGTGAGCCCCGGCTAGCGCCCGGAGAACGCGGGGGGGCGGCGCTCGGCGAAAGCCCGGGCCCCTTCGGCGTAGTCCTCGGTGCGCGCGCACAGCTCCTGGGCGGCGACCTCCTGCTCGAGGGTGGCCGCCAGCGCCGGCTTGGCCGCCGCGTCGATCACCCGCTTGGCGTGGCCCACGGCCACCGGGGCGCAGGCGAGCAGGTCCCCGACCAGCGCCTCGGTGCTCGCCTCGAGCTCCTCGGGCGGGCACACGCGGTTGACCAGCCCGATGCGCTCGGCCTCGGTGCCGTCGATCAGGCGGCCGGTCATGACCAGCTCCTTGGCTCGGCCGGTCCCGACGATGCTCGGCAGACGAGAGCATCCGCCCACGTCGGGGATCAGCCCCACGCGCGTCTCGGGCAGGCCGATGAGGGCGTCGGCGGCCATCACCCGCAGGTCGCAGGCCAGCGCGAGCTCGAGCGCTCCGCCGATGCAGCCGCCCTGGATTCGGGCCACGGTGGGCTTGGTCATCTCCTCGCACAGGTTCCAGGCGGCGAGCACCCCGGAACGAAACTCGCGCAGGCGCTCGGGGTGCTCGGCGAGCGCGCCCAGGTCGCCGAAGTCCATGCCTGCCGAGAACATCGGCCCCTCCCCGCCCAACACCACGCACAGCACGTCGGGGTCGTGGGCGGCCTCGGCCAACGCCTCGCCCACGCCGCGGACCAGCTCCTCGTTCATGGCGTTTCGCTTCTCGGGCCGGTTCATCATCACGTGGCGGACCGGCCCCCGGTCCTCGCATTGCACGATGCTCATGGCCGAGACCCTACGCCATGTCCACCCCCGCTCGGCGCGGACCCGGCGCTGCCAGGACGCGGACCCGGCGCCGCCAGGACGCGGACCCCGGCGCCGGCCCCGTACTAGGCTGCCGGGCCCAGCGGGCGGTCGAAAGCCTGCGCCCAAAAGCAAAGCGACACGGAGGCTCCATGGCGGAAATCAGCAAGGTCGGGATCCTCGGCGCCGGCCTCATGGGTCACGGCATCGCGCAGGTGACCGCCGAGGCCGGCTACGAGGTGGTCGTGCGCGAGGTCAGCGACGACAAACTGGCCCAGGGGATCGGCAAGATCGAGAAGCAGCTGGCCCGCGCGGTGGAGAAGGGCAAGGCCGAGCAGGCCGACGCCGACGCGGCGCGGGGGCGCATCCAGGGAACGGTGCACTACCGCGATCTGGCCGACTGCGACCTGGTGGTCGAGGCGATCACCGAAGACCTGGGCCTCAAGCTCGAAATGTGGCGCGAAGTCGACCAGATCGTCAAGCCCGACGCCTACCTCGCCACCAACACGTCCTCGCTGCCGGTGATCGACCAGGCGGCGTCCACCGGCCGCCCCGAGCGCTTCCTGGGCCTGCACTTCTTCAACCCGGCGCAGGTGATGAAGCTGCTCGAGGTGGTGCGCTGTGTGACCACGTCTGACGAGGCGCTGGCGGTCGGCGTGGACTACGGCAAGAAGCTGGGCAAGCTCACGGTGCAGACCAAGGACAAGGCCGGGTTCATCGTCAACCGGCTGCTGGTCCCCTATACCCTCGACGCGATCCGCGCCTACGAGGAGGGCGTCGGCTCGATCGCCGAGATCGACGCGGCGATGAAGGCGGGAGCCGGGCATCCGATGGGGCCGCTGGCGCTGGCCGACTTCGTCGGGCTCGACACCCTGGGGGCGATCTGCGACGTGCTGTTCGACGAGTTCCGCGAGCGGCGCTTCGCCAAGCCGCCGACGTTGCGCAAGATGCTCGCGGCGGGCTGGTACGGGCGCAAGTCCGGCACCGGCTTCTACGACTACTCGGGCGAGGAGCCGACCCCCAATCCCGGCCTCTGAGGCGAGCAGAGTGCTACACCCGGCCGACTGGCCGGGCCGGGTGCTCCGCGTCCTGCGGCCCCATCCGCACCGGGGCGACGTGATCGCCGCCGGCGCGCTGGTGCTGGGCGTCGCGGTACTGATGATCAACGTGCGCATGAACGCCAAGTGGGACTCGGGGGTCCTGCTGGTGATCGACGCGCTGGCGGCCGCGCTGGTGGGGGGGATGGGCCTGCTCGCGTCGCTGGAGGGCCCCGCGCCGCGGCCCTACCACTCGCTCCTGCTGCTCGTCGGGCTGGCCCTGGTCGCCGCGAGCCTGTACCGGCTGGCTCAGGTGCTGGGCACCGACCATCCGCTCTCGGCCTCGGGGACCGTGACCTGGATTGGCCTGGTGCTGGTGGCCGCGGCGGTCTACTCGGCGTGGTGGGCGAACTCGGCGGCGAGCTCGCTGGTGGCGGGGATCGCCGGCACCGTGACCCTGCTGTCGTTCGTCAAGTGGGCGTTTGACCCCAGCGGGGTGTCCCCGTTTCGCTACCTCCTGCTGCTGGTGCTCGCTGCCACCGCTCTGGTGGCCGTCTCCTGGCGCGACCGCCGCCGGCGCCACGCGGTGGCCGCCGTCGACGTCTCCGGGGTGGCGGCCCTCGGGCTGGCCCTGACCTTCATCGCGGTGCCCGTCGCAGTACCGGCCGTCTCGCTCGCCGGGCGCATGGGCGCCGGAGGTCCCGGCTTCGGTTGGGCACTGGTGCTGCTCTCCGCCGGGTGCGGGCTGATCGCCTACGCGGCGGTGGATCGAGAGCCCGGGCCCGCGTACCTGGGCGTGCTGGTCCTGGTGGCCGCCGTGGCCACGATCGGCCGGCCCGATCCCAGCGGCGGCTCCCTGCTCGGATGGCCGATCGTGCTGGCCCTGGTCGGGGCCGGCGGGGTGGCCCTCGGGCTTCGCCCTCGGCTTCCGCTGCCGCCGGCGCCCGACGCCGGCGCCCCCGAGGCGCCGCCCACCCCGCTGGCGCCGCCCGGGGGCGGGGGCGACGCCGCCGAGGCCCGGCCGCCCCCCGGTCGGGGAGGCGCGCCGGCGGGCGGTGGGGTCAGCGAGGAAACCGCCCCGATTCCCACCCCCGAGGCCCAGGCCACCGAGCCGCTCCCCGAGGCGCGCCGCAGCCCCGGGGATCCGCCCACCGAACCCCTACCGCGCGAGACCGAGGGCGAGAGCGAGGGCGAGGGCCAGTGAGCGACCTGGAGCAAGCGGCCGAGCGCGGGCTCGCGGGCGGACCCGCCCGCCACCACGAGAAGGCAAGGGAGCAGGGGAAGCTCGAGGTGCGCGAGCGCATCGAGCGCCTGCTGGATCCGGGGAGCTTTTCCGAGGAGGCGCTGCTAGCCAACTGGGATGACGAGGGCCTGGGCGCCGACGGCGTGGTCACCGGCGTGGGGACGCTCGGCGGGCGGGCGCTGGCGGTGATGGCCAACGACCCCACGGTCAAGGCGGGCTCGTGGGGGCCCAAGACGGTGGAGAAGATCCTGCGCATCCAGGAGCGCGCGCTCGAGCGCCTGGTTCCGATGATCTACCTGGTGGACTCCGCCGGGGCGCGCATCACCGACCAGGTGCAGATGTTCCCCGGACGGCGCGGCGCCGGGCACATCTTCTACAACCAGGTCAAGCTCTCCGGCGTCGTTCCCCAGGTGTGCGTGCTGTTCGGCCCCAGCGCCGCAGGCGGCGCCTACATTCCCGCCTTCTGCGACGTGGTGATCATGCGCGACGGCAACGCGTCGATGTACCTGGGATCCCCTCGCATGGCCGAGATGGTGATCGGCGAGAAGGTCACCCTCGAGGAGATGGGGGGCGCCCGCATGCACACCGCCGTCTCCGGCTGCGGGCACATGCTGGTCAAGACCGACGAGGAGGGTGTGGCGCTCGCTCGCGCCTACCTGTCGTACATGCCCTCGAGCTTCGAGGAGCGCCCCCCGTCGGCCCCGCCGGCGCCCCCGGCCCGCGATCCGGGGTCGATCGCCGCGCTGGTCCCCGCCGACGAGAACCGGCCGTTTGACATGCAGGAGCTTCTCGACGCCGTGCTCGACGCGGGGTCGTTCCTCGAGGTTCACGGGCGCTGGGCGCGCGAGGTGATCGTCGGCTACGGGCGCCTGGACGGCCGCGCGGTGGGGGTGGTGGCCAACCAGCCCAAGCACAAGGGCGGCGTCCTGTTCGTCGATTCCGCCGATAAGGCGGCCCGCTTCATCTGGAACTGCAACGCGTTCAACGTCCCCCTCATCTTTCTGGCCGACGTGCCGGGGTTCATGATCGGCACCCAGGTGGAGCGCGAGGGCATCATTCGCCATGGCGCCAAGATGATCAGCGCGGTCTCTGAGGCCACGGTGCCCAAGCTCTCGGTGATCGTGCGCAAGGCCTATGGCGCCGGGCTCTACGCGATGGCCGGCCCGGCGTTCGAGCCCGACTGTTGCCTGGCCCTGCCCACCGCGTCGATCGCCGTGATGGGTCCCCAGGCGGCGATCAACGCCGTCTACTACAACCAGTTGCAGTCGATCGAGGACCCCGAAGGGCGCGCGCGGCGCACGGAGGAGCTGCGTCGCGACTACGCCGAGGACATCGACATCCTCCACCTGGCCTCCGAGCTGGTGATCGACGCGGTGATCGAGCCGGCCGACCTGCGCACCGAGCTGGTGCGCCGTCTGGAGCAGGCGCTTTCCAAGCGCCGGCGCTGGCCGGCCAAGCACAACCCGGTCACGCCCGTCTAGCGCGCCCAGCCCGAGCCGGCCGCTGAAGCGGGCTCGGTCCGGCTCAGGCGGGGGTCGGCACCCCGTGCTTTGCCGCCCGCCCGGCGTGCTCGGTGATCGTCCGGGCGATGAGCTCGGGGTCGTCGATCATCGGCACGTGTCCCAGGCCGGACAGCTCGATCCACTCACCGGCCGGCACCAGCTCGCGCAGGCGCCGGGAGTAGTGCTTGGACGGGATGATCCGGTCCTTGGTTCCCCACGCGAACAGCACGGGGCAGTCGATGCCCTCGAGGCTGGCCGGCGGACCGTCGCGCAGGATCGCCTCCATGAGGTCGAAGTAGATCGGGCAGGCAACCGAGTCGCGGACGAGCTGGGCGGCGGCGGGCGGGCTCAGGCGGTCGCCGCGCGTGGTGACCTGCCAGAGCAGCAGGCGGCGCAGCCTGGGCCGGCGCATGAGCGGCTCGATCCTGGGCAGCAGCCGGCGGGAGAGCTTGTGGTTGCGGGTGAACAGCGTGCGCAGGCGCCGCTCGGCCCGCGTCCCGCCTTTCCACCCGCCCGCCGGGGCCAGCGCCACCACCGAGCGCGCGCGCCCACGCCGGGCGAGCTCGAGGGCGATCCAGCCGCCCAGGGAGTTGCCCACGACATGGGCGGTCTCGAATCCGGCGGCGTCCATGTCGCGCTCGACGGCGTCGACGAGCATCGGCATCGACACGCTGGCGCCCGCCGAGCACTCCGGGCCGCCGGCGTGGCCGAGCAGGGTGACCGCGAGCACGTCGTGGGAGGCCTCGAGCCGGTCGAGCACGGGCTCCCACGCCCGCCACGTGCCCGAGAAGCCGTGGACGAGGACCAGCGGCTCGCCCGAACCCCCGCGGTGGGCCTCATACGCCCCCATCAGCCGCCGACTCTAGCGCCCCGGTGGCGGGGCTGTCCCTGGTGGACGCGGCCGCCGGCTCAGCGGCCGCGGGGGCGATGCGACGGCCGCCGGCGCCTGCCCCGGTGGGAGACGACGGTGTGCGGTCTTCCCTTCGTGCAGTGGCGGTAGCGGCGGACGCTGGCGACGCGCTTGTGCTTGGCGGTGAAGGCGACGATGCGGACCGAGAAGTCCGCTCGGCGTGGCGCCCGCAGGGTCACGTGGGTGATGCGGCGGCCGCGCACGGTGCGGATGCGTCTGCGGCCGATGTAGAGCGCCACGCGGATCACCCGGCCGTTGTTCTGGTGCACCTTGAACCTCAGGCGGCCTCCCTGGCGACAGCGGGGCCTGGGTGTAGCCCGGGCGGCGCGAAACGGTTGGGTGGCGCAGCGGAAGAAGTAGGGCAGTCGCTCGATGGGCGCGTCGACCGTGGGCGAGCTCGGCCCGCGGTAGCGAGCGCCGGTGTCAGGCTCCTGCCAGCATCCAGCCGGCAGGTACACGGTCCTCGCGGTGGCGCCCTGGGTGACGACCGGAGCTACGAGCACGTCGGGGCCGAGCAGCCACTCCTGGTCCTGTTGGGCCGCCTGGGGATCGCCGGGGTAGGCGAGCCACAGCGGGCGGGTGATGGGCAGGCCCGTGCGCTGACCCTGGCGCCAGAGATTGAGGATGAGCTGGCGGGCCTGGAGGTGAAGCTGGGTCAGGGCCTTGTAGATCCGCACCGTGTCGGCGTCATAGGACCATGGGGTGTGGGTGCCGGCCGCCGCCGACCCGTGCAGGCGAAACAGGGGCGAGAGCGCGGCCCACTCCGCCCAGCGCAGGAACAGCTCCTTGGTGGTGGCGGTGTAGGGGCCGACGTCGAAGTAGCCGCCGATGTCGGTGGTGTAGCCCAGGGCGCCGCCGATGGTCCGGTTGAGCATGTCCGGGGTCTGGGAGGCCAGGCCCGACGCACGGCTCCAGTCCGTCGTCTCGTCGCCGGGGAAGTTGCCGCCCTCGTAGGCGGCCGACCCCGGGGTCCCGGTGTATCCGGCGCGGGTGTAGAAGAAGATTCGACGGCCCGGATGCGCGCGCTCGAAGGCGCCGACCACGTCGCGCGTGGCGCGGTGGTAGAGCACCGGGAGCAAGTTGTGCATGGTCGCGCCGGTCGAGCCGTCGTGGAAATGCATGTCGGTGAGCACCTGCTCGCCGAAGTCCTGCATGAAGCCGTCGGCGCCGAGGTCCAGCGCCTCGCGCACGCGTCCCTGCCACCAGGTGACCGCCGCCGGGTTGGTGAAGTCGATCTGGGCGGCGTTGGCGTTGAAGTTGGAGATGAACGTGTAGGGGCTGCCGTCGGAGTGGGTGGCGACGAGCCCCTTGGCCAGCGCCTCGTCGTAGGCGCTCGGGGTGTCGGTGCCGGTGGTGTCCTGGCCCACGAAGGCGCGGAAATACAGGAGGGGGTGGATGCCGCGGCTCTTGAGCTCGGAGATCAGGTGGGCGAGGACGGGGCGGGCCAGGAACTGCCAGGCCTCGATCCGGTAGGCCGCGGGATAGAGGTGGTAGCGGTCCATGTTGTCGATGTCGTCCTGGACTTCGGCCTGATACTGGGCGGGCGGATCGGAGGGGAACTTGACCAGCCGGTCGAGGATCGATCCCACCGCCCAGTCGGGCGGGGCCGGCTGGCGACCGGTCATCTGGGTCAGCTGGCCGATCGCCGAGGCCCCGTCCCCGGGTGCCACGACGTAGTCGATGGCGGGCGCCGCCACCTCCGTCTGCCAGGCGTCGGGACGATCGGAGTCCAGCCGCCAGTGGGAGATCTCCGCGCGGTCCAGCAGGAACCCGTAGCCGGCGGAGGAGACGAACGAGGACTGGACGTAGTAGGCGGCATAGGGGCCGTTGGGAAACAGGTAGCGGTCCTGGCCCGGCGCGGCCGGGGCGGTCAGCCCCTGAGCGCTGCCCGAGCCCACGTTCTCCTGCTGGAGGAAGTTGTAGAACTCAGAGCCCTGCTGGTCGAGGCTGTTGTGCCGGCCGCCGAAGCCCCGGAACGCCTCCTGCGGGGTCGAGGAGAAGGAGTCCGACATCGTGGCCACCCCCGTGTCGGGCGTCGGGGTGGCCGACACGCGCAGCCCGTTGCCGGACCCGGTGGGGCTGACCAGCAGCGCGAGCCGGCGTCCGCTGGGGTCGTTGGTGGCCAGGGTGAGGCGGACCCCGTCCCCCACGGGCGTGGCATCCAGCACCGCTTGGGCCGAGTAGGCGGCGCCGGTCTCGGTGACCGCATTGAGGTTGCCCTCCCACTCGCCCGCCTGGGTCTGGGAGGTCGACTGCGTCCCGACCAGAAAGCCAAGCGGCGCGTAGAGCGCCGGCCCCGGCGGACCGATCGTGCCGAACTGGGCCTGGGCGAGCGGCGGCACGGGCAGCGGGGTGGGCGTGGCGGGCACCTCGTTGAGGACCCTGCGCCCGGAGGAATCGGCGAACGCCAACCCGAACGGGTTGCGGGCGATGATCGCGCGCGCCCCCTGATGGGCGGGGACGACGATCTCCGTGGGGCCGATCGAGACGGCTCCCTGGGCACGCGCGGTAAAGCCACACAGGGCGCCCGCGCCCAGGAGCAGACCGACGGCCACCAACGCGGCTCGGCCGATACGCGCCGGCGGTGCGGGTGGGCCCCAGGGGGCGGGCGGTGCCCCGACCATGGCTAGTCCAGCCGGCCGGCCAGCGCGACGAAGAAGTCCAGTGCCTGGGGGTTGGCCAGCGAGTCCACGCTGGCCGCCTTCGCCGGCGGGGTGCCCATGAGGATCTTCTTGACCGGAACCTCGAGCACCTTGCCCGAAAGGGTGCGGGGGACCTCGGTCACCTGGTGGATCTCGTCGGGGACGTGGCGCGGCGAGCAATCCTCGCGGATGCGCCGCTTGATCCGGGCGCGCAGCTCGTCGTCGAGCGTGACGCCGTCGCGCAGCACGACGAACAGGTGCAGGCGAAGCGCCGAGCCGTCGCGGCTGGGGACGTCGACCACGAGGGCGTCGACGACCTCGTCGAGCGCGCCGGCGGCGCGGTAGATCTCGCTCGTGCCCATGCGCACGCCCTGGCGGTTGATGGTCGCGTCCGAGCGGCCGTAGATGACCGCCCCCCCGCGCGGGGTGATGCGGATCCAGTCGCCGTGACGCCAGATGCCCGGATACATGGAGAAGTAGGAGTCGCGCAGCCGCTCGCCGTCGGCGTCGCCCCAGAAGAACAGGGGCATGGAGGGCATCGGCTTGGCCAGGACCAGCTCGCCCACCTCGTCTACAAGCGGGCGGCCCTGCTCGTCGAAGGCCTCCACGGCCGCCCCCAGCGCGCGCGCCTGGAGCTCGCCCTCGTACACCGGAACCAGGGCACAACCGCCGACGAAGGCGGTGCACACGTCGGTGCCACCGCTGGTGGAGAACAGCCACAGATCGGGCTTGACGTGCTCGTAGACCCAGCGGAATCCCTCGGGCGGAAGCGGCGACCCCGTCGACCCGATGGCCTGGAGCGCCGAGAGGTCGTGGTCGCGGCCGGGCTCCAGGCCCTCCTTCATGCACGACACCAAGTAGCCGGCGCTGGTGCCAAAGCAGGTCATCTCCGTGCGCTCGGCCAACCGCCACAGCGCGCCGAGGTCCGGCGCCGCGGGTGAGCCGTCGTAGAGGACGATCGCCGCGTCGGTGAGCAGGCAGCCGACGAGGAAGTTCCACATCATCCACCCGGTGGTGGTGAACCAGAACATGCGATCGCCGGGGTGCAGGTCCAGATGCAGGAACCCCTTCTTGAGCTGCTCGATCAGGATCCCGCCGTGGCCCTGGACGATCGCCTTGGGCAGACCGGTGGTGCCCGAGGAATAGAGCACCCACAAGGGGTGCGAGAAGTCGACGCGCTCGAACGACGGGCCGCCCGGTCGGGGGTCGGGCGGGAGCTCTGACCATGTCACGGTCGCGCGCAGGCGGCTGATGTCGAGGTCCGGCGGCTGCTGCAGATAGGGGAGCACGACGGTGCGCGCCAGCGTGGGCATCGCCTCCTGCAGGGCGGCGACCACATCGAGGCGGTCGAAGTCCTTGCCCCCGTAGCGGTAGCCGTCGACGGCGAACAGCACCTTGGGCTCGATCTGGGCGAAGCGGTCGATCACCGAGCGGGCTCCGAAGTCGGGCGAGCAGCTCGACCAGATCGCTCCGATGCTCGCACAGGCCAGGAACGCGATCACCGCCTCGGGGACGTTGGGCAGGTAGGCGACCACGCGGTCGCCGCGCTTGACCCCCAGCGCGCGCAGGCCGGCGGCCACCCGCGCCACCTCGGTCGTCAGCTCGCCCCAGGAGACCGAGCTCAGCTCGCGCAGCTCCGAAGCGTGCAGGATCGCCGTCTCGTCGGGGCGGCGGTCGCGGAAGATGTGCTCGGCGTAGTTGAGCTGCGCGCCCTCAAACCAGCGCACACCGGGCATGTGCTCGCCGCTGAGCACCCGCTCATAGCGGCCGCTGGAGATCACGTCGAAGTACTCCCAGACCGCCGCCCAGAAGTCCTCGAGCTCATCCACCGACCAGCGCCACAGCTCGGAGTAGTCGGAGAACGGCAGGCCGCGGTTCTCGGCCAGCCAGCGCATGAATGCGGTCAGCCCCGCGCGCTCGCGCCGCTGCTGGGACGGCTCCCACAGCAGGGGCGGAGCGGGTGCCTGCTCGGAGGCCGCGGCCGGCTCAGTGGTCATGCCCAGAAGCTATCCGGCGGCGCCGGTGACCCGGTCCAGGTGGTCGTCGATGAACCCCACCAGCACCAGACCGAAGTCCAGCGCCGCGCGCAGCGCCCCCGGATCGATCTGCGCGGGCGTGTCCTCGGGCGTGTGGGCGCGCGGAACGGCGTCGCGCTCGTCGCGGCAGCCGATCGCGATCGCCGGCCAGCGGGCGACCCGGCGCGGCGGCCAGGCGGGGCTTGATCCGTGGGAGGCAAAGGGGCGTGCGTGGGGCGCCTCGGCGTGCGCCGCCCGCTCGGCCAGGGCGATCAGCTGAGGGTGAAGGCGCAGCGGCGCCAGCGGCCCGTCGCGCGTCAGCCAGCGCGGAGTGCCCGTCCCGCACGCCTCGATCCCCAGCACGACGGTGTCCTCGGGCCGCCGGCTGCGACGCAGCGAGCGCGCGTAGGCGGTCACCCCCGCGGCCGGCGCCTCGCCCGCCCCGGCCAGCACCACCTCGACGGCCAGCCGGCGCGGCGGCGCCCGGTCGAGCTCGTGGGCCAAGGCGAGCGCGACGGCGACGGCGCTGGCGTTCGCCGACGCCCCAGGCGAGAAGTCCGACAGGCCGACGTCCACCAGGGAGGCGAAGCCGATCAGGAGGGCGACGGTGGGGAGGAACTGGGCCACCCCGAGCGCGGTGCCGCTCACGCCCTGCCAACGCGCCACCGCCACCCCGAGGAGGACGAGGATCGCTGTCGCCAGCCAGCCCAGCGGCGAGGCCAGGTGCCCGCGCAGCGCCTGGCGTAGGCGCGCCTCCAGCCCGGCCCACACGCCGTAGACCGCGCCGGTGCGCCCCGCGTCCAGGTGGGCGGCGATCACCAGGCGCGCCTTTGCGGCTTGGGAGGCGGGGGGAGGGGAGACGACGTTCTGGGTGGCGCGTCGCGGGGTGAGCAGGCGCACCAGCGCCCAGCGGCCGCTGAGATCGCCGGCGAACGAGATCAGGGTCGCGGCCAGGATCGCGCCACCGACGATCGGCTCCCACACGCTGACGATCGACCCGCCCACGCCGAGCAGGCAGTGCAGCGCGTGCGTCCACGGCCAGTGGGGCCGCACCCAGATCGTCTGCAGCCCGGCCGTGCGGCCCCGCTCGCGCAGGCGGTCGCGCACGGCGATGGCGCTACGCCGCTCCGCGTCGGTGCCGGGGCCACGGCCAGGCTGCGAGCACAGCCAGGCGACCGTCTCGGCGAGCCCCTCCTCCGGGCTCGTCGCGGGCGCCGGCGGCGTGGCGGTGGCCGGGTTCATGCGCGGCTGATGATCCCATGCGCCTCGGGCGCCGGGCGCAGGGCCCGCTGTCACGCCGACGCGGCCCACTCCGCGGCCGCCGGCCAGCCAATAGATTGCGCGCCGTGGACGAGGCCGAGCTGGCATTTGCCGGGCTCGCGCGCCAGGCGGAGCTGATCGCCCAGCGCGCCGTCTCGCCGCGCGAGCTGGTGCAGACCTGTCTGGATCGGATCGAGCGACTCGATGGCCAGCTCAACGCGTTTCGCGTGGTGTTCGCCGAGCGGGCGCTTACCGAGGCCGAGCAGGCCGCCGCCCGCCGGGAGGCGGGCGGCGAGGGGCGGCCGCTGCTGGGGGTGCCGGTGGCGATCAAGGACGACACCGACGTGGCCGGCGAAGTGACGGCGTGGGGGGGAGAGGGCCACGGCCCGCCGGCCCGCGAGGACGCCGAGGTGGTGCGGCGCCTGCGCGCCGCCGGGGCGATCGTGATCGGCAAGACCAACGTGCCCGAGCTGACGATCTTTCCCTTCACCGAGAGCCGGCGCTTCGGCCTCACCCGCAACCCGTGGGACACCGGTCGCACGCCGGGGGGGTCAAGCGGAGGCACGGCGGCGGCGGTGGCCGCCGGGCTGGTGGGCGCCGGGCTGGGCTCCGACGGCGGCGGCTCGATCCGCATCCCCGCCGCCTGCTGCGGGCTGTTCGGGCTAAAGACCCAGCGGGACCGGATCTCGCTGGCGCCGCTGCGCGAGCAATGGCACGGCCTGTCGGTGTTCGGCCCGCTGGCGCGGCGCGTGCGCGACTCGGCGCTCTTCCTGGACATCGCCTCCTCGGAGGCGGGTAGTCCGGGCCAAGGGTTTCGGGAGGCGGCCGGGCGCGATCCCGGGAAGCTGCGGGTCGCGTTCTCGAACAAGGTGCCCCCAGGCCTGATCGCCCGCGTCGATCCCGAGGTGCGCGCCTCGATGGAGGAGACGGCGGGGGTGCTCAGCTCCCTCGGCCACCAGGTGAGCTGGCAAGACCCCGACTACGGCACGTCCGCCATAGCCTTCATCGCCCGCTATCTGCGCGGCATCCACGACGACGCCCACGGCGTCGTTTACCCCGAGCGACTCGAGCCCCGCACCAAGGGAATGGCGCGCATGGGCGCGCTGATCAGCCCTCGCCTGCTGGCCCGCGCCCGGCGCGCGGAGGCCGCCCACGCCCAGCGCATCAACCGGATCTTCGAAGACCACGACGTGTTCGTCACCCCCACCTTCGCCAGGCCGGCGGTACCGGCCGGCAAGTGGGAGGGCAAGGGCGCCTTGGTCACCTTCAACGGCGTGGCCCGCTTCGTGCCGTTTACCGCGCCCTTCAACCACACCGGCCAGCCCGCCGCCGCGATCCCCGCGGGCTTCTCGCGCGCCGGCCTGCCGCTCTCGGTGCAGGTGGTCGGGCGCCCGGGCGATGAGGCCACCCTGCTGTCCCTGGGCGCCCAGCTCGAGGCCCAGAGCGGCTGGCCCGACCGGCGCCCGCCCGTCTCCTAGTGGCCGGGCGACCGGCGTCGGGCCCCGACGCCGCCGAGCTGCTCGCGCTCGCGGTGGAAGCCGCCCGGACGGCGGGCGAGATGCTGCGCGAGCGCTTCCAGCGCGGGGCCGAGCGGACCCTGGCGACCAAGACCACGCCCACCGACCTGGTCTCCGAGGCCGACCTGACCTCCGAGCGCGCGATCCGCAAGCTGCTGGCCGAGCGGCGCCCCGACGACGGGTTCCTGGGTGAGGAGAGCGGAGAAGGGGAGGCCGGCGCCAGCGGCCTGCGCTGGGTGGTCGACCCCCTGGACGCGACGGTCAACTTCCTGTTCGCCATCCCGCACTGGTGCGTGAGCGTGGCCGTCGAGGACGGCCAGGGCGCGCTGGCCGGGGCGATCTTCGACCCGATGCGCGAGGAGCTGTTCTGCGCCCGGCGCGACGGCCCGGTCGAGCTCGACGGGCGGGCGGTGTCGGCGTCGAGCTGTGAGGACCTGGCCACGGCGATGGTGGCCACCGGGTTTGCCTACGGAGCCGACGTGCGCGCCGAGCAGGCGAAGGTGATCGAGCGCCTGCTCCCGCGCGTGCGCGACGTTCGCCGGTTTGGCAGCGCGGCGCTGGACCTCGCCTGGACCGCGGCCGGGCGCTACGACGCCTACTTCGAACGCACCGTCAAGCCGTGGGACATCGCCGCCGGGCGGCTGATGTGCGAGCGGGCGGGGCTGGCCGTGCACGAGCTGCCCGATCGCCCCGGCCTCCCCTGGGGAGTCCTGGCGGCACCGCGCGGACTGGACCGGGCGCTGCTCGAGCTGGTGGGCTGAGCGCCGGATCGGCGCCGCCCGGCGGTATGTCCTCCGAGATCCGCGGCCGCTACTGCCCGACGTGCTGGACCTGCTCGGGCTCGATGGCGATCTTGACCCGCACCTCGCCCTCCTGGCGAAACGGGTACTTGTCCTCGCCCAGGTACTTCTTGGCCAGCTTGTCGATGTGCTCGTCGGCGCCCTCGTGGGTGTCCTCGGCGACCCGCCCGGCGAGTCGCACGTACTCGTACGGGTTCTCCATGTTGGGTACCACCAGCCACACGCGGGGGTCGTTGCGCAGGTTCTGCGGCCAGCTTCGGCCCTCGGCGGTGTTGAGCAGCACGCGACTGTCCTGGACGTCGACCCAGGTGATCACGTCGAACGGCGTGCCGTCCTTGCGCAGCGTGGTCACCAGGCAGAAGTTCTTGCCCTCGAGCAGCTCGCGCGAGCGTCCTTCGATAGTCGCGGCCATGGGCTCTCCTTTGGTCGTGGTGTCGGGGGTTGCCCTGGACGTCCCGATTTCTGCCATACCCGCGCAGGGCCGGGCACTAGCGCCACTGTTATCTGCCGAGGCCGGGCACCGGCGTTGAAGTCCGGGTCCGGCGCCGTCCCGGGTAGTCCACGTCCGGCGCAAGCCCCAGCATGGACCTATATTTCGTCGAGCTAGCGGCGGTGCTGGAACTGGTCTACAGGATGGTCTCAAACACCATTGTCCGAAAGGACGTGTGGGTTCGAATCCCACCCGCCGCACTCAAACGGTGACCCGATCAGTGCGGTCTACGCCTGAGGTCGAGCAGGTCCGTGCGCTACATGGACGAGTTTCATCGGCCCCAAGCGATGATTAGGGGCGCCGAGGCTGATCAGGCGCCGAGGCTGATCGAGCCGTCGTCGTGCAACGTCCAGTGCGGGTTGTGCGCTACCTCCCACGGATGCCCGTCGGGGTCGATGAAGACCCCCGAGTAGCCGCCCCAGAATGTCTCTCCGCCCTCGCGGCCGATCTCGGCGCCGGCCGTTCGCGCGGCGTCCAGAACCTGGTCGACCTCCCGCGGCGAGCGCACGTTGTGGGCGAGGGTGACACCACCCCACCCGCCGTTGTCGGGCACCGCGCTGTCGTCGGCCAGCTTGGCCCGATCCCACAGGGCGAGGACCATCCCCCCGGCCTGGAAGAAGACGACGTCGTCGCCGGGCTCGGCGCGCGTGCGCCAGCCCAGCGCCTCGTAGAACGTACGCGCCCGCTCGAGGTCGGCGACGCCGAGGGTGACGAGGCTCAGGCGCTGGTCCACGCCTGATGGGTGATCAGGCGGCGCCGGGGACCGGCTCGCCGGGTCCGTAGGAGCCGCCGTAGCCTTCGTCGGACGGCTCCTCGATCTCGACGTGCCAGTCCTGCCCGAACCCGCGCATGGCGAACCCGATCAGCAGCACCTGCAGCGGGATGAGCAGCAGCGTGAGAAGCCCCACCAGATCGGCGTTCATGTTGGGCTGGGTGTAGCCGGAGCGGTCACGGTCGAACCACTGCGGCCCGGCTACCGCCGCCAGGATCAGCAGGACGATCGCGAGCGCCGCCGCCACCGGCAGGACGCCGCGGTTCCAGCGCGCGCAGTAGAAGGCCAGCACCAGGTACACGATGATGTAGCCGATCTGGACGACCTGCAGCCCGGCGAGCGCCTGCCAGCCCCCGATGGTCACGATCACCATCAGGCCGGCGGAGCCCAACAGCAGCAGGATTACGACCGCCTTGGTGGCCTTGACCACGGGCTTGTCCCGGGCCGGGTGGACCAGCACCACCTCGCGCTCTGCAGCCTCCTCCGCCATCGCTGTGGCGGAACATACAGGCTCGACCGGTTCGGGCGCGCAAGTCCGCGCTTCTCCCGCCGATGGGCACGCCGAGGACGCTCGTCCCCCTAGTGCAGTCGCTGATGGATCGGCGTTCGGTCGCGTGCGTCTGTATGGATGCGGGCGGAGGGACTCGAACCCCCAAGGGCTTTCGCCCACCGGCACCTAAAGCCGGCGCGTTTACCAAATATTTCGCCACGCCCGCGGGGCCAAATCCGGATTCTATGAGTGGCCCGATGCGGACCGTTTTCTGCCCGAGTCAACCGACAGGCAAGACAAACATATGTTCGGCGAGGATTTCGTGGGGCCCAAGCGCTACTGGGGGCACGGCCCCCGGTCGCGAAGGGCTAGCAGGGCGCGCTTGCAGTGCCGCTGCTTGTGATGGCCCGAGCGATCTCCAGCGTCGCGACGCTCGTCTACGCTGAGCGCGTGTCGAGCGAGCAACCGCCCAAGAGAAGGGGGCGGCCGCCGGGCGCCAGCCGCGAGGACGTCCTGCGGACCGCCACCGAGCACCACCTCGCCGGGCAACGGATCGACCTGCGCCGCATCGCCACCGAGCTGGGGGTCGGTCGCGCCACGATCTACCGCTGGTACGGCTCGCGCGAGAAGCTGGTGGGCGCCGCGCTGCTTGTCATCGCCGAGCGGGTGGTGGCCGACGCGCGCCGGAGCGCTCGCGGAAGCGGGGCCGAACGCTTGGTCGATACCTTCGACGCGATCAATCGCGAGCTGGCGGAGTCGCCCACCCTGCGCCGGTTCCTGCGCGAGGAGCGCGCCGCCGCGCTGCGGATCATCACCTCCAGCGCAGGTCCGGTCCAGCCCCGAATCGTCGAGCTGATCCAGGAGATCATCGACCAGGAGGTCTCCCGCGGCCGCTACGAACCGCCCGTGGACACCACCACGCTGGCCTACGCGATCGTGCGTCTCGCCGAAGCGTTCCTGTTCAACGACGCGGTCGCCGACATCCGCGGAGACGTCGATCGTCTGCGCGCGGTCGAGGCGGCGCTGCTCGGCGCCCGCGCGGCCGGCGCCGGCGTGGTCTACGACTTCGCCGCCGCGTCGAGCCGCCGCGCCTGAACGCTCCACTCCCCCGCCCCGCCCGAGCAACCCGCTGGCCCTGGCGGCTCGCGGCCCGGACCCGGCTCGGACCGCGCCACCGGACGGGCGCAGGAGGTACCGTACATGGCAGGGTTGGTGTCTCGAAATCGCGGGTATGGGAGCGGGGAAGGTGCCGAGCAACGCCAGGGTGAGGAGCGGGTCGATGACGAGGCGCAGGTTGGGGTGGCGGACGGCTTGGGTGGCCGGCGCGGTGCTGGCGTTTGCGTTGGTCGGGGCGGCCGTCGCGCCCCCCGTCAGCCTCGGCGCGTTCGACGCCAACGTCGAACAACAGAATTTCTCCAAGACCCAGGAGCGCCAGAACATCTACCTGACGCCCCAGTACCAGGCCCAGCTCTTCCAGGTCAGCCAACAGAACGAGGCCAACTCCGCGGCGATCGCGGCCAACGACCCCGAGCGCCAGTTCCAGGGGGATCTGTGCGCTCGCGGCGACAGCGGCTGCGCGGGCGACGTGCGCCTGTACGACTGGCAGAAGAATGGCTACGGCCTGGTCCAGCCCGTGCTCTTCACCGCGCGCAACGGCGCGACGCTGTCCGGTCACGTATGGGCCACCCGGGCCGGGCCGGCGATCCGGCCCGGCGCGGTGATCACCAACGGATCGGTCCAGGCCAACGAGCCCCTGTACTGGTACGCGGCCCAGACGCTGGCCAAGGATGGCTATGTGGTCCTCACCTTCGACCCCCAGGGGCAAGGGCAATCGGACACGCCGGGTGAGTCGCCCGACCAGAACGAGGGTCAGCCAGCCCAGAGCGACGGGCGCCCGTTCTTCGACGGCACCGAGGACGCGCTCAACTTCATGCTCTCCAGCGCGCGCAGCCCCTATGAGCCGGTGACCAGCTGCTCGACCGGCACCAGCCACGCCGCCAAGCAGAACCGGCGCGTGGCCGCGGGCCTGGACTCGCCCTACAACCCGTTCTGGCAGCTGCTCGACCGATCGCGCATCGGCCTGGCCGGGCACTCCTACGGCGCCGCCGGCGTCTCCTACATCGGACAGTGGGACCCGCGCGTCAAGGCCATCGTGGCCTGGGACAACCTCAGCGTGCCCACCGCGAACCCAGCCGGGTCGTTTCCCCCCGGAGAGCAGGGCTGCCCCGCCCGCCCCGCCGACCGGGCCCCGGCCCGCATCACCAAGCCCGCTCTGGGCATGACCGCCGACTACTTCCTGCCCCCGGAGCCCAACACCTCACAACCCGACCCCTACGGCTGCACGCCGTCGAGCGCGACGTCGGTGCCCAACAACTTCGGCTGCAAGGTGACCGAGTCGCTGGCCTACTCGCAGGCGGGGGTGGACACCGGCGCGATCGTCATCCGCGGGGGCTCGCATCTGGACTTCTCCTTCATCCCCTTCCCACCGGCCTACACGCCCGGGCCGCCCTTCGGCGCCACCCTGCGCGGCGCCGACGAGATCGCCTGGTACACGAGCGCCTGGTTTGACAAGTACGTAAAGGGCGACTCCTCGGCCGACGCCCGCCTGCTCACCAACCGCTGGCGCCACGACGGCGAGGAGGGCGGCATCGACCCCAACCACGACGGCAACACGTTCTCCTTCTACTACCCCTCGCGCATGGACATCCGGCTGGCCAACGGCTCGGCGTTCGACTGCGAGCAACTGCGCCCCGGCTGCTCGGGACTGACCGACGACGACGGCTACCCGGGCGAGTACTCCTACGTGTCCATCGATCGCTCGCCCGACGTCGCGTCGCCGAGCGCGCCCGGCACCATCCCCGCCGCCGCGGCCGGCCTGCGCCCGTCGTGCATAGCCCATCCCACGCTCACGCTCGGCTTGCGTCGTCGCGGGTTGCGGATCGCGGGGGTGCAGGCCTTCGTGGGCGCCCGGCGGGTCGGCGGCGGCCGCGGGGCCCGCCTGCGGGTGCGCCTGTACGGGTTGCCCGGACAGACGGTGCGGGTCAAGCTCTTGATCCGTGCCCGGCGCGGGGGCCGGGCGGTGCGGCTGCGCCGTTATCGCACCGTGCGCCTGTGCGTCGCGCCCCGACGAGCCGTCCGCCATCCGCGTCACAAGGCGAGGCGGCATCGCGGTTCGCGCTAGCACCGGCGGAGGCCGCTAGCGCGGCCGGCGCGGGTCGCGCGGTTGGGGGTCGCGCGGTTGGGGGTCGCGCGGTTGGGGGTCGTGCGGTTGGGGGTCGCGAGCTTGCCGCGGCTCGCGGGGCGCCAACGGCGCGCGGCGCGACGGCGCCGCCTGCTGGGGGCGATCGCCGGCCGGGGCGACTCGGCGCCGAGGCGGATCCGAACCGTCCTCCTCGAGCAGGAGGGCGAGCACCGGGCAAGCATCGACGGCCCGGCGCGCGTGCTCGGCGAGCTCGGGCGGGACCGGTCTCGGCGCGACGATCGGGAAGCCCCAGTCGTCGGGATGAAGCAGCTCAGGGAGCAGCTCCATGCACATGCCGTGGCCTTCGCAGGCGATCGGGTCGACCCGCAGGCGCGAGCTCATGCTCGCGCTCCTGTGGTTTGGCGTCCCGAGCCCGGCGTGGGTAGGAGCGCCGGTGCGGGGCAGGCCTCGCACGGCCCGTGGCGGGCGTGGTCGGCGAACTCGGGGGCAAAGACCCGCAGCGCGCTGGCGATGAAGCGGGCCGCCCCGTCTGGGTGCCGGCAGGCGCCGCGGCCGGCGACCTGGGCGACCCACCGGGTGAGCCGTTCGGGGGCGCCGGCGGGGGCCTCGCCCCGAGCCAGCAGGCTCACCGTTTCTGCGATCGCGGCCAGACCGTACAGACAGGGCCCGCACTGGCCGGCGCTCTCGGCCGCCAGGTATGAGGCCACGTGCGCTGTCTCGGCCACCCCGCAGGCGCCGTCGGGGAGCGCGAAAACGATCCCCGCCGCCAGCGAGGCTCCGTGCTCGGCCAGGGAGACGTCGTCGAGCGTCAGCGCCGGCCGAAGCTGGCCGTCGATCCATCCACCGGCATAACCGCCGATCAGCACGGCGCGAATCCCGACGGTGGCCCCGCCTGCCGCGGCGATCAGGGCGTCGACGTCGGTCCCGAACTCGATCTCATAGACCCCAGGGCGCGCGACCCCGCCCGCCAGGCTGACCAACGCCGAGCCCGCCTCGGCGGGGGTGCCGAGCTCCGCGAACCACGATGCGCCGTGACGGGCGATGAGCGCCACCTGGGCCAGCGTCTCGACGTTGTTGATCAGCGCCGGGCGGCGGCCCACGCCGCGCTCGGCGGGGTAGGGCGGCTTGAGAGTGGGCAGCGCCGGCCGGCCGTTTAGCTGGCCGAGCAAAGCCGTCTCCTCCCCCGAGACGTAGCCGTCGGGAACGGCGGCGATGCTCACCCTCGGACCTCCGAACAGACGCGCGCGCTCGTCGACCGCGACCTGTACGCCCTCGGCGGTGGCGCGGGCACTGGCCGCCAGGCAGACGATGACCTGGTCGGCGCCGAGCGCTTGGGCCGCGAGCTGGGCACCGTCGAGGACGAGATGGGGCAGGCGCTGAAGCAGCAGGCGATCCTTGCTGCTAGCCGGCTCGGCTTCGATCGCGTTGACCACCACCACCGGTTGCCTTCCGCTGCGAGCTACCGCTCGAAGCTTGGCCCCGGCCGGGAAGGCCGCGCCCCCGCGCCCGCGCAGGCCGGCCCGGTCGAGCTCGGCGACCAGCCCTTGGAGATCCAGCCCACTCGGGGGACCGGGAAGCTCGCCGTGCAGCCCCAAGTGGCGGTCCAGCGACAGTGGGCCGGCGGGGTCCAGGCCGGCGAGCACCCGGGGAAGGCCCGGGGGTGCGGGTGCGGAGGCGACAACCCGTGAGGCCTGGGCACTCACCGCGAGCCCCCGCTGGCCGGCTGTCCGGCGACCGTCCCCGAGGCGACGCCGCTGGCGGCGTCCAGAGAGAGGTTGAGCTGCAAGGTGAGGCTGTGTCCATCGCCGCGGGTGGCGACCGCCCCGATGCTGGTGCCCTGGAGGGAGACGATCCGCCCCCGGTAGAGCGCCGGGTTGGCTCGGGTTCCCAGCGTCACCGCGCTGCTGGTCATGGCCACGCCCCCACCCTGGCTCGGTTGCCCCTCGATACGCAGGCGCAGGCGCCGGTCTTCGCCGCCCGACAGACGCAGGGAGACCTTCACCGCCGCCAGGCCAGACGACACAATCGCTTGTCGGACCGTCCCGGTCACGTTTGCCTGAAACGGCGCGTCGAGCGAGCTCGTCGCGCCGGTGGCCGACGCGCCCCGGCGAGCGCCCGTACTCGTCGATGACGGGGCGGCGCTCGCCGCCGATGCGAGCAGGCGGCTCGGGGTGCCGGCGCGCCGGGCCCAGCCCTTGCCCAGCGGCCCCGACGGCAGCCAGGCGATGAGGGCCAGCGGCCCGATCAGGGTCCCGGCGAACACGGCGGTGCGGATTCCGGGTCGGCGCTCCCAGCTCAGCGTGGCACGCCACCAGATCGCGCCAATGACCACCACCAGGCACGCGGCATCGATGGCCAGCAGCCAGGTGCTCTGGACGTCGCTGCCGGCCCCCAGCGAGTGCACCAGGGCCACGGGCCAGCAGACGTAGGCGAGCCAGTGCGTCAGGCGCCAGGCGCGGTGACCGAAGTGGCGCCGCAGCAGGCTGGTGATCATCACGGCCAGGAGCATGTCCAGCGCGACCGCGCCCAGCCCCAACCACAGGGGGCGATAGGCCGAGCCGAACGGCACGAAGACGTCGAGCACGGCCACCGGGGCATAGCCGTCGATGAGCGTCGTGACGATGTGCACCGCGAGGAACGCCATGACCAGCAGGGAGACGTTGCGGTGCACGGCGTCGATCACGAAGCGCGGCCAGCGCGGCGAGCTCACGCGCCGCCAGTTGGCGATCCCCAGCGCGAGGCTGGTGGTGAGCA
>VAYS01000007.1 GCA_005883215.1 Actinomycetota bacterium
AGCCACGGAAGGCTCATCTGGAGCGGAGTGAGCGGGCGGGCGCGGATCTCGCCTTCGGTCCCGGTCACCCCGGCGACGCTGTTCTCGCTCGCCAGCCTGACCAAGACCTATACCGCCGCCCTGACCCTGCGCCTGGTCGAGCGCGGGCGGCTTCGCCTGAGCGACACCGTCGGGCGCTGGCTGGGACGCCGCGTGCGCCGCGCGGCCCGTCCAATCCGGGTGCGCGAGCTGCTGATGCAGACCAGCGGGCTGCCCGACTACCTCGACACCGGCGACCTGGACGCCCAGTTCGCCGATCCCAACCACCGCTGGCGCCAGGCCGAGCTCCTGCGAGAGGTGCGCGCGCCCCGCGGGCGCGGCGGCTATCACTACTCCAACACCAACTACATGCTGCTCGGGCCGATCGACGCCCGCGCCGGCCGGGGGCCGTTCGGGTCGCTGCTGGGCCGGCTGGTGCTGCGCCCCCTCGGGCTGAGCGACACCTTCATCGAGCGCGACCCCCGGGCGGCCGCCCGCGTCGCCCACAGCTATGACATGACCGGCGGTCGCCTCGGCGACCACTTCGCCCGCGCCCGCGGCGTGCCCACCGACGTGTGGGGACCGCTGTTTCCCGACGGGGGCGTCGTGGCCAGCGCTGCCGACGTGGCCCGCTTCCTCGATGCCCTCTACGGCGGGCGCTTTTTGGCGCCCGCCACCCTCGGGCGCATGCTGCGCCCCGGACCCGACGGCAGCTACGGCATGGGCACCTATCGCTTCTCGTTTCATGGTCACCGCTTCCAGGGCCACGACGGCGCCTACGGGGGCTTTGCCTCCGACGGCTTCACCGACCGCCGTCGCGGCCTGACGCTGGCGGTGCTGGTCAACGGCCTGCCCACCGACGATCGCACCAGCCCGGTGGACGAGACCTTCGACGCCCTCAGCGACGCCGTCGACCGCGCCGGCGTCGGCTAGGCCCGCCAGCGGGAGCGCAGCCGCGTCCACAGCCCCGGCGGTCGCGGCTGGGCTCTGCGCCACTCGTCCCGCGTCGGCAGGCGCCCGCCGCGGCGCGCTCGCGCCACGCAGGCCGAGTGGGCGTGGCGGCGCCCCCCGCTCTGGCCCTCGGGCAGGAGCAGGATGTGCTCGGACATCGAGGGCAGCCGCCGCCCGCACAGCGGACAGCGGTAGGTCGCCGGCTTGCGGTTCTGCGCCCGGCGCAGGTCCCACCAGCGGGGCGCCGGCTCAGTGCTCGGCGACGTAGCCCCCCTCGGGGGCGATCGGCAGGCCGGCCTCCACCCACGCCGCGAGCCCCCCGGCCATCGAGAACGCCTCAAATCCGGCGGCGCGGAAGGCCTGGGCGGCCATCGCCGAGCGCACGCCCAGGCGGCAGTGAAAGATCACCGGGCGGTCGCGGTCGAGCATGTCCGCCTGGGAGGCCAGCCGCTCGAGCTCGATGTGTCGCGCCTGGACGATGTGCCCCGCCTCGTGCTCGTAGTCCTCGCGCACGTCGACGATCTGCAGGTCGGGGTCGGCGGACAGGCGATCGGCCACCTCCTTCGGCGACAGCTCCTGATCCGATTGGCCGAACACGTTCACGTCAGCATGCCAGGGCTCAGCCGGTGGCCGAGAAGGGGGTGGCGTTGGTGTTGCCAAAGTCGTCCCGGGCGCCGCCCGCCGCGACCGACACCGAGTCTCCGGGGGCGACCGGGACGAGGAACGCGCCGTCGCGGCCGGAGACCGTCACCGGGCGCCCGTTGACCGTGGCCTGCAGGCGACCCCCGCTGGCGCTGCGGGGCCGGTAGGTGTAGTCCTGCTCGTAGACCGCGGTGGGGTAGTCGAGCGTCACCGTCAGGCCGCCGCCCGCCGGGGCGCCAGCGCGGGCGACGCTCAGCGCGCTCGACGGGCCCACCGTGAACGGCGCCGACTCCAGGCGGTAGTGGTTGGCGGTGACCAGGAACTCATACGTGCCGGCCGGGGCGTCCACGGGGACCTCCCAGCGGGCCCGGTAGCTGCCCGAGTCGTCCACCGACCACACGATCTGCAGCCCGAGGTCGTCGCTGGCGGTCTGCCAACCGTCGCCCACCTTGCGCCGGATGGTCACGAACGCCGAGTCCACCGGCCGGTCAAGGCCGCGCGGGCCGCCCGTCCAGCCGAACTCGGCGTGTCCGAGCCGCGGCGTGGCGGTGGGCTGGGTGGAGGCGCTCGCGCTCGACGGGCCGGTGTCGAACGGCGGGGCCGAGGCGCTCACCCCGTCGGTGGGGTCATAGGGATAGGGGTCGGGCGCCGGCGTGCCGGCGCCCAGGCGGCGGGTCAGCTCGACCAGGGTCTCGGCGAGCAGGTTGGAGCTGTAGCGCCCGTATAGGGTCGAGCCGCCCTCGTAGTGCTGGCGCTCGTACTCCTCCGGGGTGGTGTAGTAGGAGAGGTACTCGTTGGCCAGGCCGGCGATCACCACCCGGCTGATTCCCCCCGAGCCGCTCGCCGACCGGACCGCGGCGCGCACCCGCTCGCCCATCCCCACCGTCATCTCGCCGGGGATGCTCACCACCAGGCGATCGCCGACCCGCAGGACCATCATCGGCACGGCGCGGGGCACGTTCAGGGCGGGTGGGCGCGCCGAGGCCACCTTGTCCCCCTGGACCGGGTCCTCGGTGGGGCTGGTCACGCCCTCGAACGGGACGTGGGTGTTGTCGTACAGCGGCCCGCGGCCCTCCTCCGAGCCGGTCAGCTGCGGCACGCCGAACACCGGCTGGGAGTCGACCGCCCCGCCGGTGACCAGCTGGCCGCAGAAGCAGGTCCGCGTCCAGCGCTCGTCGAGCTGGGGATGGTCGGTCATGCTCGTCCCCGCCTCGCGCCAGGCCGCCAGCATCGCGTTGGCCTCCTGGCGTCCCACCCAATCGGCGTCGGCGGGACCGCTGTGGGCGATCCCCGCCGTCATGTCGCCCTCGTCGCTGTTGCCGTAGGCGTTGACGACGTCCTGGGTGGCGGGCGCCCCGCCGGCCCGGCGCAGCGCCGCCTCGGTGACCCGGATCGCCGCCCCGTGATGGTCGGCGTTGTAGTAGCCGAACGTGTACTTGTTGACCGTCCCGTGGTCGGCGAACTGCGACCACATCGCCACCGGGACATAGCGGCTGGTGGTCGCGGGCGCCGGCTTGGAGGGCCGCCGGGCCGGGCGACGCCGCGCTCGGTGCCGCCGGGCGCGCGCGGGCCTGGCCTTCCCGTGCTTCGTGCGCTTGCGCTTGGGCTTGCGCTTGCGCGGGCACGACGCCCCTGACTTGGTCTTGCCCCGCTTGCTCGCCCGGCGCCGCCTGGGCCGCCGCGCGCATGGGCGGCGCTTGGCCGCCGGCCGCGAGGGCACGGTGAGCAGCTTGTCCACGCGCAGCACGTCGACGGCGGGGTCGATCGTGTGGTCGGGTCCGCCCGGGTCCTGGCTCGGCGTGCCGGTGCCGAACGGTTCGATGATCCCGTAGTTGGCCAGGTGGGCCTCGAGGCTGCGGTTCTGGGTCAGGCCGGTGAGGCGGGTGGCGCCCCACCCCAGGTGCGCGGGGCCGAGGTCGTCGTCGGCGTGACGGATGGCCAGGGCCAGCTGGTGGACTTCGAAGGCATAGAGCTGCGGATCCAGGGTCCCGGAGACGTTCTGCTGGGTGGGGGTGCTGTCGGTCATGAAGACCGTGTCGTAGGAGGGAAAGTTGTAGAACTGGGAGGGGCCGGCGTGGGTGTGGGACGCCGAGTCCAGGACGTTCTGCTCGGAGAAGCCGACGTCGTGGTCGGCGTCGGCGGCCGCCTTGAGCACGCCGCCGGGGATCCCGTTGAGGTCCTCGCTGACCAGCGCCAGCTTGCGGGCCCCCAGCTTCAGCACGATCGCCCGCGCGTACAGGCGGGTGTGGACGCCTCTGCCGACTCCGTCGGAGCGCACCCAGCCCATGAAGTAGTAGCCGGTGGGGGGCGTGATGTCGGCGCGGCCGACGCCGGCCTGCAGCGTGTCGGCCCCCGCCGCGGCCGGCGCGCCGCCCAGCAGCAGGCCGGCGCCGACGGCGGCCCACAGCGCGCGACGTGGCGACCGGCGGCGCGGGATCATCGGTCGCCAGCTTAGGGCGGCGCCGACGCCGCGGCGCCGCTCTAGGGACGGGGACCGCGAGCGCGTGGCCCGGCGTGCAGCTCGTGACCGACCAGCTCGTGGGCGCGCTCGGCCCAGTCGCACAGCAGCGGACGGGTTTCGCGGGGGTCGATGATGTGCTCGATCGAGAACCGCTCGGCGGTGCGAAACGGGCTGAGCACGGCGGTCAGGCGCCGCTCGATCTCGGCCCGCAGGGTCTCGGGATTCTCGGCCTCCTCGAGCTCGCGCCGGAAGGCGGCCTCCAGGCCGCCGGCGATCGGCAGCGAGCCCCAGTTGCCCGACGGCCACGCGTAGCGCAGGTTCAGGCGCGAGCCGTCGCCGTGGCCGGCCCCGGCGATGCCATAGCACTTGCGCACCAGCACCGACACCCAGGGAACGCTGGCCTGGTGGACCGCGAACAGGGCGCGGGCGCCGTGCCGGATCGTGCCGGCGCGCTCGGCCTCGCTGCCCACCACGAAGCCGGGCTGGTCGACGAGGTTGACCACCGGCAGGTGGAACTGGTCGCAGGTGTCGACGAAGCGGGCGAGCTTGTCGGAGCCTTCGGCGCTCATCCCGCCGCCGTAGTGATTGGGGTCAGACGCCAGCACGCCCACCGGTCTCCCGCCCAGGCGGGCGAGGGCGGTGATCGTCGAGCGCCCGAAACGGGCGCCCAGCTCGAACACCGATCCGCGGTCAAACACCAGCTCCAGGAGGCGCCGCATCCGGTACGGGCGGCGCGGGTCGCGGGGCACGATCTCGAGCAGCTCCTGCTCGAGGCGATCGGGCGGATCGTCGCTCTGGTGCACCGGCGGGGTCTCCCACGCGCTCGCCGGCAAATAGGAGAGAAAGCGCTTGAGCTGGGCGAGCGCCTCCTCCTCGGTGGCCGCCTCGTTGTCGACCGCCCCGGCGCGGGTCTGGGCCCGGGCGCCTCCGAGCGCCTCCTTGTCGGGCGACTCGTTCATCGCCCAAGCCACCACCGGCGGCCCGGCGACGAACAGCTGGGCCAGGTCGCGCACGATCACCGAGAAGTGGGACATGACCACGCGCGCGGCGCCCAGCCCGGCGCACGGCCCGAGCGCCGCCGCCACCACCGGCACGCGGGCCAGGTTGGCCACGCTCAGCTCGAAGCCGGGCAGCGGCGGGACGTAGGAGAAGCCCATCGTCTCCAGCGTCTTGACGCTTCCCCCACCCCCGGTGCCGTCCACCAAGCGCACCAGCGGCAGGCGCAGGTCGTGGGCGGCGCGTTCGGCCCACACCATCTTCTGCCAGATGGCCGCGTCGGCGGCGCCGCCGCGCACCGTGAAGTCATCCGCCTGCACCACCGCCCGGCGCCCATCTAGGCGCGCCTGGCCCACCACGACGTTGGCGGGCACGAAGTCCTGCAAGACGCCGTCCTCGGCGTAGGTGGCGCGCCCGGCGAGCACGCCCGTCTCGGCGAACGTGCCGGGGTCGGCGAGCGCCTCGATGCGCTCGCGCACGGTCAGGCGCCCGCTGTCGTGCTGGCGCTTGACCCGCTCGGGGCCGCCCATCCGGCGCGCCAACTCCTCGCGGGCGCGCAGCTCGGCCAGCTCCGGCTCCCAGTTCACGACCGGGAGCATAGGGCGCGCGTTCAGCGCGCCCCCTCGGCGCGCGCGAGCGCGCCCTCATCCGAATTTTGGGTCTCTACGGCGCGCCTACGGCTGCACGTAAGGGTCCCGCGGGGAGGTGCCCCGCCGCGGTCCCCAGCGCTCGCTCCAGGGGGCCAAGAAGACCAGCGAGATGATCAGTCCCAGCACGCCGACGATCAGCAGTATCAGCCCGACGGTCTGTAGCGAAACCCCCGACAGGCTCCAGCTCACGGCCCAGCGCAGAATCGCGCCTACGGCGATCAGGAAGATCGAGGTTCCAATACCCATGGCTCTGGCCTACCCGGGTCGCTGGGGCCCAAACGGCGCCGATACGATCCGTCCATGCAAAGCGTCGCCGAGGTCTACGAGCTGCCCCAGGAGTACCTGGACTTCCGCGACACGATCCGCCAGCTGGCCGCCGAGCGGATCGCCCCCCGGGCGGCCGAGATCGACGAGCGGGCCGAGTATCCCGGGGACGTGCGCGAGCTGCTGGCCGAGCACGACGTGCTCGGGCTCCCGTTCCCGGAGGAGTACGGCGGCACCGGGACCGGCGTGCTGATGCTCAACCTGGCGGTCGAGGAGATCGCCAAGGTGTGCGCCTCCTCGGCCCTGATCCTGATGGTCCAGGAGCTGGGCACGCTCCCCATCCAGCTATTCGGCACCGAGGAGCAAAAGCAGCGTCTTCTGCCCCGCTGCGCCAGCGGCGAATGGTCCCCGGCGTTTGCCCTGTCTGAGCCCGAGGCGGGCTCGGATCCCGGGGGCATGCTCACCAGCGCCGTGGCGGACGGCGAGGAGTGGGTGATCACCGGCGCCAAGAACTGGATCACCAACCTGGGGGTGGCCGACTTCTATCTCGTGTTCGCGGTCACCGACCGCGAGCGGCGGCGGATCACCGCGTTCGTCGTCGAGTCCGACCGTCCCGGCTTCTCGGTGGGAAAGCTCGAGCACAAGCTCGGCATCCGCGGCTCGCCCACCGGCCAGCCGATCTTCGAGGGCGTGCGGGTGCCGGCCGAGAACGTCGTGGGCGAGGTGGGCAAGGGGCTGTCGGTGGCCCTGGCCACGCTCGAGCGCACCCGCCTGGGCGCCGCGGCCCAAGCGGTGGGCATCGCCCAGGGGGCCACCGACTATGCGGTGGCCTACGCGCGCGAGCGGCGCCAGTTCGGCCAGCAGATCAACGAGTTCCAGGCGATCCAGTTCAAGCTCGCCGATATGGAGCTGCGCACCGCCGCCGGCCGCGAGTTGCTCTACAAGGCGTGCGCGCTGGCCGATCGCCGCGACCCCGAACGCGGCAAGTACGCCTCGATGGCCAAGGTGTTCTGCTCGGACACCGCGATGGCGGTCACCGTCGAGGCGATCCAGGTCCTGGGGGGATACGGCTACGTCAAGGACTACCCGGTCGAGCGCTACCTGCGCGACGCCAAGATCACCCAGATCTATGAGGGCACCAACGAGATCCAGCGTCTGGTGATCGCCCGGACGCTGCGCTGAGGCGTGCCCCCCCGATCGCCATCCGCCTCCGGTTCGCCGCCCAGGTTGCGGCGCATCCTGTTCGCCGCCCTGGTGGCGCTGTGCGCGGGAACCACGGCGGTGGCGCTGCTGCAGGGATTCAGCGCCGATCCGGTGCTGCACCTGCTCGAGCTGGCGGGGGCGGTGGCGTTGGTGGCCGGGCTGCTGGGAGGCGGGGTGCTGCTGCTCGCCCTGCGCCTGGCCGGCTGGCGCAACCCGGAGTCCGAGACCGAGTTCGAGGCGCTGGTGCAGCGCTCCGAGCGCCTGGCGCGCGAGGGGCTGGCCGCCGACCCTGACGAGGGCGAGTTCCTCGAGCTCGACCCGCTCGACGACGAGGACTTCGCCGAGCTGGTGCGCGAAGCCCTGGACGACATGCCCGACCTGCTGCGCAACGCGCTCGAGCACGTGGCGGTGGTGATCTCCGACGAGGGCAGCCGCCGCCGCGCCTACGGGCTCTACCAGGGCGATACCGCCCACCGCGACAACTACCCCGACCGGATCGTGATCTTCCGCGACACGCTGCGCCGGGACTTCGGCCACGACTCCGAGCAGTTGCGCGCGCAGGTCACCCGCACCGTGCGCCACGAGCTTGCCCACCACGTCGGCTTTGACGAGATGGGCGTGCGGGGACTGGGGCTCTAGCATTCGCCCCCCGGTGCATCGCCCCGCTCCCCGAATCCCGGTGCTCCTGGTCGCAATCGTGGCTGCCGTGACTGTGACTGCGCTGGCCTCGTCGGCGGCCGGGGGCCGCGCCGCGCCGGCCCGCCCGTCCGCCGGCGCGGTCGTCGTGTGGGCGGTCGGCGACGGCCCCAATCCCAAGCAGAACAAGCGGGCCAAACAGGTGTCGGACATGATCATGGCCGACCACCCCAGCGCGGTCCTGTACCTGGGCGACGTCTACGAGAAGGGGACCAAGAAGGAGTTCAAGCAGTACTACAAGCCCACCTTCGGTCGCTTTTCCTCGATCACCTATCCCACCCCGGGCAACCACGAGCTCGAGAGCAGCCCGCCCCTGTCGGGCTATGACGGCTACTGGACCAAGCGTCGACCGGCCGTCGTGGGGCCGGGCGCCAGCAACACCTACGCGGCTGACCTGGGCGCGGGCTGGCGGGCGCTGGGACTGACCTCGTCGTTTCCCGGCGAGGGCACCGGGCCCAGCGAGGAGGACACCAAGGGCGGCCCCAACGAGGCCGACGAGCTGAAGTTCATCGCCGGCGACCTGGCCGCCCACACCGGCACCTGCTACCTGCCGTTCTGGCACCGCCCGCGCTTCAGCGCCGGATCCCACGGCGATCAGGTGGACATGGATCCCGTCTACCAGCTGCTCAACGGACGCACGCCGCTGCTGCTCAACGGCCACGAGCACGAGTTCTTCCGCCTCGACCTGTCCAAGGTGGTCGGCGCCAACCCCAAGCTCCCCGGAGCCCAGGAGATCGTCGCCGGCACCGCTGGGGTGCGGGTGTCCAAGACGATCCACACCGGCTACCCCGGCCTGGTGGCCTACCTGGTGGCCCCAAACAAGGCGGCCAAGAAGAAGAAGCATTACTACGGCGCCCTTCGGCTGGTGCTCACCAGCGGCCAGGCCACCTTCGAATACCGCGACCTCGACGGGTCGATCATCGACCGCGGCAGCGTCGGCTGCGCGCCGGTCGCCCCCGGCTGAGCGGCCCCGGCCGACCGCGCGGGCGCTCAGGGCAGGCGCCGCGCGAAGTGGTGGGAGGCGATCACCAGTCCCGCGTTGAGATACAGCCGGTGGGCGTCGCCGCGCTCGGGCCCCACCCCGGAGTCGAGGTGCAGCTGCTCGCAGCCCAGGCGCTCGCCTTCGGCCGCCAGCCAGGTCATCAGCGCGCGCCCGTGACCGCGCCGGCGGGCCTCGGGCGCGGTGCTGAAGTCATCGACGTACAGGTAGCGACCCCAGGCCAGGCTGTGGGCCAGGCGAAAGCCGGCGACGGCCACCGCCTCTGCGCGGTGGGGCTCGAATGCGCCCACCAGCCGGTAGCCCTCGGGTCGCTGCACCTGGTCGACGGCCTCTACCAACGCGTCCGGGCCTTGAAAGCCGGGGCGCAGGGCCGACAGGGCGGCAAACGCCAGCGCGGTCTCGCCCGGCGGGATCTCTCGGATCACCGCGGCGGATGCTCGCGCTCGTGCTCGGCCGCGCGCCCGTCGTCGGCGTCGCCCGGCCGAGCCGGGGACGGCGGCCGCTCGGCGGGCGCCGCGGGCGCCAGCACGTCCAGGCGCGAGTAGTGCCCGGCCACGTCAAACCAGCGCTTGGCGTGCAGGCC
This sequence comes from Actinomycetota bacterium, assembly GCA_005883215.1. GTDB lineage: Bacteria > Actinomycetota > Thermoleophilia > Solirubrobacterales > Solirubrobacteraceae > AC-64. The sequence continues at coordinate 9,465 of VAYS01000007.1, forward strand.
TTCGCGCAGGTCGCAGTCGGCGATCACCATCCCCTCCTCGCCGCGCAGGGGTCCGGCGATGACCTCGCCCCAGGTGGGCTCGACGATCGCCGCTCCGCCGTCGCCGAACACCGCCTTGCCGGCGGGCAGGGGCACCGGGAAGTCGTCGGGAAAGGCGGCGGCGGGGATGAACTGGGGCACCGAGACCACGAACGCGCCCGACTCGATCGCGATGTGGCGCATCGACGCCAGCCATCCGTCGCTGTCGTCGGCGTTGGGGGCCAGCCAGATCTGCACCCCGCGGCGATAGAGCTTCCAGCGAGCCAAAGGCATCCGGTTCTCCCAGCAGATAAGCCCCCCCACGCGCCCCAGGGGGGAGTCCACCACGTCGAGGTCGTCGCCGGCGCCCACGCCGTGGAATAGGCGCTCCTGCATGGTGGGCATGAGCTTGCGGTGCCGCAGCGCGAGGCCGTCGGGGCCGAGCACGAGCATGGTGTTGTAGAGCGTCCCCGGCCGCTCGGACTCGCGCTCGTTTATCCCGATCGAGCACCACACACCGTGGCGGCGGCAGGCGGCCACCAGCTCGTCCACCAGGGGGCCGGGGACGTCGACCGCGTTGGCCCACAGCCGTTCCCACAGCTCGTCCCAGCCGCCGAAGGACGCCACGCCCTTGGCCCAGGCGTTGGACGGGTAAAGCGGGACGAAGCACTCGGGCAGGACCGCCAGCCGAGCGCCCGCCGCGGCCGCCTCGCCGAGCAGGGCGACCGCCTTGGCCACCGAGGCCTCGGCGTCGAGCACCACCGGCGTCGCCTGGACGGCGGCGACGCGCACCTTTTCGAAACTGCTCACCGACTGAGCGTACCCCGGTGGCGCCCGCGGAGGGCGATCCCCAGCGTCCACTGGTCGGCCGAAGCGGCGACTCGCATAGCATGGATCGCCGCTCGGACCCGTCCGGGGCGGGCGTCCCCACCAAGGAGACACTGAAGCCAATGCCCGAAGCAGTAATCGTCGACGCCGTGCGCACGCCCATTGGGCGCGCCATGAAGGGCTCGCTCAAGGACGTTCGCGCCGACGAGCTGGCCGCCACCCCCCTCAAGGCGCTGCAGGAGCGCAACCCGGAGGTCGACTTCTCCGAGACGGTCGACGTGATGATGGGCGCGGCGTCGTCGATCGGTGAGCAGGGCTATAACGTCGGTCGCAACGCCGCCCTGCTGGCCGGCATCGACCATCACGTGCCCGCCTGCACGCTCAACCGCTTCTGCGCCTCCTCGCTGCAGACGATCCGGATGGCCTTTCACGGGATCAAGGCCAGCGAGGGCGACCAGTACATTGCCGCGGGCGTCGAGGCGGTCTCGCGCGCCGGCCTGGGCGCCGGCATGCCCGACGAGGCCAAGCACCCGACGCTCGATGGATCGCCGGGCTCGGCCTACGACGTCTACATCCCCATGGGCTTGACCGCCGAGAACGTCGCCGAGCGCTGCCAGGTCAGCCGCGAGGCCCAGGACGAGTGGGCGGTGGTGTCCCAGAGCCGCGCCGTCGACTCCCAGGAGTCCGGGCACTTCGACAAGGAGATCGTGCCGGTCGACGCCCCCGCCGGGACCGACAAGGACGGCAACGAGATCCCGGCGCAGATGGTGACCAAGGACGACGGGCCGCGCCCGGGAACGACGCTGGAGAAGCTGGCCGCGCTCAAGCCGGCGTTCAAGGAGGACGGCACGGTCACCGCCGGCAACGCCTGTCCCCTCAATGACGGCGCCGCCGCGGTTCTCGTCATGTCCGAGGAGAAGGCCAGCGCCCTGGGGCTAAAGCCCCGCGCCCGCATCCTGAACTCGACGGTGGTGGCGATCCGGCCCGAGATCATGGGCCTGGGGCCGATCCCGGCGATCCAGGCGCTGCTCAAGGAGTCGGGGATGAACATGGACGACATCGACATCGTGGAGGTCAACGAGGCGTTCGCCGCCCAGATCGTGCCCTGCAAGCAGGAGCTGGGCATCGACGATGAGAAGCTCAACCCGTTCGGCGGAGCGATCGCGCTGGGGCATCCCTTCGGCATGACCGGGGCGCGGATCATGACCACCCTGCTCAACGGGCTGGAGGCGCTCGACAAGACCTATGGCATCGAGTCGATGTGCGTGGCCGGGGGGATGGGCCAGGCGATGCTCGTCGAGCGCCTGAACTAGGCCCGGGTCAGCCCGCGCCGGTGAACCACGGCCGCGCGGTGCGGTCGGTGGTGAAGAAGGCCACCAGCAGGCCGGCCACCTTGGCCGCGCCGGAGGCGGAGGGATGGGTCCCGTCGGGACCGACGTCGGCGCACGTCCAGCGCAGGCCGTCGCGGCGCCCGCGCACGCCGTCGGTCCACAGGTAGGGGCCCCAGCCCAGCCACGGGCCGCGCGCCCGGGGGGCCATGCGGGCCTGGATCGCCCACTTGACGGCGAACGCGCTGTCGTAGGCGAACGGCTCTGGGTTCAGCGGCGAGCTGGCGTAGCCGGCGTAGGTGCGACTGGCCAGGTACACCAGGCGCAGGTTGGGATAGTGGGCGCCCAGCAGGGCGACGATCGCCCGCAGGTCGTCTGACAGCCGGCGGGCGTCGCCGGGGAACGACCCGGCGCCGGGCAGATGAGCCTCGTTGGCGATCGCCTCCTTAAGCCACACCACCTGCACCTGGGCGGGGGTCACGCCGGCGGCCCGCAGGCGCTGGTCCGAGGCGGCGAGATAGCCGGCGGGATCGCGCACCACCGACTCGGCGTCGCGCCCGCCCTGGGCTCCGTTGACCGCGACCAGGCGGGGGTTGACCCGCGGTGCGGTGCCCACGCGGGCCCGGAACGCATCGAACTCGATGTTGGCGTTGGACATGCCGGCCGACAGCAGGACGACCTTGCCGGCGGCGTTGGGCCGCCCGTCGGGTCCCAGGGCAACGACGCGCCGGGCCTGGGCGAGACCGGCGCGCAGGTAGCGGCGGGGCGGGCGGTTGGCGCCGCGGGCGTACAGCCCGCCGAGATAGCCGCGGTAGCGGCGGCGGCCGAGGTCCGACAGCGGGGTCATGGCCACGGCGGTGCGCGTGCAGTCGGGGCCTCGCCCAGGCGGGGCCGGCGGGGCCGGCGGCGCGAGCGCCGGCGGGGGGCCGGCGCCGGCGGCGCGCGCGCTCGAGGCCGGCGCGGCGCCCGCGCCGGCGAGGCTCAGCGCCGCCGCCCACAGCGCGGCGCCGGCGGCGCCGAGCGCCAGCGCGGCTCGGAGGCTGCCCGACGAGGGGTTGGCCGTGGCCGGGGTCACACCGTCAAAGACGTCAGGCGAGCTCAGGATGTCATCGCCAGCAACTCGTCCACTGCGCTCTGCAGCGCCCGGGCCGCCACCCCCACGGGCGGGTCGAGCTCGCGGTCGGCCAGCAGCGAGAAGCCGACCGCGCCGTCGAAGGACAGGATCCCCACGCTGAGGCGCTGGTTGGTGGGGTTCAGCGGCACCAGCGGATAGGCCTCGCGGGCTCGGCACCCATTCAGATAGAAGGGCTGCTGGGGCCCCGGGATATTCGACGCCACCAGGTTAAAGGCGCGCACCCCGCCCAACGCCCGCGCCAGCACCGAGGAGACCAGGGGCGGAGCCCACCCCCCCGCCGCGACCAGCAGGGCTCCGGCGCGGACCGCCGCCGAGCGCTTGAGCTCGCGCATCGCGGCGCTCACGGCGGCCAGGCGGGCGCGGGCGTCGGGCTCGTGCACCGGCAGGTCCACGAGCACGGTGGAGATCCGGTTTCCTCCCTCCTCGCCCGGACGGCGCACGCTGACCGGGACGAGCGCCACCGGCGGCGCGGACGGCAGGGCGCCGGCCTCCTGCAGGTACTCGCGCAACATGCCGCTGACCGCGGCCAGCAGCGCGTCGTTGACCGTGGCGCCCTGGCCCTTGGCGGCCGCCTTGATTCGGTCCAGCGGCGCGCGGTGCAGCGCGCAGCGCCGGTTGGGCCCCAGCGGTTGGTTGAGCGGGGTCATCGGCGCCTGGGGCCGCGTCTGGGCGAGCTGGCGCAGCAGGTCGGTGGCCCGACGCAGGTCCTCGGCCGCCCGGCGCGGGTCCGAGCCCAGCGCCCGGGCGGCCGCGTCCATCAGCAGCCGCTGGGTGGAGACCACCGGGGTGCGGGCCAGCCGCGCCAGGTGCCGGCGGGGATCGTAGGGCTTGGCGCGCCAGGGCTCTTCGGGTGCCGGGATCTCTTGGGGCTCCGGGGTGGGGTCGAGCAGGACCGTCGCCGCGTCGACGGCGGCGACGCCGTCCACCAGGGCGTGGTGCATACGCGCGAGCAGCGCCACTCGCTCCTCGTCGGGCAGGTCGATGACCGTCAGCTCCCACAGCGGACGCCGCAGGTCCAGCCGGCGCGACATCTCCAACGCGGTCAGGTCGGCGAGCGCGTCGCGTCCGCCACCGGTGGGCACGCTGGTGTGTCGCACGTGCCAATCGAGGTCAAAGCCCTCGTCGTCGGCCCACGCGGGCGCGCCCAGGCCGAGCGGAACCTCCTCCAGACGCTGGCGATAGCGGGGAATCAGGTGCAGACGGGAGGCGAGCCGCTCGACCACCGCCCGGCGCTCGAGCCCCGGGCCGGCGTCGAGCACCAGCAGGCCCCCGACCGCCATGTTCACGGGCCCGCGCTCGGCGGCCAGCGAGGCGCGGTCGGCGGGCGAGAGGGGGTCGGCCATGCCGCGGCGGCCGGGTCCCTCGCCTAGCGCGGGGCCATGCGCAGCGCCCCGTCGAGCCGGATGACCTCGCCGTTAAGCATCGGGTTCTCGACGATGTGCGCGGCCAGGGCGGCGTACTCGGCCGGCCGGCCCAGCCGGGGCGGGAACGGCATCTGGGCTCCCAGCTGGTCGCGGGCCTCCTGAGGCAGCGCGCCCAGCAGCGGTGTGTCGAACAGTCCGGGGGCGATCGTGCACACGCGCACCCCGACCTGGGCCATGTCGCGGGCCGCCGGCAGGGTCATGCCCACCACGCCGCCCTTGGACGCCGCGTAGGCGATCTGCCCCACCTGGCCGTCGAAGGCGGCGATCGAGGCGGTGTTGACGCACACGCCGCGCTCGCCTTCCTGGAGCGGCTCGTTGGCCGACATGGCCGCCGCCGCGAAGCGCAGGGCGTTGAAGGTCCCGACCAGGTTGACCGCCAGCACAATCTGGAACGGGTCGAGCTGGTGGGGCCCGCGCTTACCGGCCAGCTTCTCGGCCCAGCCCACGCCGGCGCACTGCACGCTGACGCGCAGCCCGCCCGGCGCCTTCGCCGCGGCCTGCGCGGCCGCCTCGACCTGGTCGGGCTTGGTCACGTCCGTGCCCTGAAAGGCGGCCCCGTCGCCCAGCTCGTCCACCAGGGCCTCGCCCTTGTCCTGGTTGACGTCGGCGATCAGGACCTGCGCGCCCCGTCCGTGCAGCAGCCGGGCGGTGGCCTCTCCCAGCCCCGAGGCTCCACCCACCACCAGCGCGCCGCTGCCCTCGATCTGCACGGCGCGAAACCCTATCCGTCGAGGCGTGGCGCAGCCGCGCGCTCAGCCGCGCCCGATCCCGAGGACCGAGACGTTTCCGTGGCGACGCGGGCGCTCCTGGCGCCCGAGCCGGTCGACCGCGCCCACCCGGACCGTGTAGCGCCCGGATGGCACGTGCAGCCGCAGGGCCAGCCGCCAGCGGCTCGTGCCCCGGGCCAGCAGCCGCACCGGGCGCCGACAGGAGCGCCGGCGTCCGAGCCGCCCGCTGGCGAGCACGAAGCGGCAGCCACCCCGGGCCCGGCGCTCGATGCTCACGCTGACGCGCACCACCCGCGCACAGCGGCCTCCGCGCGCGCGCCCGGACAGCCGCAGGCGCCCGCGGCCCAGGCGGATCCGCTTGGCGATCGCCGAGCGCGGGCCGGGCCCGGCGCACCGGGCCCGCCGGCTGAGGGCGGCCGTGGCGCGGCCGGCGGGCAGCTGACCGAGCCCGGCGGCGGCGCTGGCCGGCAGCACGCCGGCGCGGATGCCGGCCTCGATCCCGATCGGGGTGATGCCGCCCGCGCCGGGGGCGGTGCAGTCGCCGTTGGGTGGACCCCCGGCGTCCGCGCGCCGGCCACCAAGGGCGTTGCTTTCCCCCAGCCGCGGGAACACGTCGAGGTAGTAGCGATGCGCGACACAGCCGTTCTCGGCGAAGGTCATCATCCCTCGGGTGGTTATGTCGGGGCCGGGCTGCGGCTCGCCGTCGTAGTCCATGAACACTCCGGTGGCGTCGACCGCGCGACCCCCGAAGCCCGCCGTCCCCGGCGCTCCGATCAGGGTCCCACTGGCCGGGTCCAGGGCGCTGGCGCCGGCGTCGGGCACCAGGATTCCGACCGCCCCGGTGGGCCAATGCGAGTAGGTGCCGTTGGCGAGCACGAAGCGCCCCGGTGCGATGTGGGCGGCGGCGTCCTTCTGGGCATCGAGCATCGCCGCGTCGCGGTTGGCGACGTCGTTGGCCCCCGTCGGACCGACGGACTCCGACTCGAGTTTGTGGCGATGACCCGCCTGGTCGACGTAACAGGAGTCGTTGTTGAACAGGCCAGGCGGGTTGCGACTTGGGTCATTGCTGTTACCGGTGGCGAACGCCCAGGCCGGGATCAAGTATCCGATCAGGTCGTCGGCGAGCCCCACCTGAAGGCGAAAGACGCCGTTGGCGTGCCAGGTGGGCACCGCCGGGTTCGGGCGGGGACAGCTCTCCTCGTCCTGCCCGAACGGCGATCCCAGCATCAGCGCGGGAAACGCCTCGCCGGGGTTGTGGATGAGCTGTAGGTCGGGCCCGATGTTGGTGTAGCCCACATAAGTGCGGAACTGATTCGAGGCCGTGGGGGTGATGGCGCCATTGGGAACCGGGGCCACCGGATTGCCGCTCGGGTCGCATGCATAGCCTTGGCGCCTTCCGAACTCGCCGGCAGCGGCCAGCGCCACGAAGCCGTTGTTCTCCAGCGGCACGCAGATCTGCTGGCGGTCGAGCCGCACCGTTCCGGGGGTCAGCCGCTGGCCTACCGAGGCTGCGGCGATCACGTTGTCGGCGAAGCGCTGACCGGTCGCCTGAGCCTGGGGGTACTTGATGGCCGGGTCGCCCGAGTTGTTGTCCGCGCCGTTGTCGATCAGTGGGGGATCGGTCTGAGGGTCCTCCTCGGAGCCGTTGTCGCCCACCAGGAACATCGATAGGCCGGAAAGGCGGGCGTCCAAGGAGCGCTGAAGCGACCCCGGCCAGTCGGCGCTGATGATCGCCCCAGCGTGTCCCATCTCCTGGTTGTGGGCGGCCTGGCTCATGATCGTGAAGATCGGCGTGCCGTCTGGCCGCCGCGCCTGCAGCACGCCCATCTTGGTGTCCACGGCCGCGACCCGGTTGTCGAAGCGCGCGATGGTCGGGTTGGCCACCGACGTGGGGAACTGGTCGGAGATCCGCTGGGACAGACCGGAGAGCAGCGGGTACAGGCTGCCCGACTGCCCGTCCGGGATCGGGCCCTGAGCCTGGCTGGCGTACAGCTGGGCGGGCTGCAGGTGGTGGATGGCGTCGTGGGCGGCGCTGGCGATCCGATCGGCCAGGTAGTTCATGTAGTACTCGTCGACGCCCGAGCGAAGACCCACCCCCAGCGGAGTGGTCAGCGCCCCGTAGAGGCCAATGCTGTCGGGCGAGCTCTCGTTGTGGTTGGCCGAGACGACCAGGTCAGCGTCGTCCTTGTAGGTGCCGGCCAGGTCGGCGCGCGCCAGGTCGGTGTAGTAGTCGAACACGCCGATCTGGGCCACCGAGACGTAGACCACCGGCTTGTCCCGTCCGTCGGCGATCGCCACGGCGCGCGCCTCGATGTCGTCGTGCACCGTGGTGACCGGACCGTTGTTGTTGTCGGCGTATATGCCGTCCCAGTGGCCGTTGCCGTTGTTGTCGCAGTAGGGCTCCGGTGGACCGCTGGGCGCGCCGGTGAGGCTGAACCCGGGGTCCCACTGCCGGTTGCCGTTCTGATCGATGAACGGCTCTTGCAGGGCGAACTGTCCCTGCCCGAACGGCGCCCCTCCACAGGGTCCGAGGGCGGGGTCGTTGGCCACGGACCCGGCCGAAGGCGGTGTGGTCGCCGCCTGACCGGCCCCAGCGTAGAAGTCGACCGCTGAAGCCGGCCCCGCGCCCCAGCCCAGCACCAGCACCAGACAGCCGAGCGTGGCCGGTACCCCGATCCGTGCGCCGATCGCGACCAGAAAGGTGCTCGGCGCGGCTCGCCTGGGCGCCGAGCGCTCGTTGACCCGTGACCCGATGGGGATGTTGTAGCGCGTCATCGCGCGCATTACGAGGTGACGCCCAGTGGCTGTCGCTCGCCTGACCTCAAAGCGGCCTCGCTCGCCGGCTCGACTCGAGGCCGGCAGGTCTCCCACTCAGCCCGTCGGTCGCGCCAGCGACAGGGCGAACATCTCCTGTGGGTCGGTGTACCAGTCGGCGAGTTCCAGTCCGGCGGCGGCGAGGTCGCCCTGAACGCGGTCGGAGGTGAACTTGGCGCTGACCTCGGTGCGCATCTCCTCGCCGGCGGCGAACGAGACCTCGAGGTCCAGCGCCCCCACCCGCACCGTCTGCGCGCGCACGGAGCGCAAGCGCATCTCCACCCACTCGTGACGCCGGTCGAAGAACGCCACGTGGTCAAAGCACTCGGGCCGAAAGTCGGCGTCGAGCTCGCGGTTGACCACGTGCAGGACGTTGCGGTTGAACTCGGCGGTCACGCCTTGGGAGTCGTCGTAGGCGGCCTCGATCACCCCGGGGTCCTTTACCAGGTCGCACCCCAGCAGCAGGTGGTCCTCGGGGCCAAGCAGGCGGGCCATCGTCCGCAACATCCGCCGGCGGCTGCCGGGAGTGAAGTTGCCCAGGGTGCCGCCGAGGAAGGCCAGAAGCCGGGCACCGCTGGCCACCGGGACCTCGTCCAGGTGGCGCTCGAAGTCGCCGATCAGGCCGTGGACCTCGAGGCCCGGGTACTCGGCCACCAGCGCCTCGGCGCTGGTGCGGACCATCGACTCGGTGACGTCGACCGGGATGTATCGGCGCAGGTGCCCCGCCGAGGCCATCGCGTCGAGCAACAGACGCGTCTTGGCCGCCGTGCCCGACCCGAGCTCGACCAGCTCGACCGCCTGGGTGCAAGCGGCGATCTGCGGCGCCGAGCCCTCCAGGATCGAGCGCTCGGCGCGCGTGGGGTAGTACTCGGGCAGCTCGCAGATGCGGTCAAACAGCTGCGCGCCGCGGCTGTCATAGAAGTGCTTGGGCGGCAGCTCCTTGAACGGCCGCGTGAGGCCGTCGAGCACGTCATCGGCCAGCGAGCGCTCGCCCCCGGGCGCCAGATGGGTGTCGATCCGGATCGGAGGTTCGGCGGTCTGGGAGATCCCGGCCATCGGCGAATCCTTGGCCGCTCAGGCGTCCTTTGCCAGGCGCACGCCGGCGAAGATCTGCCGTCGAGGGGCGAAGTCCCAGTTGCGAAACGTCGGCGTGGCCACCCGGCTGTGCGAGGCCCACGAGCCGCCGCGCAGGACCTTGTAGCGGCCGCCGAAGAAGACCTCGGAGTACTCGCGGTAGGGATGGGCGACGAAGCCCGGGTAGGCGCCGAAGTCGGTGGCCGTCCACTCCCACACGTCGCCCACCATTCCCGACGCCCCACACGGCGAGCACCCGTCGGGCTGGGCCCCGGCGCCCGCGGTGCCGAAGAGGCCGCTATCGATCAGGTTGGCCCGCCCGGCGCGCCCGGCGTCCTGCCCCCACGGCCAGGGCCGCTGGCGCTGGGCGTCGGCATCCCAGCACGCGGCGGCCTCCCACTCGGCCTCGGTGGGCAGGCGAGCCCCGTGGGCGCGGGCGAAGGCATCGGCCTCGAACCAGCTGACTTGGATCACCGGACGCTCGAGGGCCAGGGGGGCGCGCCCGGCCAGGCGCCACTCACACCAGCCGTCGGGCGTCATCTCCCAGGCGCCGGGATGGGCGGTCGCGGACTCCCGGCGCCAGCTCCAGCCCTCCTCACTCCACCACTCGCGGCGGTCATAGCCGCCGGCCTGCATCCACTCCAGCCACGCCCCGTTGGTCACCGGGGTGCGCCCGACGCGAAAGTCATCGAGCGTCACCTCGTGGGCCAGGCGCTCGTTGTCATAGGCAAAGCGCGCCAGCCCAGGGTCGGCGCCCATGCGCACCGGCCCAGAAGGGCCGTCGAGGAGCTCCAGCCCGGTGTAACCGTCCGGGGCGCCCGGCGGCTGGCCCCGCTCGGGGGGCCGCCAGCCCGCAAGACGGGCCAGGCTCAGCGTCTGGAGCATGGTCTCGTGGTGCTGGTGCTCGTGCTGAATGACCATCTCGTGCAGCGTGCCGTCGCCCACGCCCTGGCGATCGATCACGGCCAGCGTGCGCTCGCGCACGCGCTCCAGGTAGTCGATGGCCCCCCCGCGCCGAAGCGGGCGCACGTCGCCGCGGCGCGCTCGCGGGGTCTCGATCGCGTCGTAGACGTGGGCGAGCTCGGGGTGCCGGGACCGCTCGCCGCCCCAGCGCTGCACGAGCCACAACTCCTCATAGGCGGCGATGTGGCCCAGATCCCACACCAGCGGGCTCATCAGCGGTGAGTGGACGCGCTCTAGATCCGGATCTGAGATCTCGCGCACCAGATCGAGCGTGCACCGGCGCGCGCGCTCCAGACCAACCCGGGCGGCGGGCACGTCGAGCACGGGCGCGTCAGAGGCGATCGGCGTGCCCATGGCGTCGACGCGACGCTAGCGCAAGCCGAGGGCGGGAGTAAAGCCGGCCGCCCAGGCCCCAGGCGCTCGGTCACCGCTCTCGCGCGCGCCGGCGCTAGTCGCGTCCGCCTCCCAGCAGCGAGAGCATGAACAGGAAGATATTGAATATGTCCAGAAAGATCCCGGCCGCGATCGGCACCGCGCTCGCCATCTCCGCCCGGCGCAGGCGGTTGAAATCGAAGATCGTGTACGCGCCAAACAGGGCCAGACCCAGCCCGGCGTAGATCACGTGGCCCCCGGGGATCGCCACCAGCGTCAGCACCAGCCCCAGGACGATCAGCCCCAGCAGGAGCCAGAACAGCGTGCGCGCCCACGAGGACAGGTCCCGCCGCGTGGCGTAGCCGTAGGCGCCGAAGCCGCCGACGAACAGGGCGGTGGCACCGGTGGCCTGCCAGAGCACGTCGGGCTGGCTGCGGGCGTAGACGGCCAGCACCGGAGCCACCGCCATGCCGAGCAGCAGGCCCATCGCGAACAGGAGCCCAATGGCCAGCTGCTCGCGTCGGCGGCTGGTCGCGATGTTCAGACCGATGATGCACACCAGAGCCCCGATGAAGAAGGCGATGCCGACGCCGCCGGTCATGTTGCGCCCGACGTAGGCCCCCCCGGCGGCGAACGCCACCGTGACGGCGACCAGGCCCATCACCTGGCCGAAGACGGCTCGCGCGCTCGCAGCCGCCGAGTCGCCGAAGGCGCGACCTGCGCCACCGTAGCCAAGCTCCTCGTATGTCGGCATGCCGTCTCCTTGCTCTTGCGGGTTATCCCGCTGGCGATCTTAGGCGCTGGGGCCGTCGATGCCGCGTTTTGTCACCCTGTTTTTACGGTCTGGTTCCAGCGCCAGATCACCCGGGTCTCGCGCTCGTGGCCGAGCACGCTGATCGAAGCGGTGCTCAGCGCCAGCAGCCCCCCGTCGGATCCGGGCAGGCCGAGCCAGCGCGCGCCGAGAACGCGCAGCACGTGGCCGTGGGCGAACACGGCGCTATCGGCCTCGCCCCCGTCGAGCTCGGCCACCACCGGGTCGACGCGGGCAGCGACATCCTCGGCGGTCTCGCCTTGCGGACAACCGTCTCGCCACAGCAGCCAGCCGGGTCGCTGGGCCCGGATCTCCGGCGTGGTCAGGCCCTCGTAGGCGCCGTAGTCCCACTCCAGCAGCTCGGCGCGCTCGCGGGCTCCGCCCCCCAGACCCGCCAGCTCGCAAGTTTCTCGCGCGCGCGACATCGGGCTGGTCAGCACGGTGCCAAAGCGCTCGCCGGCCAGCAGCTCTCCCAGGCGCCGCGCGGCCCGGCGCCCGGCGTCGGTGAGCGGTAGGTCGGTGCGCCCGGTGTGGCGGCCCGAGGCGCTCCATTCCGTCTCGGCGTGACGGATCAGGAACACCCGGCCGACGCGTGTTCGGTCGTGGGCGGCGCCGGATCCGGGACCGGCGGCGATGCTTAGCTCCTTCGCGCCGGCGCCGGCGCCGCGGCGTCGTCGACGATGACGTCCAGGCGACCGGCCCGGAGCAGGCTGGCGGGCACGCTGCGGTCGGGCCCCGCCAACACGGCCGCGACCGCGTCGCCTTTGGCCGCCCCGGTGGCCAGCAGCAGGCAGCGCCGGGCGGCGAGCAGGACACCCAGGGTAAGGGTCACCCGCTCGGGCGGGGGCTTGGGTGCGTCGTGAACGCCCACGCAGATCTCGCCCCCGGCGTCAAGCGCCGGGCCTCCGGGAAACAGCGAGGCGGTGTGTCCGTCCTCCCCCAGCCCCAGCAGGGCCAAGTCGAGCACGGGCCGGCCGTGCTCGTCGCTGGGTAGGCGCTCCCGCAGCTGGTCGGCGTAGGCGGCGGCGCCCCGGTCGGGCCCGAGCTCGGCCGGGATGCGATGCACCTGCTCGGACGGGATGGCGGCCCGGTCGATCAGCGCCTCGCGCACCATGCGGTAATTGGACTCCGGGTCCTCGGGCTCGACGCAGCGCTCGTCCCCGAACCACAGCTCGATCCCCCTCCAGTCCTTCATGCGCTGGGCCAGCAGCTCGTAGGTCCGCCGCGGCGTGTTTCCCCCGGCGAGCGCCAGGTGGGCGGCGGCGCGCTCGCGGCGGGCGGCGTCGAGCAGACGCTCCAGCACCTCGGCCGCCCGAGCGCACGCGGCCTCGGGATCGGCCAGCGTGGTCACCCGCATCAGGGGCTGTCGCGGCGTCTGCGGGGCCCGCCGGCCGGGTCCGCCTCCTCGGCGCCGTCGCCCTCCCGCCCCCCGTTGGCGCCGTCGGCGCCGTCTTTGCCGCCGGCGCCGTCGGACCTGGGCCCCGGGGGCGCGAACGAGGGCGCCGGTCGGCGGGGGCTGAGGAGGGCTTTGTGCCGCGCGTCCAGGGGGGTCTGCTCGGCGGCGAGCTGCTGGTCGGACTGAATCACGTGCATGACGGCGTTGATCAGGGCCAGATGGGTGAACGCCTGGGGGAAGTTGCCCAGGTGCCTGCCGCTGTGGGCGTCGATCTCCTCGGCATACAGGTCGAGGGGGCTGGCGTAGCCCAGCAGGCGCTCGCACAGGTTGCGCGCCTGTTGGGCCTCGCCGATCTCGGCCAGCGCCGAGACCAGCCAGAACGAGCAGATGGTGAACGTCCCCTCGCGTCCGCTGAACCCGTCGTCGGTCTCCTCGACCTTGTAGCGCTGGACCAGCCCGTGGACGGTCAGCTCGCGAGCGATGGCCATCACCGTGGCCCGCACCCGGTCGTCGTCGGGCGGCAAGAAGCGCACCAGGGGCATCAGCAGCAGCGACGCGTCCAGCGCGTCGGTCTCGTAGTGCTGGGTGAACACGCCGCGCTCGTCGATGCCGTTGGCGCAGACGTCGGCGTGGATCTCGTCGGCCGCCTGCTGCCAGGCCTCGGCCCGCTCTTCGTCCTCGCGCAACAGCGCCAGGCGCGAGCCGCGGTCCACCGCCACCCAGCAGAACATCTTCGACGAGGTGAAGTGCTTGGGCTCGCCACGGATCTCCCAGATGCCGCGGTCGGGCTCGCGCCAATGCTCGAGCGCGGTCTCCACCTGGCGCACCAGGATCGGCCACACGCGCTCGTCCAGCCGATCGCGCGACTTGGTGTGCAGGAAGACCGAGTCGAGCACTGCGCCCCACACGTCGTGCTGCTTTTGGTTGTAGGCGCCGTTGCCCACTCGCACCGGCCGGGCGCCCTCGTAGCCGTGCAGGTCATCGAGCTGGCGCTCGTCGAGCTGGCGCTCGCCCTGGACTCCGTACATGACCTGGAGGTCCTCCTCGGCCTCGGCCACGTCGGCGATGAAGTAGAAGAAGTCGTTGGCCTCCCAGTCGAAGCCCAGCGTGAACAGGCCCCAGAGGGTGAACGTCGAGTCCCGGATCCAGCTGTAGCGGTAGTCCCAGTTGCGCTCGCCGCCCGGCGTCTCGGGCAGCGAGGTGGTGGCGGCGGCGATCATCGCCCCGGTGGGGGCGTAGGTGAGGCTCTTGAGCGTGAGCGCGCTGCGCTGCAGGTAGGTGCGCCAGGGGTGGTCTGGGAAGTCGCCCCGGTCTAGCCAGTGCTGCCAGTGGTGGGCGGTCCACACCAGGCGCTCATAGGCCTCCTCGTAGGTGCTCGGCGCGGGGTGCTCGGACCAGCTCAGCGCACAGAAGTGGTACTCACCCTCCTTGATCAGCGTGCGGGCGGTGGCGCGCGGTCCCTCAAAGCCCACCCGCATGTCGGTGGTGAGCTTGAGCTTGATGTCCTCGTCCTCGGCCGTGCATACCGCCTCGTAGTAGCCCTCGTCGCTGTAGTCCCAGTGGCCCCGCTTGCGCCCGTAGTCGAACACCGGCTCGCATTCGAGGCCGAGCTGGACCTCGCCGTTGACGCAGCGCACGGTGCGCAGCAGCACGTGGTCGGCGTCGTAGTCGGTCGGCGAGCGCCGGTGGGTATGCGAGCGATCCTCGGGGTGATGCCAGGGGCCGATCAGCAGCAGGTCTCGCACGATGATCCAGCCGCCGCGCGTCCCCCAGCTCGTCTCGAGCACCATCGTCCCGGGCAGGTAGCGCCGCGCCGCGGGAACGGTGACGTCGACTGGTCCGAGCCGGAAGCCGCCGGCGTCGCGGTCGAGCATCGCGGCGAACACGCTCGGGGAGTCCATCCGCGGCAGGCACATCCACTCGATGTTTCCGCTCGGCGCCACGAGCGCCGTCGTCTCGCAGTCCGACAGGAACGCGTAGTCGGCGATGGGGGGAAACGGGCTGGCGCCCACCGAGGCGTCGCTGACCACGTGGCTCATGGCGCCATCACACACGCGGCGCTAAGCGCCGGCTGGTAGGTGGGATCGCGCAGGAGCGCCTGCCGGATCCCCTCGCCGAGGATTCCCGCCTCGCCCCGGGAGGCGCCGAGCAGGGTCCACTCCCGCTCGGACCCGTCGCGCTGGCGCAGCACGGCGTGCAATCCGCCGGCGCCACGGTCCAGCGAGAGCGAGGTCCCCCCCGCCATCTCGATGGTGATGCCCACCAGCCCCCGCACGTTCTGGGGGGTGGGCACCAGCTCGATGGCGACGTGGCCGCGCGAGCTGCCCAGGCGCCCGCTCAGCCGGTTGCCGGAGTCGATCAGCTGCGAGGGTTGCCACCCCAGCCGAGAGGCGAGCCAGCCCGCCAGCAGCAGCCCGGCGATGCCCGAGTCGGGGTGGTGGCGGATATGCAGACCGGTGATGTGGCGCAGTTGTGGTCGCTGGTCCGGGGGATCGAACGTGGCCGCGATGCGCTCGCGCCACGGTGTCGAGCGAAGCCAGGCGAGATCGACCACGTAGGCGCGCTCGGAAAATCCGTGCGCCCGGTCCAGAGCCTCGTCGAGCTCGGGCTCGTCCACCGAGTCAAGCAGGACGACCTGGGTGAGGTGCAAGATCGCCTCCACCGCCCGGTAGTGGCCGTGGGGCGCCCACACCACGGTGGAGAGGTCGGTGACCACCAGCGGGTCGACGATCGTGTCCAGGTGGGGAAGGTGCTGCTCGCCCAGCTCGACGATCACCGTCTCCCGGATCTCGGCCAGCTCGTCCGCCTCGGGGTCGGCATCGGTGGCGAGCATCGCGCGGGCGTCGAGGCGGGTGCGGCGGGCCTCGACCGCGCACACGATCGTGCGCGAGGGGTGGTAGCGGCCCACCTGGCGCAGGCGGTTGGCGATCTCGCCGCTCCACTGGCGATCCACGATGCACACCAGATTGAGCACCCGGGCGGGCACGTAGGCGTCGCTCTCGGCGTGACGCTCGGCCAGCATCTCGCGCAGGGCGGCGTCGATGGCCGAAGGGTCGGTGTCCTGGGCGCTCCAGACGCTGTCGCTGGTGGGAGACACGTGCGCTAGCGGACCAGCCGGGGTATCGGCCCTACAGCGCCCGCCAGCGGTCGTCGCCGAGCATCAGCGCGTTGACTTCGTCGGGGCCTTGGCTGCCCGCCGGGTACTGCGGCAGGGGCCCCGCGGTCTGCTCCCATGTGCGCACGATCGGGTCGCACACGCGCCACTGGGCCTCGACCTCGTCGTTGCGGGTAAATAGCGTGGCGTCGCCGCGCATGGCGTCCATGATCAGCCGCTCGTAGGCCTCGGGCGACTGGGACAGAAACGAGGTGCCGTAGAGGAATTCCATCTGCACCGGGCGGATGCGCATGCGCGTGCCGGGGATCTTGGCCCCCAACGACAGTGACACGCCCTCGTTGGGCTGGATCATCAGAACCAGCGTGTTGGGGCGCACCCCCAGCGAACCATCCTGCTGAAAGGCGAGGTGGGGGACCGGGCGCAGGGTGACCGCGATCTCGGTCGCCTTGCGCGCCAAGCGCTTGCCCGTGCGCAGGTAGAAGGGGACCCCGGCCCAGCGCCAGTTGTCGACGTGCAGGCGCAGCGCGGCAAAGGTCTCGGTGTTGGAGTCCTCGGGGACGCCCTCCTCCTGCAGATAGCCGGGGACCGGGTCCCCGCCCGACACCCCCGGCCCGTACTGGGCACGGGCCGCCATGTGCGGGACGGTCTCGGGCGTCGGCGCATCGATCGCCCGCAGCACCTTGACCTTCTCGTCGCGTACCGGGTCGGCGGAGAAGTCCACCGGGGGCTCCATGGCCAGCAGGCACAACAGCTGCAGCATGTGGTTCTGGACCAGGTCGCGCAACGCGCCCGCGCTGTCGTAGTAGCCCGCGCGCGAGCCGATGCCGATGTCCTCGGCGGCGGTGATCTGCACCGAGTCGATGTAGTTGCGGTTCCACAGGGGCTCGAACATGCCGTTGGCGAAGCGAAACGCCAGCACGTTCTGGACCGTCTCCTTGCCCAAGTAGTGGTCGATGCGAAAGACCTGTCTCTCGTCGAACACCGAGAGCACCTCGTGGTTGAGCGCCCGGGCCTCTTCGAGGTAGGTGCCGAACGGCTTCTCGATTATCACCCGCACGTCGCTGTCTCCGTGGCGTTGAAGGCCGTGGTCCCCCAGCGCCTTGACGATGACCGGGAAGAACGCGGGCGCGGTGGAGAGGTAGAAGGCCCGGTTGAGCGCCTGGCCGGTCTTTTCGTCGAACTCGTCGAGCGTGTCCGAGAGCTTGGAGTAGACGTCCGCGTCGTCGAAGCTACCCGGTATGTAGCGGATCTCGTCGAGCAGCTCCTGGAGGACCTTCTCGTCGGGCTCGCGTCGGGAGAATTGACGTACCGCGTCGATGGCCATCTCGCGGTAGTCGCCGTGGGGCATGTCGCTGCGCGAGACGCCGACCAGGTGAAAGCGCTCGGGCAGGGCGCCCTCGTGGGCGAGGTTGTAGAGGGCGGGCAGCAGCTTGCGGCGCGCCAGATCGCCGGTGGCCCCGAAGATGACCAGCGTGGTGGGGTGAACCGGGAGCCGCTCGAGGCCCTCGACGAGCGGGTTGACCTCCTCCGGCGCCCGGCTCGGCCGCGGCTGGGTGGCGGTCGCCGGGGCCCCGTCGCTCATGACCGGGACCGTAGCGCGGGGCGACCCCGTGGCGCCACCCCGGGGCGCGGGCGCCTCATCGCCGAGACCGCACCGCGTGGCCACCGAACTGGTTGCGTAGCGCGGCCAGCACGCGGTGGGTGAAGTCGCCGTTGCCGCGAGAGTAGAAGCGCGAGTACAGCGAGGCGGTGATCACCGGGGTGGGCACGTCGTGGTTGGTGGCGTCCTCGATCGTCCAGCGTCCCTCGCCCGAGTCCTCGGTCCAGCCCTCGATCTTGGCCAGGTCGTTTCCGTCCTGCTCGAAGGCCCGCGCCGCGAGCTCGCACAGCCAGGAGCGCACGACCGAGCCCTGCCCCCACAGGTGGGCGATCTTGGCGTTGTCGAGCTCGAACTCGGACTTGTTGAACACGTCAAAGCCCTCGGCGTAGGCCTGCATGAGGCCGTACTCGACGCCGTTGTGGACCATCTTCACGTAGTGCCCGGCGCCCGAAGGGCCGAAGTGTCCCCAGCCGCGCGGGCCGATGGCCTTTTGGCTGAGCTCGTTGGTCTCCGGGGCGAGCACGTCGAGGATCGGGGACAGGCGCTTGACCGCCCGATTGGGTCCGCCGACCATCATGCAATAGCCCACCTCCAGGCCCCAGACGCCGCCGCTGACGCCCACGTCGACGTAGTGGATCTTCTGCTTGCGCAGCGCCGCGGCCCGGGCCTTGTCGTCCGTCCACTTGGAGTTGCCGCCGTCGACGATCATGTCGTCGGGGTCCATGTACTTGGCCAGCTTGTCCACCGTCTCCTGGGTGGGGGCCCCGGCGGGAACCATGATCCAGACCGTGCGCGGCGGGTCGAGCTGGCGGACGAGGTCGCGCAGCGACTTGGCCCCCGAGGCGCCCACCTTGACCGTCCGCTTGACCGCCGACTCGTCGAAATCGAACGCCACCACCTCGTGCAGCGAATCGCGCCGGATGCGGTGCACCATGTTGCCGCCCATCTTCCCCAGGCCGACGAAGCCGATCTGCATCAGAGCATCTCCTTGATCTTGGCGGTGAGCTCGCGCAGCGCCGCCACCGGATCATCCCCGGTGAGGCGCACGCGCTCGGCCGGCCGGTCGTGGCCGCGCAGGGTCTGCAGGTCTCCGATCGCCTGGGCGTTCTTGAGCGTGCCGAAGGTGTAGGGCGAGCCCGGGATCTCCGCATCCTCCGGGCCGTCCCAGACCAGCTGCAGGAAGCGCCCGGTGGCCGGCCCGCCCTTGTGGAACTGGCCCGTGGAGTGCAGGAAGCGCGGCCCATAGCCGAACGTGGTCGTGGCCCTGGTGGCGTCGCGGATCGTGGTGCGCAGCTCGGCCATCGCCCCGGCGAACTCATCCGACGGGGGCACGTAGGCCATGATCGCCACATAGGCCGGCGGCTCGGCCGCCCCCAGCAGCGCGCGCAGCGCGTCATCGCCGGCGTCGGGCAGCTCTGGGAGCTTGCCCTGGGCCTGGTAGTCGTCGAGCACCCGCTCGGTGTTGTCCTTGGCCTCTTGCACGTTGGGTTGGTCGAACGGGTTGATGCCCAGGACCCAGCCGGCGGTCGCGGTGGCGAACTCCGAGAAGAAGAAGATCCGCCCCAGGTCGGTCGGTCCGTAGGCAGTGAGCGTCAGGGTCGGGTGCCCGGCCTCGCCCAGCGCGGCGACTCGCTTTTCCATCTCCTCGTCGGGCGAGTCGCCGTTTCGCAGGTAGGCGAACACCCGATCTGGACCGTAGGCGGAGGGCTCGCCCAGGGGCTCGTCGGCCACCGGCAGTACTCCCCGCCCGTGCTTGCCGGTGCTCTCGGCCACCAGCTGCTCGGCCCACAGGCCGAAGCTGGCGATGGGCTCCGAGACGAGGAAGGTGAGCTTGTCGCGGCCCCGCAGCCCGAGCTCGCCGAGCGCCAGCCCCAGCCACAGGCCGGAGTTTGATTGGGTGGAGTCAAAGCTCGAACAACCCTGCTCGGCCACGCCGCACGCATCGAGCAGCGCGCCGAGGTCCACGCCCATCAGCGCCGCTGGCACCAGCCCGAAGTGCGACAGCGCCGAGTAGCGCCCGCCGATATTGGGGTCGTTGAGGAACGTGCGCCGGAAGCCGTGCTCGTCGGCCAGCTTCACCAGCGGGCTGCCGGGGTCGGTGATGGCCGTGAAGTGCCGGCCGGCGTTCTCGCCGGCGATCTCCCGCACCCGGGCGTGGAAGTGGGCGAACAGGGACAGCGTCTCCACCGTGCCTCCCGACTTGGTGGAGACCAGGAACAGGGTGCTCGCCAGGTCGAGCGCTCGCTCGAGCCCGAGCAGCGCCGTGGGGTCGGTGGAGTCGAGCACGTGCAGGCGCATGCCGGCGCCGCCGCCGTTGGCCGACGCCCCCGCCGCGCCGGCGGGCGAGCCGAAGCTGCGGCGCATGACCTCCGGAGCCAGGCTCGAGCCCCCCATTCCCAGCAGCACCGCGTCGGTGAGCCCGTCCTGGCGACAGGAGGCGGCGAAGGCGCCCAGGTCGTCGACCTGCTCGGCCATCCGGTCGGCGACGGTCAGCCACCCGAGCCGGTTGCCGATCTCCGGCACCCCGGGGCCACCCCACAGGCTCTCGTCGCGCCGCCAGATGCGCCGCGCCACCTGCTCGTCGGTGGCCTTGCGCACGCGCTCGGCCACCGCCGTCTCGAGCTCCTCGGGCAGCTTGCCCTCGATCGTCTTGGGACGGCCGGTGATCAGCGCGTCGCGCTTGTCGTCGAGGGCGGCGAGGAGCTTGTCCATCGGCTCGACGAAGAGCCGGATGCCGTCGTCGAGCAGCTTGCGGGTGACGTCGTCCATGTCGATGCCCGCGTGCGCCAGGGCCTCGAGGTCTCCGGTGGGGTCGATCAGCGCGGTCTCCGGCTCGATCTCCGCCTTCTCGGCGACCGCCAACAGCGTGGGCATCGGCATCGTGTTGACGGTGGTGGGCGCGACCAGCTCCTCTACGTACTTGGTGTCCGGGTAGGCGGGGTTCTTGACCCCGGTTGACGCCCACAGCGGGCGCTGCACCGGGGCCCCCGCCTGGCGTAGCGCGGCGAAGCGCTCGCCGTGGAAGATCTGCTGAAAGCGCCGGTAGGCGGTGCGCGCGTTGGCCACCGCGGCCCTCCCGGCCAGGTCGGTGCGGCCCAGCTCCTCCAGGCGCTTGTCGACCTCGGAGTCCACGCGGGAGACGAAGAAGCTGGCCACCGAGTGCGGGTCCGGCGTCTTGGCCTCGGCGTGGCGGCGCTCGAGCCCGCGGATGTAGGCCTCGGCCACGTTGGCGTAGGAGTCCACCGAGAACAGCAGCGTCACGTTGACGTTGACGCCCTCGTAGGTCATCTGCTCGATCGCCGGAACGCCCTCGCTGGTGCCGGGGATCTTGATCATCACGTTGGGCCGGTCTACGGCTCCCCAGTAGCCGCGGGCCTCCTTGATCGTCTGCTCGGTGTCGTGCGCCGCGTCGGGCCCGACCTCGAGCGAGACGTAGCCGTCATAGCCCGAGGTCTCCTCCCACACCGACCGCAGAACATCGGCCGCCATCTGGACGTCGAGCACCGCCATCTGGTCGTAGAGGTCGCGTCCGGACAGGCCCCGTTCGACGAGCTGGTCGAGCTGGCTGTCGTAGTCCTCGCAGCCCAGGATCGCCTTCTCGAAGATCGCCGGGTTGGAAGTCACCCCGCGCAGCGAGTCCTCGACCACCAAGCGCTGGAGCTCGCCGCCCTCGATCAGGCCGCGGCGGATCTGGTCCAGCCACACGCTGGTGCCGGCGGCGGTCAGGGCCGCGAGCCGCTCGTTGATGTTCGCCGTGACGCTCATGCGTTGCCTTTCCTCGAAGACGGTTTCCTCATCCACCCAGCAGCCGGCGGCCGATCTCGACCGCGCGTTCGGCGGTGATGCCGAAGTGCTCGTAGACGTCGGCGGCCGGCCCGGACTCGCCGAACGTCTCCATGCCCAGGAACGCTCCGCGCGCTCCGATGAACCGGTCCCAGCCCAGCGGGCAGGCGGCCTCGACGGCCAGCCGCGCCGACACCCCTGGCGGCAGCACCCGGTCGCGGTAGTCGGCGTCGGTGGCCATGAACGTCTCCATGCAGGGCATCGAGACCACCCGCACCGCCGCGCCGTCGGCCCGCAATGGCTCGGCCGCCTCGACGCACAGCGATACCTCCGAACCGGTTCCGATCAGGATCAGCTCGGGCTGCTTTCCCTCGCTGTCGGAGAGCACGTAGGCGCCGCGCTCGATCGCGTCGTCGGGCACGGTGTCTGGATCGAGAACCGGCAGGCCCTGGCGCGACAGGGCCAGGGCGGTGGGTGCCTCCTCGGAGCGCAGGGCAAAACGCCAGGCCAGGGCGGTCTCGTTGGCGTCGGCGGGGCGAACCACGTTCAGGCGGGGCATCGCCCGCAGCGCGGCGAGGTGCTCGATCGGCTGGTGGGTGGGGCCGTCCTCGCCCAGGCCGATCGAGTCGTGGGTGTAGACCCAGATCACCGGCAGCTTCATGAGCGCCGAGATCCGCACCGCCCCGCGCTGGTAGTCGGAGAACGTCAGGAAAGTCCCCCCGAAGGCGCGGAAGCCGTGCAGTCCCAGGCCGTTGACGATCGCCGCCATGCCGTGCTCGCGCACGCCGAAGCGGATGTTGCGTCCCTCGTAGCGGCCGCGCTCGACGGTGCCGCCGTCGTCGATGTCGGTCACGTTGGAGGTGGCCAGGTCGGCCGAGCCGCCGATCAGGTGCGGGATCGCCTTGGCCGCCCACTGGATGGTCTGGCCCGAGGCCTTACGGGTGGCCATCTTCTCGCCGGGCTCAAAGCGGGGCAGGTCGGCGTCCCAGCCGGGGGCGATGGCGCCCCGATCGATGATCCGCAACGCGTCCGCCAGCTCGGGGTGCTCACGCTCGTAGATGGCGTAGCGCTCCTCCCATTCCTGCTGGAGCTCGCGGCCGCGGTCGCAGGCGCGCCGGAAGTGGGCCAGCGCCTCCTCGGGCACGTAGAAATGGGCGTCGGGGTCCCAGCCGTAGGCCTGCTTGGTCAGCCTGACTTCCTCCTCGCCCAGCGGTGAGCCATGGGCGTCGGAGGTGTCCTGCTTGTGGGGGCTGCCGTAGCCGATGTGGCTGCGCACGATGATCAGCGAGGGGCGGTCGTACTCGTCCATCGCCTCGCGCGTGGCTTGCTCGATGCGCTCCAGCGAGAGATCTTCACCCAGGTTGATCACGTGCCAGCCGTAGGCGTCGTAGCGCTCGCCGACGTTCTCGGACATCGTCTCCGAGGTGGGGCTGGCGAGCTGGATCCGGTTGTCGTCGTAGTAGGCGATCAGGCGACCCAGACCGAGGTGACCCGCCAGCGAGGAGGCCTCGGAGGCGATCCCCTCCTGCATATCCCCGTCGGAGGCGATCGTGAACGTGTAGTGGTCGATGACCTCCTGGCCGGGCCGGTTAAAGCGGACGGCGAGCATGCGTTCGGCCAACGCCAGCCCCACCGACATGCTGATCCCCTGTCCCAGGGGGCCGGTGGTGGCCTCGATCCCCGGCGAGTACTTGCGCTCGGGGTGACCGGCGGTGGGCGACCCTACCTGGCGAAAATTCTTGATGTCCTCGAGCGTCAGCGGATAGCCGGTGAGGTAGAGGCTGGCGTAGAGCAGCATCGAGGCGTGCCCGGCCGAGAGCACGAAGCGGTCGCGGTTGAGCCAGTCGGGGTCGGCCGGGTTGTGGCGCATGACCCGGGTGTAGAGCACGTAGGCGAGCGGCGCGAGCGCCATCGGGGTGCCGGGATGGCCCGAGTCGGCCTTCTGCACGGCGTCCATCGACAGCGTGCGGATCGTGTTGACGCACAGCTCGTCCAGGCGCTGGGCCTCTACGGTGGTGGTGGCGCTCATCGTGCTCGCTCCTCCTCTGGCCGCGGGAACCTAAATGGGTATCGGGCTCGCCTCAAGGGCCCGCATGCTCGTCGAGCCCCTCCCAGTGGGCCGCGAGCCCGTCCTTTTCCATCTCCAGCACCTTTCCCACTCGACGCACGTGGCGCTCCTCGCCGGTGAAGCTGGCGCCCGCGAACGCCATCACACAGGCGGCTGCGAGCTCAGAGCCGACCACGCGTGCGCCCAGACAGGCCACGTTGACGTTGTCGTGCTGGACCGATTGGGCGGCGCTGTAGGTGTCGTGGGTGAGCGCCGCCCGGATCCCCGGAAGCTTGCACGCCGCCACCGCCACGCCGGCCCCCGAGCCGCACACGAGCACCCCGCGTTCGTACTCGCCCTCGGCCACTGCCCGCCCCACCGCCAGCGCGATGTCGGGGTAGTCCTCGGCGGTGCCCAGGTCGACCGCCTCGTGGCCGGCGTCGGCCAGCGCCTGCATGGTGCGCTCGCGGAGCGGTACCCCGGCGTGATCAAAGCCGCAAGCGATCCTCACCCGGCCAGCTCCCCGGCGGCCAGGGGGTGGCGCACGCCGGCCAGCTCCTCGCGGGCCAGCAGCGCGGCCCCCAGCACGCCGGCCTTGGGCCCCGAGCGGGCCAGACGGATCTCGGTGCGCGCTCCCACGCCGGGAAGCACGAAGCGCGCGGCCGCCTTCCGGGCCGGGTCCAGCAGCAGCTCGCCGGCGGCCGAGACCCCGCCACCGATCGCCACCACGTCGGGATCGAAGGTGTTGATCACGTTGGCGATGCCCACCCCCAGGCGGCCGCCCAGCGTGGCCAGCGCGGCGCACGCGTGCTCGTCGCCGGCCTGGGCGGCGCTCACGCAGTCGGGTCCGGCCACCGGCTTGCCCTGCGCGCGCAGGCGCCCAAGCGCCGATTCAGGGTGCTGCGTGGCGCTGCTCTCGGCCAGCTCGTCCAGGGCCCGCCCGGCGGCTAGGCGCTCGAGCGACCCCGGCTGGGGGAAGTGCTCGGCGTGAGCCGGCGCTCCGTCCTGCAGCGCGGCTCCGATCAGCGTGTGGCCGAGCTCGCCCGCGGCGCCGGTGGAGCCGCGGTAGATGCGCCCGCCGATGACGATCCCGCCGCCCACCCCGGTGCCCAGGGTGAGCATGACCAGATTGGCCACCTCGAGCTCGGCTCCGCCGCCGTGGGCCTCGGCCAGCGCCGCGCAGGTGGCGTCGTTGTCGACAAGCACCGGCACGTCCACCCGCTCCTGCATCACCGAACGCAGCGCGACGTCCTGCAGCGGGACGTTGACGCTGGAGCGCACGCGGCCGGTGGAGAACTCGATCACCGAGGGGATCCCGATCCCCACCGCATCGCCGCCATGGGTTCGCAGCGCGTCCTGCACGGCGACCGTGAGCTGTTCGATCAGCTGGTCGGCGCCGGCGTGCTCGGTGGGATGAAGCGTGGGCTCGGTCAGCTCGCCGTCGCGCAGGGCGGCGACGGACACCTTGGTGCCGCCCACGTCCACGCCGATCAACCGCTCGGACACTCTCTGCCGAAGCCTTGCACGTCTGCGCGTGCGGCGGGGCGCGCGGGCGCGCGGGCTAGCGAGCGAGCGCCGAGATCAGTTCCGGGAGACCGTCGGGCGGGGTGATCGGGGTGAGCACGAAGGTCCGGATGCCCGCGGCGGCGAAGGCATCCAGGCGGGCGCGCTGCTCGGCGGGCGCTCCGAAGATGAAGATCTCCCGGATCAGGTCCTCGGGGGCCAGCTCCAGCGCGCGGGCGCGGTCGCCGTCACGCCAGGCCGAGACCATCTCCTCGATCCGCTCGCCCCACCCCAGCCAGCGAAAGAACCGCTCATAGACGGGGACCGTGGCGTAGGCGGCGAACATGAAGCGGGCCGTACCCAGCCCCTGCTCGACCGGCTGGGGGATGCAGAAGAAGCGGCAGACGACGTCGACCGAGCCCGGCGGCTTGCCGGCGCGCGACTCGCCGGCGCGGATGTGCGCGGTGACGCGCTCGGTCGCCGAGAGAGGCAGGAAGTTCACGAACGCGCCGTCGCCTATCTCGCCGGCCAGCCCGAGCATGCGCTCGCGCAGGGCGGCCAGGTAGATCGGCACGGGTCGGGCCGGGGCCTGCTCGAGGCGAAAGCCGCCCGGGCCGCGCTCGCCGGCGAGCACCGGGCGCAGGGCCTGCACGGTCTCGCGCACGCGCGTGAGCGGGCGCTCGAACGGCACGCCGTTCCAGCGCTCGACGATCACGTTCGAGGAGGCGCCGAGCCCGAGCACGAACCGCCCCCGGCTGGCGTCGGACAGCGCCGCGGCGTGCTGGGCGAGCACCGCCGGTCCCCGGGTGAAGACATTGACGATGCCGGTGCCCAGGCGCACCCGCTCGGTCCAGGCCGCGGCCAGGGCCAGGGGGGTAAACCCATCGGGCCCGGCGGTGTCGCCGGTCCACAGGTCGTCGTAGCCGGCCTCCTCGGCGCGCCGGATGAGCGCTTCGGAGTCGGCCAGAGCCACCCCCGGGAACGGGAGCGTGAGGCCCCAGCGCACGCCCTCGTCGCTCATGCGCGGGCAAACTACCTCAGGCCGCTCACCGGTAGCTCAACCGGGCGCCGCGGACCTCGTATACGCTGGGCGCCGGCATGGAGCTGTCGCGGGTTTCGCGTTCGGAGCTGATCGCCATCGCCGGGGGCATCCTGCTCGGGGTTGGGGTGTTCCTCGCCTGGTATAAGACCACCGGTCAGAACGGGACGATCGGGGGCAAGCACGGCACGTTTACCGCCTGGGACGTGCACCCCATCCTGCGCTTCCTGTTCCTGGCCGGCGCGGCCGCCCCGCTGATCCTCACCTGGATCATCGTGCGGGGGTATGCGCTGTCGTGGCCGCGCGGAGAGATGACCGCGGTGGTGGCGGTCGCCGCGCTGGGACTGCTGGTCTACAACGCCCTCATCACCCGACCGGGGACACCCCGCAGCCTGATCACGGTGCAATACGGCTTCTACGTCGCGCTCGCCGGCAGCATCCTGATGCTGGTGGGGGCGGCTACGCGCTCGTCGGAGACCGGGCGGACCCGCAAGCCACCGGGCACGCTGTGAGCGCGTCCGACGCCGTCCGCTCCGCCGAGACTCCTGAGCGCCGGTCCGAGGAGCGAACCCGCCGCCGCACCGACCACCCGGACCGTAACCTCGCGCTCGAGTTGGTGCGCGTTACCGAGTACGCCGCCTGGCCGCGGCGCGGATGGTGGGAATGGGGGACAAGGAGGGTGCCGACCAGGCGGCGGTGGACGCCATGCGGCTGATGCTCGACACGGTGCGCATGGACGGGGTGGTGGTGATCGGCGAGGGGGAGAAGGACGAGGCCCCGATGCTCTACAACGGCGAGAACATCGGTGACGGCTCCCCGCCCGCGGTCGACATCGCCGTCGATCCGTTGGAGGGAACCACCCTGGCCGCCAAGGGGATGCCGCGAGCGCTGGCGGTCATCGCCCTGTCCGAGCGGGGCACGATGTTCGACCCCGGCCCGTGCGTGTACATGGAGAAGATCGCGGGCGCCCGGGACATCGCCGACCTGCTCGACCTCGATCGCCCGCTGGGGGAGACGGTCCGCCTGATCGCCGAGCGCCGCGGCCGCGACGTGCGTGACGTGATGGTGGTGATGCTCGACCGCGACCGTCACCACGATGCGATCGACGAGATCCGCCAGTCCGGCGCGCGCATCCAGCTGATCCCGCACGGCGACGTCTCGGCCGCCCTGCTCGCGGTCTCGGACAATTCTCCGGTGGACATCCTGTGGGGCGTCGGGGGCACGCCCGAGGGCGTGATCTCGGCGGCCGCCGTCAAGTGCATCGGTGGTCAGCTGCTCGGCCGTCTGTGGCCCCGCGACGAGGCCGAGCGCCAGGCGGCCCTGGACGCGGGGTACGACCTCGAGCGCGTGCTGTCGGCCGACGAGCTGGTCGCCGGCGAGAACTGCTTCTTCTCGGCCACCGGCGTGACCGACGGCGACGTGCTCCAGGGGGTGCGCTACGTGGGCACCGGCGGAGCGACCACCGACTCGCTGGTGATGCGCTCGCGCTCGGGGACGGTGCGCCGGGTACAGGCAACGCACGACCGGGCCAAGCTGCGCGCCATCACCGGCGGGCGCACCGGCTGAGCGGGCCCAGTCACCCCGCTCAGGAGGAGCCGACCGGGCGGTGTCCCGGCGGAGTGCCGCGGGGCGCCTCGGGCGGGCGGCGCTCGGGGGCGGGCGGTGGCACCCAGCGCCCCACCCGGGACTCGGCCAGGTCCAGGCGCCGCAGCGAGCGCAGGAAGCCGTGGGTGACGACCACGTGGATGGGCGACTGGGTGTGGCGGTAGACCCAGCGTCCGATCCCCGATGCGATCGCTGGATAGAAGTTGGCCACCTCGACCTCGATGTGCACGCGCGCCTGCCCCGGGGCGGGGGGCGGGCAGCGGCGCACGTCGATCTGCAGGTACCCCTCGCCGCGGCGGTTGCGCGCCACCAGCACCCCCTTCTCGATGTGCCAGCGCACGATCCCCCGCTCAGGGCTCATCTCGTACTCCGGCGCCCGGAAGGAGAGCAGCACCAGGGGCCGCGCGATGAACACCACGTGGCGCCCGCGGCGGCTGTAGACCACGCGGATCGCGCCCAGCGTACAGCGCGCCAGGAAGCGCCAGTAGGTCCGGGCCAGGCGCTCCAGGTGCATCGGCGACCAGATCCGGGCCAGCGTCTCCTCGGGCACGGTCAGCTCGGCCGCCTGCACCGAGCGCACCGCGCACGAGTCGGTGATCTCGGTCGAGTCGTAGGGGTCGGAGATCTCGGCCCGGATCCCGGCGCTGCGGCGCCGGATCAGGCGGCGCCCGAGGGCGGCCAGGCCGACGAGCAGGGAGACCAGGGGGGCGAGCAGGATCAGCGGGCGTCGCATCGCTGGGTCGAGCCTAGATCAGCTCGATGGTCACCGGCTCGCCGGCGGGTAGCTCGCCCTCGCCCGCGGGGATCAGCGCCAGCCCGTCGGCGTCGAGCATCGAGCTGAGGATGTGCGAGCCCTGGGCGCCGGTGGGCACCGCGCGCGGCCCCGAGCGCTCGTGGACGAGGCGGACCCGTATCGCCTCATCTCGCGCGCGGCGGCGGGGGACGGCGGTGCCGAGGCGAGCGGGGACGGTCCGGTACAGCGGCCAGGCGCCCTGCAGGCGGGCCAGCGCGGGGCGCACCAGCAGCAGGAAGGTGACCAGCGCCGAGACCGGATTGCCGGGCAGGCCGAAGCACAGCTGCCGGCCGCGCGTCCCGAACCACGTCGGCTTGCCCGGTCGCAGGGCGATGCCCCAGAAGATCTCGCTGACGCCGATGCGCTCGAGCGCCGGCCTGACGTGGTCGTGCGCGCCCACCGACACGCCGCCGCTGGCCAGGACCACGTCGGCGGCGCCGAGGGCGTCGTCCAGAGCCGCGACGGTGGCCGCCGGGCTGTCGCCCACGTGGCGGGTGAGGACGACCTCGGCGCCGCCCCGGGCGGCCAGGCCGGCGAGGGCGATGCGGTTGGAGTCGTAGATCTGGCCCGGGCCCAGCACCTGACCCGGCGCCACCAGCTCGTCCCCGGTGGCCACCAGGGCCAGGCGCGGGCGCCGGGCACAGTGGACCCGGGCGGCACCCGCGCCGGCGGCCAGTCCCAGCTCGACGGGCCCCAGACGTCGGCCGCCGGCGAGCACCCGCGAGCCCGCGCGCACGTCCTCGCCCGCGCGACGGACGTTGCGCCCCGGGGCGACCTCCAGCCGGGGGATGACCGCGCCCTCGCGGACCTCGGCCCGCTCGAGCTCGAGCACCGCGTCGGCGCCCTGGGGCAGTGCTGCCCCGGTGGAGATGGCCATCGCCTCCTCGGCGCCCAGGGGACCGACCGCCGGTGCCCCCGCGCGCGCCTCGCCGGCCAGCACGAGTCGGCGCCCGGCCGTTCCCGCCCGCAGCGCAAAGCCGTCCATCGCGCTGTTGTCGAACCCGGGAACGTCGGCGGCGGCGTGCACCGGCTCGGCCAGCACCCGCCCGAGCGCGTCCTGCAGCGCGATCGCCTCGGCCGCGAGCGGGCGGCTGGCGGCCAGGACCTGCGCCCGCGCGCGGGCCAGCGGGGTGAGGACCTGGGCCACCGGCACATCATCGCGCTCGGCGGGCCGCGGCGGACGGCGTCCTGGCCCGCTGGTATCAAGGCCCCGCATGACCGACCTCAGGCCCGCCAGTCCGCCGCGCCCGCTGGCCGACGCTCCGGTGGAGTCCCTGCGCGCCCAGTCCGAGGAGCTGGCCAAGGCGTGGCTGGGGGCGCTGATCGCGGCGGCGCCGCTGGCCCGGGCGGCGCGGATACCGCTAGCCGAGCTGGCCACCGCCGCACCGCGCCTGTGCCAGCTCGCCGCGGAGGCGCTGGAGTCAGATGGGGCGCTCGAACGCCTGCGCCACGAGGAGGTCGTCGCCGCCGCCGGGCGCCTGGCCGGGGTCGTCGCGGCCGCCGAGGTGCCCGCCGCCGTCGAGGCGCTGGGTGCCGTGCTGTGGTCGGCGGCGCTGGAGGCGATGCCGCGGCCCTCGGCCGCGGCGGTGGCCGACCTCGCCCGGCGACTGGCCCGCATCTGCGCGGTCATCGCCGCCGGGGCGCTGGCCGACGCCCCCGCGCCCGCGCCGGCGCGCCGATCGTGGGAGGGCGCGCCAAGTGTGCGCGATCTGCGGCGGGCTTCGGAGCCGATCGAGCGGGCGCTGTCCGGGCGGGCCGAGGAGGGGACGCCGTTTGCCGCCCTGCTGGTCGAAGTGGACGGGCTCGAGCGCCTGGTGCACGCCGAGAGCCCGAGCGTGTTGGCGGGCGCGATCGAGTCCGTCAGGGGGGCGATCTCGGCCGCGGTCGGGACGGCGGAGGTGGCGGAAACCGGTGGTCTGGGGCGCTACTGGATTCTCAGCCCGGCCACCGAGCGGGCCGCCGCCCACGCCCTGGCGCTCGGTATCGCCGAGGCGGTGGGCGGCGCGGCGTCTCATCGGGGCACGCCGCTGACCGTGTCGATCGGCTACGCCCTCTATCCCGAGGACGGCGAAGGCGGTGACCGCCTGGCCGAGCGCGCCGAGCAGCGCATGTTCGCCGCCCGGGCCTCGGGCCTGGCACTGGCGCCCGCAGGCGACGAAAGCTGACCGTTGAGGCTCAGCGGTGCCGGTGGTGGTGGCGCCGGCTGTGGCGCGCGACGCGGGCGCGCACCGTGGTGGGCAGCGGGCTGAGCGCTCCGATCCAGTCGCGCCCGTCGAAGCCCAGCGCCTGGGCCGCGGCCTGGGTCAGGTCCCACGACGCCGACGTGTAGGGACCGCGGTCGACCACGGGTACGGTCACCGCGCGCCCCCGGTAGTAGATCTCCACGCGCGTGCCGCAGGGCAGCGTGCGGTGCGCCACGCCCATCAGCGCAGGGGTAAACGCCTGGCCGCACGCCGTCTTCTCGCCCGAGAAGCGCGGCCCGAACCAGGTGGCGAGCGACGGCTGATAGGCGACAGTGGCGCCGGTCAGCGCGGGACCGCCGGAGGTGGCCTGGGCGCGCAGCAGGTAGTGGCCGATGCGCGGGGCGCGCCAGCGGATGCTGAACGCGCCGTGGTCATCGGCGCTCGCGGTGGCGATGGCCGACCACCCGGTCAGCCCGGGTCCGGAGGCTTCGACGCTAACCGTGGCCCCCGAGCCGCCGTCGAACGAGCCCCCGAAACGGGCGCTCTGGCCGACGTATACCCCGGCCGGTCCGTAGAGGCCTCCGCTGGTGGGCTCGCCCGCGGTCGTGCCGCCGGTGGGGCCCGGGGCGGCCGAGCCCCCCGTCGAGCCAGGGGCGGTGGCACCGCCGGGGGCGGGCGCTTGGGCCGAGGCATTCGCGGCCGTGCCGATCAGGCATAGCACGCAGCCGGCCAGCAGCTTTGCTGTACGGGTCCTCATGGGGCGTTGCGAACTGCGTCCCTTGCGAAACGGCGCTACGCCTACGGGGTGAGCTGACGGGCTCGCGCGATTTGCGCTACGGCCCAGGTGGACCGATTCGCCCCAGCGGGCGCCGGGTGGCGCTCGCATTGGGTCCCCCGCCCCGGTCCTGCGGGGCAGGGCCGGGCTCGGCGAGGGCGAGAGTATAGGCGATGCCTCGCCGGGCGCGCCTGGCCGCCGCGGCGCGGTGGTCGCCGGCTAGGGCTTGGGTATGCGCGCGGCGGCCGAGCGCAGTAGCTGCGTGCCGGCCTTGAGCCCGAGCTGCGCGAGCTCGCCCGCGGACTGCACGGCGGCGCCGAGGATCTCGGACCCGCTCGGGGGCTCGACGCTGCCCGGTCGCGCGGCGGCGTCCTCGCCGTCCGCCGGGCGGCGGGTGGCCGGCGCCGAGGCGGTGGGGGGCTGGTCGCGCCCGACCGCCGGTCGGGGGCGGGCGGCGGCACTGGCCGGCGCCCGCGGGCCCACCCGCGGACCCTTGATCAGCAGGTCGCGCTGGTCGACCGCGCCCCGCCCGCTGGCGGCGGCCACACCCTTGGCGCCCGCCTTGGCCCGAGCGTCGGCGTCGGGCTTGGTCGCCCGCGCCGGCCGGGGCCGCTTGGTCGCCTTGCCCGCCGCTTTGGCCGGGGCCCCCGGCCCCTCGCGCCGGGCGCTGCGGCGCTGGGGGCGGCTGTGGGGAAGGCTCGAAAGCACCTCTCGAGGCGGCTCCTGGGGGGAACGATCGTCCATGTCCACATCATCGCGCACTCGGCCGGCGCGCAGGGCACCGCACCGCTCCCGCCGGCGGTCCGGCGGTCCGGGAGCCCGCTGTCTGCGGAACCGGCGCGCGGCCTGGCTAAAGTCATCCGGGCACTCCGCCGACAGCGAAAGGGAACGGCGGGAGCCCAGCGGGTATGGCATGGCGGGCCCGACGGGCGAGCGCAAACGGTCGGCGCCGTTGACTTCGATAAATGACTGCACTTAGGATCTTGCGCCCGTTTGGGTACGGTGGGAGCTGGCGGGCCCACCCGTCGAGGAAGTCAAACGCCTGGCGCGCCGCCCGCTGGCGGGCGCGTGTGCGCTGGACCGGTCCCGGATCGACCCATCCCAAAGGCTGAGGAACACATGTCCGTCGTCGAGCTCCAGGAGCTGGAAGAGGTCAAGGGCCTGCTCACCAAGGGCCAGCAGTTCGGCGTCCTGACCTTCGCCGAGATCGCCACCGCGGTCTCCGAGCTCGATCTCGACGAGACCGACGTCGAGGAGTTGCACGGCCTCTTCGAACGCTCCGAGATCGAGCTCGTCGAGGACATCGACCCCGCCACCGCCGCCACCGCCGAGGTCGAGCGGGCGCCGGACAAGCGCGGCCGGCGCAAGGCCAAGACCGCGCTGGACCTAAAGCCCGACATGACGACGGACTCCCTGCAGCTGTTCCTCAAGGACATCGGCAAGGTCCGGCTGCTCACCGCCCAGGAGGAGGTCGACCTGGCCAAGCGCATCGAGCGCGGCGACCTCGACGCCAAGCAGAAGATGGTCGAGTCCAACCTGCGCCTGGTCGTCTCGATCGCCAAGAACTACCGCAACCAGGGGCTGCCGTTCCTGGACCTGATCCAGGAGGGCACGCTGGGGCTGGTGCGCGCGGCGGAGAAGTTCGACTACCGCAAGGGGTTTAAGTTCTCCACCTACGCCACCTGGTGGATCCGCCAGGCGATCGCCCGCGCCCTGGCCGACAAGGCGCGCACGATCCGCATCCCCGTGCACGTGGTGGAGAAGCTCAACAAGATCGGGCGGGCCGAGCGCAAGCTGGTCACCGAGCTAGGCCGCGAGCCGACGGCCGACGAGATCGCCGACGTCACCGGGATCGAGCCCGAGGAGGTCGACTCGATCAAGCGTTCGGCCCAGGCTCCGGTGTCGCTGGAGAAGCCGGTGGGGGACGAGGAGGAGTCCGAGTTCGGGCAGTTCATCGCCGACGAGCGCGCCGAGTCCCCGTACGAGCGCGCGGCCGAGATCTTGACCAAGGAGGCGCTGCGCGAGGCGCTGGAGAACCTCAGCTACCGCGAGCGGCGCGTGCTGGAGCTGCGCTACGGCCTCGGAGGGGAGCACCCGCGGACGCTGGATGAGGTGGGGCGCACGTTCAACGTCACGCGCGAGCGCATCCGCCAGATCGAGAACCAGTCGCTAAAGAAGCTCCAGCATCTGGCCGAGGCGCAAAAGCTGCGCGACGTCGCCTGAGCGCTTCGCGGGGGCAGCAGCCGCGCCGCTCTGAGCCCGCACCGGCTTTTTGGTCCAGGGCAGGCGGCGCGGGCTCAATTCCAGGCCCCCGGCCTCCGATGGCAGGGGGGGATGTTCGACTCCCAGCAAGCGCTGCGTCAGCTGGTTTCCGCGGGCGGCTCTGACCTGCACCTGAAGGCCCACGCGCCCGCGCTGGCGCGCGTCGACGGTCAGCTGGCCCCGCTGGCCTCGGATGAGCCGCTGGGGCCCGAGGACACCGAGCGGGCGCTCACCGAGCTGCTGACGGACCCGGCCAAGCGCCGCGAGTTCGAGGAGGAGCAGGAGGTCGACTTCTCCTATGAGATCCCCGAGGTGGCTCGCTTCCGGGTAAACGCCTTTCGCCAGCGAGGCTGGATCTCGATGGTCTGCCGGGCGATCCCCCATCGCATTCGCACGATCGAGGAGCTGGCGCTGCCGCCGGTGATCCGCGAGCTGGCCGACGAGGAGCGGGGGATCGTGCTGCTCACCGGGACCACCGGGTCGGGCAAGTCCACGACGCTGGCGGCGATGATCGACCACATCAACGCGACGCGGGCCCGCCACGTAGTCACGATCGAGGACCCGATCGAGTTCCTGCACCGCGACAACCGCTCGGTCATCAACCAGCGCGAGGTGGGCATGGACACCCGCTCCTTCCCGCGCGCGCTGCGCCGGGTGCTGCGCCAGGACCCCGATGTGATCTTGATCGGGGAGATGCGCGACGAGGAGACCGTGCAGACGGCGCTGTCGGCGGCCGAGACCGGCCACCTGGTGCTCTCGACCGTGCACACCGTCGACGCCCCCGAGACGATCAACCGGATCATCGACTTCTTCCCCCCGCACCAGCACGGTCAGGCGCGGGCGATGATCGCCGGGACGCTCAAGGGCGTGGTCTCCCAGCGGCTGGTGCCGGGGGCCGAGGGCGGACGCGTGGCCGCGTGCGAGGTCCTGCGCATGACCGGACGGGTACGCGACATGATCGTCGACCCCGCGCAGACCGGCCGCCTGGCCGAGGTCGTCGCCGAGGGGGGCTACTACGGCATGCAGACCTTCGACCAGGCGCTCTACGCCCACGTCGAGGCCGGCCGCGTGACCTTCGACGACGCCCTGCGGGTGGCTTCCAGCCCCCACGACTTCAAGCTTCTGCACGCGGCCGAGGGCCGGCGCGGCACGACGATGGAGGACGTCGCCGCCGCCGAGTCTCGCCGCACCGGTCCCCCGGCCCCCGAGGCCGAGCCGGACACGCCACCGCCGCTGCGCCTGGCCTGAGGCCGCGGCCGCTGGCCGGGCGGCGCTCGCCTTCTCGGGGGAGCGCGCCGGCGGTGCCCCGTCCACGGGGCGGCCGGCGAGCGGCCGGAACTCCTTACTTCATTTGGTAAAGTTATGACGTGGCTTCGAACGACAGCTGTCCCGTGTGTCGCACCGCCGACGTGATCTGCGGTAAGTGGACGCTGCTGCTGATCCGCGACCTCGCCGAAGGGCGGACCCGCTTTTGCGAGCTCGAGCGCTCGCTGGCGGGCATCAGCCCGCGCACCCTCTCGCTGCGCCTGCGGGCGCTCGAGGAGGAGGGGATCGTCGTGCGCCACACCTACCCCGAGGTTCCCCCGCGGGTCGACTACTCGCTGACCGCGAAGGGTCGGGCGCTGGTGCCGATCATCGAGGACATGCGACGCTACGGCACGCGCTGGCTGGCGCTCGATGACTGCGCCTCCGAGGCGCCGGTCCGAGGGCGCCCCGCCACGGTCGCCGCGGTCTAGGCGCCCGCCGCCCCCCGGCGCGGTGTGCGATAGCTTGTGCCCTCCGACGCTTCGGCGCGGGCGCGGCGGCCTGTGGGAGGCCCGCTGCGTGGGAGATCCAAAGGGAGGAGCGCATGGGCAGGTCAGGCAGGGTGTCCGCACGCGGGCTCGTTTCGGCGCGCGCGCTGGCGGTGACTCTCGGCGCGCTGGTGGCGCTGGGGGCGACCGGGACCGCCGCGGCCCATCGCAAGGCCAGCGGCCTTTCGATCGCCGTGCTGTCTAATCGCGCCAACCTGATCTCCGGCGGAGACGCGCTGGCGTCGGTCGCCCTGCCCGCGGGGACGGATCCGTCCGGGGTGCGTGTGTTCCTCAACGGCGCCGACGTGACCTCCCAGTTCGCGGTGCGCCCGAACGGCCAGTACGAGGGCCTGGTCAGCGGGCTGGCCAACGGCGCCAACACGCTGACCGCGACGCTGCCCAACGGCGCCACCAACCAGGTGACGATCACCAACCACCCCAACGGGGGTCCCGCGACCTCGGGTCCCCAGGTGCAGCCGTGGGTCTGTCAGAACGGCTCCAGGGATCCGCAGTGCAACGCGCCGAGCACCTACGACTACAAGTACAAGTCCTCGGTGACCGGGCAGTTCTCGAGCTATGACCCCAACCACCCCCCGTCCGACGTGGCCACCACCACGACCGACAACGGGCACAGCGTCCCCTACATCGTGCGCGTGGAGACCGGTTATCAGGACCGCGACCAGTACCAGATCGCCGTCCTCTTTCAGCCGGGCCAGCCCTGGTCGGCGTGGTCGCCCCAGCCCCAGTTCGACCACAAGCTGCTGATCACCCACGGCGCCAGCTGCGGCATCGACCATCAGTCCTCCAGCGCCCCGAGCGTGATGGACGACACCGCGCTCTCGCGCGGCTTTGCCGTGATGTCGACGGCGCTGGACAACGCCGGGCATAACTGCAGCCTGGCCACCGAGGCGGAGTCGCTGATCATGGCCAAGGAGCACCTGATCGAGCAGTACGGCACGCTGCGCTACACGATCGGAACCGGGTGCTCGGGGGGATCGCTGGTCCAGCAGCAGGTGGCCAACGCCTATCCGGGCGTCTACCAGGGCATCCTGCCCCAGTGCTCGTTCCCGGACGCCTGGTCCACCGGCCAGCAGCTCGCCGGCTACCACTTCACGCGGAGGTACTTCGAGAACCCGAGCAAGTGGGGTACCGGCATCGTCTGGACGCCCGACCAGATCGCCGCCGTAGAGGGTCATCCCAATCACGGCAACGCGATCATCTTCGACAGCGTCTACTGGACGGCGCTCGCCGACCCGACCAGCGGCTGCGCCGGCGTCCCGGCGTCTGAGGACTACAACCCGAACACCAACCCGGGCGGGGTGCGCTGCACGCTGGCCGACTACATGATCAACGTCTTCGGACCGCGTCCGCAGAGCGTCTGGGGACCGGTCGAGCAGCAGCTCGGCCACGGCTTCGCCGGGCTGCCGATCGGAGACGTGGGCGTCCAGTTCGGCCTGCTGGCGCTCGAGCAGGGCAAGATCACGCCAGCGCAGTTCGTCGACCTGAACAGCAAGATCGGCGGCGCCGACATCGACCTGAACTTCACCCAGCAGCGAAGCGATGCGACCGAGCCGGCGCTGGCAAACGACTACCGCAGCGGCGCGGTCAACGAGACCAACAACCTCACGGGGACGGCCATCATCGACCTGCGCGGCCCCGACCCCGGCGCCTTCCACGACGCCTACCGCTCGTGGACGATCCGCGCCCGGCTCGAGGCCCAGGAGGGTCACTTCCCCAAGAACCAGGTCATCTGGTTCGGGGAGACGCCGCTGATCGGCGACCCGCGCTATCAGAGCCAGGGGGTGCTGGCCATGGACCGCTGGCTGTCGGCCGTCGAGGCGGACAACCGCAGCGCCTCGCTGGCGCAGAAGGTCGCCGACGACCGGCCCGCCGACGTGCACGATCAGTGCTCGGACATCCCGGGCGTCGAGCAGGTCTCGGTGCCGGGAGTGGGGACGGTGTGTGAGCTGCCCCTGGCCCAGACGCGCTTTGCCACCCCGGCGATGGCCGCCGGCGAAGGCGTGGCCACCGACATCGAGCGCTGCCAGCTCAAGCCGCTGGCCCAAACCGACTACTACCCGGTCACGTTCACGCCGGACCAGTGGAGCGCCCTGCAGGCCGCGTTGCCCAGCGGGGTGTGTGACTGGAGCAAGCCCGGGGTCGACCAGCAGGGCACCGTCCCCTGGCAGACCTACCAGGACGACGCCAACGGCGGCGCGGTGGTCTACGGCGGCCGGGCGCTGGGGCCCGCGCCGGCGGGCTCGGGAACCGGCTGGACCAGCCCGGCGTTCGACGCCTGGCGCTCGGGCTGAGCGCCCGGCCGGGCGCCCTGGGCGGGGGCCGGCCGCGGGTGGGGACGGCTGCAAGACGTCGTGCGCGGGCAGGGACGCTGCCGTGAATCGCCGAAACGTGGCGCCGTGCGCTCCCGGACGCTGCACGCCGCCCTGGTCGCCTTCGTCGAGGAGGCGGCGGGCTATCTCGCGGCCCAGCACGCCGCCGGCGCCGAACTGCCCTTCGACGTGGTCGAGGTCAGCCGCCGGCGAGGCCGCGCTGCGACCCTGTACTGCTACCGGCCGCTGACCTCGGAGTTCATCGGTCAGCGCCGCGACGAGCTGCGGACCTTGGCCACCTTCGCCCCCGCCGTGCGTGCCCTGTCCGAGCTCGAGGGGCTCGATCGCTATCTGCGCGCCCGCGGCCACGGCCGCGTGGCTCCCGAACGCCGGCACCGGGCCGAGGTCGCCCTGGCCGCCTTCCTGGCCGACGTGTTCCGCGAGGCCACCGACTTCGAGCTGTCCTCCGAGCGGCTGGAGCGCGCCTACGAGCTACTGGAGTCGGCGGTCTTCGCCGGCCAGCGCCAGACGGTCGCCGTCGCCGTCGTGCACGGACTGGCGCTCGAGTCGCCCGAGCTGGCCCTCGGCGAGGGCCTGTCGCTGGTGCGCTCCGAAGCGCTCGCCGATCCGCCCCCCAGCGCCGCCGGCGCGCCCGACCGCGGGGACTGCCCCCCGCTGCTCGCCGTGCTGTCGCTGCCCGCCCCCCCGGGCGATCGCCAGGTGTGCGAGGAGGCGGCGGCGCGCCTGGCGCTGCTGGTGCGCGCCCTGCGCCTGTTCGGCGAGACCTGGGTGGGGGCCGAGCCGATCGGTTGGCTGCGGGTGGACGAAGGGGATTGGCAGCCGCTGGCGCTGCCCTGCGGGGGCCCCTCCCGGGGCACGCTCGCCGTGCTCCCCGACGGCGAGGACGAGCTGCGCGCGTTCTGCAACCTGGTCATCCGCCGGGCCCCGCGCTCGCACGAGCTGGCCTGGGCCCTGTCGCGCTTCGAGATGGGCTACCAGCGGCCCAGCCTGGTCGAGGCGCTCACCGACCACGTGCTCGCCCTGCGCTCCCTGCTCGAGCCCGAGGGGCCGGCCAGCGGCCACCTTTCGGGGCGGGTGGCCGCGCTGTGCGCCGTGCCCGAGGAGCGCGCCGAGACCGCCGAACGCCTCCGCTACGCCACCCAGCTGGAGTACGCCGCCGCCACGGGCGCCAGCGTGGGGGAGGAGGATGTGGCGGAGCTGGCCTTCGAGCTTAGCGCCCACCTGCGGGCGCTGTTGCGCGACGTGCTGTGCGGTCACCTGGACTCCGACCTGCGCCGGCTGGCCGACGGCATCATCCTCGCCCCGGCCGGGTCCCAGGAGCTCGCCGAGACCGACGGCGCGGTCGCCGAGGAGGAGCCGGTGCACGAGGAGACCGCGCCGGCCGAGGACGGGCCCGAGCACGCGCCGGCACCCGGCGAGGAGCACCCGACGGGCGAACTGTCCGAAGTCCCCGACGGCGTCGACGCGGTCACGGCCCCGGTCCCCGGCGTCGCCGAAGACGAGCTCGACCCCGAGCTCGTGGGCCTTCTCTAGGCCGCGTCCTCGGCGAACAGGGCCCCCGCCACCTGCCCCAGCGAGGCGAGGTCGTAGACGTCGGCGGCCTGCTCCTCGATGAGCACGGTGAAGGGCTCCCCGAGCTCGCGCTGCAGGCGCTCGATGCTGGCCCGGTCGCGCTCGGCGAGGGAGCGAAGGTCGGACGCGTTGGCGATCACGCGCTCGGCGAGTCGGTCTCCCAGCGGCACCGCCAGCGCCCCCCGGGCCCTCGCCGGGTCGCCGAGGAGCAGCTCGGCGGGCTGGACCCGGTTGACGATCAGACCGCCGAACGGCATGTCGTGGCGGCGCAGCTGGTCGCGAAAGAAGATCGCCTCCTCCACCGGCTCGCGCTCGGGCGAGCTGACGATCAGAAACGTCGTCTCTCGGTCGCGCAGCAGCCCGCCGACGGCGTTGGCCTGCTCGCGAAAGCCCTCGAGCACCCCGCCCAGCGCGCGCAGGAAGGCGGAGATGTCGGTGAGCAGGTCGACGCCGGTGACGCGGCGCAGCACCGAGAACACCAGCCCGGTGCCGCGTCCGACGACTTTCGAGGCCAGCCCGGGCGGCGCCAGCAGGAGGCGCACCGCGCGTCCTTCCAGAAACGAGGTCAAGCGGGTGGGGGCCTCGAGGAAGTCCAGGGCGTTGCGCGAGGGCGGCGTGTCGAGTACCAGGGCGTCGAACTGCCCGTCGCGATGCAGCTCATGCAGTTTGGCCACTGCCGAGAACTCCTGCGAACCGGCCACCGCATTGGACAGCTGCTGGTAGATACGGTTCTGAAAGACCTCCTCGCGCGTGCTGGCGTCGGGCGCCAGGCGCGCCACCATCTCGTCGAACGTCTGCTTGGGATCGAGCATCATGGCCCACAGCTCCCCGTCGATCTGCACACCGGCGGCGGCAAACCGGGCGGGGTCGACGAGGCGGGGCTCGTTGCCCAGCTCGGCGAGTCCAAGCGATTGGGCCAGGCGCCGCGCCGGGTCGATCGTCACCACCGCCACCCGAGCTCCGCGGGCGGCCAGGCCGATGGCCAGGGCGGCCGAGATAGTCGTCTTGCCCACCCCGCCCGATCCGGCGCAGATGCAGATGCGCTTGCCGCGCAGCTTGGTGGCCACGGCCACGCTCATAGGGTGCGCTCCAGGCGGTCGGCCAGGAGCTCAATCTCGGCCTTGCCCAGCGTGGGCTCGAACAGCACCGGCAGCGTGGCCGCCGGACGGCCGGTGGCTCGGCGGACGCGCTCCAGGCCCCGCCGGTTCGCGGTGGAGCGCAGGTGCTGGGACAGGGCGGCGTTCAGCGCCGCCCGCGCCCCGCGCTCGCTGACCTCATCGCGCGCGGCGCGAATGGCCCGCGCCTCCTTGGGCGAGAAGCGCCGGGGCTGCACCGCGTTGACCACCACTCGCTCGAGCTCGATGCCCATCTGGCGGGGCAGCTCGCGATGCAGGATCAGGGCCTCGCTGACCGGCATGTCATCTGGGGTGCTCACGGCGATCACCCCGGTGCGCCGCGGATCGGTGAGCATCTGGTGGA
Organism: Actinomycetota bacterium; assembly: GCA_005883215.1. Classification (GTDB taxonomy): domain Bacteria; phylum Actinomycetota; class Thermoleophilia; order Solirubrobacterales; family Solirubrobacteraceae; genus AC-64. Next base: position 50,256 of record VAYS01000007.1, read on the forward strand.
TGATCCGACCCTGGCGGGCGATCGGTCCGACGCGGGCGGCGTCGGCGAAGGTGCGCGGCGCGGCCAGATAGGCCATGCCGTGGCCGGTCGCCGGGGCATCGACGACGACCAGGTCATAGGGCTGGCCGCCGGGCGTGCGCCGCTGGGGCTGGCTGAGCTCCCACACCTTGCCCACCGTGAGCAGCTCGCGCAGCCCGGGCGTGGCCGCGGCGAAGTAGGTGAACGCCCGGCTGTGGATGAGCAGGTCGGCCAGCGCCCGGACCGGGAGCTGGTCGGTGAGGTACTCCTCCATCGCCCCCTGGGGCTCGATCGTGGTCCAGAACAGGCCGGGCGCGAGCTCGATCTCGGCGCCCATCTCGGGCGCGTGCTCCCCGGCCAGGGTGCGCGAGACGTCCTGACGGCGGGCCACCTCTGCCACCAGCGTGCGCCGGCCGGCGCGGGCGGCGAGGACCCCGAGCGCCGCCGCCACCGTCGTCTTTCCCACCCCGCCCTTACCGGTCACGAACAGGAGTCGCTTGGCGAGCACTCCCGGCGCCCGGTCTGCGGCGGAGGGCGTCATGGGGCGGCGATGCTAGGGAAGCAGACGGCGCCGGCGCCGACCGCCCGGGGGAAGGAATAGCCCCCGCGCGTGCGAATACACCCGCGTACGGGTCCTCGAACCATCGGAGCTCCCCGTGGATGGAAAGGCCAAGGTCATCGCGTTCGCCAACCAGAAGGGCGGGGTGGCCAAGACAACGACCACCCTGAATCTCGCGGCTGCCTTCGCCGAGGAGGGCCACCGCGTGCTGTGCGCGGACATGGATCCGCAGGGCAACCTCACCATGTCCCAGGGCATCGACCCAGACTCGCTGGAGAAGTCGATGTACGACGTGCTCGTGCACGGCGTCTCGATCCGCGAGGTCATCCGCAAGCGCGAGATCGACGTGGCCTGCGCCTCGATCGACCTGGCCGGTGCCGAGATCGCGATGTCGACCCAGATCGGCCGCGAGCGGGCGCTGGAGCGCGCCCTGGAGGCGGTCAAGGAGGACTACGACTTCGTCTGCATCGACACCCCGCCGAGCCTGGGTCTGCTTACCATCAATGCCCTAACCGCGGCAGACAAGGTAATCGTCCCCGTGCAGTGCGAATATCTGTCGATGCGTGGACTCATCCAGCTCCAGAACACGCTGGCCATGATCCGCGAACATCTGAACCCGAACGTCGACATCGAGGGGATACTCCCCACCCTGGTGGACTCCCGGACGATTCACGCCAAGGAAGCGATCGAGATCTTGGAAGAGAATTTTGGCGACCGCGTGTTTGCCTCCCGGATCCGCAAGACCGTTCGCTTCGCCGAGGCACCGGTGAAGGGCATGTCGGTTCTCAAGTACGAGCCCGACGGGGTGGCGGCCCAGTCCTATCGCGAGCTGGCGAAGGAGGTCTTGAGCAATGCCCGGGGGTAAGCGCGCGAGCATGCGTGAGGGACCGCTGGCGGCCCTATTCCGTCGCACGGACGAGCTGGGGCGCGAGCCCGCCGAGCGCAAACCGGACGCGCCCGAGCACACGCCCGAGGCTGGGCCCGAGTCCCCCGAGGGACCGGCGAGCACCACCGAGGGCTCCCCGGCGCCGGCCGGGCCGGCGCCCGGCGTGCCCGGCCCCGCCTCGGCGGCCGCCCGTCAGGGCGCGCAGGCGTCGGCTGGTGCGCCAGCGCCGCCGCGCGTTCCCACGCCGCAGGAGCGCCTGCGCCACGCCTTCTCCTCGGATATCCCGGAGAACATCCTCGAGCGTCCCTCCGAGGCCGATCCCTTCGCCCGCGGCCGGCCCGAGCTCGCCGCGCGTCCCACCGCCGGACCCGTTCTCCGGGTGGTGGGCGTCGGCGGGGCCGGCGTGAACGCGATCAACCGCATGGTCGAGGCCGAGGTCGAGGGCGTCGAGTTCGTCGCCATCAACACCGATCTGCAATCGCTGCAGCAGTCGACGGCCGATGTCACGCTGCACATCGGCGGCGAGGTCACGCGGGGGCTGGGCTCGGGCTCCAACCCCGACCTGGGACGGCAGTCGGCGATGGACGAGACCGACCGCATCAAGGCTCTGCTCAAGGGGTCGGACATGGTGTTCATCGCCGCCGGAGCGGGCGGCGGGACGGGCACCGGCGCCGCCCCGATCGTGGCGCGGATCGCCCGCGAGCTCGACGCCCTGACGGTGGGCATCGTGACCAAGCCGTTTGGCTTTGAGGGGTCGCGCCGCGCCGACCAGGCCGAGCAGGGGGTCCAGGCGCTGGCCGCCGAGGTCGACACCCTGATCGTCGTGCCCAACAATCGGCTCCTGGCGGTGCTCGACCGGCACACCTCGATGGTCGAAGCCTTCCGGGTGGCCGACGACGTGCTGCGCCAGGGGGTCCAGGGCATCTCCGACCTGGTGACGCTGCCGGGCCTGATCAACCTCGACTTCGCCGACGTGCGCACGATCATGGCCGAGGCGGGTAATGCGCTGCTGGGCATCGGCATGGGAGTGGGCGAGCATCGCGCCACCGAGGCGGCGGCCAAGGCGGTGGCCTCGCCCCTGCTGGAGACCTCGGTGGAGGGGGCGCGCTCGATCCTGCTGTCGATCACCGGGGGCACCGACCTCTCGCTGTGGGAGGTCAACGAGGCGGCCCGGGCGGTGGCCGACGCCGCTCACCCGGAGGCCAACATCATCTTCGGGGCGATGGTCGACGAGAAGCTCGACGACCAGGTGTGGGTGACCGTCGTCGCTACCGCCTACGACGGCAACGGGGCGCGCCCCCGCCGCCGGCTCAAGGAGCCCACGGGCGAGCCGCGGGTCGAGCGCGGGCGCTCGCGCGAGCGACCGGCGGCGCCGCCTCGGCGCCAGTCGCTCTCGGTCGCCGAGCTCGACGTCCCCGAGTTCATGCCCCGCTCCTGAGCGAGCGGATGGCGCGCCGGGGCGGGGTGGTCGCCGCCGGGCACGCGCTGACCGCACAGGCCGGCGCCCATACCCTGCGCGCTGGAGGCAACGCCGTCGACGCTGCGCTGGCCGCGATGCTCACCTCGTTCGTGGCCGAGCCGCTGCTGACCGGGCTGGGGGCGGGCGGCTACATGCTGGTCGCCGGCGCTGGCGTGGAGCCCGCGCTGCTCGACTTCTTCGTCGAGGCGCCGGGCCGGGGGGTGGCCGGCGAGGCGCGCGGCGAGCTCGTGCCGATCGACGTCTTCTTCGGCGACGTGGTCCAGGTGTTCCACGTGGGGGCCGCCTCATGCGGGGCCTACGGGGTGCCCGCCGGGGTGTGCGTGGCGGCCGAGCGCTGGGGCTCGGTGGCGCTGGCCGAGCTGGTGGTGCCGGCCGCGGCGCTGGCCCGCGAGGGGGTGGCGCTCAACGCCGAGCAGGCCTACGTGGCCGAGATCCTCTCGGCGCTGCTGCTCTCCAGCCCGGAGTGCGCGGCGCTGTGGGCGCCGGGGGGCCAAGTCCTGCGCGAGGGCGACGTGCTGGTAAACGGCGAGCTGGCCGACGCGCTGGAGCGGCTGGGGAGCGAGGGGGCCGAGCCGTTCTATCGCGGCGACATCGCCGATGCGGTGTGCCGCTTCTTAGCCGACCGCGGGGGCACTTTGACCGCGCGGGATCTGCGCGAGTACCGCGCGGTGGACCGGGAGCCGGTGCGCGCCTCCTATCGGGGCCGGGAGCTGCTGACCAACCCACCGCCCTCGGCCGGGGGCATCCTGCTCGCCTACAGCCTGGCGCTGCTGGCCCGGACCGCGGGGCCCCCGTCGGTGTCCGAGATCCTGGCCGCGATGGAGGCGGCCCAGGCGGAACGGACCCCCGAGTTCCTCGAGGACCTGGACCGCGAGGGCTTCGCCGACGCGTTTCTCGCCAGTCGCCTGGGCGCCACCACCCACATCTCGGTGCTCGACGCCGCCGGGCTGGCGTGCAGCGTCACCTGCACCAACGGCGAGGGGTCGGGGATGGTGGTGCCCGGTACCGGCCTGCACGTCAACAACATCATGGGCGAGCAAGACCTCAACCCGCTGGGCTTTCACCGCCACCCTCCGGGGCGTCGAATGCCGAGCATGATGGCCCCGTCGGTGGTACTGCACGACGACGGCGTGGAGTTGGTGCTGGGCAGCGCCGGTTCAAATCGGATCCGCTCGGCCCTGCTGCAGACGATCGTGGCGGTGATCGACCACGGCATGGGGGCCGAGGAGGCGGTGCGGGCGCCCCGGGTGCACTTCGAGGACGGCATGGTCTACGCCGAGCCGGGGGTCGATGTGGAGCCGCTGGAGGCACGCGGTCAGACGGTGGCCCGCTTTCGGGCGCTCAACCTGTTCTTCGGCGGCGTGCAGGCGATCCGCTGCGATCCGGTCACCGGGGAGGTGACCGGCGCGGGCGACCCCCGCCGCGGCGGCGTCGCCGTGGCGGCGTGACCACGCGGGCAGCGGGACGCGCCCGCGCCGCGGGCGTCGGCCTGGCCGGCGCCCTTGCCCTGGCGGGGTGCGGGTCCGCCGCGCCCGACCTGCTGCTGATCCAGCGCAGCGGCGCCATCCCCGGAGCCGGACTCACGCTGGTGGTGCGCGACGACGGCTCGGTGCGCTGTCCCGGGGCGCTGCGACACCTCTCCTCGGCCCAGCTGCTCGAGGCTCGGCAGGTCGCCCGCGACGTGCAGGACGCCAGCGCCAAGCACCTGACGTTCGGGCCCGGCCCGCAGTGGGTGCTCTCCTACGTGGTCACCTCGGCCGGCGGGCGGGTGAGCTTCAGCGACACCTCGCCCGGTCTGCCCCCGGCCCTCCAGCGCCTGGAGGGCTTCGCGCGCCAGGTCGCTCGCCAGGTTTGCGGGCTTCCGCGCTAGCCCGCCCCGGCGGCTGGGCCGAGCCTCGCCCCGGGCTCGGCCCGCCGACATAATCGGACGGGTGCTATTCGCGCTGGAGCACGTCAGCTGCGCACGGGCGGGCCGGAGCGTGCTCGCCGACGTCTCCGTGGACCTGGCCGACGGGACGACGGCCCTGGTGGGCCCGTCTGGCGCCGGTAAATCGACGCTGCTGCGCCTGCTCAACCGCCTCGCCGATGCCGACGCGGGCGTCGTCCGCTACCGCGGTCGCGACGTCCGCGACTACGACGTGCTGGCGCTGCGCCGCGAAGTCGCGTTGGTGCCGCAACTGCCCGCGCTGCTGCCGACCACGGTCGAAGAGAACGTCGGCTATGGGCCCGCGCTGTGCGGTCACGGGGCCGACGTCGCGGCGGCGCTCGAACTCGCCGGCCTGGACCGCGCGTTCGCTCCGCGCCGGGCCCAGCAGCTCTCGGTGGGCGAGCAGCAGCGGGTCATGCTCGCGCGGGCGCTGGCACTCGGCCCGCGCGTGCTCCTGCTCGACGAGCCGACCGCGGCTCTCGACGCCCAAGCCCGCGACGCCGTCGAGCGCACGCTGCTTTCCCTGCGTGCCCGGCTGTCCGCCGCCCTGATCATCGTCACCCATGACATGGCCCAGGCCGGCCGGCTGGCGGACCGGCTGGTCATCCTGGAGCACGGCCGAGTCCGCGAGCCCGGCGAGGCGCTGACCGCATGAGCGCCGCGATCCACCCCAGCCTCGGACAGGTGGCCGCGACGCTGGCCCTCGTGGTCATCGCCGCGCTCATCTCCGCCTGGCAGCGCGCCGACCTCGAGCGCGACATCGGCATCGCGACCATCCGCTCGTTCATCCAGCTGACGGCCATCGGCTTTGTGATCAAGCTGATCCTGGACGAGAACCGCCTCGTCTTCGTCGTCGCCCTGATCGCCGCGATGGTCCTGTTCGGGGCCTTCACAGCCCGGCGACGCGCGCGTCGTGTCCCCAACGCCTTCTGGCCGTTGCTCGTCGCGCTCGCCGTGGCCGGCATCAGCACCCTGGCCCTGGTGGTCGCGCTGGGCGTGTTCAAGGCGCAGGCCCGCTATCTCGTCCCCGTCGGCGGCATGGTGATCGGAAACGCCATGACCGCCGCCGCCGTGGCCCTGAACCGACTCGGCGACGACGTCGCCGGCGCCGCTCCCGAGATCGAGGCGACGCTGGCGCTGGGCGCCACCACCGGCCAGGCCATGCGGCCCATAATCCGGCGCAGCCTGCGCTCGGGCATGATCCCCCTGATCGATTCGACCAAGACCACCGGGCTGATCTTCTTCCCCGGAACGATGGTCGGAATGCTGCTCGCCGGCGCCGCGCCGATCGATGCCGTGCGCTTGCAGCTGATCCTCCTCTACGTGCTGCTGGGAAGCGTCTCCCTGGCCGCGCTGACCGCCGTGCTGCTCGCCCACCGGAGCTTCTTTACCCCGGCCCACCAGCTGCGCGAGCTACCCCACCCGGCCGTCTGAGCCGAGGGCTGCATCGTCAGCGGCGAGGGCAGCCGCGCCCGCGGAGGGTCAGGACAAAGCCACCTTGCCGTTGGAACGGGCCCGGACCTGCACCCGGTCGACGAACTCCAGCCGGCGCAGGGCGGCACGAAGCAGCCGGGTCAGCAGCCGCAGGCGGGCGGCTTCGGAGCGCAGCTCGAGCAGCCCCTGCTTGGCGTCCAGACCGAAGTCCACCCGCGCGGCCATCTCGTAGGCGCTCATGAGCGCGATCTCGTCGCGGTCGGGCGCGCTGTCGGTGGCCTGCTCGACGATCTCCGAGTAGGCGCCCCGCGCGACCTCGGCGGCCTCGTCGTCGGGCTCCTCCTCGCGATCCTCGAGGAACTGGACCCGGCCGGCCGGATAGGGAAGGTGGTCGAGCCGCTCGAGCAGGCGAAACGGTCGGGTCCCGCGGGCCAGGATGTTCATCCGCCCGTCGGGCAGCTCCTCCAGCACCCGCTCGATCCCGCACGCGCAGCCGATGGGCTTGAGCTCCTCCTCGCCCAACCACAGGATCCCGAACTCCTCGTCCTCGGCCAGGCAGCGGCCGATCATCGTCTTAAAGCGCTCCTCGAAGACGTGCAGCGGCACGTACTCGTAAGGGATGGCGACCAGCCGCAGTGGGAAGAGGGCGAACTCGGACTCGACCCGGGCGTCCACGAGGTCAAGTCTAGGGCCGGGCTGACTGCTAAGCGGCCGCGCGTGCGGCGAGCATCAGGTTGTAGAAGATCGCCGGGGGCAGGCGCGGCTCGAACAGCCTCCGGTCGAGCGCCTGGAGCAGCAGGTAGCCGCGGTGGGCGTACTGGCGCCACAGCCAGGGGACCTCGGTCGGCTCGGCGGTGGCCTCGAGCGCCCGGTTGGCCCAACCGAACCAGCCCGCCAGCAGCTCCTCCCCGCGCACCCGCACGTCGCAAAAGCCCGCCGCCCGAGCCGCCCGCCTGAGCATCCCCGGGGTGAAGGCGTGCACGTCGATGACGTGCTCCAGTCGCGGGTCCGCGCCGCCGTGGGCTCCGGGATCGCGGGCGGCCGAGGCCTGCATCAACGCGCGCCACAGCGGCGCCAGGGCGTGTCCGCCGCGCTTGGGAAGCTCGGCCAGGCGGTCCCCGTAGCGCGAGGGCTCGCCGGCGAACGCGATCGTCCCGCCGGGTCGCAGCACCCGATGAAACTCGGCAAACGCCCGCTCCAGGTCGGGGATGTGGTGCAGCACCGCGTGGCCGAGCACCAGGTCGAAGCTGCGGGCCTCGAACGGCAGCGATTCGGCATCGGCGCGGGCGGTCTCGACGTCGAGGCCCAGGCGCTCGGCGTTGCGGCGCAGCCGGGCGAGCATTCCGGGTGAGATGTCGCTGGCCACCGCCTCTGTGACCACCCCGGCCTGCAGCAGGTTGAGGCTGAAGTAGCCGGTGCCCGACCCGACCTCGAGCGAACGGTCAAACCGCGCCGGTTCGCGCCCGATGGCCTTACGCAGCTTTCCCAGCACCTGGGCTTGGCCGATCGCCCCGAAGTCGATGCCCCACTTGGCGTCGTAGTGCCCGGCGGCGACGTCGTGATAGCGGGTGTTGTCGGCTCGGATCTGCTCGGCCCGGCCACGCACCGGCGCCGGGGGACCCGACGCGCTCGGGCGGTCCGGGCTGGGCTCCGGGGACATGGGTGCGGCACTGTAGCGCCGCCCGGAGGGCGGGTCGGGCACTCATATACTCGCCCGCCGATCGATGAGCGCTCCCCGCTACCAGCAGCTCGACCAGCCGCCTGGCGTGCCGCCGCTGGCGCTCACCGGGGAGCGCACCTTGCCCGACGTACCCGAGGAGAACTACTGGTATCGGCGCCACCTGGCGGTGTATGAGTGGATCGCCGACCGGGTGCCCGGCGACCGGGTGATCGACATGGCGTGCGGCGAGGGCTACGGCTCGGCGCTACTGGCCCGCCGCGCGCGCTCGGTGGTCGGCGTGGACGCCAACCCCGAGGCCCACGAACACGCCCGGCTGCGCTATCGGGCGCCCAACCTGAGCTTCGAGCGCGACGCGGTGGAGTGCTTCGAGGCCCCCTGCGATGCGATCGTGTTCCTGCAAACGATCGAGCACGTGCCCGACCCGGGAGCCCTGCTCGCGCGCTTCGCCGAGCTGGTTGGGCCCGGCGGCCGGGTGTTCGTATCCACGCCCAACGTGCTCACGCTGGCGCCGCCGGGCGCGGCCAAGTCCGATAACCCGTGGCACCTGCGCGAATACCGCCCGGAGGAGTTCGCGGCGCTGTGTGAGGCCCACTTCGCCGCGGTCGAGCTCTACGGTGTCCACCACGCCCGCAGGCTGCGTCTCCACGCGCTGGCCCTCGCTCTGGGCTGGGACCGCGTCCACCGCCGGCTCGGCCTGACCGGGCCCTTCTACCGCCGCTTCGTTCCCGCCATCGGCGCGCGCGACTTCGCGCTTCGGCCCCCGCGCGGCTCGAGCCTCGGGCGCGCCCTGGACTTCCTCGCCGTCTGCACGCCGTGACGGGGTCGGGCCGCCGGGGCGTGCTGGCGATCGTCCTGCACACCCACATGCCCTACGTCGAAGGGTTCGGAACGTGGCCGTTCGGCGAGGAGTGGCTGTGGGAGGCGATCGCCGTCTCCTACCTGCCCCTGCTCGACGTGCTCGAACGCGACGTGCCCCTGACCCTCTCCCTGACCCCGGTCCTGTGCGACCAGCTGGCGGCCGAAGGGATCGCCGAGCGGTTCCTGGTCTTCATGCGCGACGTCCGGCGCGAGTCCCATCGGGTCGACATCGCCGGGCTCGGCGCCGCCGGCGAGCTCCAGCTCGCCGGCGAGCTCGAGCGCGCCGCCGAGGACTACGAGCGGGCGATCGAGCGCTTCCGGGCCCGGGACGGGGACCTGCTCGGCGCGCTGGCGCCCTTCGCCCAGTGGACCTCTTCGGCCACCCACGCCGTGCTGCCCCTGCTCGCCACCGACGCCGGCGTGCGCAGCCAGCTGCAGGCGGGCATCGATGCCCACCGAGCCCGCTTCGGCGCATGGAACGGAGGTTTCTGGCTGCCCGAATGGCTACCCCGCGCACGGCACCTACCGCGACTACCACCATCACACCGTCCATCACCACCGACCCTGGGGTAACGACGGCGCGCCCTACGACCACCGTGCCGCGCGCGCCCAGGCCCGTGAGCACGCCCGCGATTTCGTGGGGCGCAGCATCGCGCGGCTGGCGTCCGGATCCGAGGCGCTCGGGCGCCCCGCGATCGCGGTGTGCGCGATCGACACCGAGCTGCTGGGGCACTGGTGGTACGAGGGAATCTGGTGGCTGGAGGCGGTGCTCGAAGAGGCCGGGGAGCGAGGGCTGGAGCTGCGCCGGCTCGACGACGTGCTCGAGGGCTGCGCGCCCGCGCCCGTCCCGCCGGATGCGGGCGTGACCAGCTGGGGCTCTCCGCGGGACCTATCCACCTGGGACGGGCCGGCGGTGGCCGACCTGGCCTTCGACGCCCGGGCGGCCGAGCTGCAGCTGCTGGCGGCCGGACCCGGTGCCGATCGGCGCCGGCTGCGCGAGCTGCTGGCGCTGCAGTCCAGCGACTGGGCGTTCATGGTCACCCGCCGCCTCGCCGGACCCTATCCGCGCGAGCGCGCCGCCGGTCATCGACGCGCCTTCGAGACCGGCGATGGGTCGATAGGCTCCTCGGGGCCGAGGATCCGCAACCTCGCCGCCCACGCGAAGGTCTCTCCGCTCCTGGCCCCGTGACGCGCTGCCTGATCCTGTCTTGGGAGTACCCGCCGATCGTCGAGGGCGGCCTCTCACGCCACGTGCGCAAGCTCTCGGAGGGTCTGGTGCTCCAGGACGTCGATGTCCACGTGCTCACCCGGGGCGACGAGCGCATGCCGGCCGAGGAGGAGCGCGAGGGAGTGATCGTCCACCGTGTCCGCGAGCCGCGCCGCCCACGGGACCTGGGCGAGTTCGTCACCTGGGTCGAGCACATGAACGCCGACATGCTCGCCGCCGGCGTCGAGCTCGGCGATCGCTTCGCCTTCGATGTGGTCCACGGCCACGACTGGCTGGTGGCGGTCGCCGGCGACCACCTGGCCAACCGCTTTCGCTGCCCGCTGGTGACCACGATTCACGCCACCGAGTACGGACGCCACCAGGGATGGGTGGAGACCCATCCTCAGTCCTACATCCACGGGGTCGAGCGCTGGATGGCCAATCGCGCCGAGCGGGTGATCACCTGCTCGCACTACATGCGCGCCCACGTCTCGGACATCTACGACCTGGAGGAGAGCCGCATCAGCGTGATCCCCAACGGGATCGACCCGCTCGACCTGCAGCCGGTGGACGACCTGGCGGCCCTGCGCCGGCGGTTCGCCGCGCCCGATCAGCGGCTGGTCCTGCTCGTGGGCCGGCTCGTCTACGAGAAGGGGTTTCAGCTCGCGCTCGAGGCGCTGCCGGGGGTGATCGAGCGCCTGGGCGATGTCCGCTACCTGGTCGCCGGGTCGGGCACGCACGAAGCGGAGCTGCGGGGCCAGGCCGACGAGCTGGGTCTGCACGAGCACGGTACGTTCCTGGGCTGGATCGGAGACGACGTGCTGCACTCGCTGTACCGGATCGCCGACCTGTGCGTGGTCCCCTCGATCTATGAGCCGTTCGGGCTGGTGGCGCTCGAGGCCATGGCCTCGGGCTGTCCCTGCATCGTCGCCGACACCGGGGGGCTGCGCGAGGTGGTGCCCAACGAGGACGTCGGGCTGCGCTTTCGCTCGCGCGATCCCGACTCGCTCGCTCAGATGGTCGAACGGGTGCTCACCGACGACGGGCTGCGCAACCGGCTGGTGGCCGAGGCCTCAGAGCACGTCCTGCGCTTCGACTGGACCGAGATCGCCGAGCGCACCGCCGCCATCTACTCCCGGCTGGGTCGCGCCGCCGTCTGAGCGTTCGTCGGGGCGCGATCGGCCCCCCCCGGGGGCGGGCCAGGGACCGCCGGGCGGCTCCGCCGCCTCGGTGAGCATCGAGGCGGGGAGGACGCGCGGGTCGTCGCGATCGCAGCGGCTCGCCGGGCGGCGCCGGGCGCGGGGGCGCGATGAGAACCGGCCCCCGGTTTTGCCCTCGAACTGGACCTATATGGGGCCAGCGAGGGGGTAGGCTGGGCGCGATGCGAGTCTTCGTCGCCGGAGCCACGGGCGCCATCGGCCGTCCGCTCGTGCGCCAGCTGATCGAGGGCGGCCACCAGGTGATCGGGACCACGCGCTCGGCGGCCAAGGCCGAGCGGCTGGCCGAAGCCGGCGCCACCCCGGTGGTGCTCGACGCCTTCGACGTGCCCGCCCTGCGCCGCGCGGTCCTCGAGGCCGAGCCCGAGGTCGTCGTCCATCAGCTGACGGCATTGTCGGCGCCGCTGAACCCGCGCAAGTACGGCCAGTGGCTGGCCCAGACCAATCGGCTGCGCCAGGAGATCACGCCCGTGCTGGTGCAGGCGGCCGAGGAGGCGGGCGCCGAGCGGCTCGTCGCCCAGAACGTTTCCTTCCTGCTCGCTCCGCGCGGGCCCTGGGTCCAGGACGAGACCGCCCCGCTATGGCACGACGCGCCGTCGGCCCTGCGTGGGGCGGTCGCCGCCTGCGAGGCGCTCGAGCGCGCGACGCTCGGCTCGGCGCGCCTGGCGGGGGTGGTGCTGCGCTACGGCTTCTTCTACGGCCCGGGCACCTCCTACGCCCACAACGGCCAGATCACCGAGATGGTCCGGCGGCGCCGCTATCCGGTGGTGGGCAAGGGCACCGCGCACTACTCGTTCATCCACGTAGAGGACGCGGCCGAGGCCACCGTCGTGGCCGCCCGGGGAGGGCAGCCCGGCGTCTATAACGTCGTCGACGATGAGCCCGCGCCGCTCAGCCAGTGGCTGCCGTGGCTGGCCGAGCGCCTGGGAGCACGCCCCCCGCGCCGGGTCCCCGCCTGGCTCGCGCGCCTGGCCGTGGGCCCGCACGCCGTGATGCTCGGCGAAGGCCAGCGCGGCAACTCCAACGCCAAGGCCAAGGACGAGCTGGGCTGGGTCCCGCGCCGCCCGAGCTGGCGCCAGGGCCTGGCCGAGGCGCCGGCGGGGGAGTCCGCTCCGGCGGCAAACGCAACGAGGGCGGCGTGAGCGCCCAGCCCCTTTCCGGCGCTCGGGCCAGCGGCGAAGCCCCCGCCGTCCGTCCCTCGCGCTGGACCTCGCAGCGCGTGCTCGGCCTCGGCCTGGTCGCGCTGGCCGCATACCACCTCGCCCTGGGGCTGTTCATGGTCGTCGCTCCCCACACCTTCTATGTGCGCGTCGGAGCCTTCGGTCCGGAGAACCACCACTACATCGGCGACAACGCCACCTACGCGCTGGCCGTCGGACTGGCGTTCGTGGGCGCCGTGCGCTGGTCGAGCTGGCGGGTCCCGGTGCTCGCGCTGACCACCGTCCAGTTCGCGCTGCACACGGCCAACCACCTGCGCGACATCTCCCGCGCCCATCCACGCTATGAGGGTCCGCTCGACTTCGCCCTGCTCCTGGCGGGCACCGCCCTGCTGGCGGGGTTGCTGTGGGCCGCCGTGGGGCAGGAGCGCGAGCGTCGCGCACTCGGGCCCGGCCGCTCGGGCGCCTAGGCCGGCCTCAACCGAAGCGCAGCGTGCGCGGCGTCTCGCGCATGCGCAGGACGCGCCCCGGCACGCCGCCCACCACCGCGTTGTCCGGGACATCGCGGGTGACTACCGCGTTGCTGCCGATGATCGCGTTGTCGCCGACCGTGATGCCCCGCAACAGGCAGGCGCCGTAGCCGATCCACACGTTGTGGCCCACCCGCACGTCGCGCTTGTAGATCCCCTGCAGGCGGATGGGGCGCTCGACGTCGACCACGCCGTGGTCGAAGTCGATCAGCATCACGCGGTCGGCGAGGATGCACTCGCGCCCGATGGAGACGTGCTGGTAGGCCGAGATCGTGCACTCCTGTCCCAGCACCGTCTTGGCCCCCACTCGCACCTCGCCCTCGTGGACCCGGATCTTGCAGCCGTGTCCGACCCACGACCAGCGGCCCAGCACCAGCCGGGCGCCGCGGCCGATCTGCAGGGTGACGCCGGGCCCGACGAAGGCCAGCCCGTCGGTTTGCAGGCGTCCCCGGAAGCGCAGCTTCAGCCGCGCCAGGCGCACCACCAGCCGCAGGTACTTGGGGGTCAGCATCCCGTGGGCGCGCATGAACCGAAGCAGCGTCAGCGGGCCGCCGTGGAGCGGGGGCGGGTCGCCGCGCGGCTGCGGCGGCGACGTCGTCGCGCCGGGGGAAGAGGCGGTAAAGGACACCCGGGCCGGATCCTAGCCCCGGGGGCCCTGCGATCATGCCCGCCCCATGGCCGGCTCCGACGGTCTCGCGGCCCGACTCCTGGAGGGCGACAAACGCGCGCTGGCGCGCGCGATCTCGCTGGTCGAGGACGACGATCCCGCCGGCTGGGAGCTCGTCCGGGAGGTCTACCCCCACACCGGCAAGGCATCGGTGATCGGTTTCACCGGCCCGCCGGGCTCGGGCAAGTCGACGCTCATCAGCGCGCTCACCCGCGCCCGTCGCGAGGCCGGGCGCTCGGTGGGGGTGCTGTCGATCGATCCCTCGTCCCCGTTCACGCAGGGGGCGCTGCTCGGCGACCGCATCAGGCTGTCCGAGCACTTCCTCGACGCCGAGGTCTTCATCCGCTCGATGGCCAACCGCGGCGCCCTGGGCGGTCTCTCCGAAGCGGCATTGCAGGCGGCCCTGCTGATGGACGCTTCGGGCAAGCAGGACGTCTTCGTCGAGACGGTGGGTGTGGGCCAGGCCGAGGTCGACGTCATCGACCACGCCGACACGGTGGTGCTCGTGCTCATGCCCGGCTCGGGCGATTCGATTCAGGCGCTCAAGGCGGGGGTGATGGAGATCCCCGACGTGATGGTGATCAACAAGGCCGACCATCCGCTGACCGACACGATGATTCGCGAGATCCGCGGCGTTCTCTCCCTGGCCCCCCAGCGCGGATGGCGCGTGCCGATCGTAAAGACCGAGGCGATCAGAGGCGAGGGAATCGACCCGCTGGTCGAGCGGCTCGACGAGCACCGCGACTACATCGTGGCCGAAGGCACGCTGTCTGAACGCCGCCGGCGAAATCTGCGCAACGAGGTCCTCGCCCTGGCCGGGGCCCGGCTGCGCCGCCGGCTGGAGGAGCAGCTATCCGAGGATCCCGAGTTCGCCCGCCTGCTGGACGCGGTCGTCGAGCGCAAGCTTGACCCCGCCAGCGCCGCGTCGAGCATCCTCGAGCGCGCGGTCGCCGACGAGTCCTCCCGGTAGTAGGCGACGCCCTCAGGCACCCAGGGCGCGAGCGATCACCATCTGCTGGACCTCGTCGGTCCCCTCGCCGATGGTGAGGATCTTGGCGTCCCGGTAAAAGCGGCACACCGGGTACTCCTCGATGTAGCCATAGCCGCCGTGGATCTGGACGGCGTCCTCGGCGCAGCGCACGGCCAGGCGACCGGTCTTGAGCTTGGCCTGGGCGGCGGTGAGGGTGAAGTTGGCGCCCGCGTCCTTCAGGCGCGCCGTCTTGTAGACGAGCAGGCGGGCGGCCTCGATCTCGGTGCTCATGTCCGCCAGCTTGATCTGGATCGCCTGAAAGCGCGAGATCGGCTGCCCGAAGGCCCGCCGCTCGCGGGCATAGGCCAATGCCTGGTCCAGCGCACCCTGGGCCAACCCCACCCCCATCGCCGCGACGCCGATGCGCCCGATGTCGAGCACGTGTAGGAACTGCCTGAAACCGGCCCCGCGGGGACCGAGCAGGTTGGCCTCCGGCACCCGACAGTCGGTGAACGTCAGGGGTCGGGTATCCGAGGCGTTCCAACCCATCTTGCGGTAGGGCTCGCCCTGCTCATAGCCCGGGGCGCCCCGCTCGACGATCAGGTTGGAGATCTCGCGGGCGGAGCCGTCCTGGCCCTCGCCGGTGACCGCGGTGATGCACACGGGCCCCGAGATCTCGGTCCCGGCGTTGGTGATGAACTGCTTGGCGCCGTTTATCACCCACTCTCCGTCGCTGAGCCGGGCGCGGGTCTGGGTGTTTCCGGCGTCAGAGCCGGCCTCGGGCTCGGTCAGGCCAAACGCCCCTAGGCGACGGCCCGAGCAGAGGTCGGGCAGGAGATCGCGCTTTTGCTCCTCGCTCCCGAAGAGGAAGATCGGCTGCGTGCCCAGCGAGGTGTGGGCGCACACCGTGATGGCCACCGAGGAGTCCACGCGCGCCAACTCCTCGACGGCGATCGCGTAGGCCAGGGAGTCGCCGCCCGCTCCCCCGTACTGCTCGGGGAACGGGATGCCCATCAGGTTCAGCTCGCCCAGCTGGCGGACGATCTCGTAGGGAAACGACTTCGTGCGGTCGAGCTCCTCGGCCACCGGGGCCACCTCGCGGGCGGCGAAGTCCTGGACCGTGCGCTGCAGCAGGCGATGGTCGTCGGAGAGGTCGAAGTCCACGGCCGGCATTCTCACAGAGCCCGAAAAACGGGGCATTTGCCGCGTCCTCGGCCGCGCGCGGGAGGCCCGGAGGAGGGACGGCGGCGCGGCGGCCGAGGAACGGGCAGGTGGACGGCGTCAGAAAGAGAGTGCGCCACAGGACATACGGCGGCGGGGGGTGCGCCAGCCGCAGTCCTGTGGCGCGGGCGACCGAAGGATGCCCCCCGGGCAGGGATTGGGGTGGGGGCCGGCCGCAACGGGGGGAATACCCCGAAGCTCAAACTCATAACCTGACCGCGCGAATCTTGTGTCCGGGGCCAGACCGGGGGCCGGACGGCCGATCGCTTACGGCCGCTTGAGGGCCGACCGGCACACTCACGGCATGTCCGCTCAGGCTCTACACGGCCCCGGCCCCCCCGGCCCCGGCCCCGGCCCCCCCGGCCCCGGCCCCGGCCCCCACGGGCCCGGCCCCAGCGGCACCAGTGGCGCCCGGGCGCCCGCCCGCCACCGCGGCCGCGGGCTGACCACGGCCGCGGCCCTGCTCGGCGCGCTGGCGCTGGCGAGCGCCGGGTGCGGCGGGTCCCAGAGCAACACCACCACGCCTACGTCCTCCACCACCACCACGCCCGGGCCAGGCGGCCTGCTCGCCCCCACCGGAAATGCTCCCTCCGGGCAGCCGATCGACGGGATCCGGTGCCTGAGCAACGAGCAGCTGGCCTTTCACATCCACGCCCATGTCGCCGTGTTCGTCAACGGCGGCGCCCGCGTGATTCCCGCCGGGATCGGGATCGTGGCGCCGCTGCAGGTGCAGAACACGGCGGCGGGGCCCTTCGTCGGGGGCGGGAAGTGCTTCTACTGGCTGCACAGCCATACCGTCGACGGCGTCGTGCACATCGAGTCGCCGATCCGGCGCACCTTCACCCTCGGTGACTACTTCGACGTCTACGGGCAGCCGCTCTCGCGCGACCGGGTGGGGCCGGCCACCGGGCCGGTGACCGCCTACCTCGACGCCAAGCCCTACCCCGGCGACCCCCGCTCGATCCCGCTCCACGCCCACGCCGTGATCCAGCTCGACGTGGGTCAGGCCCGGGCACCCATGCCCTTCGGCTTCCCGCCCGGGCTCTAGCCGGGGCCTGGCCGGGCCGGCTCGAGCCCGGCGCGGAGCGCGCTCAGGCGGCGTGGGCGCGCGCCAGCTCGACGAGCAGGCGCACGCCGAACCCCGATCCACCCTTGGCCGCATAGGCGCGCCCCAGGTCCCAGGCGGTGCCGGCGATGTCGACGTGGGCCCAGGGGGCGTCGTCGACGAAGCGTTGGAGGAACTCGGCCCCCACGATCGAGCCCGCCTTGCGCGCCTCGGGGGCGTTGTTCAGGTCGGCGAACTGGCCCTTGACCAGCTCGGCGTACTCCTCGTGCAGGGGCAGGCGCCAGAGCGCCTCGCCGCTGCGCTCTCCGGCCCGCAGGAGTTGCTCGGTCCAGTCGTCGTCGTTGCCCATCACGCCGGCGTAGGTCGAGCCCAGGGCGATGATGATCGCTCCGGTCAGCGTGGCCAGGTCCACCAGGCGCTCGGCGCCCTGCTCGAGCGCGTAGGCCAGGCAGTCGGCGAGCACCAGGCGCCCCTCGGCGTCGGTGTTGTTGACCTCGATCGTGGTGCCGTTCATCGCCCGGACGATGTCCCCCGGCTTGACCGAGCGCCCGCTGGGCATGTTCTCGGTGGCACCCACCACCGAGACCAGGGACACCGGCAGTCCCAGCCGTGCGACGGCCCCGGTGGCCTCGAGCACCGCGGCGCCGCCCGACATGTCGTACTTCATCTCGTGCATCTTCGCCGAGGGCTTGATCGAGATCCCGCCGGTGTCGAACGTCACCGCCTTGCCCACGAATCCCAGCCGGGGACCGCCGGCGCCGGCGGCGCCGTAGCGGAGCGTGATCAGCGCCGGCTCCTGGTAGGAGCCCTGGGCCACGGCGGCGAACGCGCCCATGCCGAGTTCGCGGATCTGCTCGAGGCCGGCCGCCTCGACCTCCAGCCCGTCGATCTCCCCCGCCAGCTCGCGGGCGCGCTCGGCCAGGCGGGTGGGCGTCATGTCGTTGGCCGGCGTGTCCTGGAGCACGCGCGCCGCGTTCTGGGCGCCGGCGATCACGTCGGCCGCGCCCACCACATCGCCCACGTCGTGGTGGGCCGAGACGATCAGCTCCTCGAGCGCCGGCGGCTGGTCGTTGGCCTGGTCCTTGTAGCGGTCGAAGCGATACGCCGCCAGCTCGGTGCCCTGCACCAGCGCGCCGGTCACCTCCTCGGAGACGTCGTGGGGCAGCTCCCAGCACAGCTTCGCGGTGCCCAGCTCGCGACTGCGCCCGTGCACTGCGCCGGCCACGGTGCGCGCGCGCTCGGCGTCGAACTGCTCGCGCGCGCCCAGCCCGGCGAGCAGCCAGCGGCGGCCCTCGGCGTGCACCAGGGCCAGGTGCTTGAACGAGGGCTTGGCCTCGCCGGAGTCCAGCAGCCCCTGCAGGGCCCCGCCCTCGACGTCGTGGGCCACGGCCTCGTCTTCGAAGGCGCCCACCGCGATCGTGTCGGCGCCGGTGGCGGCGGGCGGATCGGTGGTGGCGGACACCTGCATGGGCCGGGGCAGAATAGATAGTCGCCGCTAGGCTTTGCCGGCGGGCCGAGCCGGATCGATGCGCGTCACCGGCTCTGGCCCTTCGTCGACCACCACCTGGAGTCGCCCCGATGCCGCAGACCGTGATCCTGTCAAGCGCCCGCACCCCGATCGGGAAGATGGGCGGGGGCCTGGCCTCCCTCGACGCGACCGAGCTCGGCGGCATCGTCATCGAGTGCGCGCTCGAGCGCGCCGCGGTCGAGCCCGAGCAGGTCGGTCACGTGGTTATGGGCCAGGTGCTGCAGGCCGGCCAGGGCCAGATCCCCTCGCGCCAGGCGCAGATCAAGGCGGGGATCCCCAAGGAGGTCTCCTCGGAGACGATCAACAAGGTGTGCGCCTCGGGCGTCCGCGCCGTGGGCCTGCTCGACTACGCCATCCGCGCCGGCGACGTGGAGATCGCCGTGGGTGGGGGCATGGAGTCGATGTCCAGCGCCCCGTACCTGCTTCCCCAGGCGCGCTTCGGCTACCGCATGGGCGACGCCAAGGCGCTGGACTCGATGATCAGGGACGGGCTCACCAACCCGTTCTCGGGCAAGCAGATGTACGTCGAGGCCACCGAGGTGGGGGACGAGCTGGAGATGACCCGCGCCGACATGGACCGCTGGGCCCTGCGCTCGCACGAGCGCGCCCTGGCCGCCACCGACGAGGGCCGCCTGCCCGAGGAGATCGTGCCGGTGCCGGTCAAGTCAAAGAAGGGCCAGACCGTGGTCGAGGTCGACGAGGCCCCCCGGCGAGACACCTCGCTGGAGAAGCTGGCCGCGCTTCCGGGCCTGGTGGGCAAGGAGGGCTCTCACACCGCGGGCAACTCGCCGGGCGTCAACGACGGCGCGGGGGCGCTGGTGGTGGCCAGCGAGGAGTGGGCCCAGGCCAACGGCAAGGAGCCGATGGCCACGGTCCTGGCCCAGGCCCAGGTGGCCGACGACTTCGCCTACCTAGCTCGCACCCCCGCCTCGGCGGCCAAGCTGGCCCTCCAGAAGGCGGGGCTCGAGGCCCAGGACATCGACCTGTGGGAGATCAACGAGGCGTTCGCCTCGGTGACGCTCAACTCGATCCGCGCGCTGGGCATCGACGAGGACAAGGTCAACGTCAACGGCGGCGCGGTCGCCATCGGACATCCGATCGGGGCTTCGGGCGCCCGCATCCTCGGCGCGCTGATCCACGAGCTGCGTCGCCGCGGCGGCGGCCTGGGCTGCGTGGCGATCTGCTCCGGCGGCGGTCAGGGCGACGCCGTCATCCTTCGGGTCTGACCGGCGCTCGCACACCGGTGGCCAGCGCGGGCACCGCGGGCGCGTTCTTTGACCTCGACCGCACGCTGATGGCGGGGTCCTCGGGGCTGCACTGGGCGCGCGAGGCCCGGCGGGCGGGCCTGATCTCGCGCCGGCGACTGGCGCTGGATGCCTGGGAGAACCTCAAGTTCCGTCTGCGCGGCTCGACCGACCAGGCCACCGAGGCGGTGCGCAAGCGCCTGTCGGAGACGATCGCCGGCGTGCCGGTCGCGCACCTGCAGCGCATGGGCCCCCACGTGCTGGCCGGGGTCCTGCCGCGCCTGTACACGCAGATGCTCGAGCTGGCGTGGGAGCACCAGGACGCCGGTCGCCGGGTGTACATCTGCACGGCGGCCTCCCAGGACATGGCCTCGACGCTGGCCACCGTGCTGGGCTTCGACGGGGCGGTGGGCACCCGGCTGGAGATCGTCGACGGCCGCTACACGGGCGGGGTCTCGGGACCGTTCTCCTACCGCGAGGGCAAGGCCCGCGCCGTGCGCGAGCTCGCCCAGGCCCAGGGCCTTGACCTGGCCGCCTCCTACGCCTACTCGGACTCGGAGTCGGACCTACCCTTCCTGCGCGCGGTGGGCCACCCCGTCGCGGTCAACCCCGACGCCGAGCTCGCGCGCGTGGCGCGCGAGCAGGGATGGGAGGTGCTGCGCTTCGAGCGCCTGGGGCGCCGCCTGAAGGTGCTGGGCGCCGCGCTGGCCGCGGCGGTCGTGGGGACGGCGGGACGCAGCGTCGCGGGTCGGCGCCGGGGGCGGGGGTAGGATCGCCCCCAGGCGGGCGGCGACAGATGGTCGACGAGCTGATGGACGAGCTGCCCCCCGGCGCGCTCGTGGAGCCCGGCGCGCTGCGTCGTCGGACCTCGGCGGCGCTGTCGCCGCGGCGCGGGGCGCCGCCTGCGAGCTGATCAGCGGGGCCGGAACAGGCTGCGGCAGGCGACCGAGGCGGCCCGCAGCCGGGGGTCGATCTGGCGCCGCTTGAGCCCCTGCTCGGCGGCGGCGAGCTTGGCCAGGGTGTCCAGGCCGTTGGAGCGCAGACGATCGATCAAGCAGCCGCAGTAGGCGGTGGACTGGCGCCGCCCGGCACAGCCGGTGATGAAGTCGGCGCGCTGCTGGCGGGTGATCGGGCCCTTGCTCTGCGCCACCAGGGCGCCCCGCTCGCGGCTGGCGCAGTCGGCGCCGATCTTCCGCTGGCGGGCCTTGGGGACGTCGTTCTCATACGTGTAGCCCTGGCTGGTGGCCTGGCTGATGATGCAGTCACAGCCCCCCCGGGCCGCGTCCGCCGGGGCGCCGGCCTTGCGCGCCCCCTGCTCGCACTTGGCGTGCCCCGCGGCGCTCTGCAGCCTCAGCCCCCGATCGCGGCCGCACCCGGGGGCCAGCGCCAGGCAGGCACCCAGGGCCAGGGCCACGGGCAACGAGGGCATCCGGATCGCCAGCCGGGCGGCGGGGGGGACGTCTGATCTCACCCGGTGAGCGCCATCGCGGCGCAACCGTATCCGCCCCCGTAGGCCCTGACAACACCGTTTCGGCCCGCCGTACACTTGCCCCATGGCCACCGAGCCGCGCCAGCTCTCAGCGCGCGAGGAGTGGGCCCGGGCCTCTTCGGCCGCCCCCGAGCGCGACGTGACGTTCACCACCCTGTCGGGCGAGCAGGTGGCCCCGCTCTACACCGAGGCCGACCTGCCCGAGGACCCCGAGCGCTCGCTCGGCTACCCCGGGGCCTATCCCTTCACCCGGGGCGTCTACCCGTCGATGTACCGCGGGCGCCTGTGGACGATGCGCCAGTTCTCGGGGTTCGGCACCGCCGAGGAGACCAACGAGCGCTTCCGCTACCTGCTCGAGCACGGGCAGACCGGTCTCTCGACGGCGTTTGACATGCCCTCGTTGATGGGCTTGGACTCCGACCACCCGCGCAGCGAAGGCGAGGTCGGTCGCGAGGGGGTGGCGCTGGACACGCTCGAGGACATGGAGACCCTGTTTGCCGGGATCCCGCTCGGGGACGTCTCGGTGTCGATGACCATCAACGCCCCGGCGGCGATCATGCTCGCCTTCTACGTGGTGGCGGGCGAGCGCCAGGGGGTGCCGGCCGAGCGGCTCAGCGGCACGATCCAGACCGACATCCTCAAGGAGTACATCGCCCAGAAGGAGTGGTGCTTTCCCATCGACCCGGCGATGCGCCTGGTCGGCGACATGATCGAATGGTGCTCTGAGCACATGCCGCGCTGGCACCCGATCTCGATCTCGGGCTACCACATCCGCGAGGCGGGGGCCACGGCGGCCCAGGAGCTGGCGTTCACCCTCAAGGACGGGCTGGCCTATGTCGAGCAGGCCGTCGAGCGCGGTCTCGACGTCGACGACTTCGCCCCGCGCCTGTCGTTCTTCTTTAACGCCCAGATCGACTTCTTCGAAGAGATCGCCAAGTATCGGGCGGCGCGGCGGATCTGGGCCCGCGAGCTGCGCGAGACCTTCGGCGCGCGCAACCAGCGGTCGTGGCTGATGCGCTTTCACACCCAGACCGCGGGGGTGTCGCTCACCGCTCAGCAACCGCTCAACAACATCGTGCGCACCACCGTCGAGGCTCTGGCCGGCGTGCTCGGCGGCACGCAGTCGCTGCACACCAACTCCTACGACGAGGCGCTCGCGCTGCCCACCACCGACGCCGTGCGCGTGGCGCTGCGCACCCAGCAGATCATCGCCCACGAGACCGGCGTGACCAACACCATCGACCCCCTCGGGGGCTCCTATTTCATCGAGGCCATGACCGACCGCATGGAGGAGCTGGCCTACGACTACTTCGCCAAGATCGACGAGTTGGGGGGGATGGTCGAGGCGGTCAAGCGCGGCTTTCCCCAGCGCGAGATCGCCGACGCCGCGTTTGCCCTGCAGCGCGAGATCGACGCCGGGCGGCGGATCGTCGTGGGGGTCAACCAGTACGTCACCGACGACGAGCACCCCCTGCCGATCCTGCACGTCGACCGCGCGCTCGAGCGCAAGCAGGTCGGACGCCTGCAGGCGACCCGGGCCGCCCGCGACGGGGCCGCGGTGCAGACGGCGCTCGAGGCCCTGGGCCGGACGGCGGCCGAGGAGCAGGAGAACCTGATGCCGGCCCTGCTTCACGCCGCCCGCGCGCAGGCCACCGAGGGGGAGATCGTCGAGACCCTGCAGCAGGTGTTTGGCACCTACCGCGAGAGCCCGGTCTTCTAGTCACAGCCCCGCGCAGAAGGCGCGCAGCGCCTCGGCGAAGGCGGGGCTGCCGCTCGGCTTCTGCGCCGTGGTGACCACCTCGGCGTGCGGAAACGCCATAACCGCGTCCTCCCAGCCCTCCGGGGTGAACATCAGGCAACCCTCGTGTCGTGCGAACAGCAACGGCACGTCGAGCTCGGCCAGCGTCTCACCGATCGGCGGCTCCTCGTCGAGCATGGACTCGTAGAACGCGATCGAGATCTCCATCGGCACCCGCTCGACATAGGCGTCGGCGACCGCGTCGTCATAGGCCCCCTGGGTCACCTGAGTCAGGTGCCGGGCGAACATGCGGTAGCTGGTGTGCACCAGCCGCCCCAGGAGCTTCTGGACCTCGGCGTTGATCGAGGGGCGCTCCCCGCCGATCCGTAGCGACAGGCAGGGGTGGCCGAGCGCGATCGCCCGCACGGCGCCGGGGCGCTGGTGCGCGATCAGCGCGGCCGTGGCCGAGCCGAACTCGTCGGCGACGAGGACGCAGCGCTGCCAGCCGCGACGATCGAGCACGGCCAGGGCCTCGTCGGCGATGGCCTCTCGCCCGAACCGCGGGGCCGGAGGTGTCGAGCCGACCCCCGGGGCGTCGAAGGCGGCGACGTCTGCCCACCGCTCGAGCTCGGACCTGATCGGCCACTCGAGCTCGGTGAGCTGGGGAACCAGCAGCAGGCGTGGTCGCTCCATGCGAGAAATGAAACACTCTCTGGTGGTGTCCGCGCAGACTGGGCAGGCCAAGAAGATCCGCGTCGTGGTGGCCAAGCCCGGCCTCGACGGCCACGACCGCGGGGCCAAGATCATCGCCCGCGCCCTGCGCGACGCGGGCATGGAGGTGATCTACACCGGGCTTCACCAGACGCCCGAGCAGATCGTCGAGACCGTGCTCCAGGAGGACGCCGACGCAGTCGGGCTCTCGATCCTGTCCGGCGCCCACATGACGCTCGTGCCGCGCGTTGTCGAGCTCCTGCGCGAGCAGCAGGCGGGCGACGTGCTGGTCTGCGTGGGGGGCACGATCCCCGCCGACGACATCCCGGAGCTAAAGAAGCTGGGGGTGGCCGAGGTGTTCACGCCCGGCGCCCCGACCCAGCAGATCATCGACTTCATCCGCGAGCGCCTGGCCGGCCAGCCGGCGGGCTCGACCGCCGGCGGCTAGCCGGCTTTTTCCTTTGTCTAGGGGCCGGAAACCGGCCCCGATTGACTGATCAGTCAACGAAATGGGTACCATTCCCGCGTCACCGGCCCGAAGGAGGGTGTTCAGTTGAAGATTTGCGTCCTGGTGAAGGAGGTGCCGGACGCCGCGGTCGAGAAGCGCATCGATCCCTCGACGGGACGGCTTGACCGAAGCGGCGAGAGGAACCTCAACCCCTACGACACCCACGCGATCGAGGCCGCGATGCAGATCCGCGAGGGGGGGAGTGACGTCGAGGAGATCGTGGCGGTGACGATGGGGCCCGAGTCCGCCGTGCGCGCGCTGCACAAGGCCGTCTCGCTGGGCGCCGATCGCTCGGTGCACCTCTCCGACGATTCGCTGGCCGGGTCTGACGTGGCCGCCACCGGCTACGCGCTGGCCAAGACGCTTCAGCGCGAGAGCCCGGACCTGGTCTTGCTCGGCCAGCAGTCAGACGACGGCGAGTGCTACACGATCGGCGCGGTGGTCGCCGACCACCTGCAGATGCCCTCGCTCACCCAGGTGATCAAGCTCGACGTCGAGGACGGCGCCAAGCTGCGCTGCGAGCGCCAGGCCGAGTACGGCTATGACACCGTCTCCGTCGAGATGCCGGCGGTGATCTCGGTGGGCGACGCCATCAACGAGCCCCGCTACCCGTCGCTCAAGGCGATCATGGGCGCCAAGAAGAAGCCGCTGGACGCGGTCGCCGCCGGCGACGTGGGGATCGAGTCAGACCACGTCGGCGAGGCCGGCTCGCAGGTCCAATGCGGCGACTTCAAGCCCCCGCCCGAGAAGGCCGGGGGAGAGATCATCGAGGACGAGGACACCGACGAGACCGTGGAAAAGATCGTCGCCTGGCTCGACGAAAGGAAGCTGCTCTAGATGCCCGGAATCCTGACCTACGCCCTGCACTACGAGGGGGCCATCAACAAGAACTCGCTCGGCGCCGTCTCCGAGGCGGCGAAATTGTCTAAGGAGCTGGGCAGCCAGTGCGACGTGGTCGTGCTCGGAGGCGATGACCTGTCCGAGGAGCTGTGCCAGAGCCTGGGGGGCTACGGGGCCCAGACCGTCTACCGGGTCAAGGGCCCGGAGGGCCTGGCCCAGCCGGTGGTCGACGCGATGGCCAAGATCATGGAGGACCAGGGCCACGACTACGCGCTCTTCGGCGGCGGCCTGCTGGGGTTTGAGATCGGCGCCGGCCTGGCCGCCCGCCTGCGCGCGGGCGTGACCATGGAGGTCACCGAGGTCCGCGTCGAGGACGGCAAGCTGGCCGCCGAGCGCCCGATCCTGCAGGACTCGATGATCTCCACCTCGCGCTATGAGAACCGGGGGATCATCATCGGGCGCCTGAACGCCTTCGAGGCCTCAGAGCCCGACGGCTCGTCGGCCACCGTGCAGGACGTCGAGGTGCAGTTCTCGGAGTTCTCGACCAAGGCGACGATGATCGAGCGCGGCGAGCAGCGCGGCGCCGACGTCAACATCGAGGACGCCGACTTCCTGGTGGCCGGCGGCCGGGGCCTGGGCAAGCCCGAGGGCTTTCAGCTGGCCGAGGACCTGGCCGACGCGCTCGGCGGGGCGGTGGCCGCCACCCGCGCCGTGGTCGACGCCGGCTGGTACCCGTATGCCGCCCAGATCGGGCAGACGGGCAAGACGGTGGCGCCCAAGCTGTACCTCGCCGCGGGTATCTCCGGCGCCATCCAGCACAAGGTCGGCATGCAGAGCTCGGAGAACATCGTGGCCATCAACAAGGACGCCAACGCGCCGATCTTCGAGTTCTCCGACCTGGGGGTCGTCGGCGACCTCAACAAGATCCTGCCCAAGCTGACCGAGGCCGTGAAGGCCAAGAAGGCCGGCTGATTCATGGCCAGCGCCAACGGGCACCGGGCCGGTCCGATCGCCCCCAGCG
The DNA here is from genome assembly GCA_005883215.1 of Actinomycetota bacterium. Taxonomy (GTDB): domain Bacteria; phylum Actinomycetota; class Thermoleophilia; order Solirubrobacterales; family Solirubrobacteraceae; genus AC-64. The sequence goes on from VAYS01000007.1 coordinate 76,213, forward strand.
CCTTCCCGCCGCCCGTCGACTCGCGCGCCGACTTCATCAAGCGAGAGCTCGACCCCGAAGACGAGCGCATCGAGGTGGGCGTGGCGATCGTGGGTGGCGGCCCGGGCGGGCTGGCCTGCGCCAACCGCCTGCTCCAGCTGCTGGCCGACGAACCCGCGGTGGCCGAGCGCCTGGGCGAGGTGCCGGTCGCGGTGATCGAGAAGGGCAAGGTGTGCGGGGCGCACAACCTGTCCGGGGCGGTCATGGTCCCCGGTCCGCTGCGCGAGCTGTTTCCCGACGTCGACGAGTCGGACTGGCCGACCCAGGCCAAGGTCTCCAAGGAGACCGTCTACTGGATGCTCTCGTCACGGCGGGCGCTGCCGCTCAAGCCCACTCCGCCCCCGTTTCGCAACCACGGCAGCTACGTGGTCTCGGTGGCCGAGCTCTCGCGCTGGCTGGCCGAGCGGGCCGAGGAGGCGGGCGCCTACCTGCTCACCGAGACCGCGGCCGCCCAGCTGCTGGTGAAGGACGGGGTGGTGCGCGGGGTGCGCTCGGGAGACAAGGGGCGGGGCAAGGACGGCCAGGAGCTGCCCAACTTCGAGCCCGGGTCCGACGTGGTCGCGCGGGCCACCGTCCTGGGCGAGGGGGTGTGGGGCCACCTGACCGGGGCGGCCATCCGCGAGTTCGATCTGGCCGAGGGGCGCGAGCCGCAGGTGTGGTCGCTCGGGGTCAAGGAGGTGTGGGAGGTGCCCGAACCGCTCGAGCGCGTCATCCACACGCTCGGCTGGCCGCTGCGCTACGGCGCCAAGTGGCACGAGTTCGGCGGATCGTGGATCTATCCGATGGCCGACAACCGCGTCTCGATCGGCTTCGTGGTAGGGCTGGACTACACCGACGCCACCGTCTCGGCCCACGACCTGCTGCAGGAGTTCAAGACCTCCAAGCTGGTGCGCGGGATCCTCGAGGGAGGAAAGCGCGTGGCCTGGGGGGCCAAGGCGATTCCCGAGGGCGGTTGGTGGGCGGTGCCCAAGCTCTCGGCGCCGGGCATGGTGCTGGTCGGCGACTCGGCCGGCTTCGTCAACGTGCCCCGGCTGAAGGGCATCCACTACGCGATCCAGTCGGGCATCTACGCCGCCGAGGCGATCTTCGAGAAGCTCAAGTCGGGCTCGACCGATTTCTCGGCCTATGAGCAGCGCGTGGAGAAGTCGTTCATCGGCAAGGATCTTTATGAGACGCGCAACATGAAGCAGCCTTTCGGGCGCGGGTTCTTCGTCGGCGGCGCGATCACCAACGCCATGGTGATCTCCAAGGGCCGCTTCCCCGGAGGGCGCTGGGAGAACCACCGCGACGCCGACGCGCCGATGACCATCGGCGACAAGCGCGAGGGCTATCCCAAGCCCGACGGCAAGTACACCTTCGACAAGCTCTCGAGCGTCTTCATCTCCGGCAACGCCACCCGCGACGACGCCCCCAACCACATCCGCGTCCAGAGAAGGGTGCCCCGGGAGATTGCCGAGACCTGGGCGTGGATGTGCCCGGCGGGGGTTTATGAGATCCCCGAGGACGCGCCCGAGGAGGGCGAGGTCGACGTGATCGTCAACTACACCAACTGCGTGCAGTGCGGGGCGATCACCGCCAAGGGCGGGCGCCTGACCGTCCCCGAGGGCGGGGACGGGCCCCTGTACCAGCTCACCTAGGCCGGGCCGGCTGTGCGCCGACTGCCATAGTGGGGGTCGGCATGCCTCCCGAACACGTCGACGTGCTGGTCGTGGGGGCCGGTCTGTCGGGGATCTGCGCCGGCTATCACCTGCAGGACAAGTGCCCGGACAAGAGCTTTGCCATCCTCGAGGCGCGGGGCTCGATCGGGGGGACGTGGGATCTGTTCCGGTACCCCGGCATCCGCTCGGACTCGGACATGTACACGCTGGGGTTTCGCTTTCGTCCCTGGCCGGATGCCAAGACGATCGCCGACGGCCCGTCGATCCTCAGCTACGTGCGCGAGACGGCCAGCCGCTACGGGATCGACGAGAAGATCCGCCTTGACCATCGCGTGGTGCGCGCCGAGTGGTCGACGGCCGACGCCCGCTGGACGGTGAAGGCCGAGCGCGACGGCGCCGGGGACACCGTCCAGCTGACCTGCGACTTCCTCTTCCTGTGCGCCGGCTACTACCGCTACGACCAGGGGTATACGCCGCCCTTTGCGGGCACCGAGCGCTTCGCCGGCCAGATCGTGCACCCCCAGCAGTGGAGCGAGGACATCGACTACGCCGGCAAGCGCGTGGTGGTGATCGGCAGTGGGGCCACCGCGGTCACGCTGGTTCCGGCCATGGCCCGCCACGCCGCCCTGGTGACGATGCTCCAGCGCTCGCCCAGCTACGTGGTCTCGCTCCCCGGGCAAGACCCGCTCGCCCGCGCGCTGCGCCGCTTTCTGCCCGCCCGGCTGGTCTATCCCATCGTGCGCTGGAAGAACGTCCTGCTGACGATGGCGAGCTTCTCGCTCAGCCGCCGGCGGCCCCACATCATGAAGGCCCTGATCCGTAGGGGCCTGGAGCGACGGCTACCCGTGGGCTACGAGATCGACACCCATTTCAAGCCGCGCTACAACCCCTGGGACCAGCGCCTGTGCCTGGTGCCCGACGGCGATCTCTTCGAGGCCATCTGCGCCGGCCGGGCCTCGGTGGTCACCGACGAGATCGATACGTTCACCGAGCGGGGCGTCAAGCTCGCGTCCGGTGCCGAGCTCGAGGCCGACCTCGTGGTTACCGCCACCGGTCTGAACCTGGTCCCCCTGGGCGGCACCGAGCTCGCGGTCGACGGACGGGACGTCGCGCTTCCCGAGACCCTCACCTACAAGGGCATGATGCTGAGCGGCGTCCCCAACCTGGCCTTCGCGGTGGGGTACACGAACGCCTCGTGGACGCTCAAGTGCGAGCTGGCCTGCGAGTACGTCTGCCGGCTGCTCAACCACATGGACGAGCAGGGGTACCGCGTGTGCACGCCCCGCCGGGATCCCTCGGTCGCCGAGGAGCCGCTCATCGACTTCTCCTCCGGCTACGTGCTGCGCGCCATCCACCAGTTTCCCCGCCAGGGCTCCAAGGCGCCCTGGCGGCTGTATCAGAACTACGCCCGCGACGTGCTCCTGCTCCGCTTCGGCGCGGTGGCGGACGAGGCGATGGCGTTCTCCGCCAACGGATCGAGCTCCCGCTCGGACGCCGACGCGCCGGACGCGGCGGGCGCCCGGACGGCCGCCTGAGCGCCGCACCGGGCGCAACCTGCCCGCGATCGGGGCGTTAAGGGGTTCGGACATGAGCAAGCGCACCCCCTTTCTGGCCGCGGCGCTCGCCGTCGCGCTGGGCGGCGGGTCGGGCGTAGCCCGGGCGGCCCCCGTCCGCCCCGGCGCCCACGCCGGGGCCGCGTTGGTCGCCTGCCATCCCGGCCTGACGCCCGGCGATCGCTACGCGACGTTCTCGGCGCGCATGTCGCTGCTGGCCGGGGCGGCGTCGATGGCCGTGCGCTTTGACATGTCCCAGCGCACGCGCCAGGCCCCCTGGCACCGGGTGACGGCCCCGGGACTGGCCGTCTGGCACCCCTCCGTGCCCGGGATCGTGGTGTTCAGCTACAACCAGTCGGTGACCAACCTTCCCGCTCCGGCCGGCTTCCGGGTGCAGGTGAGCTTTCGCTGGCGCGACGCCCAGGGTCACGTCATCCGCCGCGCGCGGCGGCGCAGCGGCGTCTGCCAGCTCGCCGACGTGCGTCCCCACCTGGCGCTCGACTCGATCACCCGGCAGCCCACCACCGATCGCGCGATCACCGACTATCGGGTCACGGTGACCAACCGGGGCCTGAGCCCGGCGTCCGCCTTCGACGTCGGCCTGACGGTGGACGGGGCGCCCCAACCCAGCCTGGGGGTCCCCGGCCTGGCCCCGGGGGAGACCAGGCAGCTGGACTTCCTGGGTCCCCGCTGCCGGACCGGCGGCAGCTTCACCGTGGCGGCCGACCCCGAGCGCCGCATCGATCAGAGCACGCACGCGGACAGCACCCGCACCGTCTCCTGCTGAGCGCACCCCCCGGGCTACACTGGAGCAGCGATGAAGAGCGGGATCCATCCGGAGTACGTCGTCTCCCACGTGCGCTGCAGCTGCGGCAACGAGTTCACGACGCGCTCGACCAGCCCGGAGCTGCACGTCGAGATCTGCTCCAACTGCCACCCGTTCTACACGGGCCGTCAGAAGCTGGTGGACACCGGCGGTCGCGTGGAGCGCTTCCAGCGGCGCGTGGCCCGGAGCCGGCGACGCTCCGGCGCCGGCCAGTAGGTTCCGTGGCGGCGGCGCCTTCGCCGCGGACGGTCGGCCAGCCGGACCCGGTCGACGCCCCGTTGCCTGCCCAAGCCCCGCCGACCGCTGGCCGCGACGCCCCGCTGGGCGGTCAGGCGGTGCTGGAGGGAGTGATGATGCGCGGCGTGCGCACCTGGGCGGTGGCGGTGCGCAAGCCGGTGCCCGAAGCCGAGGATCGGCTCGCGCGCGTGGGCGCGAGCCCCAATCGTCAAGCGTCTCGCGGCGGCGCCCCGCCCGACGGTCGCGGCGCCTCCGACGGTCACCCCCCGAGGGACGCCGGCGCTCTGGCCGCGGCGCGGGTGGCCTCCGCCGATGGGGATGGCCCGGTCGCCGGGCTGGGCGAGATCATGGTCCGCTCCTTCCCCCTGTTCTCCGTCCTGCGCCGGCACCGGCTGCTGCGCTTGCCGGTCATTCGCGGGGTGGTGGCGCTGGGCGAGTCGCTGGGTATCGGCTTTCGGGCGCTGAGCATCTCGGCCAACGCCCAGGTGGGCGAGGACGACAAGGAGATCTCGGGGGCGGCGTGGGGGGGCACGATCGCGGTGGCCGTCGCCTTTGCCGTCGCCCTGTTCTTCGTGCTCCCCGTCGGGCTCACCAGCCTGGTCAAGGGCCAGCTCGGCTCCTCGGTGCTGTTCTGGGTGGTGGAGGGTGTGCTGCGCACCGGGATCTTCCTCGGCTACCTGTGGCTGCTCTCGCGCCTACCCGACCTGCGACGCGTATTCGAGTACCACGGCGCCGAGCACAAGACGATCGCCTGCTATGAGGCCGGCCTGGAGCTGACGCCCGCCAACGCCGGGCGAATGTCTCGCCTGCACCCCCGCTGCGGCACGAGCTTTCTGCTCATCGTGATGATCGTGGCGATCGTGGTGTTCGCCCCGATCGGGCTGCCGGCCTGGTACTGGCTGGTCTCCAGCCGCATCCTCGGTGTGCCCCTGATCGCCGGGCTGTCGTTCGAGGCGATCAAGTTCGCCGGGCGCAACCGCAGCCGTGGCTGGGTGCGGGTGTTGATGTGGCCGGGCCTGCAGCTGCAGAAGCTGACTACGCGCGAGCCCGACGTCGACCAGCTCGCGGTGGCCATCGCCGCGCTGGACGCGGTCCTGGCCGTCGAGCGCCCGGGCGAGGTGGGGGTCGATGACCTGGTCGGGGTCGAGGTGGTCGCCTAGATCGTGGGGCAGGCGCGCGTGGCCGTGGGCGGGCCGAGGCCGCCGGCCCCCGAGGCGGTGTGACGGTGTCCGGCGTGGTCGAGAGCCTGGTCGAGCAGATCGAGGCCCGCTTCTCGGAGGTGCAATCCGAGCTCTCGGATCCCGAGGTGATCGCCGACCGCCGGCGCTACGCCGATGCCGGCAGGCGCTTTGCCGAGCTCGAGCCGGCGGCCCGGCTCGCCGAGCAGTGGCGCCGCGCCGCCGATGACGCCGCCGGCGCCCAGGAGCTGCTCGAGGAGAACGGTGACGACCCGGAGCTGCGTGATCTGCTCGCCAGCTCGCGGCGGCGCATGGAGCAGCTCGCCGACGAGCTGCGCCTGGCCATGGTCCAGCCCGACCCCCACGACGACAAGAACGTGATCATCGAGATCAGCCCAGGCACCGGGGGCGAGGAGGCGGCACTGTTCGCCGGCGACCTGTACCGCCTGCTCGGCCGCTACGCCGAGCGCCGGGGCTTTGACACCGAGCTGCTCAGCGCCCGCGAGGGCAAGTACACCTTCGCCGTCAAGGGCCAGGGCGCCTACTCGGTGTTCAAGCACGAGGGCGGCACCCACCGCGTGCAGCGCGTCCCCGAGACCGAGTCCCAGGGACGCATCCACACCTCGGCGGCGACGGTGGCCGTGCTCCCCGAAGCCGAGGACGTCGAGGTGCAGATCAACGACGGCGACCTGCAGGTCGACGTCTACCGCTCCTCGGGTCCCGGCGGCCAGTCGGTCAACACCACCGACTCGGCGGTGCGGATCACCCACAAGCCCACCGGCACGGTGGTCTCCATGCAGGACGAGAAGTCCCAGCTGCAAAACCGGGAGAAGGCGATGCGGGTCCTGCGCGCGCGCCTGTACGAGCAGGCGCTCGAGGCGCAGCGATCCGAGCTGGCCGCCGATCGCCGCGCCCAGGTCGGCACCGGCGAGCGCGCCGAGAAGATCCGCACCTACAACTTCCCCCAGGGCCGGGTCACCGACCATCGCATCAAGCTCACCAGCCACAACCTCGACGCCGTGCTCGCCGGCGAGCTGGACGGGTTCACCGACGCCTTGCAGGCCGAGGAGAAGCGCCTGCGGCTGGAGGCCCAGGCGGACTGATCCCGCCCCGGGTGGCGATGATCCAGCACGCCGTCAGCGCCCGCGACGCGCTGGACGGCGCCGTCACGGCGCTGGGCGCAGCCGGCTGCGAGACCCCTCGCCTCGACGCCGAGGTGATGCTGGCCCACGCGCTGGGAGTCGGCCGCCTGGCGCTCCTGGCCGACCTCGATCGTCCCGTCCAGGGACCCGCGGTGCGGGCGTTTCAAAGCGCGGTACGCCGGCGCTCGGTGGACCGCGAACCGGTGGCCTACATCACCGGCCGGCGCGCGTTTCGCCATTTGGAGCTGGCGGTCGACGCGCGCGTGCTGATCCCCCGCCCCGAGACCGAGCTGCTCGTCGAGGTGGGGCTCGAGCTGCCCGACGCGACGCGGGTCCACGACGCCGGCACGGGCAGCGGGGCGGTGGCCCTGGCGCTCAAGCACGAGCGCCCGGGGCTGATCGTGTCCGCCAGCGACGCCAGCCGGGACGCGCTGGCCGTGGCGATCGCCAACCGCGACCGACTGGGCCTGGACGTGCCGATGCGTGAGGACGACCTCGCCCGCGCGCCGGGCGAGGCCGAGGTCGTGCTGTGCAATCCGCCCTACGTGGCCGAGACCGAGCGCGGTGCGCTGGCCCCCGAGCTGCGCCACGAGCCGGCCGACGCCCTATTCGCCGGGCCCGACGGCCTGGCGGCGATCCGCCGGCTGGCGGCCGGGGCGGCCGCCTGGACCGGGGTGCGCGGGCTGGCGGTGGAGGTCGGCGCCGGCCAGGCCGCCCCGGCCCGGGGTCTGCTCGCCGCCGCCGGCTTCGGCCGGATCGAGGTGCGGGAAGACCTGGCCGGCGTCGAACGGGTGGTGGTGGCATGGCGCCGCTGACCGCCGCCCAGGTGCGGCGTCTGGGCCGCTGCCGGGACGCCGGCGGGGTGGCGCTCTTTCCCGCCGACACGGTCTACGGCCTGGCCTGTGACCCGGGCTCGCAGGCGGCGGTCGCCCGCCTGTACGAGCTCAAGGGACGCCCCCCGGCCAAACCGGCCGCGGTCCTGTTCGGCGCCCTCGAGCCCGCGCTCGAGGCGGTGGGCGCCGCCGGGGCCCTGGCCGCTGCCCTGCGCGCGCTGCTGCCCGGCGCGGTCACCGTGCTGGTGCCCAACCCCGAGCGCCGGTTTCCGCTGGCCTGCGGTCCGGACCCCGTCACGCTCGGCCTGCGCGTCCCCCGCTGGCCGGGCCGTCTCGCCGCCCTGGCCGCGCTGGACGGGCCTGTGCTTCAGTCCTCGGCCAACCTGTCCGGCGGCCCCGAGCCGCGTCGCCTGGACGACGTGGCACCCTCGCTGCGCGCGGGCGTCGAGTTGGCGCTCGACGGCGGAGCCTTGCCGGGTAGGGCCTCCACCGTCGTCGACCTGCGCCGCTGGGAGGCCGAGCGGGGCTGGTCGGTGCTGCGCGAGGGCGCCGTGCCGAGCGCGGAGGTGGCCCGGGCGCTGGAGCCCGCGGCCTGAGCCCGCGCGCGCCCTAGGTCTAGGGGCTCGCCCCCGTCGCCCGCTTGGCCTCGAGCAGCCCGGGCCCCCGACGGGCGAGGGCGACCACCAGGTGGCCCATCTTCGGGTGCTCGGGCTCGAGGTCGACCGGGAGGCCCAAGGCCCGCAGCGCCTGGCTGCAGATGGGACCGATCGAGGCGACGACGACCCGGCGCGCTCGCTCGCGCACGGCGTCGGCGAGCCCGAGCTCCTCTGCGGTCTGCATGACGTGCTCGACCTGGCGACGGCTGGTGAAGAGCACGAAGTCGATGCCCTCGCCCGCCAGTCGCGACACCGCCTCGGCCAGCGGGCGCGGGTCCTCGGGGAGCGCCCAGCGATACAGCGGCACGCGCGTGACCCGGGCTCCGCGCGACTCGAGGCCGGCCGTCAGCTCGGGACTGCTCGCGCCGTATTCCAGGACCGCGACCCGACGGCCGTTCACCGGGGAGTGCCCGTCGAGTGAGGAGAGGATCTCGCGCCACGTGTTGGGCTCCGGGACCCTGACCTGGGCAGTTAGGCCCAGCTTGCGCAGCTCGGCGATCGGCTTGGGCCCCCGCGCGACCAGCGTCGCGCGCTCCAGGGCGCCGGCGAGGCGCTCAGCCGGGCGCTCCGGCGCGAGCAGCTCGGCGAGCGTGCGCAGGCCCACTCCGGTGAGCAGGATCACCACGTCGACCTCGCCCGCCTCCAACCCCCGCACGAGCTCCACTGCGGCGCGGTTGTCCTCGAGCGGAACCTCCCGCAGGGCGCCCACCACCAGCGGTACCCCGCCGTGGCGGCGGATCAGGCCCTCCATCTCGCTCGACCGGCGACTCTCGAAGGCCAGCACCGTCTGTCCCTCCAGTCCGTCGCTGGTCGAGCCGGGCATCATCTCAGCGAGTATCGCGCGCATCGCCTGCCGCCGCTGGTCGGGCCAGATGCACTCTCCCGCCCCTCGGGAGCTTCGCGCGCGCCGGGAGGGCCAAGGCGCCGTGAGATGATGGGCTGGTGCAGGCGCAGCGCGCGGCGTTCGTCACCGGTGGCTCGGGATTCATCGGCGGTCGCCTGATCCGCCGGCTGGCCGACGAAGGCTGGAGCGTCCGGGCGCTGGCTCGCTCCGAGCGCTCGGCCGAGCGGGTGCGAGAGCGTGGGGCCGAGGCCGTGCCCGGCGATCTCGACGACGTCGCCCGCCTGCGCGCCGGGGCCACCGGCTGCGAGCTCGCCTTCCACGCCGCCGCGCAGCTGGGGGAGTGGGGTGATACCCGCGAGTTCGAGCGCATCAACGTGGGCGGTACCCGCAACGCCCTGAGTGCCTGCGCCGCCGCCGGCGTGCGCCGCTTCGTCCACGTAGGGACCGAGGCGGCGTTGATGGCCGGTCAGCCGCTGATCGGCGTCGACGAGCACGCCCCGCTTCGGTTTGACTCGCCGGCGTTCTACTCGGCGACCAAGGCCCGGGCCGAGGAAGCGGTGATCACCGCGGCGGTGCCCGGGTTCGAGACGGTGGTCGTGCGTCCGCGCTTCGTGTGGGGGGCGGGCGACACCACGATCCTCCCGGCGCTCGTCGACGCGGTGCGCTCCCGGCGCTTTGCCTGGATCGGGGGCGGCCGCCATCTCACCTCCACCACCCACGTGGACAACGTGGTCGAGGGCCTGTTGCTGGGCGCCGAGCGGGGAATCACCGCCAACGCGTACTTCGTCACCGACGGAGCCCCGGTGGTCTTTCGCGACTTCGTCTGCGATCTGCTCGCCACCCAGGGAGTCGAACCGCCCACCCGGTCGGTGCCGCCCCGGTTGGCGCGCACGTTGGCGCGAGCGAGCGAGGCCGCCTGGCGCTCGCTGCCCTTGCCCGGCCAGCCGCCGATCACCCGGCTGACGTACTGGCTGATGTCGATGGAGACCACGATCGACATCACCAAGGCGCGCGAGCAGCTGGGCTACCGCCCGGTTCGGAGCATCGCCGACGGGCTCGAGGGGCTCCGGCGCGAGCGGGTTGACGCCTCCGCCGGCGGGCCCGCCGGCGGAGCAGACGGGTCCAGTCCCGGTGCTACCTTGGACCGCTCGTGAGCACCGAGCTACCAGCCGATTACTTCGAGCGCCCTCTCGCCGAGGTCGACCCCGAGATCGCCGCCGTCCTGCGCGACGAGCTCGAGCGCCAGCAGCGCACGCTGGAGATGATCGCCTCGGAGAACTTCGTCCCCCAGGCGGTGCTCGAGTGCCAGGGCAGCGTGCTCACCAACAAGTACGCCGAGGGCTACCCCGGCCGCCGCTACTACGGGGGCTGCGAGCACGTCGACGTCTCCGAGTCGCTGGCCATCGCTCGCGCCCAGGAGCTGTTCGGCGCCGAGCACGTCAACGTGCAACCGCACGCCGGCGCCCAGGCCAACGCCGCCGTCTTTCACGCCCTGCTCGAGCCGGGGGACAGGTTCATGGGGCTCGCCCTTGCCCACGGGGGCCATCTCACCCACGGGATGAAGAAGAACGTCTCCGGCCACTTCTACGAGGTGGTGGCCTACGGCGTCAGCGCGGATACCAGCCTGATCGACATGGACGAGGTGGCCCGGCTGGCGCGCGAGCACCAGCCGCGCATGCTGCTGGCGGGCTGGTCGGCGTATCCGCGTCACATGGACTTTGCCCGCTTCCGTGAGATTGCCGACGAGGTCGACGCGCTGCTGGTGGTGGACATGGCCCACTTCGCCGGTCTGGTCGCCGCGGACCTGCATCCCAACCCGGTGCCCTACGCCGACGTCGTCACCACCACGATCCACAAGACGCTGGGCGGGGCGCGCGGGGGGATGATCCTGTGCCGTGACGAGCACGCCAAGGCGATCGACTCGGCGGTCTTCCCCGGCGAGCAGGGGGGTCCGCTGGAGCACGTGATCGCCGGCAAGGCGGTCGCCCTGCGCATCGCCCAGAGCGAGGTCTTCCGCGAGCGTCAGGAGCGCACCGTCGCCGGCGCCCAGGCCCTCGCCGCCGAGCTGCTCGGCGCCGGAAACGGGGTCAACGTGCTCACCGGCGGCACCGACGTGCACCTCGTGCTGGTCGACCTGCGCGACTCCGAGCTCGACGGCAAGATGGCCGAGGACCGCCTGCAGGAGATCGGCATCACGGTCAACCGCAACGCGGTGCCGTTTGACCCCCGCCCGCCTGCGGTCTCCTCCGGGCTGCGAGTCGGGGCCTCGGCACTGGCCACGCGCGGCTTGCAGGTGGACGACTTCCACGAGGTGGGGCAGGTCATCGCCGCCGCCCTGGCGCCCGACTTCGAGGCCCGCCGCGGCGAGCTCGCCGAGCGCGTCGACGCGCTCGCCGAACGCCATCCCCTCTACGAGCAGCTCGCCTCGAGCGCCGTCGTCTGAAGCGGACCGGGGCCCGGCCGGGGGTCCTGCGATGCTGGCCGACCGATGTCCGAGCTCGACGCGGTCTACGCCTTTCTGGTCGCCGCCGCCGTCAGCGCGCTCATCACCCCGCTGACGGCGCGACTGGCCCGGCGGGTCGGCGCCGTCGACGAGCCCCGCGACCGCGGGTTGGCGCTGCGTCCCACCCCCCTCATGGGCGGGCTGGCGATCTTCGCCGGGGCGGCGGTGGCGGGGGGCCTGTTCCTGCCCTCGGCCAGCCCCTGGCCGGGCATCCTGGTGGGCGCGGCGATCATCACCGTCACCGGCCTGGTCGACGACCTCTTCGATCTTCCGCCGGCGTGGAAGCTGGCTGGACAGAGCGCGGCGGCCCTGGTGGCGGTGCGCGCGGGGGCGGTGGTGCACGACTTCACCCTGCCCTTCGTGGGGGTCCTGCACTTCCCCCACGCCGGCGGCGCGCTCACCCTGCTCGGCCTGGTGGGGCTCATGAACGTGGTCAACTTCTCCGACGGCGTGGACGGGCTGGCGGCCGGGGTGTGCGTGATCATCGCGGCCACCCTGGCGGTGATCGCGTTTGACCTCGGTCACGGCGCGGCGGGGGTGCTGGCGGCGCTGACCGCGGGGGCGGCGGTGGGCTTTCTCTTTCACAACTTTCCCCCCGCCTCGAGCTTCATGGGCGACGCCGGGTCCAACCTGCTCGGCTTCCTGATGGGCGCCCTGACCGTGGAGGGGGCGGTCAAGACGCCGGTGGTGATCTCCTTCGTGCTTCCCCTGGTGCTGCTCGCGGTCCCGTTCCTGGACACCACCTTCGTGGTGGCCAAGCGGCTGAAGTACCGCCGGGCCATCACCCGGGCCGACACCGAGCACTTTCACCACCGCATGGCCCGCATCGGCTTTAGCCAGCGCCGCACGCTCCTGTACCTGTACACGTGGACGGTGATGCTGGCCGGACTGGCGCTGGCGCTGCGCTTCATCCCCTACTCCGACCACCACGGCCACCTGCACGCCGGGTGGTCGCTGGTGGTGCTGGCCATCGGCCTGCTGGTGGCGGCGGCCAGCGTATATCTGGTCTACGTGCTGGAGATCCTCAAGCTGGGCCGGATCACCGCCCGCACCCGCCCCGAGCTCAGCGCCGCCGAGGTCCAGGCCCAGGTCACCGAGCAGCTGGAGACGGGCGAGTTTCGCACCGTGGAGCGCCCCGCTCCTCCGCCCTCTCGCTAGAGGACCCCGCTGGACAGGGCGGGGTCGGCGAAGGGCAGACGGGTCAGCAGCGCGTAGGCGCAGAACAGCAGGGCGGCGGTGCGCAGCGCCCGGTCGGAGCGAAGCGCGGTGAACGGCAGCAGCCAGATCGCGTACCAGGGCAACAGCCACGCCGTGCTCAGCAGCAGCGCGAGCGTCGTCCATCCGGCGGCTCGGACCCAGTCGGCCCCGGCCCAGGTGCGCCACAGCGCGAGCACCACCACCACCGCGAAGGCGACCACGAACGCGGTGCGCACTCCCGGCTCGAGCGTCGGCGCGCCCAGGAGGCGACCGACCTGCGCGGGCACGCTGTGGACGGCCACCAGCCCCTGCTGGCCGCGGATGGCGGTCAGGAAGCCAGCCGCCTGGGAGCCAAAGCCGATCAGCGCAAGCGCCACCAGGAGCGCGGCCGAGGCCACCGCCGCCCCGAGGGCCGCGCGCGCCCGGCGACGCGCGCCCAGGAGTAGGAACGGCAGCATCAGGCCCGCGGACGCCTTGATGCCCACCCCCACTACCACCGTCACCGCGCCCGAAGCCCAGCGGCCGGTCAGGGCGAGCAGGAGCGCGGCGGCCATCAGCGCCACCAGCATGGTGTCGTTGTGTGCGCCCCCCACACCGAAGATCAGCACCACCGGGTTTAGCCCGAACAGCACGGCGGCGGCCAGGGGCGACCGTCCGACCGCGCGCGCCGCCCGCCACAGCAGGGCCACGGTGGCCAGGCTGAAGGCGGCGGCCAAGGCCTTGAGCGTCCACAGCCCTCCCACCACGCCCAGCGGCACCAGCGCGTAGCTCAGCAGCGTGAACAGGGGGCCATAGGGGGACTTGGCGTGGTGCCAGCCCAAGAAGCGAAAGACCGGGTCGTGGCCGGCGGCCAGCGAGTCGTGCGTGTAGGGGTCCAGGTGATGCACGACGCCCAGGCGGGCGTAGTCGATGTAGCCGAAGACGTCGGAGGACAGCAGCGGCGGTCCCAGGGCGAAGATCACGTGGGCGCCCACGATCGCCGCCAGCACCCGCCGGGGACCCAGCCCGGGCAGGCAGGCCAGCGCCAGCCCGTAGCAGAGCGCCATGCCCACCACCTCGAGCTGCCAGCGGACCGTCCCGAACGGGACCCCCAGTCCGAGCAGCGGCCCGGCCAGCCAGCGCGGGAAGCGCCCGTGGGCCGAGGGCACCAGCAGGGTGGACTGGCGCGAGGCCGCGCTCGCCGCCAGCAGCAGCCCACAGGCCAACAGGCCGGCCAGCGCGCCCGTGCCCAGCGTCCCCCGCGCCAGCGTCGCCAGGCTGCGTTGGCGCCCTCGCGCTGCAACGCCCCGGCCCAGCCGGGGTATGGGAGAGGTGGCTTCCACGCGCCCATTTTCCCCATCGCGCCCGGCAATGGCTCTGCCCCGGCGGGCGCCCCTACTGGGTGACCGTGATGCTCGGTACAGTGTTCTGGCCCTGCCGGCCAGGCGCAGGCTGGCGCATGCGGTGATTCCTGGGCCCGTTTGCCCCTGACGGCCGCCCGAAGCTAATGCGATTCGCTCGCCAAACGACACGCTCACCCGTGCCGGCTCGTCCGCGCCAGCGTGTGCTGATCCTGTCCGCCGACGTGGGGGAGGGTCACGCCGCGGCGGCCCGGGCGCTCGCCGAGCAGCTCCGGGAGGGCGCCGACCCCGTCGACGTGGAGGTGATCGACGGCCTCGCCGCCATGGGCCGGATCCTCCGCTACGTCGTCGAGGACGGCTACCGCACCCAGCTGCGCTTCATCCCCTGGTCCTACGGCATCGTCTACTGGCTGCTCGAGCACTGCCTCCCGGCGCGCGCGCTGGCGGTATTCGCCCTGTGCGCGCTGGGCGGGCGACCGCTGCGCCGGCGCATCGCCGAGCACGACCCCGACGTGGTGGTCTCCACCTATCCGGCGGTCACCGTGGTCCTGGCCCGCCTGCGCCGCCGACGCGAGGTGCGCTGCCCCACGGTGGCCACGATCACCGATCTGACCGGGCTGTTCTTCTGGGCTCAGCGGGGCATCGACATGCACCTGGCCTCCTACGCCGAGTCGATCTCCTCGGTGGAGCGCATCGCCGGCCCGGACAGCGTCCGCCAGGTCCGTCCCCTGATCTCGGCCGAGTTCCTGGCGCCGTGTGACCGCAGCGAGGCCCGCCGCGCGCTCGACCTGCCCGAAGGCGGCCGCGTGGTCATCGTCTCCGGCGGCGGCTGGGGAGTGGGCGACATCGAGGGCGCGGTGCGCGAGCTGGCGCGCATCCCCGACTCCACCGTGATCTGCCTGGCCGGCCGCAACGAGGGGGCCGAGCGCAAGCTGCGCCACGCCTTCGCCGCCGAGAAAAACGTGCGCATCCTGGGGTTCACCGACCAGATGCCCGAGCTGCTGGCGGCGGCCGATGCGCTGGTGCACTCCACCGGCGGGGTCACCTGCCTGGAGGCCAGCGCCCGCGGGTGCCCGGTGGTCTCCTACGGCCTGCCGGTCGGCCACGCGCGCGTCAACACCAGGGCCATGGCCGAGCTCGAGCTCCTGCGCCTGGTCCACAGCCGCGACGATCTCGTCGATCAGGTTCAGGCCAGCTGCACCGAGCGACCGCCGGCGGCGGACGGCGTAAGCACCCCGCCCGCCGCCCATGTGGTGCTCTCGGCGCCCCCGCGGGTCAAGCCCATCCCCGCCTGGCAACCCCGCCTGACCCGCCTGGCGGCGCAGGCGATGGTGGTGCTTGGCGCCAGCACCTGGCTGATGTCCACCGACGAGCTGACGGCGTTTGCCGCCGGCTTCCTCGGCGAGCACCCGATCCACAGCCTGCACACCAACACCCGCCAGGTGGCGGTGATCGTGCGCGCCCGTCCCGACCAGCTGCCCACGCTGTCGGCGCGACTCGCCGGCGCGGGCGAGCGGGTCACGTTCGCGGTCAGCTCGGTGCCCGACCGGGCCACACTGGAAACGCTGCGCGCCGAGGGCGACGACGCCATGCCCGAGCCCAAGCGCGGAGCGCTGCTGGGCTGGGTGGGCACGCGCTCGCGGCTGCACTCCGAGGCCCGCGCCATGAGCCTGCCCCACCACTTCTACTTCCTCGCTCCCCGCACCATGTCGCTCGGACAGCTGGTGCTGGCCAAGACCATCCGCTCGGCGCGGCCGGTGGTGGGCTCGCTGAGCCTCGACCGCCACTCGCCCACCCCGTCGCGCCCCCTGCGGGCCGGCGACGTGGTCGTCGTCACCTACGACGGCTCGAGCGCCTCGCTCGACGGCCTGACCGCGGCCTTGCGCTCGGACGGGCTGCGCGCGGCGCCGCTGTCGGCGTTGGCCTGATCGCCCCCCGCGGTCAGGGCCAGCAGCAGCGGGGAGCGGGCCAGGAAGGCGGCCCCGAGGGCGAGGATCAGCAGCGACGCCAGCAGCGGCACGCCGTGCAGCGGGGTCCGGGAGAAGTGCTCGTGCACCAGCAACGGGGCCAGCGCCACCGGCACCAGCGTCTGGACCACGAACACCACGGGAGCGACCTGGATCGCCGGGCGGGTCTGCAGCGCGCTCATCTCGCTCAGCAGCGCCACCCCCTCGGTGGCCGTCGAGGCGACCCCCCAGGCGACGGCCCGCAGCCAGTGTCCGCGCGCCACCTCGTCGGCGACCAGCTTGGTGGCCACCCCACCCCAGGCGAAGCCCAGGCCGGCGGAGACCATGGTCAGCGTCCCCCAGGTCCGTCCGAACAGGCGCATTAGGTAGGGCGCAAACGCCACCAGCCACAGGAGCCCCAGCGCCACCGGGAAGATCGCGCCGTGGGCGTGGGTGGTCGTGCGCTCGGGCGCGGTCCAGGCCAGGCCGGCGACGCCCACCACGATCGCCGCCATCGCCAGCTTCTCCGAGCGCCCGGCGTGCTCGCCCAGGATGCGGTGCCCCAGGGCCAACAGCACCAACAGACCCGCGGCCAGCGCCGGCTGGACCACCACTAGCGGGGCCAACAGCAGCGCCGCCACCTGAAACGGCCAGCCGAAGGTGGACAGCGCGGTGGCCGCCAGCCAGCGCCCGCGGCTCACCAGCTGGCGAAACAGGGAAAGGCGCAGGGCGTGGCCGGCGTGGACCTGCCTAGCCTCCAGCGCCTGCAGGGCCACGCCTACGCTGTATAGGGACGAGGCCACCACGGCCGCGCCGATTCCGAGTAGCAAGCTGACCATGACGCGCTCCGATGATGCCAGCCGCGCGCCTACGGCAGGAGCCGGCCGCTGGCTGGCGCCGCTCGCGCTGGGCGCCGGCGCGGCCTGGGCGCTGCCGGCCGCCGCGGCCGCCTGGGCGCCGCTGCGGGCCCCCCTGGGGATCGCCGATCGCACCGGCGACGGCCTCGGCGTGGGGCTGACCTTCGACGATGGACCCCACCCGCAGGGCACGCCGGCGGTGCTCGAGCTGCTGGCCCAGGCGGGCGTGCGGGCCACCTTCTTCCTGGTCGGCGAGCAGATCCAGCGCACCGGCGCGCTCGCGCACGAGATCGTGGCCGGCGGTCACGACGTGGCGCTGCACTGCCACCGCCACCGCAACCTCCTGCGGCTCACCCCGCGACAGGTGCGCGCGGATCTCGAGCGCGCCCGGGCGCTGATCTCGCAGGCCACCGGACGCGAGCCCAGCCTGTACCGGCCGCCCTACGGCATCTTCTCCTTCCCCGCGCTGCGCTGGGCGCGCGAGCAGGGCATGCTGCCGCTGCTGTGGACGCACTGGGGGCGCGACTGGGAGCGCGCCGCCAGCACCGAGTCGATAACGCGGCTGCTGTGCGCCGACCTAGAGCCGGGCAGCGTGGTGCTGCTCCACGACGCCGACGACTACGGCGCGCCCGGGTCCTGGCGCCGCACCGTAGCGGCGCTACCCAGCGTGCTGGCCGAGCTCGAGCGCCTTCAGCTGCGGCCGGGCCCGGTCTGACCGGCGCCCGCGGCCGCCATCGCCGGCGCGGAGGATCCCACGCGCCGGCGCCCGACCGGCGCCCACGCCCAGGCGGCGGGCCGCACGCGGGCCATCACCTGCTTGGCGGCCAGGAACGCCACCGCGGCCGTCACTGCCCCGGTGAGGGCGTCGAACACGAAGTGGTTGGCGGTGACCACGATCACCCCGAGCACCAGGGCGGGGTAGACCAGCCAGACCAGCTTCAGCCACCGGCGTCGGGTGAGCACCACCGCGGTGATCCCGATCAACAGGGCAAAGCACATGTGCATGCTCGGGACGGCGGCGTAGGGGTTGACGAACAAGCTCACCGCCCCCGAGTCCTGGTTGATGTGGGCGATCTGATGGATGGTGTCGACGAAGCCCAGCTGGGGCAGCATTCGGGGCGGCGCCACCGGCACGATCAGGTGCACCACCAGGGCCATGCCCATGGCCACGAAGAACATGTTGCGCACGAAGTAGAAGATCTGGTTGCGGTAGATGTAGAGGAAGGCCAGGAACAGGGCGTTGACCGTGAACTGGATGTTCACGTAGAGCCAGTTGGAGGCCACGACCAGGTCGTGGTTGCCGAGCACCAGCCGCTGGAGCTGGGGCTCGAAGAACAGCCCGGTCGCGCGCTCGAACGCCACCACCGCGTGGGCGTTGGCCAGCGCCGCGTCGCCCCGGCCGGCCACCAGGCCGCGCACCCCCTCATAGAGCAGATCGGCCAAGCCCCACAGGGCCACCTGCAGGACGGCATCGCGCCATCCCCGCGGGAGGGCGAGCGACAGGCGGGCGCGCAGGCGAAGGAGCAGAGGGCGGGAGGTCACGGCAACCAGGCTAGAGAACCCTTCAAGAAGCTAGCCGATGCGGATAAGAGTCACCAACCACGACAGCCCACGACCGCCCGGCGGGTGGGTGAGCCGCCGGGCGCCACCCCCCGACTGGGCTCCACCAGCGCCCAGCGACCTTCAGGGTTGGGCCATTCGTGCCGATTCACCTCATCGAAAGGGAGAACGAGGCTTTATCGATCCCACGGCCCAGACCGCGGCCGCGGCCCGCGGCCCCAAGACTCACACGCCCGCCTGGGCGGTGCGCAGCGACGAGCGCCTGTTGGCGGGGCGGCTGGCCGGGCTCATGTACCTGGCCGGGGCGGCCGGGCTGTCGCTGGTGCTGGTCCTGCCCGGGCCGGGGCGGCTCGAGACGGCGGTGCTGTGGACGATCTGCGGCGTGGGCGCGGCGTGGGGGGCGCTGTCGCTGGGCGTCGTGCCCTGGCGCACGGCTCCCCCGTGGCTGATCCACCTCTCGGCCACCAGCGGCTTCGTCGTGGTGGGCGTCGCCGTGTGGGCGGGGGGTGGCGTGAGCGCACCGTCGCGCTTTTTCCTGTTCTTCATCGTCGTCTTCGGCGCCTACTTCTTTCCCCTGCGGGTGGCCGCCCTGTACCTGCTCGGGTGCTGCCTGGTCCACGCCGTGCCGCTCACCTACGACGGGAGCGCCGTCTCGGCTGGCTTCCTGCGCGAGCTGGCGGTGATCGTGCCCGCCTACCTGGTCCCCGGGGCGGGGATCATCGCCGGCAAGGCGCTGCTGATCGGGCTGCGCGAGGACACCGAGCGCTCGCGCGCCCGCGAGCGTCGCGCCGGCGCCGCCCAGACGGCGCTGCGCCAGGTGGCCACCGCGGTCGCCGCCGGCGCTCCGGCCGAGCGCCTGTACGAGCTCGTCTCGCGCGAGCTGGCCGAGCTGGTCAACGCGAGCGGGACCGGGGTGGTGCGCTACGAATCGGCCACCGAGGCGATCGTGCTGGGCTCCTGGGCCCGACGGGCCGGGGGCCGCTACGAACCGGGGACCAGGCTGCCGATCCGGCCCGGCTCCGAGCTCGAGCGCGCGCTCACCGAGAGCCGCACCGTCAGCACACCCGACCTGCCGATCGGCGATCCCGTCGTCGAGCGCCTGGGCTATCGCACCACGATCCTGGCTCCCATCCGCGTCCATGGCCGCGTGTGGGGGGTGCTGGCCGCCGCCGGCGAGAGCCCGGAGACCCTGGCGCTGGAGTCCGAGCGGCGAGTGACCGAGTTCGCCGACCTCGTATCGCTGGCGGTGGCCAACGCCGAGGACCGGGCCCAGCTCGCCGCCCAGGCGCTGACCGACCCGCTCACCGGGCTGCTCAACCACCGGGCCTTCCACGAGCGGGTGGCCCAGGACGTCAGCCGGGCCCGTCGTCACGACCGGTCCCTGTCCCTGGCGATGGTCGATATCGATCACTTCAAGGAGATCAACGACAGCGCCGGCCACGGGGCGGGAGACCGGATCCTGGTCGAGCTGGCCAACCGCGCCCGGGAGATCGCCCGCACCGAGGACGTGCTCGGTCGCGTCGGCGGTGACGAGATCGCCTGGCTCCTGCCCGAGAGCGAGGCGCTGCAGGCGCTCAGCGCCGTCGAGCGCCTGCGCGAGAGCATCCGCGCCGAGCCGATCGCCGAGCGCCACGTCACGATCTCGGCCGGGATCTGCGGGCTGCAGGACGCCCAGGAGCCAGAGCGGCTGTTCGAGCTCGCCGACGGAGCCCTGTACTGGAGCAAGGCCCACGGGCGCGACGTGTGCTGGATCTATGACCCCGACGTGGTGCAGGAGCTCTCGGCCGACGAGCGGGCCGACCACCTCGAGCGCTCGCACGCCCTGAGCGCTCTGCGCGCGCTGGCCCGCGCGATCGACGCCAAGGACCCGCTCACCCGGCGCCACTCCGATCGGGTAGCCGAGCTGGTGGGGCGCTTGGCGCTGGCCTCGGGCTGGTCGGCCGAACGGGTGCAGCAGCTGCGCGAGGCGGCGCTGATCCACGACGTGGGCAAGATCGGCGTGCCCGACGCCGTCCTGCTGCACGCCGGGCCGCTCGACGAAGCCGAGCGCCGCCAAGTCCAACAGCACGCCGCGCTGTCGGCCCAGATCGCCGAGGAGGTGCTCTCGCCCGAGCAGGTGTCGTGGATCGCCTGCCATCACGAGCGCCCCGACGGGACCGGCTACCCGCAGGCGCTGCCGGGCGAGCAGATCCCCGAGGGTGCCGCGCTGCTGGCGATGGCCGACGCCTGGGACGTGATGACGATCAGCCGGCCCTACAGCGCTCCCAAGTCGGCCGAGGATGCGCTGGTGGAATGCCTCGCCGCCGAGGGCACCCAGTTCACCGCTAGGGCGTGCGCGGCGCTGCTGTCGCTGAGCCGAGACGACGCGCTGACCACCACCGTGGCCGAGCCGCTCTGACCGAGGCGGTCGCGGTGGGCGGTCTGCTCAGGCTGTCCTGACGCCGCCCGAGAACCGCCCGTCGGTCAGTCCCGGCGCTCGCCGGTGCCCACCAGATGGCGCCGGGACCAACCGGCGACCAGGGCCACCAACGACAGGGCCACCAGCCCCTCGGCCCAGAAGAAGGCGCCGTAGTCGAAGAGCACGCCCACCGGCGGGATGCCGGGCAGCGTGTTGCGCACGGTGGGGAAGGCGAACAGCAGGGCGGCCAGCAACCCGGTGAACGCGCCCTCGAAGCGGCGGCGGCGCAATATCAGCGTGACGGTGACGGTGATCGCGGCCAACGCCAGCAGCCACATGATCACCATGATGAACGCGGCGAAGAACACGGCGGCCCCCGATGGATCGATGCGCAGGGAGACGACCAGCGTGTCGGACTGCTGTCGGTTAAGCGAGGAGGGGTGCATGCGGTAGCCAGCCAGGCCGCTGCTGATGTGCACCCGCATCGTGACCGGCTGGCCCGACTCGATTCCGGCGCCGGTGGCGGCGAGCATCTCGAACTCGGCCTTGAGGTGGTGAAAGGGGTAACTGGACGTGTCGCCGCTTAGCGGTACGGTCGTCTCGAAGGGATCCATGAACGCCCCGGCGCGGTAGTCGTGCGCCAAAGAGCCGCTCAGGGCGGTGGCGTAGAGGACCACGTCGCGGGCCAACACCCCCCGCTTGGACCGCTCGCCGTAGTCGCCCTCGGGGAAGGGGTCGACCCGCACCGTCGCGCTCTCCTTGGTGGTGTCGACGGCGATCACTCGCGCCCGCACGTCGATCCCGTTAAAGGCGGCGGCGGGGGCCGCCGACTTTACCGGCGCCCGCGAGGCCCCGGTCGTCGCGGACGGGGCACCGGCGGCCGCCGAGGGCAAGGCGACGGCGGACAGGAGCACGAGGGCGAGCGCCAGCATCGGCGGGTGCATCCTCGCCGATGGGCGCCGGCGGCGAAAGGACCCAGCGGCCGAGCGGGCGCTTGCGCTTAGCCGGGCACGCGGTGCGGGGCGGGGAGCCGCGCGCACACCGTGGTACCGGCGGGGTCGGAGTGCACCTCGAACGAGCCGCCGGCGAGCTCGACCCGTTCCCGCATGCCCAGGAGACCGAAGCCCTCGCTGTGAGCGGTGGAGTCGAAGCCCTGGCCGTCGTCGCTGACCGTCACCTCGATCCAGCCGTTGGCCTCGATGATGCGCACGCGCGCCTGGTCGGCGTCGGCGTGCTTGACCACGTTGGTCAGCGCCTCCTGGGTCAGCCGGTAGATCGTCAGCTCGACCGCCGGCTCGACCCGGATCTCGAGCTGGTCCGCGCCCGCTCCCCGATTCACGTCCAGCGCTACCGGCAGCCCGGAGGTGGCTCCCATCCGCTCCACCAGCGCCTCCATCGCCGGCAGCACCCCGAGCTCGTCGAGTGCCGCCGGGCGCAGGTCGGAGATCAGGCTGCGCAGGTTGCGGATGCTCTCGGTGACCTGGGCCATCGCCGCGTCGATCGCCTGGCCCCGCCGATGTGCATCGGGCGCCCGTCGCGTGGTGGAGAGCAGCACGTTGACGCTGGCCAGGTCCTGCAGCGTCTCATCGTGCAGCTCCTGGGCCCAGCGGGTCCGCTCGTGCTCGGCGGCCTCCAAGCTGCGCCGCAGTGACTGCGCGGCGACCGAGCGCGCGGTGGCCACCGCGGTGGCCGCGGTGGCCGCGAACGTCTTGAGCTGGTCGAGCGCGTCGGGACCCGGCGCGGCGTCGCCGTCCGCGCTCACGGTGGACAGGATCCCCACCGGCCGCCCCCGAAAGATCATCGGGATCTGCAGCGACTTGGGCGCCCGGACCTGAGCGATCTGGGTGGGAGCGACCGGTGCATCGGGCTGGGACGCGGTCTCGGCGAGCTCGGCCACGAGATCCTCCACCCAGACCACCCTCCCCGTGCGCAGCGCCTCGCCCATCGCCGTCCCGTTGGTGGCAAAGCGCCTACCCCGCAGCGACGCGTCGACCGGCCCGGCGGTCGCCGCGATCACCAGCTCCTCGCCCTCGACCAGGAAGATCAGCATCGAGTGGGCGTCCACCAAGGCCCGGCCCCGCTTGACGATCAGCTCGAGGATCCGATCCAGCTCGGTCTCGCCCCCCACCGAGCGGGCGATCTCGGCGGTCATCCGGCTGGTGAGCATCGCGCGCTCGAGCTCCTCGTTGCGGGCCTCGACCTTCTGATGCAGTCGCGCGTTGTCGAGCGCGGTGGCGGCCCAGCCGGCGAGGATGACCACCGCCTCCTCGTCCCCCTCGGTGAAGTCGCCCTCCGTCTTCTCGGTCAGATACAGGTTCCCCCACGCCCTGCCCCGGATGCTGATCGGCACGCCGAGGAAGTTGCCCATCGGTGGATGGCCGGTGGGGAAGCCGTAGGACTTGGGATGGTCTCCGACCCGCGACAGGCGCAGGGGCTTGGGGTCGGAGATCAGCACCCCGAGCACCCCGCGCCCGCGGGGCAGATCGCCGATGCGCGCGCGTGTCCGCTCGTCGATCCCTAGCGTGATGAAGCGCTCGAGCTCGACGCGCTCCTCGTCGAGGATGCCCAGCGCCGCGTAGCGGGCCCCGGTGGCCTCTCGCGCCGCCTCCACCACCTGCCTGAGCACGACCTCCGGATCCAGCTCGGACATCAGCGCGCGTCCGACGGAGATCAAATGTCGCAGCCGTGCTTCGTTCACCTGGCTGGGTTCCTGCAGCCGCTGTAAGGGCGCACACCCGTTCCCCGAGCTTAGCCCGCCCAGGCGGGGACGCAATCCCCAAAATTGGGGAGAACCGCGGCCGGCGCCCCGTCCCCGGCGCGTAGTTCACCGCAGCGAAATACGGACGGCTGCGGATGGCGCTGCCAGGGGTCGGAGCCTAGGTTGTGCCCATGTCCACCAACGGGTCCTCTGCCCACGGTGCCACGGGCCCCCGCTTTGAGGTCCTCATCGCCGGCGGCGGGGTGGCCGCGCTGGAGGGGCTCATCGCCTTGCGCGCCCTGGTCGGGGACCGCGTGTCGATCTCTCTGCTCGCCGCCGATCCCGAGTTCGTCTACCGGCCGCTCGTCGTGCGGGCGCCGTTCGGCATGGGCGCCGCCGAGCGCTATCCCCTGGCCGAGGTCGCCGGGCACTTCGGCGCCACCCTCCATGCCGATGCCTTCGCCTGGGTCGATGCCCAGCGCCGCCTGGCCGGCACGGAGTCCGGTGGACGGCTTCGCTACGACGCCCTGCTGCTCGCGCTGGGGGCCCGCCCGTACCCCGCCCTCAAACGCGTCCTGACCCTCGACGACCGGGGCCTGGGGGAGGCGTTTCGCGGCCTGGTCCAGGACATCGAGGAGGGCTACGCCCGCCGCGTCGCGTTCGTCGCGCCGCCGGGGCCCGCATGGCCGCTGCCCCTGTATGAGCTCGCGCTGCTGACCGCCCGGCGCGCGTTTGAGATGTGCGTCGACGTCGAGCTCAGCCTGGTCACCCCCGAGGATGCGCCGCTGGCGCTCTTCGGGCAGACCGCCAGCCTCGCGGTCGAGGAGCTTCTGCGCGAGGCGGGCGTCGCCGTCCATACCTCCTCGTATCCGACGCTCGAGGATCGCAGCCTGATCCTGCACCCGCGGGGCGTCAGGCTCGACGTCGAGCGGGTGGTCTCGCTTCCCCTGCTCGTCGGTCCCTCGGTCCGCGGACTGCCGTGCGCCCGCGACGGGTTCATCCCCGTCAACCCTACGGGGCAGGTGCCCGGCGTCCAGGGCGTGTTCGCCGCCGGGGACGCGGTCGACTTCCCGATCAAGCACGGGGGCCTGGCGGCCCAGCAGGCCGACGTGGCCGCGACCTCGATCGCCGCGCTCGCCGGCGTGCCGGTGGAGCGAAAGCGCTTCCGACCGGTGCTGCGGGCGATGCTGCTCACCGGCGCCGAGCCCCGCTACCTGACCGCGAAGATCAGCGGCGGCGCCGGCTGGAGCTCGACCGTCTCGCCCACCTGCCCGTGGTCACCGCCGGGCAAGATCGCCGCCGAGTACCTCGGACGCTATCTCGAGGAGCGCCAGCCGACGGCGGCCCGCTGAACGCGACCGTCGCACCTTCAGTACTTAACCGCCGCCGTCTGCGGGCATTCGCGATTCCGGACCGGGTAGCGTCGGCCTAGCTTTGGTCTGGATGCACTCGACCACTAGCTTCACGGACATGGAGAGCTCACCGACCTCGGAGAAAGCGATCCGCGTCGTGCTGGCCGACGACCACGCCGTGGTGCGCAAGGGGCTCCAGCTCCTACTCGACGCCGAACCGGACATCGAGGTGGTCGCCCTCGCCGGCGACGTCCCCGACGCGGTCCGCTACGTGCGGGGCCATCGCCCCGACGTCCTCATCCTCGACCTCAACATGCCCGGCGGGTCGAGTATCGAGGCGATGTCCGACGTCCTCGAGACCTCCCCCGAGACCCACATCGTGGTACTGACGATGCAGAACGAGCCGGCGTTCGCCCGCAGCGCGCTGGGAGCGGGGGCCACGGGATACGTGCTCAAGGAGGCCGCCGACGACGAGCTGGTGGAGGCCGTGCACCGCGCGGCGGCGGGCGAGACCTACCTCAACCCCCAGCTCGGGGCGCGGGTCGCCGCCGAGCCGACTGCCGGCGCCGGCGCCGACGATCTCTCCGAGCGCGAGGTCGAGGTCCTGCGGCTGATCGCCCTGGGCCACACCAACGCCGAGATCGCCGAGCAGCTGTTCCTCTCGGTGCGCACGGTCGAAAGCCACCGCGCCCACATCCAGCAGAAGCTGGGTCGCAGCACCCGCGCCGAGCTCGTCCGCTACGCGCTCGAGCACAAGCTGCTCGACGTCCCGGAGAGCTGATCGGGCACCCGCCCCCGGCGGGGGGCCGCTAGACCGGCGCCACGTCGGCGCCCGCGCGCGGGGCTTCGGCCGGGCGGCGACTGCGGGGGGCTCCCGGCGCGAGCAGCTCGCCCCAGTCACCGTCGTCGATGACCGCCGGCTCGGTGGTGGAGAGGAAGTCGAGCAGGACCTCGGCCAGCCCCTCGGGGTCCTCCAGGTGGGGAAAGTGCGCCGCGCGCGCCAGCGTGCGCAGGCGACTGCCCGGGATCGCCTCGTGCGCCGCCCGTCCGTGCCAGAGCGGGATCGTGTTGTCGCGCTCTCCCCACACGATCATCGTCGGCAGCCGAGCGAGCAGGTAGAGCCGATCCTGGGCGCTGACGCGCTGGCCGCGCACGTCGATGACCGAACGCAGCGTCTGCAGGAACGCCTTGCGCGCGCCGGGCGGCTCCAGCGGCCGGAGCGCGCGGGCGATCGCCTGCAGGTAGACGCCCTGGCCGACGCCGCGGGCCCGCAGCCGCCGCCCCGACTCCCCCAGCGCCGCCAGCACCCGCGGATGCGCCGCCAGCCACAGGATGGCCGAGGTGCCCGGCACGGCGGCGCTGCGCAGCAGCGGGCTCACCTCGCGGCCCAGCCCCCCGCTCGAGACCAGCACCAGGCGCTCGGTGCGCTGGGGAAACTGGTAGAAGAACTGCATCGCCACGCCGCCGCCGAGCGAGTGGCCCACCAGCGAAGCCCGGCCCACGCCGATCGCCGCCAGCAGGTCCCGGATGCTCGCCGCGTGGGCGCCGAGCGAGTAGTCGCCGCGCGGCGTCGCCGAGTCGCCGTGGCCGATCAGGTCGGGGGCGATCACCGTGTGCTCGCCGGCGAGACGCAGGGCCACGGCTTCCCAGTGGCGCGAGGAGTTCACCATCCCGTGGATCAGCACGACGGGCGGCCCGGCGCCGGCGACCCGGTAGACCACCCGGTGCCCGTGCAGCTCGATCTCCCACTCGTCGAAGTCCCGTCCAGACACCGGCGCGGCACCTTACTGGCGGGCGCTGCGGGGCCGACCGGCCGCCCTCGCGGCGGCTGTCACAAGCTTGTTACAAAGTCCGTCACAAAGTAGGATGCGCCGTGTCGCCGAAGACGTGCCCGGCAGGGGCTCGGCGGCCAGCTGCGAGCGCCCGGCTCCCGCCGGGTCTTTGCGTCTGTAGGGTGCCCGCCACATTTCAAAGCCGCCGTGATGACCGACATAGACAAGCCACGAGCCCGCGATCATGAGCGCCCCCGAGCCGCCGTCCCGCCGGCCCGATCGGTCGCCTCGCGGGCCGGTCAATCGCGGTGCGGTGGCCGGCTCGGTGCTGGTGGCGACGATGCTGCTGTGCGCCGGGCTGGGCGCCGGCGCCGGAGCGCTGATCGGGGCGCCCGTGCTGCTCGGACTTCTGGGGCTGTTCGCCGGGCTCGTGGTCGGCTTCTGGCTCGTCTACCAGCGCTTCAAGGACCTGTGAGGCGATGACCTTCCTGCGTCAGCTCGACCTGTTCCTCGCCGCGCTCGCGCTGCCGCTGTTCCTGGCCGCCGGGCTGCCGATCCTGGGCTGGGCGGTGGCCGCCGCGGCGTGGCTGGTCCAGCGGGGGATCCAGGCGCTGGTGACGCGGCGGGCGACCGCCTCGCGCGACCCGCGCCAGGTGGTGGGACTGATGGCCGGGAGCATGATCGCCCGCGGTTGGCTGGTGGCCGGGTCGGTGTTCGCGGTGGGCGTGGCCGACTCCAACCGGGCCGGGCTGTCGGCCGCGGTCATGGTGATCGCGCTGTTCACCGTCTACTTCACGATGGGCATGATCCTGCGCCCGTTCGACTCCGCCGCCCAGCACCCGGCGCCCGGGCGGCCCACCGGATCGGGGGTCCCTCGATGAGCGCCGCCCCCGCCGCCGCACCCGGCGACCATGGCCACGGCCTCAGCCGCCGGGTGAAGGTCTTCATCGGGCTCGCCCTGTTCCTGGCCGTGCTCGTGGCGCTGGGCGCCGCCTTCGGGTCGCACGGCATGAACAGCGACTACAAGCCCCAGGACGAGTTCAAGCTCGACGCCTGGATCTCGATCAAGCTGGGCGGGATCGACCTGTCGATCAACAAGGCGGTGCTCTACCTGGCGCTGGCCGGGGGCCTGACCGTGGCCACCATGACCTGGATCGCCAACCGCATGCACACGCGCCCCAACCGCGTGCAGACCGCGGTCGAGGTCATCTACCAGGGGCTGCTGCGCGACAACGTGGCCGGCCCCAGCAACATCGACCGGCGCATGGCGACCAAGTGGTTTCCCTTCCTGGGTGCCCTTTTCCTGTTCATCTGGTACTCGAACCTGCTCGGCTACATCCCCTTGCCCACCAACAGCGAGGAGACGTTCAACGTCTTCGGCGCCCACATCCCCTCCTTCGCGCTCTACGCGGCCACCGCCAACATCTCGGTCACCCTGGCGCTGACCCTGGTGGTGTGGATCAGCTACCACATCGAGGGCATCCGGGCCAAGGGGCCGATCGGCTACCTGAAAAGCTGGGTCCCGGCCGGGGTGGAGGGCGGGGCGGCGATCCCGATCTTCGCCATCGAGGTGATCTCGCACTTCGTGCGCATCATCTCGCTGTCGGTGCGGCTGTTCGCCAACATCCTCGCCGGCCACCTGCTGATCCTGTTCATGGCCGGCGGCCTGGTGGTCCTGCTCGGGCTGGCCGCCCTGGGCGTGGTCACGCTGCCGATCGCCATCGCCTTCTTCATCTTCGAGGTGGTCCTGATCGCCACGCTGCAGGCGTTCATCTTCGCCACCCTGGCTGCCATCTACCTCGGCGGCGCCGTCGCCGAGCATCACTGAGACCAAGGAGCACAAAGTGGACATCTCATTTCTCCCCCACTTCCTGGCCCAGGCCTCCCAGACGGCCCAAGAGGGCATCGCCCGCAAGGCGGGCAAGGCGATCGCGCTCGGGGTGGGTGCGGGCCTCGGGACGATCGGCCCCGGCATCGGCGTCGGGTTCATCTTCGGCAAGGTGATCGAGGCGGTCACCCGCCAGCCCGAGATGCGCGACGAGATCACCTCGATCCAGTGGCTGGGCTTCGCGCTGACCGAGGCGATCGTCTTCTACGCGTTCATCTTCGGCCTGATCGCGTTCTTCCTGTCCTAGTCGATGACCGCGCTGGCCAACCCCGGCCTGTTCCTGGCCGCCAAGGACTCGGGCAACTTCCTGGTCAGCCCGGGCCTGGGCCCGATGATCTGGACTCTGATCGCCTTCGGGGCGACGATGTTCCTGCTCTCGCGGCTGGCCTTCCCGCGCATCTCCGAGGCGCTGGACAAGCGCCAGCGGGCGATCGAGGAGTCGATCGACACCGCCGAGCGGACCCGGCGCGAGGCCGACGAGCTGCTGGCCGAGTACCGCGAGCGCCTGCGCGAGGCGCGCGCGCAGGCCGACGAGATCATCGCCCGCGCGCGCAAGGCGGCCGAGGTGCACGGGCGGGAGGCATCCGAGGCGGCTCACGGTAGGCGCGAGGAGCTGATGGAGCAGGCCCGCCGCGACATCGAGGCCGAGACGCGCCGGGCGATCCAGGAGATCCGCAGCGAGGTCGCCGACCTCACGATCCTGGCCACCGAGAAGGTGACCCGCAAGGTGCTCACCGAGGAAGACCAGCGCCGCCTGGTCGAGGACGCCCTGGGCGATCTCGACTTCGCCGCGCTGTCGGCTCCCGAGCAGAGTTCGAGCTGATGGAGGAGATCGCCCAGGTCTACGGGCGCTCGCTGTTCGAGGTGGCCCGCGAGCACGACAAGCTCGACGAGGTGCGCGGCCAGCTGGGGGAGCTGGCCGAGGCGATCGACCAGAGCCGCGAGCTGGCCCTGTTCTTCTTCTCGCCCTACTTCTCCACCGAGGAGAAGAAGGACGGCCTGCACCGCGCCGTCGAGGGCGCCGAGGAGATCCTGATCAACTTCCTCGAGCTGCTGCTCGAGAACCACCGCATGCCGCTGCTGTTTCGCATCCGCCAGCGCTACGACGAGCTGTGGGAGCAAGAGCACCGGCTGCTGCCCGTGCAGGTGACCAGCGCGATCGAGCTCGACGAGCAGATCGTCTCGGACCTCGGGGCGCGGATCGGCGAGCGCACCGGCCGCCGGGTGGAGCTCACCCAGCGGGTGGAGCCCGACATCCTCGGGGGGATCGTGGTCCAGGTGGGCAACTCGATCCTCGACGCCTCGATCCGAAATCGCCTGGAACAACTACGCAAGCAGGTCGCCCGGGGTTAGGCTGGGGCGCGGCCCCGTCCCGGGACACCACCGGAAAGAGAGCACACACACCGCCATGCAGATCAAGCCCGACGAGATCACCAGCATCCTCAAGAGCCGGATCGAGGGCCTCGACGACGGCGAGGCCGAGCTGACCGAGGTGGGCACCGTGCTGTCGGTCGCGGACGGCATCTGCCGCATCCACGGCCTGGAGGACTGCATGGCCTTCGAGATGCTCGAGCTGCCCCACGACGTCACCGGGCTGGCGCTGAACCTCGAGGCCGACAACGTGGGCGCCGTCCTGTTCGGGTCCTGGCAGCACATCAGCGAGGGCGACACGGTAAAGCGGACCGGCGAGCTGCTGGACATCCCGGTGGGCGAGGGGCTGCTGGGACGGATCGTCGATCCCCTGGGCAACCCGCTCGACGGCAAGGGCGACGTCAACACCGACGAGCGCCGCCCGGCCGAGTTCAAGGCCCCCGGCGTGGTCCAGCGCCAGCCGGTCAAGGAGCCGATGCAGACCGGCCTGAAGGCGATCGACTCGATGATCCCGATCGGGCGCGGGCAGCGGGAGCTGATCATCGGCGACCGCCAGACGGGCAAGACGGCGATCGCCGTGGACACGATCATCAACAACAAGGACTCCGACCTGATCTGCATCTACGTGGCGATCGGCCAGCGCATGTCCACCGTGGTGCAGCTGGCCGAGACGCTCGCGGAGAACGGGGCGATGGAGCGGGCGATCGTCGTTGCCGCCCCCGCCGACGAGGCGGCGCCGATCAAGTTCATGGCCCCCTATGCGGGCTGCGCGATGGGCGAGTTCTTCCTCTACTCCGGTCGCCACGCGCTGTGCATCTACGACGACCTGACCAAGCACGCCTACGCCTACCGGCAGATGTCGCTGCTGCTGCGCCGGCCGCCCGGCCGCGAGGCCTATCCCGGCGACGTCTTCTACCTGCACTCGCGGCTGCTCGAGCGCGCGGTCAAGCTCTCCGACGAGCTCGACGGCGGCTCGCTGACCGCGCTGCCGATCATCGAGACCCAGGCCGGCGACGTCTCGGCCTACATCCCCACCAACGTGATCTCGATCACCGACGGCCAGATCTTCCTCGAGCCCAAGCTGTTCTATTCGGGCGTGCGGCCGGCGATCAACGTCGGCATCTCGGTCTCCCGGGTGGGCGGCAATGCCCAGCTCGCCCCCATGAAGAAGGTGGCCGGGCGGCTCAAGCTCGAGCTGTCCCAGTACCGCGAGCTGGAGGCCTTCTCCCAGTTCGGCTCCGAGCTGGACCCCGACACCCAGCGCACGCTGGCCCGCGGCGAGCGGCTGGTCAAGACGCTCAACCAGGGCGAGCGGGCGCCGCTGGCGGTGGCCGACCAGGTGGTTCAGGTCTTCGCCGCCACCAACGGCTACGTCGATCGCATCACCGTCGAGCGCGTGCCCGAGTTCCTGGCCCAGCTCACCGACCGCATGCACGCCGAACATAAGGACCTGCGGGAGAAGATCGAGGGCGGCGATTGGAGCGACCAGACGCGCGACGCGGTCGATGCCGCGGTCAAGCAGTTCGCCGAGGACTTCGGCTTTGACCTCGACGAGGAGGGCCAGCCGCTGTCGGACTCCGAGCCCGAATCGGAACGGCGAGGGCGCGGCGAGGAGAAGGAGGAGGGGCGCTCGGACGGCGGCGAGCCCCAGCGCGGCGAGGAGACCGAGCGCGAGGAGGAGGCCGAGCCCGCGCCGGCGTGAGCTGAGCGGCCCCGTCTTCCCCCGGCCTCGGTACCCACATGCAGACCCAGCGCGACGTCAGAAACCGCATCGGCTCGATCAAGAACATCCAGAAGGTCACCCGGGCGATGGAGCTGGTGGCCGCCGCGCGCCTGCGCCGGGCCGAGCAGCGGATCGCCAACCTGCGGCCCTACGCGGGAGCGATCCGGCGCATGACCCGTCAGGCGGCCGAGGCGGCCGGGACCGAGGCCGGGCGTCTGCCGCTCATGCGCCAGCACGACTCCGAGGACCACGTGGGCCTGCTGCTGGTCACCGGCGACCGGGGCTTGGCCGGCGCGTTCAACTCCCAGATCCTGCGCGCCGGCGAGCGCGCCGCCCACGAGCTCTCCTCCGAGAGCATGCGCGTGTCCTGGTACGTGTCCGGCCGTCGCGGCGCGTCGTCCCTGGTCTTTCGCGGGCACGAGCTCACCGGGAGCTACGCGGGCTTCACCGATCGGCCGGCCTACGCCGACGCCCGCCACATCGCCGACGACCTGATGACCGCCTACATCGACGACCAGATCGACCGCGTCGACATCATCTACAACCACTACATCTCGCCGCTCACCCAGCGGGTGACCCGGGAGGTGCTGCTGCCCCTGCAGGAGGCCGCCGTGCTGGAGGGAGACGACAAGGACGCAGACGGCGAGGGCGGCGGCGACCGAGACGGCGAGACCCACGGCGCGCCCGAGCACCGGGCGCTGGTCGAGTACGAGCCCGGCCCCGAGGAGATCCTGCGGCGCCTGATCCCCGACTACGTCGAGATCTCGATCTTCCGCGCCCTGTTGGAGTCCACCGCCTCCGAGCACGGCGCACGCATGACCGCCATGCGCAACGCCTCCGAGAACGCCGGCGAGCTGATCGAGGACCTGACGCTGGAGATGAACCGCGCCCGCCAGGCCGAGATCACCCAGGAGATCATGGAGGTGGTGGCCGGCGCCGAGTCGCTCACCTGAGGCCGCAACCCCGACCGCCACCCCCCGCTCAGCGCCGCCGCTGATAACCCCCTTTCATTTCACGGCGAAAGCGAAGACAGAGAGACCACATGCAAGCCAGCACCAAAACCGAGCGCAAGCAGGACGAGCAGGAACAGAACGGCGCCGGCGCGTCCGGCGACAGCAAGAACCTCGGGCGCATCGAGGAGATCCAGGGCGTCGTCATCGAGGCGGTCTTCCCCGACCACCTGCCCGAGATCAACTCGGCGCTTGAGATCAAGCGCTCGAAGGCCAACCTCGAGGAAGAGCAGAAGGGCGGGTCCGAGGTTCTGGTGTGCGAGGTCCAGCAGCACCTAGGCGATGACCGCGTCCGCGCGGTGGCGATGGACACCACCGACGGGCTGTCGCGCGGCACCGAGGTCATCGACACCGGCGGCCCGATCACCGTCCCGGTGGGGGAGGAGACGCTGGGCCGGCTCTTCAACCTGCTCGGCGAGCCGATCGACCAGGGCGACCCGGTGAAGACCAAAGAGCGCTGGCCGATCCACCGCCCCGCGCCCAACGTCGAGAACCTCATCCCGACCACCGAGATGTTCGAGACCGGGATCAAGGTCGTCGACCTGCTCGCCCCCTACGCCAAGGGGGGGAAGGTCGGCCTGTTCGGCGGCGCCGGGGTGGGCAAGACGGTGATCATCCAGGAGCTGATCCACAACCTGGCCCAGGAGCACGGCGGCCTGTCGGCCTTCTGCGGCGTGGGCGAGCGCTCGCGCGAAGGCAACGACCTGTGGCTGGAGATGACCGAGTCCGGGGTGATCGACAAGACGATGCTCGTCTTTGGCCAGATGAACGAGCCGCCCGGCGCCCGCATGCGCGTGGGCCTGTCCGGGCTGACCATGGCCGAGTACTTCCGCGAGCAGGGTCAGGACGTGCTGCTGTTCATCGACAACATATTCCGCTTCGTCCAGGCGGGCTCGGAGGTCTCGGCCCTGCTCGGCCGGATGCCCTCCCAGGTCGGCTACCAGCCCACGCTGGAGACCGAGATGGGTCAGCTGCAGGAGCGAATCACCTCCACGCGCAAGGGCTCGGTCACCTCGGTGCAGGCCATCTACGTCCCCGCCGACGACCTCACCGACCCGGCGCCGGCGTCGGTGTTCGCCCACCTCAACGCCACCACCGTGTTGTCGCGGTCGATTGCCGAGAAGGGGATCTACCCCGCGGTCGACCCCCTGGACTCGACCTCGACGATCCTCAAGGCCGAGATCCTCGGGGAGGAGCACTTCGAGGTGGCCAACCGGGTCCAGGAGACCCTGCAGCGCTACAAGGAGCTCCAGGACACGATCGCCATCCTGGGCATCGACGAGCTTTCCGACGAGGACAAGGTCGTCGTCCAGCGGGCGCGCAAGATCGAGCGCTTCCTCTCCCAGCCGTTTAACGTCGCCGAGGCGTTCACCGGCACGCCGGGCGTCTACGTGCCGGTCGCCGAGACGATCCGCGGGTTCCGGGAGATCGTGGACGGCGAGCACGACGACATCCCCGAGCGAGCCTTCTTCATGAAGGGGACGATCGACGACGTGGTCGCCGAGCACCGCGGCGCAGACGGCGAGGAGAAGGAGGAGGACAAGGAAGGCGAGGAGCCCGAGGGCGAGGGGCAAGAGCAGGGCAAGGAAGAGGGGGAGGAAGAGCAGGAGCGGTCGGCCGGGCCAGAGGGACGGGGCCAAGGCGACAGGGATCGGGACGGCGGCTAGCCCGTGGCCCACGACAAGTTCACCGCCGAGGTCCTCACCCCCGAAGGCGAGCTGTTCTCCGACGAGGTCGAGATGCTCTCGACCCGCACCCAGGTGGGCTCGATCGGGATCCTGGCCCACCACCAGCCGCTGCTGGCCAGCCTCGACCCCACCGAGCTGCGGCTCTATCGCAGCGAGTCGGACATCGTGCGCCTGGCCCAGGCCGAGGGCTATCTGCAGGTGACCGGCGACCACGCCCTGGTGCTGGTCGAAGAGGCCCATGCCCCCGAGGAGCTCGACACCGCCGACCTCGAGCGCCGGCTGCGCGATGCCGAGCGCGCCGCCGAGCAGGCCCAGGAGGGCACCGAGGAGCGCGAGCGCGCCCAGCGCGACGCCAACCGGGCCCAGGCGTTCCTCGAGGTGGCCAAGGGGTCCTAGTCCGGCCTCGGGGGTCCTAGCCCTTCTCTCGCGCCCCAGGGGCCAGCTCCCCAGAACTGACGACTGCCGGGCGGCCCTGACGGTCGCTAAGCTCGCTGCGACGAGCGCGGGCCCGGATGGCCGGTGCGACCGAGGAGGCTTTGGATGGGCCAATGGCGGGCTCCCTGGGCGCGGCGGCTGACGCTGGCGGCGGCGCTGGCGCTGTCCGGTCTGGTCGCGACGCCGGCCGGCGCGGGGGCAGCCAGCGAGACCACCAACTGCGCCGGCCTTCAGGCGGCGCTCGACCAGGCGGTCAGCGGCGACACGATCACGCTCACCGAGCTCTGCATCGGGCAGGACTTCTCACTCAACAATGGCG
Organism: Actinomycetota bacterium; assembly: GCA_005883215.1. Classification (GTDB taxonomy): domain Bacteria; phylum Actinomycetota; class Thermoleophilia; order Solirubrobacterales; family Solirubrobacteraceae; genus AC-64. The sequence continues at coordinate 111,236 of VAYS01000007.1, forward strand.
CTCACGACTCGCGCTCCTACACGCTTCAGGGCCAGCCTGGCTCAGTTGCCGGTTTCGATGGCACCGGAGCGACCACGAGCATGTTGCACGCCCAGAACACCGCCGGTGACCCGACGGCGACACTCACCCTGCGCAACCTGGTTGCCAAGAACGCCCCCGCGGCACCCCTCCGCAACGGTGGTGCGATCGCAATCCAGGGCGACTACTCGGTCACGCTGACTGGCGACACGTTCACCGACAACCAGACCGGCGGCGGAGGGTCCGGCGGGGCGGTCGACGTCGAGACGCAGGCGGCCTCCTCGACCGTGACCATGAGCGGCGACACCTTCTCCGGTAACCAGACTTCCGGAGGCGCCGGCCTGGGTGGCGCGGTCAACATCATCACCATCGGGACGTCCGGCACCGTCTCCCTGGACCACGACACCTTTGCCAATAACCAGACGGGCACAATCGGCGGGGGCGGGGCGGTCGAGTTCATCACCGGCTCCAGCTCGGGATCGCTGGGGATCACCAACTCCACTTTCCGCAACAACACCGCCCAGGACACCGGGGGAGCGCTCGATGTGTGCGAGTGCGCGGCCCCGCTCCCGGTGACGCTCAGCAACGACGTCTTCTCGGCCAACCAGCTAACCGGTGCGTGCGGCTGCACCCTGGACGGCGGCGCCGTATTCATCGACAACTCCGCCGGGGGCACCGGTGCGCTTAGCCAGACCGGCAACACCTTCTCGGGCAACACCATCACCGGCGGGACGGCCGACGTGCGCGGGGGGGCCGAGTCGGCGGTCGGCATGGTGCTCGGCAGCACCAACGACGCCTTCACCGGCAACTCGATCCGGGCGCCGGTCAGCGGACAGGTCTCGGCGGGCGCGGCCCTGAGCCTTGAAAACGCCTGCACCGCCACCCAGCACGGCGCCAGCAACCTGGTCGTCGCCGGCAACTCGATCGCCGACGGTGGCGCCGGCGCCAACGCCCAAGGCGCCGTGCACCTGGGCTGCGGGGACAACCTCACGCTCAACGACGCCACGACCTCCGGCAACCGGGGCGGCGGTGGCACGGCGGGCATCTGGGGCCAGGCGCCCGATCAGCTCGCGCTGCGAAACTCGATCCTGGCGGGCGACTCCGACGGGGCCGAGCTCGGCTTCAGCGGCCCCGGGGGGTCGGCCACCGCCACCTACACCGACCTATGCAACGCCGGAGCTCCGTTTGGGGGAGCGGGCAACATCTGCGCCGACCCGCTGCTGGCCGGTGCGTCGAGCGGCAACGTCGACGAGACCGCGTCGAGCCCCACGATCGACGCCGGCTCAAACGCGCTGGTGCCCGGGGGCCTGAGCACCGACGTCCACGGCAACCCCCGCATCCAGGCGCGCGTCGCCGGCGGCACGCCGATCGTCGACATGGGCGCCGATGAGTTCGCGTCGCTGAGCCCGCCCACTCCCGGACCGACGCCGGGCCCGGGACCGGGCCCCGCTCCCGGGCCGAGCCCGGGTCCCACGCCGCCCCGGCCGCCCCGGCCGCCCAGCAACGTCTTCACCTGGATGGGCGCCGTCGGCTCGAGCGCCGACGGCAGCATCACCGTGACGCTCGACCTGCCCGGCTCGGGGAACGTGGACGTGCTGGGCACCCAGGACCTCCCCCGGGCGGGCTCTGCCCGCCTAAAGCCGGGGCGCAATCGCTTCGCCTACGGCCGCGTGGACCGGGGCCTGCGCCACGGCGGCCGGGTGCGGATCCGGCTAAAGCCCGGCCGCAACGGGCGCCGCATGTTTCAGCGCAACCGCCGGCGGGGCTGGGCGCTGCACATTCGCGTGTGGGTGACCTACACGCCCACCCATGGCCACGCGCGCTCTAAGGTGCGCAAAGGCCTGGTAGATCGGCTGCCGGGGCCGGACGATCACGCAGCGGCGACTGGCCTCGGCGGCCTTTAGGTGCGTGGCCGTGATCAGGCCCATACCGGTCGAATCGCAGAAGCTCAGCCCGCCGAGGTCCAGCACCAGCAGGTCGGGCGCCGCGTGCTCGACCTCGTCGAGCTCGGCGCGCGCCTGGCGCACCGACTGGATGTCCAGATCGCCGCGGATGTGCAATACGACGCCGTCCTCGATCGGCTCGGTCGTGATCTCGAAGTTCAGCATCGTCGTTGCGCGCTGCCCGCCCGCGCTGTTTCACACGCTAGCGGCGGCCGGCAGGGGTGCGTGCCCTGGCCCGAGAGGACGGTGTGTCCTAACCTGGACCGAGCAGTGGACGAGCTGGCGCTGGCCGAGCGGCTGATCACCTACGACACCTCCCAGCCGGAGGAGCTCAACCGCGCCGCGGCGTTCGTCAAGGGGTGGCTCGAAGCGCGCGAGGTCCCCGTCGGGCAGATCGATCGGGACGGCCTCCCCGTGCTGACCTGTCAGGTGGGGGCGAGCGAGGGCCCGCGCGTGATCCTGCACGGCCATCTGGACGTGGTGCCCGCCCTCTCCGGGCAGTTCGATCCGCGCGTGGAGGGCGATCGGCTGATCGGGCGCGGGGCCTATGACATGAAGGGGGGCCTGGCGGCGATGCTGTGCGCGGTCCGCGACGTCGCCGACCAGGACGACGTCAGCATCACCTTCGTCTGCGTACCCGACGAGGAAGCCGAGGACCTCGCGTCGCGCTCCACCGACGCGCTGCTGCGGGAAGGGCTGGAGGCGGACTTCGCCATCACCGGCGAGCCCACCGATCTGCACATCGGCGTGCAGGCCAAGGGGGTGCTCGCGGTGACCGTCGAGGTGACCGGGCGTGCCGCCCATGGATCGACGCCGTGGCTGGGGGACAACGCGATCCTCAAGGCCTACGACGCGTTTCGGCGCATGGAGACGTTGCCGTTCACGCGCGAGTCGTCGGAGCTGTTTGATCGGCCCTCGATCAACCTTTCGCGGATCCACGGGGGCGATGCCTTCAACAAGGTGCCCGACCGCTGCGCGATGGACGTGGACATCCGCTACCTCCCCGGCCAGGACCCGGGCGAGATCCTGGCCGCCCTGCGGGAGATCCCCGACCTGCAGGTGCTGAGCTGCTACGAGCACAACCCGGCCACGGTGGCACCCGGCCACCCGTACGTGCGCGCCCTGCGCGAGGCGGTAGGCCGCTCGATCGAGGGGGAGGCCCTGAGTGTGGGACGCGACGGCGCCTCGGACGCAATCTGCTTCCTGCAGGCGGGGATTGCGGCGGTCGAGTTCGGGCCGGTCGGCGGCGGCCACCACGGCCCCGACGAGTGGGTCTCGATCCGCTCCCTGGCTCGCTATCGCCAAGCGCTGACCGACTTCGTCCACGGCCTTCCCGCCTGGCTCGCGCGCCAGGGCGGAGCAGAGCTGCGGGCCATAGACGGCGGGGCCGCCTGACCGCGGCGCGATGCGCGCCCGCCGCCGGCCGCCCGGCCCGCCGCCGGCGGCTCGAGCGCGGCGGGAGCGTTTGAGAGCTGACCTGCCCTGGCGTCGAGGCGCGAGCCGCGGGCTCAAGTCGCGGCGCCCCGGCGTCCGATAGAGCCGTCAATGCCGGCTTCTCGGCCGCTACCGCTGCTCGCGGGCGCCATCGCCCTCGGGCTCGCGCTGGTTCCGGGCCCGACGACCCCGGTGGCGTCGGCCCACGGCCCGCGCTCTGACCCCAGCGGTTCGGACTGGACGTCGCCGCCGAGCGACGGTGGCGACGGCACCGCCTCACCGGATCCCGAGGCTCCCCCGTTCGATCCCGAGGCCCCCAGCGCCTCCGACCAGGGACCCGGCGACCCCTCCGGCAGCGACCCCGGCGCCGTTCCCACGCCGGCCGCGCCCGAGCCCTCGCCCGTCCCGGGTTCTCCGGTCCCCAAGCCCCCAATCCCCAAGCCGCACCGTCCGGCGCACGCGATCTCGGCCCGCATCGTGCACGCCGGTCCGCTGGTGCACGGGCGGGTGGCCGAGGTGCTGGCCACGGGCAAGGCCGCGCCGCCCCGCTCGGCGCCCCGCGCGGTCAAGCGCCTGATCTGGACGGCCAACCGGCTGGTGGGGTTGCCCTACAAGTGGGGCGGCGGCCACGTCGACTTCTCCGATGACTCCTACGACTGCTCGGGCGCGGTCTCCTACGCCCTGCACGCCGCCGGGCTGCTCGCCTATCCCGAGGACAGCGGCACGCTGATGCGCTGGGGACGCGGGGGGGTCGGCGGCTGGGTTACCGTCTACACCAACCGCGGCCACGCCTTCCTGATCGTCGCCGGCCTGCGCCTGGACACCAGCTCGGTGGGCGACCCCTTCGGCGGGTCCGGCCCGCGCTGGCGCCCGGCGGCCCGCCCCACCGATCACTTCAGCGCGCGGCGGCCGGCGCGCCTGTAGCCAGGCGAGGCCGACGCCACGGGCGTGGCTGCCGAACAGCCACCGGCTAGCCTTGCCCGCCGGTGCCGCATCTCGGATTCCATCGTCGCTGGGCCACCCATGCCCGCTAGCCGCGAGCCCGTCGCCGTGATCGGCACCGGTTACGTCGGCCTGGTAACCGCGGCCGGCTTTGCCGAGTTGGGCAGCGAGGTCTGGTGCGTGGACATCGACGAAGCCAAGGTCGCCGCGCTAGAGCGCGGTGAGATCCCGATCTTCGAGCCGGGGCTCTCCGAACTGGTCGACAAGAACCGCTCCCGGCTTCATTTCTCCACCGAGCTTGCGCCGGCGCTCGACCACGCGGGCCTCCTGTTCGTGGCGGTGGGCACGCCCCCTACCTACTCAGGCGATGCGGACCTATCCGCGGTCCACGCCGTGGTCGATGCCATGCCCGCATCTGATCGCCACGCCCTGGTGATGAAGTCCACCGTCCCCGTTGGCACCGGGGCGGCGATCCAGCGTGCGTTCGGCGAGCAGGACAAGGCGGGCTTTCGCTACGTCTCGTGTCCCGAGTTCCTGCGCGAGGGCACGGCGGTCCAGGACTTCCTGCACCCCGACCGCGTCGTCGTGGGCGACGAGGGTGACTGGGCCGGCGACGCCGTCGTGGAGCTCTACGCACCCCTGCAGGCGCCGCTGGTGCGAACCGACATCCGCAGCGCTGAGATGGTCAAGCTCGCCTCCAACGCGTTCCTCGCCACCAAGATCTCCTTCGTCAACGAGATCGCCAACGTGTGCGAAGAGACGGGAGCCGATGTGACCGAGGTCGCGCGGGGGATGGGACTGGACCCGCGGATCGGGCCGAGATTCCTCGGTCCCGGTCTTGGCTACTCCGGCTCGTGCCTACCCAAAGACGTGAGCGGACTCAAGCAGCTGGCGGGCAACACCGGCTACCACTTCCAACTGCTGACGGCTGTGATCGAGGTAAACGAGCTGCAGAAGCGCCGGGTGATAGGCAAGCTCGAGAGGCATCTCGGCGGTTCGCTGGTGGGCAAGACCGTGGCCCTGCTGGGGCTGTCGTTCAAGCCCGACACCGACGACATGCGCGAGGCCGCCTCGCTGGTGCTCGCCGCCCGCCTCCAAGCCGAAGGGGCAGCGGTGCGGGCCTACGATCCGGTCGCCGAGGAGGAGGCCCGGAGCCTCATGCCGACGGCAGTGTTCGCCGCGTCCGCCATCGACGCCATACACGGAGCCGACGCGGTGGTGCTCGTCACCGAGTGGAGCGAGTTCCGCGACCTCGACTGGGAGGCAGTGGCCTCGGCGATGAAGGGCAACCTGGTGATCGACGGCCGCAACGCACTGGATCCGAGAGCGGTGCGGGACGCCGGGCTGCAGTACGAGGGCGTGGGCCGGCGCTGAACCGCGCTTGCGTAGGGCGCCCGTCGAGGACAGGACGAGGCGCCGGCCCGCAGCCTGGGCTGGCATGCTTCCCGGCCATGCCCGAGGTCCCTCCGCGTTCAGTCCAGTCCCACCCGGCGGCCGCGTCGCCCGGGGAGCGCACGTGCAGGCGGTGATCCTGGTCGGGGGAGAGGGGACCCGCCTGCGGCCCCTGACCTCGACCGTGCCCAAGCCGGTGGTCCCCCTTGTTGACCGGCCGTTCATCACCTACATGCTCGAATGGCTGCACGCCAACGGCGTCGAGGACGTGATCATGTCCTGCGGCTTTCTGGCCACCGCCGTGCGCAACGTGCTCGGCGACGGCTCGGCGCTGGGGCTGCGCCTGCGCTTCGTCGAAGAGCCCGAGCCGCGGGGGACCGCGGGGGCGCTGAAGTTCGCCGAGTCGATGCTCCAGGAGCGCTTTTTGATGCTCAACGGGGACGTGCTCACCGACATCGACCTGCGCGCGCAGATGGACCAGCACGAGCGCACGGGGGCGCGCGGGACCCTCGCCCTGGTGCCCGTCGAGGACCCGACCGCCTACGGCCTGGTCCGCCTGCAGGAGGACCGCGCGGTCAAGGAGTTCGTCGAGAAGCCCGCGTCCGATGAGATCGACACCAACATGATCTCGGCCGGCGCCTATGTGCTCGAGCGCGACGTGGTCGAGCTGATCCCGCCCAACCGAAACGTCTCCATCGAGCGCGAGATCTGGCCCCAGCTCGTCGGCGGCGGCCTCTACGGCTATCCCTCGCACTCCTACTGGCTGGACATCGGCACCCCCGACCGTTACCTGCAGGCCACCTTCGACATCATGGAGGGCCACGTCCATACCGAAGTGGGCGAGCACCTGGGCTCGAGCTACCGGCTGATCGACGAGGAGGCCGACGTGCAGGGGCGCGTCGTGCCACCGGCGGTCATCGAGCGCGGCTGCCAGATCGCCGCCGACGCCACCGTGGGCAGCCTGGCCGTGCTCGCCCAGGACAGCTCGGTGGGGCCCGGCACCACGATCGAGCGCTCGGTGGTCCTCAACGGCGCCGAGATCGGTCGCAACTGCACCTTGCGCGACTGCATCGTCTCGGCCGGCTGCCGCGTCGGTTCCCACACCCACATCACCGGAGGAGCCGTGCTGGGGGAGGGCGTGACCGTGGGCGCCAACAACGTCATCACGCGGGGCATACGGATCTTTCCCAGCGTCACCCTTCCCGACGGGGCGATCAAGTTCTAGAGGGGCTTGGGGCGTGAGCACCACCACCGAACCCGCCGCGGGCTCCCCGGCCAAGCTCGACCGCCCGGCGATCGCGGCCGTGGATTCGAGCGGCCAGCTGGACGACATCCTTGGCCTCCCCGACCAGCTGCGCGACGCGCTGTGGCGGGTGGACTCCGCCGGGCTCGAGCCGCACGACTCGCCGGCTGGCGCGCTCGGCACCCGGCGCGTGGTGGCCACCACCGGGGGGCGACTGGCCGAGCTGGCGAGGGCCCAGGACGTGCCGGTGATCCCGCTGCCGGGCGGCTTTCAGCCCCGCGCGGCGATCGCCTACACCACCGTCGCCGCGCTCGAGGTCGCCGCCCTGTGCGGAGCCGGCCCCCGGGTGGGGACCGACATCGACGTGGCGGCCTCCCACGCCGAGCAGCTGGTCGCCGAGTGGGGCCCGGACGGGCCGGAGGACGGCCTGGCCAAGACGATCGCCCGCGCGCTGCAGGGGAGCGTGCCGCTGCTCGCGGGCTCGGGCTTGACCAGCCCCATCGCCTACCGGTGGAAGACCCAGCTCAACGAGAACGCCAAGGTCCATGCCTTTGCCCACGAGCTGCCCGAGCTCGACCACAACGAGATCGTCGGCTGGGAGAGCGCGCCGCGGCTGGGCCGCTTCTCGGCCGTGTTCCTCGAGGACGTCGACATGCACCCGCGCATCAAGTCGCGCATCGAGCTCACCGAGGAGCTGATCGCCCCCCACGCCACCGCCACGTTTCGGGTGCAGGCGCGCGGCCAGACCCGGGTCGAGCGCCTGGTGTCGCTGGTGCTGCTCGGCGACCTGGTGTCGATCTACGTCGCCGCCCTGGACGGCACCGATCCCGGCCCGGTGCAGGTGATCGATCGGCTCAAGAGCGCCCTGGCCGCCAGGGCCTAGTCGGTCCCAGGTCGGCGAACCCAAACCTTGACACAACCTTGCTAAGGTTGTGGCGTGGACGCCCTGACCATCCACCAAGCCGCCGAGGTGAGCGGCTGGTCGGCCCGAATGCTGCGCTACATCGAGCGGGTCGGGCTGGTGCGCCCGCGGCGCTCGGAGTCGGGCTACCGCCTGTACGGACCCGCCGAGCTTCAGCGCCTGCGCACCCTGCGCGAGCTGGTGGGCGAGCACGATCTCGGCCTATCCGACGTGGGCTTCGCGCTGCGCATGCGGCGCGACCCAGACCTGCGCGCGGCGGTCGAGGCGTGGCTTGAGACGCCCGCCCGGCGTCCCGACCACGTTCCCGCCGGCGAGTGGCTGGCCTGGGAGCAGAACAAGCACGAGCGGCTCCTCGGCCTGCGGCCCGCCGCCTGATCCAACGCCCAACGAGCAGACGGAGACCCCCATGAGCGCCACCACCGCCCCCCGGTCCAGCACCGCCGACTTCAAGGTCGCCGACCTGCAGCTGGCCGACTTCGGCCGCAAGGAGATCGAGCTGGCCGAACACGAGATGCCCGGCCTTATGGCCACCCGCCAGGAGTACGCCGAGCGCCAGCCGCTCAAGGGCGCGCACATCACCGGCTCGCTGCACATGACAGTGCAGACCGCCGTGCTCATCGAGACCCTCGTGGCGCTGGGCGCCGAAGTGCGCTGGGCGAGCTGCAACATCTTCTCCACCCAGGATCACGCCGCGGCTGCGGTCGCCGTCGGCCCGGGCGGAACCCCGGAGGATCCGCGCGGCGTCTCGGTCTTCGCCTGGAAGGGCGAGACCCTCCAGGAGTACTGGTGGTGCACCGAACGGGCCTTGGATTGGCCCGACGGTGCCGGTCCCAACATGATCCTGGACGACGGTGGGGACGCCACCCTGCTCTTGCATAAGGGCGTCGAGTACGAGCGCGCCGGCGCGGTTCCGGACCCTGCCTCAAGCGAATCCGAGGAGATGCGCGTCGTGCTCTCGCTGCTGGAGCGCTCGCTGGGCAACGATCCCCGCCGCTGGCACCGGATTGCCGATCAGATCAAGGGTGTAACCGAGGAGACCACCACCGGCGTGGGCCGGCTATATCAGATGCAGGTCTCCGGTCAGCTGCTGTTCCCGGCCATCAACGTCAACGACTCGGTCACCAAGTCCAAGTTCGACAATCTCTACGGCTGCCGGCACTCGCTGGTGGACGGCATCAACCGGGCCACCGATGTGATGCTGGGGGGAAAGCTGTGCGTGGTGTGCGGTTACGGCGACGTGGGCAAGGGTTGCGCCGACTCCCTCCGCGGCCAGGGCGCGCGCGTGGTGATCACCGAGATCGACCCGATCTGTGCGCTGCAGGCGGCGATGGAGGGATTTGAGGTAAAGACGCTCGACGACGTGGTGGAGGGCGCCGACGTGTTCGTGACCGCGACCGGCAACCGGGACATCATCACCGCCGAGCACATGGCACGCATGAAGCACCAGGCGATCGTGGGCAACATCGGGCACTTCGACAACGAGATCGACATGGCCGGGCTGGCCCGTGTGGAGGGGATCGAAAAGGTCAACATCAAGCCCCAGGTGGACAAGTGGGTGTTCCCCGATGGACACGCGGTAATCGTGCTTTCCGAAGGCCGACTGCTGAACCTGGGCAACGCCACCGGGCATCCCAGCTTCGTGATGTCCAACTCGTTCACCAACCAGACGATCGCCCAGATCGAGCTGTTCACCAAGGCCGACTCCTACGAGCGACGCGTCTACACGCTGCCCAAGCACCTGGACGAGAAGGTGGCCCGGCTTCACCTCGATGCGCTCGGGGTGAGGCTGACGCGGCTCTCGGAGGGGCAGGCGGCCTATCTGGGCGTGCCCGTCGCGGGTCCCTACAAGCCCGACCACTACCGCTACTGACGCGCGGGAGGGATCCGCGACCGACCGAACGGCGGCCATGGCGCGCGGTGATCTGCCTCCCCACGAGATCGCCGATCCGGCGCTGTCGGACGCCGGCCAGGCGCGCATCGACTGGGCGGCGGCGCAGATGCCGGTCCTGGGGTCGATCGGGGCTCGGTTCTCCGAGCAGCGGCCGCTGGACGGCCTCCGGGTGGCGGCCTGCCTGCACGTAACCGCCGAGACGGCCAACCTCATGGGCACCCTGCGGGCCGGCGGAGCGCAGGTGGCGCTGTGCGCGTCGAATCCTCTATCCACCCAGGACGACACCGCGTCCGCGCTGGTGCGCCGCCACGGCGTCTCGGTGCGGGCGGTGCACGGCGAGGGCCCCCGGGCCTATGCCGAGCATCTGCGTGAGCTCGCCCGCTGGGGTCCCGACGTGGCGATCGACGACGGCGCCGACCTGATCGCCGCCCTGCACGAGGATCGTCAACGGCGCAGCACCGGCAAGGGCCAGGGCGCCCGCCGGCCGCTGGGCGCCACCGAGGAAACCACGATCGGGCTGGTGCGCGCGCGCGCCATGCACGCCGAGGGGACCCTCGCCTTTCCCGTCCTGGCGGTCAACGAGTCGCACAGCGAGCGCACCTTCAACGACCGCTTCGGCACCGGCCAGTCGACGGTCGACGGGATTCTGCGGGCCACCAACGTGCTGCTCGCCGGTCGCACGGTCGTGGTGATCGGCTACGGCTTTACCGGGCGCGGCGTGGCCCTGCGCGCCCGCGGCGCCGGGGCGCACGTGATCGTCTGCGAGGTGGACCCCGTCCACGCGCTGGAGGCCCGCATGGAGGGCTTCGAGGTCATGCCGGCCCTGGACGCCGCCGAGCGGGGCGAGGTGTTCATCACCGTCACCGGGGCGCGCGACGTGCTGCGCCGCGAGCACTTCGAGCGCATGAAGGACGGGGCCATCCTGGCCAACGCCGGCCACTTCGACGTGGAGATCAACCTGGATGACTTGCGCTCGGCAGCGATCTCGCCGGCACGGGAGGTGCGGCCGCTGGTCGCGCAATACGAGCTGCCGGATCGACGCCTGAACCTGCTCGCCGAGGGTCGGGTGGTCAACCTGACCGCGGCCGAGGGGCACCCGGCCGCGGTGATGGACATATCGTTCGCCCTCCAGGCCCTGTGCGCCGAGGATCTCGTTCGCCGCGGGGGCGAGTTGGAGGTCGGGGTGCTGGCGGTGCCCACCGGGATCGATCACGAGGTGGCGCGTCTGAAACTCGAGTCGCTCGAAGTGCGCATCGATGAGCTCTCGGAGGCCCAGCGCGAGTACCTGCGCTCGTGGGAAGGCGGATCCACCGGAGAGCCCATCCGCTAGCTTGGCGGCCGTGAACGCGATGGTCCTCGCGGCGGGCTTGGGGACCCGGCTGCGCCCGCTGACCTACGAGATCCCCAAGCCGATGGTGCCCGTGCTCGATCGGCCGGTGATGGCGCACATCATCGATCTGCTCGACCGCCACGGCATCGAGCGCGTGATCGCCAACCTGCACTGGTTTCCCGACACGATCAAGGGCTACTTCGGCGAGCGCCTGAGCTACCGCTATGAACCCGAGCTGCTGGGCACGGCCGGCGGGGTGCGCAATTGCTCTGACTTCTTCGGGGACGAGAGCTTCCTGGTCATCTCCGGTGACGCTCTGACCGACATCGACCTGGACCGCTTCGCTCGGCGCCACCGCGAGAGCGGGGGCATCGCAACGCTGGCGGTCAAGCCGGTGGCCGACACCCGTGAATACGGCGTGGTCCTTCACGTGGCCGGCGGGCGCATCAGCGGCTTTCAGGAGAAGCCGGATCCCGCCGAGGCGCTGTCGAACCTGGGCAACTGCGGCATCTACATGTTCGAGCCCGAGATCTTCGACCACTTCCCCGCCGCCGATCCGGTCGACTGGGCCAACGACGTCTTCCCGGCGCTGCTGGAAGCCGACGTGCCCTTTCACATCCACGAGCTCGAGGAGTACTGGAACGACATCGGCTCGCTCGACGAGCTGCGCCAGGGGACGTTCGACGCGCTCACCGGCGAGCTCGGGCTGGCGGTCGAGGGCGAGCGGGTGGAGGACGGCTACATCGTGGGCCAGGGCTCGAGCCTGGACGGGGTGGCGATGGTCGAGCCCCCGGTCTGGATCGGACGTGACGTGCGCGTCGGGGACCACGCTCGCCTGCAGGGGCCGCTGGTCATCGGCGACGGCGCGCGCATCGGAGACAGCGCGCTGCTGCGCGGGTCGATCGTCTTCCCCGGCTCCGAGCTGGCCGATGAGACGATCCTCATCGGCGCGATCGCCGGGCGCGCCGGCATCGTCGAGAGCCTGCGGCCGCGGCCGGCTCCCGCCACGCGCGGCCGCGGCTAGGCCACCGATCTTCGCGCCGGGCCGGCGACGGGGCGTGATCACGCCCCGTCGGCCTCCAGCAGCCGCTCGGCGCGCTGCTCGCGGCGCTCGGATTCGGTCAGGGCGCGGAAGAACAGGACCGCCAGCGCGATTCCCATGAGCAGCGACTGCTCGAGCGCCATCAACAGGCCGGCGACCGCCTGGTCGTCGTGGGCCGACAGGCCCCAGTAGCGCGGCTGGTGGGCGTAGTGGGGATACAGGGTGCCGGGCGCGAACGCCAGCATCACGCCGAGCAGGCCGACGAGCACCTTGGTCGAGGCCATGTACACCGCCGGGCCCATCCCCGACAGCCCGGCGCGGGCGCGCACCGGCGAGAGCAGGTGCCACCAGTACAGTCCGCCCACGGCCAGAAAGGTCAGGTGCTCGGTCACATGCACCAGTGGGTGGCGGACCGCGGCGTCATACAGCGCCGGCACGTGCCAGGCCCAGGTCCCGGCCACGTACAGCGCCACCGCCAGGGCCGGGTGCGCCAGCGCTCCCGCGCCCCGCTCGATGCGTAGCAGCTGGCGGGCGATGGGCCGCAGCAGCACCTTGGTCAGGCCAAGCAGCACCAGCACCGGAGCAACGTCGAGCAGCAGCAGGTGCTGGAGCATGTGCATCGAGAGCATCTGGTCGGAGAGGCGGTCGAGCGGCGAGATCAGCGCCACCAGCACGGCGACCAGGCCCCCCAGGCCAGCGGTGAGGCGCAGGGCGTCTGCTCCTCTCCCCCCAGCCCGAGCCCGGGCCCGGCGCCAGCCCATCACGTAGGCGCCCGCCAGCACGGCCACGGCGCAGAGCACCCCGGGTTGCAGCGACCAGGAGGCATCGGGCCTCATATGCGGCCCGATTCTCTCACCGCGCTGGCCTCCCGGCGGGACGCCACCTGACAATCGGCCCGGCCAGGCGTAGCATGGCCTCAAGCACCGTCGACTCCCAGGAGGGACCGATGCAGATCGAGGTCAACGGCCGCAACACCGCCGTCGGTGAGGAGGTACGGCAGCACGTGCACCGGCGGTTTGAGAAGGTGGCCCGTCAGGTCTCCGACCTCGCCCGGCTGAGGGTCGAGCTTCGCCAAGAGCGCAACCCGGCGATACCCGACCCCTTCGTTGCCGAGGCCACGCTCTACCTCAAGGGCGTCGTGCTCCGTGCCCGGGACGCCTCTCCCGACCTGATCCACTCGATCAACCTGTGTGCGGAGGAGCTGGCGCGGCAGGTCAAGCGCGATCGCGACAAGCGCCGGCGCCGGCGCGAGGCCCGCGCCGCGTCGGCGGCAGCCGAGACCGGCGGCCTGGCCCCCCCGGCGTAGGGCGGCCGCGCGGCCGCGGCGCCGCCTGCCAGGGGCCCCGCCGAGCACTTCGCTAGCCCGGTCCCATGGCGTGCTCCGGCCCGCCGCACGGGCCCTCCCCAGCCCCCCGAGCCCCCGAGGGCCGTTGGTAGGCTGAGACCATGACGATCCTCGAGCGCGCGCTGCGCATGGGCGAGGCCAGGCAGTACCGGGCGTTCGAGGCGCGGGTGGCCGAGATCAACGGTTTTGAGCCCGAGCTCGAGCTCTCGTCGGATGAGGAGCTGCGGGGGGCCATGGACGCGTTGCGCGAGCGGGCGCGGGGCGGGGCGGAGCTGGATGAGCTGTTGCCCGAGTGCTTTGGGATCGTGCGGGAGGTAGCCAAGCGCCGGCTGGGCATGCGTCATTTCGACGTCCAGCTGATCGGGGGGATGGTGCTCCATTCGGGCGCCATCGCCGAGATGAAGACCGGCGAGGGCAAGACGCTGACCGCCACTTTGGCGGTGGTGCTAAACACGCTGGCGGGCCGGGGCGTGCACGTGATCACGGTCAACGACTATTTGGCCCGCCGCGACGCCGATTGGATGCGCCCGATCTATGAGGGGGTGGGGGTTTCGGTCGGGGTGCTGCAGAACATGCAGGACTACGACGAGAAGCAGCTCGCTTATGAGGCCGACGTCACCTACGGCACCAACTCGGAGTTCGGCTTTGACTACCTGCGCGACAACATGGCCACCTCGCTGGAGGAGAAGGTCCAGCACGGTGGGCGTCCCAAGCCGGAGGGGTGGGAGGAGGCCGAGCGTGAGTACGCCGACGCCACGGGCAAGTATCGCTCGTGGATGCACACCTTCGCGATCGTCGACGAGGTGGACAACATCCTCATCGACGAGGCGCGGACGCCGTTGATCATCTCCGGTGCGCCCGAGCAGGCGGCCGATTTGTACGCCCAGTTCGCGCGCCTGGCTCCGTCGATGGGGGCGGGCAAGGTGCCGGAGGGGATGGATCCGCGGGCCAAGAAGGAGTTCGTCGCCGACTTTGACTACGAGTTCGACGAGAAGCACAAGACGGTGGCGGTGACCGAGCAGGGGGTGGCCAAGGCGGAGAAGTTTTTGGGTATCGAGCACCTCTACCGGCCCGAGCACGGCCATTTGGTCAACCACCTGATCCAGGCGCTCAAGGCCGAGTCGCTGTACAAGCGCGACGTCGACTACGCGGTGATCGACGGCGAGGTAAAGATCATCGACGAGTTCACCGGGCGCATCCTGGAGGGCAGACGCTGGTCTGAGGGCCTGCACCAGGCGGTCGAGGCCAAGGAGGGCGTGGCGGTGCAGGAGGAGAACCAGACGCTGGCCACGATCACCCTGCAGAACTACTTCCGCATGTATCAGAAGCTCGCGGGCATGACCGGTACCGCCCTGACCGAGGCGACCGAGTTCATGAAGATCTACGAGTTGCCGGTGGTGGAGATCCCCACCAACGAGCCGATGGTCAGAGACGATAAAAACGACCAGGTCTATAAGACCAAGGACGGCAAGTGGTCGGCGGTGGTGCGGGAGATCACCGAGCGCCATCAGCGCGGCCAGCCGATCCTGGTGGGCACGATCTCGGTCGAGGTCTCCGAGCTTTTGTCTGAGCGCCTGACCGGGCGCGGCGTCGCCCACACCGTGCTGAACGCCAAGCCCGAGCATGCCCAGCGCGAGGGCGAGACGATCGCCGAGGCCGGGCGCTCTGGCACCGTGACGATCGCCACCAACATGGCCGGCCGGGGCGTGGACATCATGCTCGGCGGCAACCCAGACCATCTCGCCCGCTCGGAGCTGGCCAAGCTCGGGCTCAAACCGGGCGAGCCCGACTATGAGGAGCGCAGGGGCGACGTGATGCCGGCCATCGAGGCCCGGGTGGCCGCCGACAAGGAAAAGGTGATCGGGGCCGGGGGCTTGTTCATCTGCGGCACCGAGCGCCACGAGTCGCGGCGCATCGATAACCAGCTGCGGGGACGCTCGGGACGCCAGGGCGACCCGGGGGAGAGCCGCTTCTTTTTGTCCGCCGAGGACGACCTGGTGCGCCTGTTCGCCGGCGACCGCATCTATCGCATCCTGGACAAGCTCGGCACCACAGACGAGGAAGGCAACGAGGAGCCGATCGAGGCGGGCATGCTCTCCAAGCAGATCGAGAAGGCCCAGCGCCGCGTCGAGGAGCAGAACTTTTTGATCAGAAAGCGCGTGCTCGAGTACGACGACGTCATGAACGAGCAGCGCCGGATCATCTACGCCTACCGCGACGAGGTGCTCGAGGGCAGGAACATGGCCGAGCCGGCCAGGGAGGAGATCGCAAAGGTCATCGACCGGCTGGTGGACGAATACACCCCGGGGGACTTCCTAGAGGAGTGGGACCTGGAGGGCCTGTTCACCGGCGCCCAGCAGATCTTCCCGGTGCGGTTTTCCGCCCCCGACCTCGATTCCGATCAGGTCGATCGCGAGGAGCTCAAGCGGATGCTCACCGAGGAGGCGATCGAGCTCTACCAACAGCGCGAGGCGCAGTTCGGGGCGGAGCTCATGCGCGAGCTCGAGCGCTTCCTGCTGTTGCAGATCATCGACGAGCGCTGGCGCGAGCACCTGTACGACATGGACTACCTGCGCGAGGGCATCCACCTGCGCGGCTTCGCCCAGATCGAGCCGATCGTGGCCTACAAGAACGAGGCGTTTGACCTCTTCACCGACCTGATGAACACGATCTGGTCGGACTTCGCCCGCATGATCTACAACGTGGAGGTCGACGTCCAAGGGGCCAACGGGGCCGACGGGCAACCCGCCCCCGCTCCCTACGCCGCCCAGGGCAGCTCCACCCGCCCCGCGCGGGTGTCCTACTCGGGCGGCGTGGCACCGGTGGGGGCGGGCGCCATCGCCGCCGCCGCCGCGGCCGAGGGGATGCCCGCCGACGGCGGGGCCGCGGTCGGACTGGAGGAACCGGCGCCCGTGCCCGTGGTCGAGCAACGGCGCGTGGACGCCGACCAGCAGCTCGGCCGCAACGATCCGTGCTGGTGCGGATCGGGCAAGAAGTTCAAGAAGTGCCACGGCGCTTGAGCGCGCCGGCCCGAGCGCTAGCCTGAACCCATGGCCTCCAGCGCCTCCACCGAGCCGACCGGCAGCCGTCTGGCGGCGATCCGCGAGCAGCTGACCCTGCTGGCGGACTACCTTTGACCCGGACGCCCTGAAGCGCCGCATCGCCGAGCTGGAGGCCGAGATGAACCGGCCCGGCTTCTGGGAGGACTCTGACCGAGCGGCCGCCGTGTCCGCGGAGCACGCCCGTGCTCGCCGGCGCCTGGACACCTTCGAATCGCTGCGCGTCGATGTCGATGACCTCCAGGGCTTGGTCGAGCTCGCCCAAGAGGACCCCCAGCTCGAGCGCGAGCTCGAGGGACAGTTCGCGTCGGCCGAGGCGCGCCTGGCCGAGCTCGAGGAGCAGCGGCTGTTCTCGGGTCCGTACGACGGTGGCGACGCCCTGGTCACCGTCAACGCGGGCGCCGGGGGCACCGACGCCCAGGACTGGGCCGAGATGGTGCTTCGCATGCAGATGCGCTGGGCCGAGAAGCGCGGCTTTGGCGTCGAGCTGCTCGAGGTCTCGCCCGGGGAGGAGGCGGGCATCAAGTCCGCCACGTTCCGGGTCAGCGGCGAGAACGCCTACGGCCTGTTCTCGGCCGAGAAGGGCGTGCACCGCCTGGTGCGACTGTCGCCGTTTGACGCTGCCCACCGACGCCAGACGAGCTTTGCCGGGGTGGAGGTCGCCCCGGCAGTCGACGGCGCCTCGGAGATCGAGGTCGACGAGGACGATCTGCAGGTCGACACCTACCGGGCCAGCGGCGCCGGTGGCCAACACGTCAACAAGACCGACTCGGCCGTGCGGATCACCCACCGTCCAACCGGGATCGTCGTGCAGTGTCAAAACGAGCGCTCGCAGTCCTCCAACAAGGCGACCGCGATGACCATGCTGCGCGCCAAGCTGCTCGAGGCCGAGGAGCGCCAGCGCCGGGAGGAGATCGCCCGCGAGAAGGGCGAGGCCCAGGACGTCAACTTCGGCTCGCAGATCCGCTCCTACGTGCTGCACCCCTATGCGTTGGCCAAGGACCACCGCACCGACTACGAGATGGGCGACGTCAACCGGGTGCTCGACGGCGACCTCGACGACTTCGCGCGTGCCTACCTGCTCAAGGCGGCCTCGGGCTGATCCCCCGACTGGCGGCCCGAAGTCCTGCTCAGCTGATCCCGCGCGAGCGCGCCTCGGCCACGGCGGCCGCCGGCTCCCCGCGCCACGGGTCGCCGTGGCCGACGAGCAGGACGTCGGCCTCGAGCCCCTCGAGCGTCTCCAGCGACCCCATCGCCTGCGTGCTCGAGACGTTGGCGGCGCGCGCGGAAATCTGGGGTCCCCGCGCCCCGGTCAGCGGATTGCGCGTGATCAAGGCGTCACCGACCAAGGCCGCGCCGTGCGCGCGGAACTCGAACGCCACGTGACCGTCGGTATGGCCGGGGACGTGCACCACACGTGGCCGGCCGGGAACCTCGAGCGTCTCCGGCGGTCGCAGCGCCACCGTATCGGTGACCTTCGGGGTGCGTAGAGCGCCTTGGCTGATGAAGTGAGCGAAGGTCTCCCACGCCGCACGATGGCGCAGCGCCCCCAAGAACCCCGCCTCGGTCTTCTTTCGCTTACCCTCGTGCACGAGCGCCGCGTCGGCGGGATGCAGGAACACCGGGGCGGCGCACACCGCCTTGATATGGGCGGCCAGACCAACGTGGTCGAGGTCCCCGTGGGTGAGCAGGACGGCCTTGATGTCGGCGGGGGAGCGGCCAAGAAGCTCGAGGCCCGGCTCCAGCTGGCGCCGGTAACCGGGCGTGCCGGCGTCGATCACGGTGACACCGCCGTCGTCGGCGACCAGGTACCAGTTGACGGCCCAGGTCCCTAGGCGCACCACGCCGGGAGCCACCTGCTCTGGCTGGCCGTGAGCGTCGTGGGACATGGGGCCGGGAAGCTACCAAGCGCGCCTCAACCGGTCTCGCGCACGCGGATCACCGGCTTGCCCACGGCGCGCCGCTCGGCCAGCTCGCGCAGCGCCTGCGCTCCTTCGGCAAGCGGGTAGGTGGAGCCGACGATCGGCGCGAGCCTTCCTTCCCGCGCCCAGCCCAAGAGCTCGGCGCCGGCACGCCGCGCGAACTGCTGGTCGATGGGCAGCATGCCGCCGAAGTTGACGCCCACGACGTCGAGGTGGCGCAGCAGCAACCGGTTGGCTGGCACCTGGGGGATTCGACCCTCGGCGAAACCCACAACCAGCAGCCGTCCCTCGGGCGCCGTGCACCGCATGCTGGCCTCGAAGCGCTCGCCCCCCACTGGGTCGAAGACGACGTCTGCTCCCCGTCCCTCGGTTAGCTCGCGGACTCCCGCCGCCCAGTCCGCGGAGACGTCGAGGACCTCGTCTGCGCCCGCCTCGGCGGCCACGGCCGCCTTGCGCTCGCCCGCGACGACCCCGATCACCCGGGCTCCCGCCGCTTTGGCCACCTGCACCGCCGCGCTCCCCACCCCTCCCGCCGCACCGTGAACGAGGACGGTCTCCCCGGCCGCCAGGCGCCCACGCCGCAGCAAGCCCAGGTGGGCCGTCTGGTAGTTGACGACAAAGCCGGCGGCCTGATCGAACGTCATCTCCTCCGGCAGCCCAAAGGCCAGGTACTCCGGGGTCGCCGCCAGCTCGGCGAAGGCCCCGAACGGGGTGGTCGCCGCGACCCGCTGACCCTCGCGAAGCTCGCTGTCCGGTGGCGTGGCGCGCACCACGCCCGCCACCTCGATCCCGGGAACAAAGGGCAGGTTCGGCTTGATCTGATACTCGCCACGGCAAAGCAATAGGTCGACGAAGCCCACGCCGGCGGCATGGACTTCGATCAACACCGCGGCGTCTCCGGCCTCGGCGTCCGCGACCTGAGCCAGGCGCAGCCCGTCGGGCCCACTGAGCTCGGTCAGCTGCAGTGCGCGCATCGTGCGGGGCCGAACGCTAGCTTGCCTCCCATGGCCAGCGAGCATCACCCCGTCTCGGCCGACGCCGCGGGGATCAGAGAAGCCCAGATCGAAGAGTTGGTCCGCCGGGCCCTGGCGGAGGACGTCGGGTCCGGCGACGTCACCAGCGAATCCACCGTCGCCCCCGACGCCCGGGCCCGAGGTCGCATCACCCAGAAGGAGCCGGGAGTGATCTACGGGCTTGATCTCGCCGAGGCCGCCTTTCGGGTCCTCGACGGAGTGGTCGAGATGAACCGCCCGGTGGGCGAGGGAGTGTGGCGCGACGGGGGGGCGGTGCTCGAGCTCGAAGGGTCGGCGCGCGCCCTGCTCGCCGCCGAGCGCACGGCCCTGAACTTCCTCGCCCGTCTGTCGGGGGTGGCGACCATGGCCGCCCGCTGCGTCCAGGCGGTGCAGGGCACCGGCGCGCGCGTGCTGGACACGCGCAAGACCACCCCTGGATACCGGGCCCTGGAGAAGGCGGCGGTGGCCGCCGGGGGCGGGGTCAATCACCGGGGAGGCCTCTACGACGGGATCCTGATCAAGGAGAACCACGTCGCCCTGGCGGGCGGGGTGGGGGAGGCTGTGAGGCGCGCCCGGGCCCACACGCCCGACCTATCGATCGAGGTCGAATGCCGCACTCCCCGCGAGATCGACCAGGCGCTTCAGGCCGGCGCCGAGCGCCTACTGCTGGACAACATGTCGCCCTTTGAGGTGCGGGCGGCGGTGCACCAGGTCATGGGTCGGGCCGAGCTCGAGGCCAGCGGGGGCATCTCCCCGGAAAACGTGCGGGAATACGCCCGCACCGGCGTACAATGGATATCGGTGGGTGCCCTCACCCACTCCGCGCCCGCGCTGGATCTGTCCCTCTCCCTGGAGCCCGTGCCATGAACCTCCCCATGGCCACCCGTCCCGTACCCCCTGCACCGGTCTTCGAGCCGCTAGAGCTCGAGGAGATCGTGCGCCTACACGACGAAGTGCGCGGGTTGGCCCAGAAGCGAAACGCGGTGATCCTGGCCCACAACTACGAGCTGCCCGAGGTCCAGGAGGCCGCCGATTACGTGGGCGACTCGCTCGGCCTATCACGGCAGGCGGGAAGCTCGGACGCGGACGTAATCGTCTTTTGCGGTGTCCACTTCATGGCCGAGACGGCCTCGGTCTTGTGCCCGGATAAGCGGGTCCTGATCCCCGACCTGGCGGCGGGCTGCTCGCTGGCCGACTCGATCAACGCCGAGCAGCTGTCGGCGTGGAAGTCCGAGCACCCGGACGCGGTGGTGGTGATGTACGTCAACACCAGCGCCGAGGTCAAGGCGCTCACCGACTACTGCTGTACGTCCTCCAACGCCGTGGCCGTCGTCGAGCACGTGTTCGCCACCCACGGGGAGGACGCCGAGATCCTGTTCGGGCCCGACATGTTCCTGGGTGCCTACGTACAGGAGCAGACAGGTCGCTCGATGCACATCTGGGACGGGGAATGCCACGTGCACGCCGGCATCCGCCCGCAGGACATCAACGCTATGCGTAAGTCCCACCCCCAGGCCGAGTTCCTGATCCATCCCGAGTGTGGCTGCACTACCAACGTCATGGAGTACGTCTCGGCCGGGGACGTGCAGGCCGAGGGGGTGTGCATGCTCTCGACCGGGGGGATGCTCGAGCACGCGGGGGAGATCGAGCCGGGCACCACCGCGATCGTGGCCACCGAGACCGGGATGCTCCATGGGCTGCGCCAGGCGGCGCCGAACGTGGAGTTCATCCCCGCCAATCCCGAGGCGATCTGCCCCTACATGAAGATGATCACCTTGCCCAAGCTCCGCGACGCCCTCGTCCACGACCGCTTCGAGGTCAAGGTGCCCGCCGACATCGCCGCCCGCGCCCGCGTGCCGATCGAGCGGATGGTCGCCATCTCCTAGAGCGCGAGGCGCTCGAGCCGCTCAGGGCCCCCTAGAGCCGCTCGGCTCGGGGCACGGGCATCCCGACTTGCCCCCCGAGCCGGAGTCCGACGGCGGCTTCAGCGCCGGCGGAACCGGCGGGTGAAAAGACGGGGTCGGTCCGCCGCCGGCGCCCGATCCGCCGCCGGCGCCCGATCCGGTCCCTGAGCCCGAGCCGCCGCCCGAGCCCGATCCGCTCGAGCCCGGATGCCAGCCTGAGCCCGAGCCGCCGCCTGAGCCCGAGCCGCTCCCCGAGCCCGGATGCCAACCCGAGCCCGAGCCCGAGCTGCCGCTCGAACCCGACCCGTCCGTCGACCCCCCGCCGGAGCCCGACGAGGAGCCGTGGTGTGAGCTATCGCCAGGCGGGCGATGCGACGGGCGCGGTGGATCTGGGCCTCCGGAGGGTCGGCTGGGCTTGGCCGGATAAGGAGAATCGGGGCCGTGCCATGGCTTGCCACCCGGCGCGGTGATCACCGCGCCGAGGGCCACGCTCGTCTCGGGCGCCGACAGCGCCGGCGTGATCACGGGCGCGTCGGCGAGGTCCGTACCCACCGCGTCGGCCGGTGAGACCTCGAGGCTCGCCGGCAGCGAAATGAGGGAGCCGTCCGGTAGCCGTGCACGTCGGTCAGACCCGGTGGCGTCCGCGCCGCCGCCCCCGGCTCCGGCGCTGAGGTCAGTGCGCGCGCGAGCAGCGATCGAGCCGGCCCAATGGGGACCGAGCAGCCCACCGGCCAGGCGGGCGTCGGCGTGGGTGACCGGCCCGCCGTGGCTCGTGTGGTGCAGCAATGCGGGTGCTCCGCCGATCAGGCCGCCGGCCACGAGCATCGCCACCCCTCCCTTCAGTGCGGTGCCGGCTAGGCCGGCGCCGCCCAGACCGCCGAGCACCTCGGAGATCGGGCCAGACGAGGGGGAGTCGATCGCCGCCCGGGCGGCGATCCAAGTTGCCACCGGCGAAGGAGTGATCGCGGTGACGGCGGTCCGCAGCGTGCACCGCGCGACGTGCACGAGCTGGCGCACGGCGCCGTGGGAAAGCCCTAGCTCGCGGGCCACGTCGGCCTGGTGGCGGCCGTCCACGACCGTGGCCAGCAGCGCCAGGCGCTGACGATCTGGCAGCTCGGCCACGCCGGACAGGTTCTGCGCCAGCAGGGCGCGCCGCTCGACGTCGCGGTGCGGATCGGCGGTCGAGGCCAAGCCCTCGGGCAGCTCAAGCTCCTCGGTGGCTCGCCGCAGCGTGTCGACCGCCGCGTTGTGGGCGATCCGGTACAGCCAGGGCCGCAGCTCGCCGACCTGGGCGCCGCCGCCCAGGGCCGACCACGCGTTCAGGAACGACTGCTGGACCGCGTCCTCGGCGCGCGCCTCCCCCACCAGCGCTCGGCAGTAGCGCTGGAGTGGCTTGCGGTAGCGCTCGACGATCGCCTCGAACGCCCGTTCGTACCCCTGAGCCGCCAGTCTCGCCAGCCGGGCGTCGGACTGGGTCCGTAAAAAGGCGCTGGACAGCAGCGGGGTCATGCCTCTCCTTGGCTATCGGCAGCCTGGCTGGTGACCTAAACCGTCTGCCGCGGCGGGCCCTTCCTGGCCCGGCGCTGCATCTCGTGCTCGAGCCCTCTTACGGCGCTCAAGCTGCCTAGTTAGACGCGTCGCGCGCGTCGATGTCAGGGGCCGGCGTGCTCGACCCGGCGCCGAGGGTTAGCCGGCGCCGTCGGCAAAATCGCCGACCTCGTGCGGACCGACACAGGCGACGGCGAGTCGATCGCCCGCCGAGCGCGCGACCTCGGCGACCTCGTCGAAGCTGACGGCGTCCAGCTCGGCGATGGCGGCATCCGGATCGGGGTCGTCGCCGAACACGATCACCTGTCGGGCGGCGTAGCTGGCGACCACGTTGGTGTTCTCGAACGCCAGCACGCGGCGCCCGGCCGCGTAGGCGCGGGCGCGCTGGACCTCTTCCTCGGTGGGTCCCTCGCTCGACAGCTCGCCGACGATCTCGCGCATGCGCACGAACGCTTCGATGACCTTGGTCGAGTCCAGCCCCGACCCGAGCGCCAGCACCGCCGCGTCGGGCAACGTGCGTCCCGCCGCCCACACCGAGTAGCACAGCCCTCGTTGCTCGCGGATCTCGTCGAAGAGGCGTGAGCCCATCGAGCCCCCGAGCAGAGTCGAATAGATCGCCAGGGCCGCGCGGGTGTGACCGTCGGCGACGTCCAGGCCGGGTCGGTAGGACATGCGCAGGTGCGACTGGTTGGTCTCGCGTGGCTCCACGAGGATCTCGGGCGCAAAGGAGGGCGCGGGCGCATAGGGCTGGGGCGCGGGGTGGCTGGGGAAGCGTCCAAACGCCTCCTGCAGGACGTCCTCGCCGGGCAGGTGTTCGAGGTTGCCGACCAGAAACGCCCCTCCGCGGGCCGGCGCCCAGCGACGCTCGCGAAACGCCAGGATTGCGTCGCGCTGAAACTCGCGTAGATGCTCCTCGGTCCCCAGGACCTTGCGACCGAGCGGATGGTCGCCGAACGTCGCCTGATCGATCAGGTGCTCGGCGACCACCGAGGGCTGATCGTGGGCCCGGGCGATCTCCTGGATGACTACGCCGCGCTCGCGCTCGAGCTCCTGGGGGTCCAAACGGGGCCGGCCGACGAAGTCCGAGAGAAGGTCGATCGCCTCGGGCGCCGCTTCGGCGCGGGCGGTGACGTGGAAGGCGACGACGTCGTGGCTGGTGTAGGCGTTCAGCTGGGCGCCGAGCCGCTCGGCCGTCTCGTTGACGTCGCGGTAGGTGGGGTACTTCTCGCCACCCTTGAATACCAGATGCTCGAGGAAGTGGGCCATACCGTTCTCCTCGGGGCGCTCGGTGCGAGCGCCAGCGTCAAACGCCACCAGGGCGGTGATGGCGCGGGTCCCCGGAAGCGAGATGCGGTGAAGGGGCAGGCCGTTGGCCAGCTGCTGGCGCTCGACGGTGGCCACCGCGCCACCCTAGCGGCGGCTCAGTCGTGGCTGGGTAGCAGGGCGGCGGGGGCCGGCGCAGGCGTCGAGGGTGCGG
Source organism: Actinomycetota bacterium (assembly GCA_005883215.1). Taxonomy (GTDB): domain Bacteria; phylum Actinomycetota; class Thermoleophilia; order Solirubrobacterales; family Solirubrobacteraceae; genus AC-64. The sequence goes on from VAYS01000007.1 coordinate 135,661, forward strand.
CCCAGGTCTCGGTGTGGGAGTCCGTGCTCGTGCCGCCGGCGTCGGTCGAGGTTCCGGAATTGCCGTCGCCGCTGGGTCGCGGCGAAGAATCGCCGCCGCGGAGGTCGCGCTCGGGAAGTCCCGCCGAGGTGCCTCGGTGCTCGCCGTCGCGATGGCCTCCGTCGCGCCGGCGCTGGACGCGGCGACTCTCGGCTCGTCGCAGGCGCCCGGGTTGCGGGCGGGGCGAGTGCGCGCTGGCCGCGGCGGCGGCTCGGCGGGGGATCTGTCGGTGGAGGCTGGCCCCCGCCGGCTGGGCGATCGGCGTTTGCCGCCGCGGGGCGTCGGCCGGCCCGGTCAGAAGGCCGCGCTGCTCGACCTGGGGGCGCGGATGGCTTCCCCGCCCGCCGCCGGCGGCGATCCGGTGCGCCGGGCCAAGCAGCGCCGCCGTCCCGCCGAGGCCCATGCCGGCCGCCGCGACGGCGACCGTCGCCTTCAGTACCAGGGCGGAGCCGCCTGCCCCCGCGCCGGAGGCCCCGGCGGCCGAGAGCGCATCTGCTCCGCCCGCCGGCAGCAGCCAGTGGAGCGCCGTAAGGGGGGTGATCGCGCTCGCCGCGCGGCGCAGCGAGCGCCGGGCCCGGTGAACGGCCTGGCGTAGGGCGTTCTCGTTGACGCCCAGCTCGCGCGCTGCCCGGCGCGCACTCGCGTCGTGCAGGGCGGTCAGCTCCAGGGCGCGCCGCTGGCGCTCGGGCAGGGCGGCCATGTGGGTGAGCGCCTCACGCGCACCGGCGCGGCGGAGATAGCCCTCCTCCGCGCTCTCGGATGGGATCTCTCGCAGGGCCACCTCGCCTGCCTCGGTGGAGCGAAGGCCGTTCACCGCGAACGCGGCGTGGCGGGCGATCTGGTGAAGCCAGGCGCGCGGATGCTTGACCTCGACGCCCGCGCGGAGCGCACCCCAGGCCGAGGCAAACGTCTGCTGGACCACGTCGTCGGCGGCCTGGATGCCCGCCAGGTGGCTGGCCCGTTGGGTGAGCTCGGCGCGGTAGCGATCGGCGAGCGCGGCGAAGGCGGCCGGGCTCCCGTCGCGGGCAAGCGCGGCCAAGCGCTCGTCGCTCTGGGCGCGGAGCAGCGCCTGGCCAAGCCGCGAACGCGCGCGCAGTGGCGGAGAGGAGCTCATCGGATGCACCAAGGTCGTCCCGTCCTCCTGCTACCCGGGGCGGCGACCATCCACCCGGGGTAGCGCACACGGCCCGCGAGGTGCCGGCCAAGGCAAGAGCCGGTGGGCATCCAGGCCAGCCCCGCCGGGCAGCGGCGCGCGGCCCAAGCCGCCACGGCGTAGGGGGTCAGGAGCGTGGCGAGGCGCCGTGCAGCGCTGAGCGCGCGCCAGCGCAGGTCGGTGGGGACCGCAAGCGCGCCCGCGCGGGCGACCGGGGCGTGGTCGGCCGGGGCGGGGGCGGCGCGGGGGCGGTGCGCAACGGCGGGTTCCGGCGCCCAGGGCGCCGGAACCCGCCGGGCAATTGCCCACGGGCCCATCGGTGGTGCTCCCCGCCGTCTACTCAACCGCTGCGCTAGCGATCGCCGCCCCCGGAGCTGTCGCCCGAGGAGTGGTCGCCGCCGCTGTGCTCGGTCCCGCCGTCCTCGCGCTCGGCGCTGCTGTCCTCGCGCTCGGCGCTGGAGTCCTCGTGGCTGGCGGTCTCCTCGGCCGACTCGGTGGCCGACGACTCGCTCGACTCCTCGCCGGGGCTCTCGTCGCCACTCTTGGCGGCGTCCGTGCTCTCGCGCTCGGCGTCGGCGGTCTCCTTGGCGGCGTCCCTCTTCTCCCGGGCCTCGTCGCGCGCCTCGCGGCTTTCCTCGGCCGGGCTGTCGCCCGCCTCGGACGCCTCGTTGGCGGCGTCGGCCTTGTCCCGGTCGGCGTCCGCGGCGTCCCCGCGCGCGTCCCTGGCGTCCTTGCGGGCGTCGGCCACTGCCTTGTGCTCGTGCCGGGTCAGGCCGCGGCCGTGATGCCCGTGGGCCCCGGCGATCGCGCCGCCGCCGGCGGCGGCCAGGGCGGTGATCGCGGCCCCCAGGCCGAGCTTGCGAAGCAGCCTCATGTCGGTTCCTCCTCCTGCCGGATCTCGGCGGGTCGTGTGTCGTTATGACTAGGAAGGGAGAGGAAACTCACGGCCATTCGTTACGCCCCGGATGGCGCCCGAACGCTCGCCGGCCGGCGCGCAGCGCGAAAGGTCCTGCAAATCCAGTTGCAGGGGGTCCATTCGGCGGGCTTTGGCCCTACTGTGCCCGGCCGATGGCAGCCCGTTTGCGCCCGCGTGCGCCCCGCCAGTCGCCACCGGTCCCTCCGGCCCGCCCGCATCCGGGCCGGTCGCCGATCGTCACCCCCGAGGATCCGCCGCCGATCCCCCTGCCTCCGCCCGACCCCAACGACTTGATCGAGTTTCGGGGCGTTGCCAAGCGCTACGACTCGGGCGACGTGGGCCTCGACGGCGCCACGTTCAAGGTCAAGCGCGGGGAGTTCGTGTTTCTCGTCGGGCCTACCGGCTCGGGCAAGTCGACGGTCATGCGGCTGCTGATCAAGGAGCTCGAGCCCGACCGGGGCACGATCCGGGTGGCCGGCCGCCGGCTGGACCACCTCGATCGCGCCAGGGTGCCGTTCTACCGGCGCAACATCGGCGCGGTCTTTCAGGACTACAAGCTGCTGCCCAATCGCACCGTCTACGACAACGTGGCCTACGCGCTGCAGGTCACCGGCGTGGCCCGCCGCGAGATCCGCGAGAAGGTGCCCGACATCCTGCGCATGACTGGGCTGTCGCTCAAGCTGCACAACTTCCCCGACCAGCTCTCGGGCGGCGAGCAGCAGCGGGTGTCGGTGGCCCGCGCATTCGTCCAGCACCCGCCGCTCCTGCTCGCCGACGAGCCGACTGGAAACCTCGACCCCGAGACCTCGATCGGGATCATGCAGCTGCTGTACCGCATCAACCGCACCGGTACCACGGTGGTCGTCGCCACGCACGACAGCGCGCTGGTCGACCGCATGCGGCGCCGCGTGATCGAGCTGAACAACGGGCGCATCGTGCGCGACGAGGCCGGCGGTCTTTACGACGCGCGCGACGAGAGCACCGCCGAGTTCACCGCCCGGCTGCGCGACGAGCCGGGGGCGGTGGAGCCGGTCCGGGTCGTCCGCGGCGCCGAGGGCACGGTGCCCGAGCCCGAGCGCACCGAAGCGGCGGCCGGCACCGAAGCGGCGGCGGACGCCCCCCGTGCGGGGCTGGAATTCACCTGGTCTGAGCCGACGTCGCGCCGCTAGCCATGAAGATCGGGTTCTTCGTCCGCGAATCGCTTCGGACCATGCGCCGCAACGCGGTGCCGAGCTTCGCCGCCATGGCCTCGGTGCTGGTGACCATGCTGGTGCTGGGCGTCTTCATCCCCATCGTGCAGGCGACCAACGGCGCCGCCAACGACGTGCGCGGGCGCGTGCTCGTCGACGTCTACCTCAAGACCGGTGCCCAGCCCAACGACGTCGAGCGGGTGCGCTTCCTGCTCACCCACAGCACCCGCCACGTCAAGAAGGTCGAGTACGTCTCCAAGGACCAGGCGTTCGCCGAGCAGCGCAAGCGCAACCCCGAGGCCTACGCGTTGCTGGGCTCCAACCCGCTGCCCGACACGTTCCGGATCACGCCCGACCGGCCCGACAACGTCGAGACCCTGCGCCAGGAGCTGGCCCCCACGACCCGGTCGGGCACCCGGGTGGTGGACCCCGCCATCGACCAGGTCAAGGACCAGAAGGAGGACACGAAGAAGATCCTCTCGGCCACGCGGGTGGTCAAGCTGACAATGGCGGTGCTGGCCGGCCTGCTGATCCTCGCCTCCGTGCTGCTGGTGTCCAACACGATCCGCCTGTCGCTGTTCGCTCGGCGCCGGGAGGTCGAGGTCATGAAGCTCGTGGGCGCCACCGACTGGTTCATTCGCTGGCCGTTCGTGATCGAAGGCATCTGCCTGGGTGCGCTGGGAGGCGGGATGGCGATCCTGTTGCTGGCGATCGGCAAGATCGCCTTCATCGATCCCCTGACGTCTGACTTCTCGCTGATCGCCGCGCCCTCCACCATCAACTTCGGGCTGCTGATCGCGATCCTGATGGCCTCGGCGATCGGCGTCGCCTCGGCCGGGTCGGGCCTGTCGCTGCGACGCTTCCTGCGCGTCTGAGGGCCTAGGAAGCGGCGCCGGCGCGCGGACCCGCCGGCGCACGGCCGGGCGCTGGCACCCGCCCGGGCTCTGGGCCGGCCGCCCCCTACTCCGGCGCGGCCTAGCATGGAGCCGATGCGCACACCAGCAAGCGGCCGGGCGGGGTGCGCTACGCGGCTCGTGGCGCGGGGTTTCGGGGGGCGATGACACCGAGCAAGCGCCATCCCGTCCTGCTCGCTGCGCTGATCGCGGCGCTGCCGGTGCTGTTGGTGGTGGGGATCTGGTGGGGCGGGCATCCCCAGCACCTGCCCGGGTTCCTGCGGGGCCTGGTGGCCGACAGCGACACGCGCGTGGTCAACCAGGCGCTCGACGACATCCGCGCCGACTACTACCGATCGGTGCGCCGCTCCGAGCTGGTGGACGCCTCGATCTCGGGAATGGTCGCCAACCTGCACGACCGCTTCTCGAGCTACTTCACCCCGAGCGAATACCGCCAGTACACCCAGGAGTCCGACGCGCGCTTCTCGGGGGTGGGGATGACGGTACGCGCCGACCCGCACGGCCTGCGCGTGCTCGAGGTCTACAACGGGGCCCCGGCGGCGCGGGCGGGCATCCGCTCGGGCGACGTGGTCACCGCGGTCAACGGCCGCTCGCTGCTGGGGGTGCGCGAGTCCGACGCCACCACCCGGATCAAGGGCCGCCCGGGCACCCAGGTGACCCTGACCGTGCAGCGGGGCGCCCTGACCTTCACCCGGCGGCTGACCCGGGCCACGGTGTCGGTCCCCGTGGTCGCCTCCCACGCGCGGACTGTCGCAGGCGTCAAGCTCGCCGACGTGGCCCTGGCCACCTTCTCCAACGGCGCCCACGGACAGGTCCGCCAGGCGATCGACCGGGCCCTGGGCGCCGGGGCTCGCGGGGTCGTGCTGGACCTCCGCCACAACGGCGGCGGCCTGGTCGAGGAGGCGCGCCTGGTGGCCAGCATCTTCCTGCCCGACGGGACGATCGTCACCACCCGGGGACGCAGTCAGGCGGCCACCACGCTGACCGCGGCCGGCGATGCGATCTCGCCCAAGGTCGCGGTGGTCGTGCTGGTCGATGGACAGACCGCCTCGGCGTCGGAGATCGTCGCCGCCGCCCTGCAGGACCACGGTCGGGCGACGGTGGTGGGCGCGCGCACGTTCGGCAAGGGCGTCTTTCAGGAGGTAAGGCCGCTGTCTAACGGCGGTGCCCTCGACCTCACGGTGGGCGAGTACTTCACCCCCAAGGGGCGCAACCTGGGAGGGGGCGGAATCAAGCGGGGCGCGGGCATCACCCCCGACGTGCGCGCGGTCGACGATCCCAACACGCCTGGCGACGAGGCGCTGGACACCGCATTTTCCGTGCTCGCGCGCAAGCTGACCGCTGGCCCGGGGCCCGCGGGCCGCGGCGCCGGGAAGCGGTGACGCCCGCGCCGCGCGGCGGGGGGACCGGCTCTGGGTCCGGGCGGGGCGGCGCGCGCGGGCGGCGAGGGCAGGCGCCGGTGCGTGAGACGTTGGTGGCCGTGCTCGAGCGTCGCGGCCGCTTCATGGTCGCCGAGCCGCTGTTCGAACGAGGCCGGCGTCTGACCGTCGAGCCCACCGGGGGCGGACGCGGCGGACGGCGCGGGGACCAGCGCCCCCGTCACGGCGACATGGTCCTGGTCGGGCTGCCCGGAGGCCGCGGCCGCCGGGAGGCGCCCCGCGTCCTGCGGGTGCTGGGCTCGCCCCGGGTGGCCCGCGACGTGATCGAGGCACTGATGCTGGAGTCGGGCCTGCGGCGGGGGTTTGACCCCGCCGTCGAGCACGAGGCGCGCGAGGCGGCGCGCGGCGTGGACCCCGGGGTGTCCCGACGCGACCTGCGCGAGCTGCCCACGCTGACCATCGACCCGCCCAGCGCTCGGGACTTCGACGACGCGATCTCCGCCCGCGAGCTGGAGGGGGGAACGGTGAGGGTGTGGGTGCACATCGCCGACGTGGCAGCCCACGTGGCGCCTGGCTCGCTGGTGGACCGCGAGGCCCACCGGCGCGCGACCTCGGTGTACGTCCCGGGCGCGGTCGAGGCGATGCTGCCCGAGGAGCTCTCGGCCGACGCGTGCTCGCTGGTTCCGGGCCGGGATCGCGCGGCGGTGACGGTGGAGCTCGATCTTCGCGGCGCCGATGTGCGCCGGGCCGCGTTCTTCCGGTCGGTCGTGCGCTCGGATGCCCGCCTGGACTACGACCAGGTGGACCGCATCTTCGCCAATCGAGAGCCCGCACGCGATCCCTGGGCGGGGACGCTGGCGGCGGCGCGGGCGGCGGCCGGGGCGCTGGCCCACGCCCGACGGGCAACCGGTGCGCTGGTGGTGGCCGCGCCGGAGCCCGACTTTCAGTTCGACCGCTCGGGGGCCGTCGTCTCGGTGCGCCCGACCGAGCAGACCGAGTCCCACCAGCTGATCGAGCACCTGATGATCGCCGCCAACGAGCAGGTCGCCACGCTGCTGTCCGAGCGCTCCCTGCCGGCGCTCTATCGCGTGCACGAGCGCCCCGAGCCCGAGCGCATCGAGCGCCTGGTCGACGCCCTGGCTTCGCTCGGTGTGGCCACCCCGCCCCTGCCCGAACCGATGTCGCCCCAGCAGGCGGGCGACGCCCTCGGCGAGATCTCCCGCCTGCTCGACGCCCACGTGCGCCGCTCGGGGCGGGGCCGGGCGGGCCTGACCTCGCTGCTGCTGCGCTCGCTCAAGCAGGCCTACTACTCGCCGCGCAACCTGGGGCACGCTGGGCTTCACCTGTCCCGCTACTGCCATTTCACCTCCCCGATTCGCCGCTATCCCGACCTGGTCTGCCACCGCGCCCTGCTGGCGGCGATCGGCGCCGATGAGATCGCGCCGCGGGCCGAGGGGCTCGAGGAGCTCGGGGGGTGGACATCGGCGCGCGCGCCTGCCCGGGGACTGGTGGGAGCTAAACGAGCACGGCACCATCCTGGAGGGGGTCCACACGGGCCAGACGCTTCGCCTGGGCGATGCGGTGGCGGTGGCCGTCGACCGCGTGGATGCCCCCCGGGGCCGGGTCGACCTCGTCCCCGCCTAGACCGGGCCCGAGACCCCGCCCGGCCACCCCGGGCAGGTGTTGAGGCGTGCCTAGGCTGCCGATAACTAGGAGCGGATTGGCATGTTCCGCCTGGCCCACGACAGATCGACGGCGCTGGGCCGGCTGGCGCTGGCGCTGGTGCTCTGCGGCTTCCTGCTGCCGTCGCTCGCCCCCACGCCGGCCCGGGCCCTGGGACTGAGCTTCACCACCCCGCCCGGCGCGCTGACGCCGTTTAAGCCCGGCGCCGTCGGCACCACCACCGCGGTGCTCGCGGTCACCTCCGTCACCAGCTGGACGCTGACGGTGTCCGATGCCGGCACCAGCTCGCCGGCCCCGGGGCACCTGCTGCGCTCAAACACCTGCTCGCTGGGCGTGGCCTACCTCAGCCGACCGCTGTCCCTGACCCTTGTGCCGACGCTGGCGGGAGCGACCTCGTCCGGGGCGGTGGACCTGAGCGGATCGAATACCACCGTGGCCAGCGGAACCGGGGCCAACAGCCTCAACGCCTCGTTCAACCAGACGATCGGCGCCGGCGAGGCCCTCCAGGCCGGCTGCGTCTACTCGGTCACGGTCACCTTCACCCTCAGCTGACCCGGCGTCTGGCCGGGGCCCGCTGGGCCGGGGGCGCCCGTCTGCAAGGGTGAGACGATGGCCAAGGGCAAGAGAAAGGCGGCGGCGGGCGACGTGGCCACCAACCGCCAGGCGGCCCACCGCTACAACCTGCTCGAGCGCTTCGAATGCGGCATCGCCCTGCAGGGAACCGAGGTCAAGTCGCTGCGCACCGGAACGGCGCAGATCAAGGACGGCTACGGCGCCCTGCGCGACGGGGAGCTGTGGCTGCACAACGTCCACATCCCGCCCTATCCGGCCGCCGCGCGCGAGAACCACGACCCCGAACGGCCCCGCAAGCTGCTGATGCACCGGCGCGAGCTCGACCGCCTCGAGAGCCGCACGCGCGAGCGCGGGCTGACGCTGGTCCCCACGCGGCTTTACTTCTCCGGCCCCCGGGCCAAGGTCGAGATCGCCCTGGCGCGGGGCAAGGACCTCTACGACAAGCGCCAGGCGATCCGGGCCCGGGAGACCCGGCGCGACATCGAACGGGCGCTGCGCGAAGCCGAGCGTTGAGCGGACCCGCTCCGGCTGGACGCCCGTTCTAGCCGGCGTCCGGCGGTCCGGGCGGGGCGCGGGCCCGCCGGAGGGCTGGTGGCGGGCCCGCGAAACCCCCGATCTGCGGCCGGCCCCCCGCGACCGGCCTGGTAATTAGACGCCCGCCACCGCCCCAGTGTTAGGCGACTGGACGGATGTTCTACTCAAGTATCCGGCAGGAGGACCGATAACTGGGGATGTAAGAGCGCATCGGTCCCTGATCTGACTAGCCGGACCGCTGCGAACCGCCCGACAAGGCGGCTACGGAACCCCCAAGGAGCGGAGGTCGGAATGAAGGCAAGAAGGCTTTATATCTTTGGAGCGGCGGTCGTTGCCGCCCTCGCGACGGCCGCGCCGGCCAGCGCGGACACGATCGGTCAGGCGGTCACCGGTGTGGCCACCAGCACCCTTGCCCTCACGGCCGAAACGCCGGCCGCGTTCGGCACGACCCTTACCCCGGGCGCCAGCAACCTGACCACCACCGGGGGAACCCTCACCGCCGTCGACACCACCCCGAGTTGGACGCTGAGCGTCAACGACGGCACCACCAGCGGCGACGGCCACCTGCAGAAGGGCGCCGTCGGCTGCACGGGCAGCGAGACCGAGCTCGCCAACGCGTCGCAGGTGAACGTGGCGCCGCTGGTCCCCAACGCGAGCGTCACCAGCAACGGCTACGTCACCGTGCCGGCCAACGGTGCGACGGCGGCGGCCGTGGCGAGCGCCTCCGCGGTGCCGCTGGCGGCGACGGTGTTCACCAACACCTACAAGCAGTCGATCGGGTCCAGCGAGATCCTGGTCAGCGGCTGCACCTACAGCCTGACCTCCACCTACACGCTGCAGTAACTCCGCGGCACCTTCCCCAGCGGCGGCCGGCCCAGTGCCGGCCGCCACTGGTTAAGCGGGTCGTGTCCTCACCACCATCGGCCCTGTTTCTCTAGGGTCTGCCCGATGTCTGCGCTCAGGCGTTGGGGTGTCGTGACGGTCGGCCTGCTCGGGTCGCTGCTCGCCACATCGGCGAGCGCCGGGGCGGCGGGCACGTTTGGAATCCAGCCCGCCCGCCGGTACGTGGTCAGCCACCCGCCTAAGTCGCTGGTTGCCACCCAGGTCTCGAACACCACCGCCAACGGGATCACGGTCACCGTGTTTCCGGTCACCCTGGGACAGAACCTGGACGGCAGCTTCAGCTTCTCCGAGGCTGCCCCGGACCTCTACGCGGCGGCCAAGGTCCTGAGCGCCAATCCGCGCGGGTTTCAGCTGGCCCCCGGCGCCGTCACCCGGGTGCACCTGCGCTGGAATCTGCTGCCGCTGCACGCACCCGCCGCGTACATGGGCGTGATCTTCCAGGGGGTGCCTCAGGTCAAGCGCCGGGCCCTGAACACGGTCGAGCGGCTGCTGAGCGTCAACTTCCTGATCCTCCCCGGCCACCATCCCTCGAGCGGCACGTTCACCGACCTTCGCGCGCAGCAGGCGGCCCCCCGCGTGCTGCGCTTCCTGCCTCGCGTGAAGAACACCGGCACGATCGTCGACCTCCCGCGCAACACCGCCTTCGTGATCCGCGACGCGGCGGGGCACGTGAGGTTCAAGACGCGCTGGCGCGGGGACGTCGTGCTCCCCGGCTATCAGCGGGACTTCCCGATCCTCATGAGCAAGCCCGTGCTGCCGGCGGGCAACTACACGATGGCCGCCCGGATGGACTTCGGCAGCTCGCACAACCGGCGCATCCGGAGGCCTTTCACGCTGGTCGGCCCGAACGAGCTGCCCACATCGCACCTGGTGCTAAACGGCTTCGGGGGCCACGGCTACATCGACAATCCGGCCCACGCCACCGGGACGTTCAACTCGATCGGCACCGCGCCGGCCGATACGACATTGCGCCTGGACCTGTACCGCACCCACGCCGGCACGCGCGAGGTCAATCCGATCCAGAGCGTGACCGAGAAGGACAAGCCGCTGGCCCCGGGTGCCCACCGTAACTTCGACTACTCGTTGATCAAGCTGCCGAAGGGCTCCTACCGGCTGATCGGGACCTACCAGGACACCGTCGGCTCCCAGCAGCAGGTGAGCACCGACTTCAACACCACCAAGAAGCCCAGCTTCTGGGACGACCTGTGGCGGTGGATCAAGGACCACATAGTGGTGCTGGCCATCATCCTGCTGCTCGCCCTTCTCGCCCTGCTCCTGCGCTACCTGCTGCGCCGCCAGCGGCGCCTGGAGGAGGCGCTCCGGGCCGCCCAGCAGGGCCAGATTCCCCCGCCGCCCGGCGCGCCCTCCGCGGTCTCACCGCCGAGCGCACCCCCGCCGGCGCCCGCGCCCGCGCCCGGAGGCCCACCCGCCCCCCCGCCCGGAGGGCCACCCCCGCCGCCTCCCCCTGCCCCGCCCGGGCACGCGCCACCCGCGCCGCCCGCCCAACCGGTGGCGGCAGAGCTCGACCTCAACGCGGCGACCGCGGAGCAGCTCCAGGCCCTGCCCGGGGTCGGGCCGGCGGCGGCACAGCGGATCATCGCCTTCCGCGACGAGTACGGGCGGTTCGAGTCGCTGGAGGAGCTGACCAAGGTCGAGGGGTTCGACCCGGCGCGAGTCGAGCGTCTGCGCGGGCAGGTGCGCGCGTAGCGCCTCGGTCCCCGGACCTCCCGCCCCGAGGGCCCTTACCGCGGGTCCGCGAGCTCGCCCCGCTCAGGACACGTGGCGCACGATATGCGTGCCCTGCATGCCCACGACCAGCGCCGCGATCAGACCGAGGTAGACGAAGGCAACCAGCGCCCGGTCCCGCGGACGCACGTTGTAGTAGTCGGCGCTGTACTCGCCGCGCGGGGCGTGGCCGGGCGGGGGGGGCTCCGACGACGATCGGTCCAGTCCGGCTCCAGCCCCCCGGGCGGCCCGGATCGCCTTGTAGCGGCGGAAGGTCTCCATGGCGGCGAACAGGACGATGAGCAGGATGATCGGGTTGGGAAACACGATCATCAGGACGACCAAGGCGCCCAGGCCCACCAGCCACATCCACGGGGCCATCGCCGCCATCGCCCGGCCCCCGTCGAGCGGCACCACGGGGAGCAGGTTGAACAGGTTCAAGAAGAAGCCGGTGAAGGCCAGGGCGTAGAACAGGTTGTTCCCCGTCGCCGCCCCGATGGGGATCAAAAGGGCAGCCCCCACGGAGCCCAGGATCGGCCCGGCGAGGCCGACCCGCGCCTCGGCCAGCGCGTTGCCGCCCAGCGACTTGGCCGAGATCACCGCCCCCAGGAAGGGGATGAACATCGGGGCGCTGGCCTTGATGCCCTCGCGGCGCAGCTGGATCACGTGCCCCATCTCGTGCACGAGGAGCAGCAGCACGAGGCCGATCGCAAACTGCCAGCCCCAGATCAGGCTGTAGGCGGCGATCGACACCAGCATCGTCCCCGACGTGGTCAGCAGCTTGAGCTTGGGCAACAGCAGCAGCACGGCCTTGGCCGAGGCCCAGAACTTGGCGAGCAGGGCCCCCAGCGCGGCCAGGGCGCCCGCCAGGCGCTTGCCCAGTGGCGTGCGCTGGCGTCCGAAGGCATCGGTCCCGTCGTAGGGTGCCCCGAACGGGTCGGGGGCCTCCCCCGGCGCCGGTCCGACGGCCCGCGCGGGCGGCGGGCCGGGTCCTGGCGTCAACGCCGGGCCTGGCTCGAGCGGAGGATTGGGCTCCATGGATCCATTGTGGCAGCGCCCATTGGCCCTTCATAAAGGATTGTCGACGCCGGGGATGGCGCCGCGCGGGGGTCGGGGGTCGAGGCCGCCGGGTGGACCTAGGCGGGCACGACCGTGACCACGACGGTGTCGCCCCGGCGGCCGCGGTAGACCTCGACCGGCGTCGTCGAGCTCGGGTGGACGGTGCCGTCGACCTCGATGCTCACACCCACCGAGGTTCCCACGACTCCCGAGACCACCTGGGTGGCCGACGGCTGATCGGCGGGGAGCGCGCTCGCCCCCGCGGCCGGATAGGCCACCGTGCCGAGCACCGCGGCGCAGACCACAGCCACCGCCAAGCGGCGGCGCGGGCACCGGCGGGCAAGGGCGTCCGGCTGCATCGCCAGCGAAGCTACGCTCGCGCCGCCGGCAATCCTTCCGCGGCTCATACGGGTTCGCCTGCGGCCGATTACGTACCCAGCGGCGGCCGCCGGCGCCCTGAATGCATGTTTGGCTGCGGACGCTCTGGCGCGGTGACGGTGAAAAACCCTTACAGTCACGGGCACAGGGGCCGATAAGGAGCAGGGAGACCGGGTGTGGGAGCGCTTGGAGAGAAAGACATGACGGCTGCTCGTTGGGCAATTAACGGGCGACGTCCGGCGCGCGTGACGCGGATCCCAGCGCTGGGGATCGCCATCACGGCCCTCTGCGCCTGTCTGGCGCTGGCGCTACTGACCGGGGGTCGCGCCCACGGGTCGCCGCTGCCGGTCGTGGATCCCACCGTCGCCGCCGATCGCTCGGTCGAGCCGGTGGTGCTCACCGGGGCCAACTTCCCCGACTGGGCCGCGCCCTCGGATATCAACGCCAAGCTGCCGTTGACCGACCTGAAGGACTGCCAGACCTTCGACGACAAGTGCGCGCACAACCACTACGCGCCGCCCGACGTCGAGATCAACCCCGAGGACTACGGCTACCCGGAGGGGGTCCCCACCGACCGGCTGCTCGGCTACCGCTGGGACGGCAAGCGCTTCGTGCAGATCCCCTTCCAGGTGGACAAGATGTTCACCCGCTACCTGGACAACTCGGCCTCGGGCTTCTCGGTCTACTCGGGCGAGGACCAGCACACCACCTACGAGTTCCCGCGCGAGGGCTTCCGCTTCACCAAGTCGGATCCGTCCAACCCGTGCCTGGCGGTGCCCGACTCCGCGGCGGCCAAGGACCCGGTGCGGGGCCTGGACACCAACGACGAGCTGGCCTTCATGTCCTCGGACGCCGGTGCGCAGGCCCCGGCTGACGCCAAGTTGCCGGCCGGCATAAGCGGGGTGCGCGAGGTGCGCGTCGACGACCCGCTCAACCCCGGCGCCGGCCCCCATTACGCCTACGTGATGAAGGCCGACACCCACGGCCCCAGGCCCGCCTACAACGCCTCAAACGGCTATGTGTCCTACCAGCGCGACCCCAACGCCGACTACTTCGAGCACTCGGAGTCCAGCTACTCGGGCTACGGAAACGCCGCCACCGGCATCGTGTGCGACGCCTCCGGGCACGTCCTCTACGGACCGGACGGCAAGCCCCTGATCCAGAAGCGCCGTCCTCGCGACTACGCCACGGTCACCACGCCGCGCTACCGCTTCCGCTACGACGGGCGGTGGCTGATGACGGCGATCAACATCAACACCGCCGACGACGGCCAGACGATCTCTCCCGCCGCCGCCGTGTTCGGCCCCAACATCGTCGACCGGTGGAAGGCCCGGGCCTTCCAGCAGGATCCCTCGTCCAAGACCCCGTGCTGCGGCTTCGAGGAGGAGGACACCCACTGGGGCGGTTCCAGCACGCTGCTGGGCGAGAGGGTCGGACCGGTGCGGACGATCCGCGAGACCTGGGGCGCCGACTCGGGAACCAACGTCATCCGCCGGGAGGTCTTCTACCGCGACCAGATGCGCATCAAGAGCTTCCTGCGCGTGCATGTCATCCCGCCGCTGGACGGGATCTACGCCCAGTGGGACTTCGCCGCCGGGCGTGTCAACCGCTACTTCAACTCAAACGTCCCCAACGGCGTGCCGGTCGACGGTCAGAACGACACCGCCTTCGGCAACCTCGACGACCCGTGCAACGACAACTACAACGGCAACAACCTGGGCACCGTGGGCAATGTCCAGGTCGCGGGCGTCCCGATCCCCGCCACGCCGCTGAACGGCTTCGATCCCAACCAGTTCTACCGCCAGCTCTACCAGACGGCCCAGATCTGCAAGACGCCCTATCCCTACCACCAGAGCATCAACCTCGGGGACCCGACGTTCGGCGCCACCAATGCTTCCCTGCAGTGGAACGAGGTCACGGGTCCCAACGGCACCATGGTGGACCGCATCCAGGTGGACAAGGCCACGGATCTCACCGCCGGCGGCCTGGCCCAGTCCACGATGGCGATCCCCTACTACCGCGACGACTCGTGCTTCGACGACGGGACGGGGTCGGATCCCGGACCTCGCCTGCGGCCCGGGAGCAGGGATGAGCCGCGCACCGCCTCGGACGGAACGCCGCGCGTGTGCTGGAAGCCGTCCAACGGGATCCCCGGTCCCGGCAACGACCACTTCTTCCAGGGCGACATCGGCACTCACGGCCTGCACCTGCTGTTTCAGGCCGAGTCCGACAACGCGCGCCTGACCGTCCCGGTCGACGAGATCGTCTCCGAGTGGCGCATGGTCATGCTCCCGAACGCCAACGCCGGCAACCTCGGCGAGGTCTACGGACGGGAGTTCGAGAAGCCGCTCCAGGCGACCGTCATGAGCTACAGCGGCACGGCACCGGGCGCCGACAACGGCCCGTCGGGCGGCAACAGCGGCGGCACCGGCGGCGGGCCGGATTCCGCCAACGGACAAGCGAGCCACACCGCCAACTCCGACACCAGCGGTGACAGCAACACCAAGGCCCCGCCTTACAGCGCCGCCGCCGGGGCGCCGGCCAAGGTTTCCCGGATCAATCCCCTGGGCCTTCCCTCCAACCGCCGTTGCGTCAAGCCGCGTCGCTTTGCGCTTCGCCTCCACCAACCGCGCGGACAGACCCTGGTGCACGTCAAGGTCTTCGTCGACGGCGCGCTGGTGCGCTCGGCCCGCGGCAGGCGGGTCTCACGGGTGGTGGTGCCGAAGCTGATCCAGGCCGACCAGACGATCGAGGTGGTGGCGCGCACCAACCGCGGGCGGCTGATCACCGAGCGGCGCCTCTACCGCGGCTGTCCGCGCAAGATCACGCTGAGCGCGCGTCGCGTCGGCGCCAAGCGAAAGCACCACAAGGTCGGGCGCCGCGGCACCGGGCGCCGCGGCCGCCGCTCCTAAGCGGCTCGAGTCTCAGCGCACGAGCTCTCAGCGCACCAGCTTGGGCCGGGCGAAGGACCCGGCGCCGGGGATGACCGCGGCCGCGTCCTGACCCAGCCACTGCTCGAGCAGGGCGCAGTACATGCCCCGGAAGTCCGACGTCATGCGCAGGTTGTCGCGATCGTCGAGCCTGCCCAGGCCGGGGAACTCGCCCACCAGGCCTCCAGTGGTGCGGGTGCCGATGACGAATCCGGCGCCGGCGGCCCCGTGGTCGGTGCCCGACCCGTTCTCCTTGGGGCGGCGACCGAACTCGCTCCACAGCTGCGTGAGCACGCGGTCGGCCAGTCCGCGGGCCTCGAGGTCGCGCTGAAAGGCCAGCACGGCGTCGCCCACCGCCTGGATACGGGGAGCAAAGTGCGCGGCCTGGTCGGCGTGGGTATCGAAGTCGCCGTCGTGGGCTTCGACGGCCACCACCCGCAGCGGCAGCCCGGCGGCGATCATCGCCGCCACCGCGGCCAGCCGCTCGGCCAGGTCGCCCTTGGGATAGGGCACCGGCGAGCGGTAATCGGGCTCTCCGTCCTTGGAGACCAGGCCCCGCAGTTGGCCGCGCAGATGCCCGGCGGCGGCCGAGACGCCGCGGGCGCTGCCCAGGAAGGGCTCGTTGACCGGGGTGGCCACCGCGCCCAGGCCGCCGATCGCGTCGAGCATCGGGGTGGCCACCGGAGATTCGACCCCCGGGGTGTCGAACGTGTAGGCGGCGGGCGACTCCAGCGTGGCCACCGGCACCCGGCGGGGGGCCAGGGCGGGGGCGAGCGAGTCGTTTAGCGACAGGCCCTGGAGGGGGTTGGCGGGTGTACCGGCCGCGTCGAGGTAGCGGCCCAGCCATCCGACGCGAAGCGAGGCGTCGGTGGCGCCTACCTCCCAGTAGTGGCGCGAGGTGAAGTGCGACTGATCGGGGTGGTCGTAGCCGACGGCGGGGAATACGCTGACCTTGCCCTCGCCGTGAAGCGCGGCCAGGGCGCCGGCGGCCGGGTGGAAGTGAAGCCGGGAGTCCTCCGGCAGCGGCGTGCCCTGGTCCCCCGGTAGCCCCAGCGAGGGCCGCAGGGTCGGGTAGGCGGGATCGCCCACCGGGGCGAGCAGCGTGAGGCTGTCCCACCCCCCGGGGGCGAAGATCGACACCAGTACGCGACCGTCGCCGGGCAGCGCCGCGGCCTCGGCCACGCCCTCGGACAGGGCGCCCAGGCGCAGGTGCGAGGCGCCGTAGACCGACAGGGTCAGGGCGCCGCCGCGCAGCAGCAGCGAGCGCCGGCTGAGCCCGGTGCCCGCGGGCACCGGCATCCCGCGCTCGATCGCCGGCAACCCGTCGCCGGCGCGCGCCGCGGCGGCGTGCAGCAGGCGCGAGCGGGTGTAGGAGCTACAGCAGGAGTCGCCCATCAGCAGGTGTGGTAGTCGGGGGCGGTCAGGATCAGCTGGCGCAGGGCGTTATGGCGCATGGAGCGCAGGCGGGCCGGCACGCCGCGGCGGTGGGGCTTGCCGGTGACGCGGGCGGCGAAGCGCACCAGGTAGTCGAGTGTGCCCGCGGAGAGGGGCGGATTCCCGAGCGCCCGAAGCGCCGCGCCCGTCGCCTGGGCCGGGCTCTCGCGCACCCGCGCGCGCGTATCGTGACCGTTGGACAGGTAGGGCCCCAAGGCCAGTGCCGCCGCGTCCCAGCGTCCCTTGAAGGTCGAGGTGTCAAGCCAGCGGTCCTGCCTCCACCCCGAGACGTCGGGCGGGTGGAACAGCCGTTGGTTGGTGGCCTCGGCCAGGTCCACCCAGTGGTCCGAGCGCACGCCCGAGCCCAGCGCCCGCAGCATGCCGGCGGCGTGCACCACCGGCGGCTTGGTCATCGCCGGGCCGGCGTAGAACGACGGGTGCAGCAGGATCTGCTCGAGCACCGCGCGGGTCGAGTAGCCGGTCTGGACGTACAGGCGCGAGAGCGAGTCGACGGCGCCGGCGTCGGGCGCCACCGGGTTGAAGTAGCCCCACAGCTTGGTCACGTAAAAGGAGGCGTGCAGCGGGTGCTCGAGGCACAGGCGCACCGAGTCCTCCCAGGTAAAGCGTCCGGCCTGACCGAAGACCGTCTTGCGTCCCGCGTCGTGCAGGGAGTCGACGTAGCGAAAGCCGCCCGCGCCCTTGTCGGAGGAGTCGCTGGCGAAACCGCTCAGCGATCGCGCCTGCTCGCGCACGTCGGTTTCGCTGTAGGCGCCGCGATCGGCGCCCAAGGAGAACAGCTCCATCATCTCCCGGCCGTAGTTCTCGTTGATGCGCCGTACGTGGTTGCGCCGACCGTCCAGCCACATCAGCATCGCGGGGTCCACGGTGACCGCGTGAAACAGCTCGGCGAAGGAGCCCAGCGCGTGGCTACGCAGCAGGCTGTTCTGGTCGAGCATCAGCTTCTGGCTGTCGACCTTGTCGTCGGAGGTGGCAAACCAGTCGTGGTAGTTGAGGGTCATGCGCTCGACCAGGGGTTGGTCGGAGCGCACCATGCGATCCAGCCACCACAGGTGGTCGTGGCCCTCGAGATCGGTGGGAGCCAGGGCCGCGCCGCTCTGGGTGTGGGGCGGCGGCCCGACCAGGTTTGCCTCCCCCGTGGGACGGGTGAGGCTGTACACCGCGGCCTGGCGCGAGAGCCCGGCGAGCGCCTCGGCCTCGCCGGGCCGGGGCCCGAAGCCGGCCCGCCACAACAGCCGGTGGGCGTCGAGGAGGCGCTGGCTCGGCCGAGCCGGAAGCCCCCGGCCCGCGGCCCGGCGGCGCCGGCGCTTGGGGCGGCGCCGTCGGCGCTTGGGGCGGCGCGCGGCGGCGCTGGCGCCGAGGGGAGCCGCCAAGGCCGCCTCGCCTGCCCGGCCCGCGTGTGCTCTGCGGACTGCGCTCACGGGCTCACGGAGACGGTGTGGCTGGTGCTGGCCGTCTTTCCCGAGTCGTCGGTCACGGTCAGCCGGACCCGGTAGGAGCCGGCGGCCGCGTAGCGGTGGCCGGCGGTCGGTCCGGTGGCGCTGGCCCCGTCTCCGAAGCTCCAGGAGTAGGCGACGACCACCCCGTCGGGGTCGCTGGAGGAGCTGCCATCGACGGTCACGGTGGCCCCCACCCGGGCCGAGCCGCCGACCGAGAACGCCGCCAGCGGAGGACGGTCGGCGATGGTCACCGTCTGGTGGGTGCTGGCGGTAAGGCCGGCATCGTCGGTCACGGTCAGCGTCACCGTGTAGGTGCCGGCGCGGGCGTAGGCGTGCTGCGGGGCGGCGGTGTTGGCGGTGCCGCCGTCCCCGAAGTTCCAGGCGTAGGCCACGATCTTGCCGTCGGAATCGCTGGAGGAGCTGCCGTCGAAGCCCAGGTTGGTCGCCGTCAGCAGAGAGCTCCCGCCGGTGCGGATCCGGGCGGTGGGCGGCTGGTCGACCACGGTCATCGGGGCGGAGGCGAGGGCGCTCTGCCCGGCGTCGTCGGCCACGCGTATGCGGATGGTGTGGCTGCCCCCGGAACGGAAGGTCGTCGCGAACGAGGTCGTTCCGGCCTGAAAGCCGGCGCCCTGGCCGTCGTCCCACTGATAGCTGTTGATCGCGCCGTCACCGGGGCTGGCGGTGACCGTGCACTGGACCCGCTGGCCCACCCCCAGGCTGCTGTGGTCGCAGGACACGGTTGCGGTGGGAGGGCTGGGGCCGCCGATCACCGCCTGGGCGTCGGCCTCGTCGATCCGACCGGCGTCGTCGGTGACGCGCAGGCGGACGGTGTAGACGCCCGGGGCGGAGTAGGTGAACACCGGCAACGCGCCGCCGGTGGTGAAGCCCCCGTCGCCCGAGTCCCAGGAGAACGAGGCGATCGTGGCGTCGAAGTCGGTCGAGGAGGTGGCGTAGGCGCGCACCGGCTGACCCACCTTGGCGTGGTCGGGCGACAGCTTCAGCACCGCCCTGGGTCCACCCGTCCGCACGTTCACCACCCGGGTCATGCGGCTGCGCCGGCGCCCGTCGCTCAGGATCAGCGACACTGTGTAGGAGCCGTTGGCGACGAAGACGTGGGTGACTGTCTGGCCGTGTGCCGGGGCCGCACCGTCGCCGAAATCCCAGGTGAGCCGCGCGCCGCGCCCGGACGAGTCCTCGCTGGTGAGCGTCAGCGGCTTGTTGGCGGGCACCGAGAGCCCGGGATAGGCGCTGATGCGCGCGGTCAGCGGCTCCCGACGCACGTCGGCCGGGACGGCGCGCAGCCGGCGGGCACGGAACCGGGGCGATGGGGCCAGGGCGACATAGCCCTGGGCGTCAGAGAACGAGCGCAGGCGCCTGCGCACGGCGCCGCCGACCCCGCCCTCGATCGTCGTCAACTGCCGGTGGCGAAATACGGCCTCGACGATCGCCACGTGGTGGTCCTGCACCAGGATCTCACCGGGCGCGGGGGTGTGGCGCCAGCGGTGCGTCGCCTGGGCCCAGCCCCGGATGTCCGAGGCCAGGGTCAGGCCGGTGCCCTTCGGGCCCACTGGCGCCCCCGCCTGGCGGGCGACGTAGGAGACGAAGGCCCCGGACCACGGAGCCCCGGCCACCGCTCCGGCGGTCGCCGCCCGGTAGCGCGCGATGTCGGGGGCGTCTTCGGAGCCAACCACGATCTCGCGTACGTGCCGGGCGAGCTCGCGCCGCGCCGCGGCGATCAGGTGTGAGGCGACGGCGCCGCGGCGGGCGGCGCGGTGCGCGGCACCGCTGGCCAGGGCAGCGGGCGGTGCGATGGCGGCCAGCGCCGCCAGGAAGACGATGAGTGCGCCGGCGGTCGTTCGAGGCGATCGGCGATGTCCGGCGAGGGCGCTGGCCAGGGGCCCGCGCGCGGCCGGGCGCGGGGGACGGCGGTCATTCATCAGGCGATGCAGGAACACAGGAACCTAGTCAGCGGTCGCGGGGCCCCCGCTGGCCCTGGACGGGTGTTCCATCACCACTTTTGGATCGCCGAAGGGCCCGGGGAGGGCGCTTCAGAGATATCGGCGGCGGGGTGTCGTGGCCTTGAGCGACCTGGCCCGTCCTGTCCGCTGGGCGACGTCGGCGCCCGTGGCGAACTCCGATGAGACAACCGCACTTGACTGCCTCAAAGGCATCGCGTAGGTTTCGGGCCGCCGACCGAGAGCGTGGGACTCTCGGTGGTAGGGAGAAGACATGAGGCTGGGGATCGTCTTGAGGCGCGGCGCCGGTCTGGCGCTGTTTTTGCTCGTCCTCGGTGTGGGGGCGCAGGCGCAGGCCGGATCGCTGCCCAGCGTGGCTTCCGGGCCCCGGCCCGGCCCCGACGCGCTGTACCTGGGGCCCGCCGCCGCCCCTCAGCTCGAGAACTCCGCACCGTGGAAGGCGCCGCCGATCCTGGTCTCCGGCGCCACCGCGTACCGCGAGGGCGAGTTCCTCTATCAGGACTTCCTCTACGACGACCACGGCGCCGCGGGCGTCCCCGATCTCAACGCGCCGATCGGACCCAACGCCTTCCTCTTCTCGCCCACCGCCGGTACCTACACCTACCCCACCGACCCGGTCTACCACCACAACGCGGGCGACCTGGTCGAGTTCAGGGTCAAGCCGCTGGCCGACGCGACCGCCTTTCGCGTCACCCTCAACACGCTCGACGACCCCGCGCGGGTCGCCTTTACGATCGCGCTCGGGGGCACCCCGGGCGCCAACCTGACCTGGCCCCACCAGGCGGGGGTGTCCTCGCCGGCGAGCCGCTTCCTGACCGTCCACGGCACCAGCGCCGAGCTCACCGACCCGGCCACCGGCGCTGCCGCCGCGCCCGCGCCGACGGTCGCGGTGGACCTTACCCGGCGCCAGTTTGACGTCCGCGTGCCACACGCGGCGTGGGACCCCGGCCGGGGCACCGTGCGCATGACGATCGGGGTGGGGCTATGGGACCCGCAGACCGGTCACTACCTGGTCCCGGCCGCCGGCTCGGCCACCGCCACCACGCCAGGTGGAGCCGGTCCAACCGGCGCCGCGATCGTCAACGTCGGGCCGCGGCTGAACGAGCCCTATCCGGACCTTTCGTTGCCCTCCACCTTCACGTTGGGCGACTCCGCCGTCGGTGCCGCGGTGCAGGCGCGCTGGTGGCGCGAGCGAAACCAGGCCGACGCGCTGCGTCTGGGCGACGTCAGCCCGTTCTCCGCCGACGTCGACTTCGCGAAGCTCGCCGCGAAGGTCGCGGACAACACCGCCGTGCCCAAGACCGGTCCGATCAACCGGATCCTGCCCAGCCACTACTCTTTCGGGCAGGGCTTTGACCCGTCTAAGGTGTGCTTCGATCTGGGCTCCAACTTCAGCGCCGGCGCCGGGTGCATCGGGCGGCTGGTGGGCCAGCTGCAGCCCTACGCGCTCTACGTGCCCCCCGACCGGCCCGTGCCCACGCACGGCTGGGGCCTGACGCTCCTGCTGCACTCGCTGTCGGCCAACCAGAATCAGTACTCAGCCTCGCGCAACCAGTCGGAGCTGGGAAACCGCGGTCCGGGATCGCTGGTGCTCACCCCGAGCGGGCGCGGTCCGGACGGTTTCTACGCCGGCTTCGCCGAGGCGGACACCTTCGAGGCCTGGGCCGACGTCGCTCGGCGCTACAAGCTCGATCCCAACTGGTCCGCCGTGAGCGGCTACTCGATGGGCGGCTTTGGCACCTATCGACTGCTGGCGCGTTACCCGGACCTGTTCTCGCGCGGGTTCTCCACCGTGGGGATCCCCGGTGTCGCCGACCCTCAGGTGCCGGCGCTGCGCAACACGCCAATCATGGCTTGGAACGTGGCGGGCGACGAGCTCGTTCCCATCAACGAGAGCGAGGCGGCCGAGAAGCATCTCGCCGCCGCCGGCCTGCGCTTCGCCGAGTGGCTATTCCCCGCCGCCGACCATCTCACGCTGGCCACCAATGACGAGTACGGGCCAGCGGCTGACTTCCTCGGGACCGCCAGGGTCGACCGCGACCCGCCGCACGTGACCTACGTGGTGCAGCCCAAGGAGGATTCGAGCGCCGCGAGCGCGGTGGCCGACCATGGCTACTGGGTGTCGGGGGTGACGCTGCGCGACGCCGGTGCGTCCCCGGTGGGCACCGCCGACGTGCGCTCTGAGGGTTTCGGCGTCGGCGACGCGCCGGTCCTGGGGGTGCAGACCGGGGGAGGGGCGCTGCTTGGCGGCTACCACGGGCCGATGCCCTACGTCTCGCGCTCGCAGGACTGGGGCCCCGCCCCCAGCGCGTCGGTGCGCGACGCGCTGGACATCACCGCCACCAACGTCTCGAACATAAGCATCGATCCCACGCGCGCCCGCGTCAGCTGCAACGCCCAGCTCAACGTCGCCACCGATGGGCCTCTGACCGTGACGCTCGCCGGATGCGGAAGCCACAGCTTCGGCGCCTAGCGGTTGCTGACGCCGCTCGC
Source organism: Actinomycetota bacterium (assembly GCA_005883215.1). Taxonomy (GTDB): domain Bacteria; phylum Actinomycetota; class Thermoleophilia; order Solirubrobacterales; family Solirubrobacteraceae; genus AC-64. The sequence goes on from VAYS01000007.1 coordinate 158,397, forward strand.
CGGCTCCTAGAATGTAGAGACAACAAACATCCCCGGGGACGACAGGCTTCGACGCGGTCGGTTCGCGGGGGTGGTTGCGAGTCGAGGTCCCGGGAGGCCTCGTTAAACACCCGGGAACCAATAAGTGCGGACTCTCACGAGTACGCCCTCGTCGCTTAGTTAGAAGCTAAGTGAGAGGTCTCGGCCTCCGCCCGCCCGCGGCGGGGATCTCCGGGATCAGATAGCGGGCTCACCCGGGAAGGCCCGCCTCCGCCGACCCGGGGACACCTTCAGGAGGCTGGCCCCGAGCAACCCGGCCGGCGAGGCGACCTCGGGGCGAGATCAGAGCGCCGGCTACGCTCGTAGAAGCCACCTCTTGCGCGATCGCGGACGCGGGTTCGATTCCCGCCGTCTCCACTAAACAGCCCTGCCGGGCGTGTTCGGCGCGCGCGGAAGCGCCCGGGGTTACCGGGCTGATTCCGCGGCGAAGGTCAGTAGGTGATCGTGCCCGTCTGGTGGATCGTGGTGACCTTGCCCAGGCCGGGGCTGGTGCCGGTGAAGGTGATCTTGCCCTTTGCGCCTTTGTAGCGGTCGGTGCCAGCGGTGATCGTGGTCGTGCCGGCGTAGTTGATGGTGCCGTCGGGCTGTGGGGTGGCGGTGCCTTGGATCTTGCCGCTCACGCTCCCGTGGGCGAAGAAGGCCGTGCCTTTGCCGGTGAAGCCGATCTTTCCGCCTGCGACCGGGCCGGTGACCGTCAGGTGGTCCACGTTCGCCCCGTTGCCGCCCACGTTCGATTTGTTCGTCCCGGCGTTAGTGACTGTGCTGCCAGCTGCCGGCACGCTACCGGTCTGTGAGATCTCTGCCTCTTGGACTAGCGCGGTTACTTTGTGCGCGCTCGACTTGTGTCTGGTCTTGGCCTGGGCGAGCGGGACGCCGAAGACGGCCAGCGCGAGCAGCGCGACGATCGATGCGATGGGCTTGAGCATGGAGCCTCCTATCGGGAATTTGGCGAAGCAGGGTTCGGGGTTTCGTTCCGCTCCTACGGGCTGTCTCATCGGGTCCCCCTCGTCCAGTTGCGCACGTCGATCGCGATGTCCTTGCCGACGCGGCTCGGCGTTAGCGCTCCCGGCTGCCCTCCGTAGAGGTCGTGGTACTCGCGCTGGTTGATCGCGCTGCCGGTGCGCGTCCACCAGCTCCAGCTGACCGCGAACACCGACAACACCGTGAAGCCGAGGACCAACCAGCTTCCGCCAGCGACCGCAAATCCGAACGTAGCCATGTCGTCTCTCCTTGACTAGTGGACCGCTGAGCGGCCCGGTCTGTTGGTTTCCCCGCTTGCCCGGGTGCGCGCGGCTTCGAGCAGCGTCAGTAGGCGCAGCCAGCCGGCGAATGCGTGCTCGGCGCCGTGCTCGTCGTAGAGCCGTCCGGCGATACCCGCTTTGCTGTCGTGCAGCTCGAGGGCGAGCCGCAGCGATGTGGGCGGGCGGCTCGCCTTGGTGGGCGGCCCACCAGCCTCTTCGCCTGCGGCCGGCTCATTTCCGATGCCATCCAGGTCCATGCGTCGATTCTCAGCCCGCGCCGGCCCGGTCGCCACGGGGGCCCACCCTTAACTTGACCCTGAACCGATCCCGTGCATGGGAGGCTTGGGGCATGCCAACGCGCAGCGAACCGGAGCTGTTGGAGCGCGAGGCTGAGCTCGAGGCGCTGCAGGCCGGGCTGGAGGACGCGCGCGGCGGCGTCGGGCGCCTTGTCGTGGTCGAGGGCGTGGCGGGGGTCGGCAAGACGCGCCTCCTGCGCGCTGCGCGCGAGACCGCGGGTCGAGCGGGCATGCAGGTGCTGTCCGCGCGGGGGACCGAGCTGGAGCGCGAGTTTCCGTTCGGGGCCGTGCGCCAGCTCTTCGAACCGCTTCTCCACGGCGCCAACGCGGCGGAGCGGGTCGAGCTGCTCGACGGTGCGGCGCGCTCGGCGGGAGCGGTCGTGGGCGTCGAGGCCGAGGACACGTCCGGGGACTTCGATGCCCTGCTCGACCCGTCGTTCGCGATCCTCAACGCGCTGTACTGGCTGACCTCGAACGTCGCCGAGCGCCAGCCGGCGCTGCTCGCGATCGACGATCTGCATTGGGCTGACAAGCCGTCGCTGCGCTACCTCCAGTTCCTCTTGCCGCGGCTCGAGGACCTGCCGGTCCTGCTTGCGGTTGCCGCGCGGCCGGCGGAGCCCGGCGCGGAGTCCGAGCTGCTGGCCCAGCTCGGCGCCGACCCCGGTGTGCGCGCGCTGCGACCCCGGCCGCTGAGCGAGGCGGCGGTCGCCGACCTCGTGCGGGCGGAGCTCGCGCCCGCCGCGCACGACGCGTTCTGCAACGCCTGCCACTACGCGACCGGCGGCAACCCATTCATGTTGCGCGAGCTGCTCGTCGGACTGGCAGCCGAGGGCAGCACCGGCACCACGGCCGACGCGGCGCACGTGCGCGGGCTGGCGCCTGACGCGATCCAGCGCGCCGTGCTCGTACGGCTCGCGCGCCTACCCGAGGAAGCGCGCCGGCTCGCCCGCGCCGTGGCGGTGCTGGGCGACGACGCCGATCTGCGGGAGGCGGCCGCGCTAGCGGGAATCGAGAGCGGCACCGGGGCCAAGGCGACGGATGCGCTCGCGGCGGCCGGCATCGTGGAATCCGTACGGCCACCGCGGTTCATCCACCCGCTCGTCCGCAACAGCGTCTACGCCGACATGCCCGGAGCGGAGAAGGCCGCGACCTACAAGCAGGCGGCAGACCTGCTCAGAGGCCAGGGCGCGGAGCCCGAGCGGATCGCAATTCACCTGCTCGCCACCGATGCCAACGCCGACGAGGCGGTCGTAAAGACTCTGGCGGCGGCGGCGCAGCGCGCGCTCGATCGGGCCGCGCCCGAGACCGCGATGCGCTACCTGCAACGCGCGCTGGGTGAACAGCCGCCCGACGCGCTGCGTTTGGTGGTCCTCAAGCAGTTGCTCATCGCCATGTTCCGCGCGGGCGATGCCCATGCGTTTGAGGGCGTGGGCCTGGGGCTGGATGTGCTGGTGGATGAGCTCACGGCTGACCCCCCGGTGCTGATGGAGTCGGCCCGAGCGCTTGCGACCGTCCTCTGGGGCCTCGGGCTGAGCGATCAGGGCGCCGCACTGTTAAAGCGCGCCATCGCGGCCGCGCTGGAAGCGAACGACATGGACCTAGCGCTGAGCCTGGAGTCGCTGTTGATGGGCCTAACACAAATGCCCCTCGCGCAGGGGCGCGCCCGGCTGGCGCCCTACACCGAGCGCGTCGAGCCGGGAACCGAAAGCGAGCTGAACTGGCTTGCGCTGCGCGCCTGGTGGGTCAGCTTCACCCCCGGCGAGTCGGCCGCGGCGGCCGGGCAACTCGCGGAGCGCGCGCTGGTCGACGGCAGGCTCTTGCAGTTCGAAACACCGGCGTCGCGACAGGCGATCCTCGTGCTCATACGGACCGAGCGCGTGGGCCAAGCGGAGCGCGCGATCGAGCAGATCGTGGCCGGCTCGCGCTCCCGGGGCTCGACCACCGCGTTGGGGCTCGCGGCTTACCTGCGGGCGGATCTCGCGCTTGCGCGCGGCGAGGTGGCCCGCGCTGCGGCCGACATTCGCGCAGCGGTCGAGGCAAGCCGTCAGGGCGGGTGGCTGCTTGCGATTCCAACCCAGCTCGCGCTGCTCGTTGAGACGCTGATTGAACGCGACGAGCTAGACGCGGCGGAGGCCGAACTCGCCGCCGTCGGGATGACCGGCCCGATTCCCGAGACCTACTGGTTCACGCCCCTGCTGTTCGCTCGCGCGCACCTGTGCCTCGCACAAGGAAGACCCCGCGAGGCCGTCGACGACCTACTCAAGGGGGCCCGCGATCTCGAGCGCCTCGAGATGGTAAATACCTATTACCCGTGGGCGGCATACGCCGTGCTCGGGCTCGCGGCGCTCGGCGACAACGACCAAGCACGTCGTATCTTCGAGCCCGCGCTCGACGCCGCTCGCACATGGGGCGCCGCCCCGCCGATCGCGGCACTGCTGCGCGCACAGGGACTGATCGAAGGAGGCAAACCCGGCATCGAGCTGCTACGCGCCGCCGTCCGGACGGCCGAGCGCTCGCCGGCCAAGCTCGAGTACATGCGCGCCCTCGCCGACTACGGCGCCGCGCTGCGCCGCGCCAACCGCCGAGCCGAGGCGCGCGAACCGCTGCGCGAGGCGCTCGCGCTGGCGCGCGCGACAGGGGCGCTGGCGATCGCCCGCCGCGCCCACGAGGAGCTCGGGGCAACCGGCGAGAAGCTACGCCCCCTCCCTGCGGGAGGCGTTGAGTCATTGACGCCGTCGGAGCGGCGGATCGCCGAGATGGCCGCAGAGGGCACGACCAACCGCGACATCGCCCAAGCGCTATTCCTCACAATCAAGACCATCGAGACCCACCTCTCCAACGCCTACCGCAAACTAGACATCCGCTCGCGCTCAGAGCTCGAGACGGCACTGGCGAGCCCGCCAGACCACGCATAGCCCAACCGCCTCGACAGCCACCACCTCCCTGCACATGAGCACCTTCACCTATCCGGGATGGTGCGTTGACCCCTTGAGGCCGCGCGCGAGAGCAGCACCTGCTTTGTGCGGAAGGAGAAGCGCAGCTCTCGCTGTTCTAGTTCGCGAACTCGGTGCTCACGCTCGGCTTGACGTCCCAGCGAGCGCAGCAAGCACAGCCCGGGCGACCCTTGGCCAAAAAGGCTGTGTGCGTGTGGCGAAGCCCGGGTACAGTCGCAAGGGCGCGGCCGTCGCACCAACGAGCCTACCTGGCTCGGCAAGGGGATTCGGCCCCGCCCTTTTGTGCCGTCAAACGCGGTTCGAGGCCAGCGGCGACTGCCGAGGGTGCTCGGGAGCCAAGAGGTGGATATGGTCCACGCGCCTTTCGAAGCATCGAGCTTTGACCACGCGACACAGCCCGGCTCTGAGGGCTCCTGATGGCGGTCGACGCCGAGCCTGGACTCCCGCCGTCCTGGAGGGACGCGCTCGCGCCCTACGCCCGCCCTGACCTGCGCCGCGGTCTGCTCGATATCGCGACATCGGTGCTGCCCTACCTCGCGCTGTCGGTGGCGATGTTTCTGCTGCTGGACGTCTCGTATCTGGCGGTGCTCGCCGTAGGGATTCTCGCGTCCGGGTTCTTGCTGCGGACCTACATCGTGTTTCATGATTGCGCTCACGGCTCGTTCCTCCCGTCCAGGCGCGCGAACCGTCGGCTTGGGGTGATACTCGGTCTACTCGTCTATTCGCCGTATCACAGCTGGCGCCATGAGCACGCCGGGCACCACGCGAGCTCCGGCGATCTTGACCGGCGCGGCGTCGGTGACGTTGAGACCTGGACGGTCGCCGAGTACATCGCGCGGCCCTGGTGGAGCCGGCTCGCCTACCGCCTGTTTCGAAACCCGCTGCTGATGTTTGGACTCGTCGGGCCGCTCTGGGCGCTTGTTTTGGAGCCGCGCCTGGTGCGCAGAACCGCCCGTCCGCGGCTTCGCCGCAGCCATCTGCTCACCGACATCGTGCTGGCCGTGCTCGTCGGGGGACTGTGTTGGCTGGTGGGATGGCGCGCCTTCCTGCTCGTGCAGACGCCGATGGTGCTCATGGCCGGCGGTGCGGGCATCTGGCTGTTCTACGTCCAGCACCAGTTTGAGGACGCCTACTGGGAGCGCGCGAAGGAGTGGACCTATGTCGACGCCGCCCTGCGCGGCAGCTCGCACCTCAAGCTGCCCTGGCTGCTGCGCTTCTTCACCGGCAACATTGGCCTGCACCACGTCCACCACCTCAACGCCCGGATCCCCAACTACAACCTTCAGCGCGCCCACAACGACAACTCCTTCCTGCACCGCGCGCCCACACTCTCGCTATGGGACGGTCTCCGCGCCGTCCGTCTCAAGCTGTACGACGAAGACGCCCACCGCCTCGTGACTTTCGCCGAAGCCCGCCAACGCTCTACCCCCTAAGCCTGGCGCTTCGATCGAAAATCAGAAGGAGGACTCGGAGCCGTGAAGGACGCTGCTCCTCCTCACGAGGTGGGCTAGGTGGCGACCATCACGCGCTGCTGGAATCCGCTAGGGAAGCAGTCGTCTGGCGGGATCCAATCTGGTCGAGCCCTGTCTTCGTCCAACGTAGAGGTAGGGCCGTCACCACGGCATTTGTGATGGCCCGAGAGCCTCGGAGCGTCCGAGAGCCACCTGCAGCGCCGCTGACCGGAGCCGCTGGAGACCGCGATACCGTTCCCGCACTGTCGCCATGAGCAAGCGCTTCAGCCAGGCTTCAGGCGGGTTCGCGTGGGTGCTCGCCATGGCGGCTTGCCTGTGCTCGATCTCGGCTACGAGCCCGGCGGTGGCCCGAGCGGCCGGCTCGAACCGGATTGAGTTCTGGGTCTCCGCGCGGGGTAGCGACAGAGCGGCTGGGAGCCAGAGCCACCCGTTCCGGACGCTCGCCAAAGCGCGCGATGCCGTCCGCGCGGCGCGGCGCAGCGACGGCCGCGCCAAGATCTCCGTGTACCTGCTCGCCGGGACCTACCGCTTGACCCGTCCGCTGGTGCTCGACTGGCGCGATTCGGGCCGGGCGGGCGCAGCTGTGGTCTGGAGGGCCGCGCCCGGTGCGCACCCGGTCATCAGCGGCGCGGTCCGCGTGCAAGGCTGGACGCTGCACGACGCCACGCGCGGCATCTACGAGGCGCGCGTGGTACGGGGTCTGCAGACTCGACAGCTCTACGTCGATGGATCGCGCGCGTTGCGAGCACGCAGTGGGATCTACCCACCGGGATTCACTCGAACGCCCAGCGGGTTCAGGGCACCCAGTGACTCGATGGCCAGCTGGCGCAATCTGAGCAGCATCGAGGCGGTGACGCGGACGCAATGGAAGATGATGCGCTGCCCGGTAAGGTCGATCCGCGGTCGCGACATCGTCATGCGGCAACCCTGCTGGACGAACGTCAACGTGTTCCCGTACCTGTGGTCGTTCCAGACGTTGACCTGGCTCGAGAACGCGTACGAGCTGCTCGATCGTCCGGGCGAGTGGTACCTCGACAGTCGCGCCGGCCGGCTCTACTACATTCCGCGGCACGGACAGCGGCTCGCTCGCGCGGACATCGAGCTTCCCATCCTCCAGGCACTGATCGAGGTGCGCGGAACCGTCCACCGGCCGGTCAAGCACATCCGCTTTCAGGGGCTGACGTTCGCCTACGGGACATGGCTCGATCCCAGCAGCCCGAACGGCTATGCCGACGATCAGAGTGGCTTTCATCTCGACGGACGCGGCCATCGAACCAATCTGATCGGGCACGACCCCGACACGACCCGCACGCCCGGCAACGTCAGGCTGCGATACGCACGCCACGTGATGTTCACACACGACGACTTCCTTCACCTCGGTGGCGTCGGGCTCGACTTCGACACGGGAAGCCAGCACGACGCGGTTGTCGGCAACCGGTTCGACGACATCTCCTCGGCCGCGACGGAGCTCGGCGGTGTCAGCCCGGTCGACCATCACCCCGCGCATCGCGGACAAGTGACGCTGGACAACACCATCTCGAACAACTTGATCACGAACATCGGGCGCGAGTACCAGGACGCCGCCGGCGTCTACGTGGGCTTCACCACCCGTTCGCGCGTCGAGCACAACGACATCCGGAACGTGCCGTGGTCGGGGATCGCGATCGGTTGGGGCTGGGGTCTGCTCGACCCGACTGGCTTTCTCGGGCTGCCGGCTGCCGTGCCCGGCCAGTGGGGGAGCTACAGGAAGCCCACGACGAGCGCGGGCAACGAGCTCGTGGACAATCGCATTACGGTAGCCGCTATGTGAGGCTCGAGCGCAACGCCTCCCTCGACGACCCGCCTGGCGTCACCGATTTCGGCCCCTGCTCGCTTCCTGACTCGCTGCTCCTGTGCGGAGTTCACGTCCCCTACGGCAGCGACCGTGGCGGCTGCCGTCCGTATGGCGATCTCGTCTACCGGCAGAATTATTGGCGCTACCCGACCCCGTTCTTCTCGGCCTGCCCCTATCCGCCCTATCCGGTGAACGTCGTCGACATCGCCAACCACGTGATCTCCGGTGCGGGTCAGGTGCCGCGCTCGATTCTCGATGCCGCCGGCATCCGGCGTGCTTACCGATCGACCGTGGGTGCGCGGCAATGAGTCCCCGACGGCGCGGAAGCGACGTTCATCAAGAGCGGCAAGCCTGCCGAACTTGCGAAGAGCAGGAGGGCGGAGTGCGTCAGAGCCCGAGGACGAGCGCGAGGGCGCTATCGACGGCTCGAATTTCGCTTGCATCCAGGCGACCGATTGATCGCCCAAGTCGCTGCGGGTCAACGACGGTCGTCTGCTCGACCAGGGCACGCGTGTCTTCGCCCTTGGGCGGATGGTCGGGCGACAGCTTGCGGGTCGGGCACTGATAATGAGCGGGGTGGCTGTCTGAGTGAGGGGCCAGGCGGGACCCCCAGCGGAGCGAGTGCTGGCCCTGATCATCCTGCTGGGTAGCGGTGGCCTGATCGCCGCACCGCTCGTGTGCCTGTGGCTCGCCTCGCGCATCGCCGGCACGGCTGGCCTCGCCGTGGCGGTGCTCGGATGCCCGGCCGTGCTCACGGCCTGGGGCTTTGCCCTGGCCCATGTCAATCGGGCTTATCTGCGGGTCAGCCCTCGTCCCCGTCCCGTGCTCGAGCTCAGCGTGAGCGCCGTGGTGGTGGCCGCCGTCATCGGCCTGCTCATCTGGACGCTGCTGCTCGGATCCCGCGGCCCCGACGTACCCCTGCGGGTCAGCTAGACCCAATTGGCGACTAGATGGGAGCCGGATTTGGGTCGGGGGGAAGGGGGGTCGGATCGGGCGTCGGCGACGGCGGCTGGGGATCGGGGGGGACCGGCCCGGGGGGACGCGGGTCCGGGACGTCGGGTCCCCCGGGGGCGGGAGGTGGCTTCGGCGTAGGCGGCGCGGGTGTCGGCGGTGTCCCCATAAACGCCTGTTGCCCGGTCGGGGCCAAGCGAAATCCCCCGGCGGCCAATAGCCGAGCCGGTGGCGGCCGAGCGCCATCACCGCTTCTGCTGCCAGAGCGCGAGCTCGCCCCCCGCCGAGCTGGCGATCACGCTGCGCCAGCCTGACGGGCCCTCGCGGGGCTCCAGCAGCACGGAGGCCCCGTGCCGGCATGCCCGCCTGGTCGCCTGCACTATCTCCGGGACCTCTACATAGGGCAGCCACAACGGGCGCTCGGTCTGGCACTGCACCACGCCTCCCCCGAGGCTCGGCCCCAACTCGAGCGCCAGATAGGAGCCCCAGGAGGTTTGGATCGGCTCCCGGGCCCATCCGCAGAGCGCGGCATAGAAGGCAACCGCGCCCGCCAGGTCGCCGGTGTGCAGCTCCAAGTGGATCACCGGACTGCCGGACGCCCGCGGCATACTCATATGACCGGGGCGAGCCGGCAAACTCATCGCCGCCGGGGAGGTGCGCCGGCAACCGGGCGGCGCCCGGTCCGTCTAGGCTCCCCTGCTTGGCCGCCAGCCCTACCAGCTTTACCCGGGAGGAGCAGCAGCTGATCTCGGCTGCTGGCCGGGGCGACGAGGTTGCCTTTGGGCGCCTGCTCGAGCCCTACCGGCCCGAGCTGCTCGCCCACTGCTACCGGATGCTGGGCTCCCTGCACGACGCCGAGGACGCCCTCCAGGAGGCGCTTGTACGCGCCTGGCGCGGGCTTGTCCGGTTCGAGGGACGAAGCTCGCTTCGCTCATGGCTGTACACGATCGCCACCAACGTGAGCCTGAACGCGATCGCCCGGCGACCCAAGCGGGTGCTGCCGATCGACTACGGGCCCGCCGTGGATCCCCACACCCCGCCCGGGGAGCCGGTCGTCGAGTCGGTGTGGCTCGAGCCCTTTCCGGACGAGATGCTCGGCCTGCAGGACGGCCATGACGCGCCGGAGGCCGGTTACGAGCGCCGCGAGGGCATAGAGCTGGCCTTCATCGCCGCGCTCCAGCACCTACCGTCCAACCAGCGCGCCGTGCTGATCCTGCGCGAGGTGCTCGGCTTCTCGGCCAAAGAGTGCGCGGAGATGCTCGAGACAACCGTGGCGTCCATAAACAGCGCCCTGCAGCGGGCGCGGGCCGCGGTGGAGGAGCGCGTCCCGGAGCAGAGCCAGCAGGCCACGCTGCGCACGCTGGGGGACGGCAAGGTCCGCGAGCTCGTCGACCGCTATGTCGATGCGTGGGAGCGCTGCGACGTCGATGCCTTTGCCGCGATGCTCGCCGAGGACGCCACCTTCGCCATGCCGCCGCTCGCCACCTGGTACCGGGGTCGCGAGGGCATCGCCGCGTGGGCGGCCGGCTGGCCGCTGTCGGGAGACTGGCGCTGGCGAACCGTGTTCACGCGGGCAAACGGCCAGCCCGCGCTCGCCTTCTACGCCTGGGACCCCGAGCAGGCCGGCTACCTGCCGTTCGCGCTCAACGTGCTCACCCTGCGGGGCAGCCAGATCAGCGACGTCACCGCGTTCGTCGCCCGCTCGATCGAAGCGGCCGACCCGGAGGCGTATGAGCGCTGGCCCGAGCAGCCCGCCGACGCCCCGCGGATGATCGCCACCTTCGAGCGCTTCGGCCTCCCCGACCGGCTCGACTGAGCCGCCGGCGATGAGTTGGCGCCCGTCCGCCGGTCTCGAGCCCAAACCACACCGATCCGGGAGAACAACCATGAGCAAGCTGGTCGTATCCGAGTTCCTCACCCTCGACGGGGTCATGGAGGATCCGGGCGGGGCAGAGGACTTCGACCGCGGAGGCTGGGCCTTTCAGTTCGAACGAGGGGCCGCAGGGGACAAGTTCAAGCTCGAGGAGACCATGGCCGCCGACGCTCTGCTGCTCGGCCGCGTCACCTACGAGGGATTCGCCAAGGCCTGGCCCGACCGCACAGACCAGGTCGGCTTCGCCGACAAGATGAACAACATGCCCAAGTACGTCGTCTCGAGGACGCTCGAGCGGGCCGCCTGGAACAACTCGACGGTGCTCGACGGCGACGTCGCCGGGGAGGTCGCCAAGCTCAAGGAGCAAGGGGGAGGGGAGATCGTGGTAGCCGGCAGCGCCATGCTGGTGCAGACTCTGATCGAGCACCAGCTGGTCGACGAGTACCGGCTGATGGTGTTCCCCGTCGTCCTGGGCGCCGGCAAGCGCCTGTTCGCCGACACCGGCACGACCAACGCCCTCCGACTGGCACAGAGCCAGGCGGTGGGAGACGGCGTCCTGATCCTCACCTACCACCCGGTCTCCGCCGCAGAGCAGGCAGCCTCCGCGTGACGAAGGCCAGCGCCGGCCGTCGACCGGCTCGGCGCTCTAGCCGACGGCCGTGGGTTGGTTAGCGCTGCGGTCGAGCTCGTAGTCGCCCGGCTGCAGCCGCATCGCCCGACGGCGATAGTCGCTCCACAGCCACGGCCACTGGCTGGGATCGTTGCCGTTCTCGTCGACGTACCAGCTCGTGCAACCGGTGTGCCAGACCGTCTCGGCCAGGGCGGCGCGCAGCTCGCGATCAAACGCCTCGGCCGCGGCCCGGCGGACCTCGATGCGGTGGGCGTCGGCGCGGGCCATCTCGTTCAGGGCGGCGATCACGTGGTTCATGCCCGCCTCGATCGTGTAGATCACCGAGCCGGTGCCCCCGTTGGTGTTCGGCCCGTAGAGCATGAACAGGTTGGGAAAGCCCGGCACGCTCAACCCGAGATAGGCGCGCGGGACCTCCGCCCATTCCTCGGCCAGGGTGCGCCCGCCAGAACCGACGATCTCCATCGGGGCGACGAACCCGTGCGTCTGAAAGCCGGTGGCCAGCACGAGCACGTCGGCCGCGCGTTCGGTGCCCTCCTCGGTGCGGATCCCGGCAGGGGTAACCTCGGCGATCCGATCGGTGACCAGCTCGACGTTGGGCTCGGCGAGCGCCGGATACCACTCGTCGGTGAGCATGACCCGCTTGCAGCCGACCTCGTCGCGCGGAGTCACCTTGGCGCGCAGCACGGGGTCCTTGATCGCCTTGGTGATCTGGCGCCGCGCGGCGAGGCGAAACGGCGCCAGCAGCCAGCGGCGGTTGGTCATCGCCGCCGCCCCGAACTCCATGAAGGCAAAGACGAACGCGCGGTCCAGGCGCTGGAGGATCGGGAAGCGCTCGAACAACCGCTTGGTGCGCTCCTGATAGGCGAAGTCCATCTTGGGAAACGTCCAGCCGGGCGAGCGCTGATAGACGTCGACCTGCTCGACGACTCGTTGGATCGCCGGCACCACCTGAATGGCGCTGCAGCCGGTTCCCACCACCGCCACCCGCCGGCCGCCCAGGGGCACGTCGTGACGCCAGCGCGCGGTGTGAAAGGCCGGCCCCGCGAAGTCGCCCAGGCCGGGGATCGGAGGGATCTTGGGCACCGACAGCTGGCCGCAGGCAGTGATCAGCACGTCGGCCTCGTGGGGGCCGGCGCTGGTCTCGAGCACCCACTTGCTGCGATCCCCGTCCCAGCGCGCCCGCGTGACCTCGGTGTTGGTGCGGATCCGCTCTAGCACGTCATAGCGCCGGGCTACCTCCTCCAGGTAGTCCTGGATTTCGCCCTGAGGCGCGTAGCGTCGCGACCAGCGTGGGTTGGGCGCAAAGGAGAGCTCGTACAGGTGCGACGGGACGTCGCACGCCGCGCCCGGATAGGTGTTGTGGTGCCAGACGCCGCCGACGCGCTCCCCGCGCTCGAAGACCGTGACGTCGTGATGGCCGGCCCGGGCGAGCATGACCACCGCGGCGACGCCGCCAAAGCCACCCCCCACCACGGCGACCGAGCGCCCGCCCGCGCGGGCCGGATCCCGTCCGGTGACCTGGGCGAGCGCGCTCACCGCCCAGACGTTAGCGGCAGTCGTCTAGGAGGTGGCGATGAACTCGTGCTCCTCGCCCAGCCAGAGGGGAGAGCGCGGCAGGTCGATGAACCGGCGCTCGTCTTCGAGCAGCTCGGCTCCCGCCGCCTGCCCGGCCTCGCTGGAGTAGGCGGCGACCAGGTCCTCGAGGCTGTCCCACCACAGCTCGGCGACACCGTCGTAGTAGCGGGGCTCGCTGCCGCGCGGGGCGGCCACGGCCTCGTCCAGATCGGTGTCGCGCGCGTGGACCTGGACGTAGCGCTGGATGCGCAACGCCCCTGCGTGACGCCGAACCAGAGGGGCGTGCTGCTCGCGCCAGTAGCGCTGGAACTCCTCGCGGGTCATGTCCTCGCGACGCCGCAGGGTGAACACCAGCTTGACCATGTCATCCTCCGATTTGGGCGAAGGCCAGATTGTCCCCCCTCCTTTACCCCATCGGCGGACCGTGGGGGTTCTAGGCTTGCCCGGTGAGCGCGCATCCCTTCGAAGGGGAGCTGTTCGGGGCCGAGCACGTCCGGGTCTACCGCGAGACCGGTGGCGAGCGGGGCTACCGCTGGCGCGGCACCACGATCCTGCTGCTCACGACGACCGGGCGGCGCACGGGCCGGCCTCGAACCACTCCGCTCATCTTTCGCCCCGACGGCGAGCGCTGGGTGGTGGTCGCCTCCAAGGGTGGGGCCCCGCGCCACCCGGGTTGGTATGAGAACCTCAGCGCCAACCCCGAGGCCATGCTTCAGATCCGGGCCGAGGAGGTCCCCGTGCGGGCTTCTACCGCCCAGGGTCAAGGCCGCGAGCGCCTGTGGAGGCTGATGGGCGAGGTCTGGCCCGACTACGACCGCTATCAGGCCCGGACCGATCGCCAGATCCCGGTAGTCGTCTTCCAGCGCCGCTGACCGGCTCCGGCGCCCCGGCCGACCGACCAGCGCGCGGGCTAGGCCTGGGCCGCGGACCCGGCGAGGTCGCCCACCAGCCCCGCGGCGAGGGACTCGGCGCGGGCGATGGCGTCTGGCCCCCAGCCGCGGGCCGACAGCGCGCGGCAGATCAGGACGCCCCGGGCGCCGGGGCCCGGCGGGATCGGGACCAGCAGGGCAGCCCGACACCCGGCGGCCGCCAGCTCGGCCAGCTCCGCCGGACACGCTTGGTCGTCGTAGTCGAGCACCTGTCCAGCGTCCCCGACGCGCAGGACGTGCGCCTGGGCGGGGCGCGCGGCGAGTGGCAGGCGTGCGCCAGGCCCCGAGCGCTGGGCCTGGACCGCGACTAGCTCGCCGCTGAGCGCGTCGTGGGCCCACATCTCGGTCTCCACCGCCCCGGTGACCGCGGCCATCCGCTCCAGGATGTCCCGCGCACCGCCCCGGCTGGGGCCAGAGAACGGGGCCGGCTCGATCACCCGCACGCCCGCGTGCAGCGGCGCGGCGGCCGCCTCCAGCACCGACCCGTCGACGCCCGGCCAGGGCGGCCCGGGCCGGGCGATCAGAAAGCCCTGGGCGAAGAGCACGCCCAGCGCGGTGAGCGCGCGCAGGTCGTCGATGTCCTCGATGCCCTCGGCGCATACGGTGCTGCCCGTCTGCTCGGCAAAGCCGGCGAACGAGGCGGCCAGCGCCTGGCGGGCGGGGTCGCTGGCGATGCCACGAACCAGGGAGCGGTCGAGCTTGACCACCTCGGGACGCACCTGGACGAGCTGACGCAGCCCCGCCGATCCTGCCCCGGCGTCGTCCACCGCCACCCGGCCGCCGCGCTCGCGCACCAGGCACAGGGCCCGCTCGACCTCGGTCTCGCTGACCAGGGCCTCCTCCTCGGTTACCTCGACGACCAGGTGCGAGAGGTCCTCGGGCAGTGCCGCCCACGCCTCGTCGTCGCACAGCGCAGACAGGCTCAGGTTGACGTTGAGCAGGATGCCCGGCGGCGGCGGGCCGGCGGCCAGCGCGGCCCGCAGAGCCGCCGCCTCCAGGCGGGCGCCGGCGCCGGCGCGCCGCGCCGCGTCGAAGACCTCCTGGGCGGGATGCTCGGGCAGGGCGGGGAAGCGAGCCAGCGCCTCATAGGCGACCAGGGACCCGGTGGCCACCGACACCACGGGCTGGAAGATCGGGACCACGCCGCCGTCGCTCAGCAGCTCGTCGAGCGCCTCGGCCGGGTCGCGGCCGGGGCCGCGTGGGTCGTGCACCACGGTGCGGTTGCGCCCGCGCGCCTTGGCTGTGTACAGGGCGCGGTCGGCCCGGCGCAGCAGCTGCTCGGGATCGACCGCGGCGCCTCGCCCGGCGGCCACCCCGGCCGAGCACGACAGCGGCCTTCCCCCGACCAGGATGGCGCCCATCGCCGCCCGCATGCGGTCGGCCACGGCGCGCGCCGCCGAGGCATCGGCCCCGGGCAGCAGCACGGCGAACTCCTCGCCCCCTAGGCGGGAGACCGTGTCGTGGGGGCGCACGGACTCGCGGACCGCCTCGGCGACCGAGCGCAGGATCTCATCGCCGAACGGATGTCCGTAGACATCGTTGATCGGCTTGAAGTGGTCGAGGTCCAGGGCCACGATCGCCATGCCGCCGCCATGGCGGCCCACCCGCGAGGCCTCGCCGACACATGCCTGGTGAAACGCCCGCTGGTTGGCCAGGCCGGTCAGGGCATCCTCGCCGGCCTGGCGCTCGAGGCGCTCGACGAGGCGGGCGTTGGAGATGGCGATCGCCGCCTGCGCGGCGTAGCTACCCAAGGCGGTCGAGTCGTGGGGCAAGAAGACGGTGGCGCCGGCCGCGAGAGCGATCAGGGTCCCGAGCTGCTCGTCGCGATAGGTGAGCGAGGCGGCGCACACCGACCCGATGGGAAGCTGCGGGTCGGTGGCCAGGGACTCCAATCCGGGGGCGCTGGCGGTGTCGTCGACCACCACCGGGGCGGCGCGCAGCGCGTCGGCCTGGTCGCTCGCCCAGCGCTCTAGCGCCGCCAGGGTCTCGGCCGGGACGCCGGTGTGACGGTCGAGGTCCATCGCCTGCCGGTCGCGCAGGAGCAGCACGAGCTCGGTGCCCCCCACCGCCAGGCGGGCGTGGGCCATGACCTTCTCCAACACCTCGTCGAGCCGCAGCTCGGCGGAGAGGTCGCCGAGCGAGCTCGCCATGCGCGTGCTCGCCTCCTTCTGCTGGTGCACTTCGCGCTCGAGCGCCCGCATCCGGTGGGAGGCCAGGGAGGCGCGGCGCAGCGCCAGCGCCGCACCGCCCGCCAGGGCGGTGGCCGCCGCCGCCGGGAGCAGCACGGGCACCGCCACCGCGCCGGCCACCGTGAGGCCGGCCACGGCGCCGACCAGGGCGCCCACGGCGGTGCGCTGGGCCAGGGGGCGGCTTACCCAGGTGACGTCGAACTCGCACGCCTGGGCGCCGCGCGCCCCGCAGCGCGGGTGGTGCACCTGGGCTGGGGGGAGGCCGAAGAGCTGGGGGACGGTGCGCAGCAGCCCGGCCGTGTACTCGCAGTCGTAGCGGTGGTATCCGACCCCGGAGAGGTCGACGTAGCGCAGGCGGACCCGGCCCGGGCTCGACTGGACGAGATCCAGGCGATGGGCCCAGTTGAACTTGCTGTTGGCCCGCACGACGTTGCGAAACAGCATGTCCGGCGTCCCCAGCGCCTGGATGGCGCGCTTGAGGCCGTCGCCGAGCGAGAAGTCCAGAATCGCCTCGCCGGCGTGCTCGGCCACCCGCGGGTCGCCGAGCACCTCCTCGGCGGCGGCCCACAGGGTCATCTTGGTGTCGAAGTCAAACCACGCGTTTTCGTCGCGCAGACGGGCTTCCTGGGGGCCCAGCCCGCTGCGCGCGAGCATCTGCTCGACCGCGTGGCCGCCGCCCTCGCGCTCGACATAGCTGAGGATCAATCGCGACGTCAGGCCACTGCAGGCGCGCGCACGCCGGTCGGCAGCCGAGAGCTCGCCCGCCCTAGTCACACCCTCAGCATCGGCAGCGACCGCCCCGACTTGAGCGCGCGCCGGGCCCATCGACGACCGTTCCCGTCGGGCGATCCCGGCTGAAGCCGCCCGCCCGCCGTCCGGGAGCTGGGCCAGCCAGCCGGGATTTGCCGGCAAGTCGTCGACCACGGGTGTACGCCGGTGGCCCGAGTGGGTACTGATGGCCGGTAATGCCCGGCCGCGAGCGGACGACCGTAAGCGAGACCGCGACCGACACCGACACCGTCGTCTTCGAGCTCGAGCGCTTCGAGCGCAGCGGGGATGGCCGGCTGGAGGTGGGCGGGCGCTGGTTCGGGGTGCGGGGTCGCCGGTTCCTGCGGCCCACGCTCAGCGTGCTCGCCGACGGCGGAGAGTCCCGGTCCCTGGCCACCATGGAGCACAAGCCGTGGACGGCCGCCGATGGCGAGTCGTGGGAGGCGGCCTTTCCCGCCGACTGGGACAGCTCGGCGGTGGTGGGGGCCGAGCTTGCGGTGGCCCCCGATCTCGTCGTCTCGCTGCCGGCGGCCACCGCTGCCCCCAGCGACGGTCGCGGAGCCGGCCGGGGCCGGGGGAAGGGACGGTCTCGTTTCGCCCGGGCGCCTGTGCGTCTGGAGGCCCACGGTGGGCGCGGAGGTCCGGGCCACGGCGCCGCCGGACGCGCGCGTCGCGCCGACGTCACCGCCGCCACCGGCTCCCGCCCGCGCGAGGGCGACGCCCAGCTCGAGGAGCGCGCGACGGCCTCGGGGCGGCGCGGAGAGCAGGAGCAGGTGCGCACCGCCCAGCTCGAAGCTGCGTCGGCGATCGCCCGCCGGGACGCGGCGCTGGGCCGGCTGAGCGAGGTCACCGCCGAACGCGACGCCGCGCGGGTCGAGCGCGACGAGACGATCGCCGAGCGCGACCGACTGGCCCAGGAGCGCACGCGCCTGCGCAGCGAGCGCGATCGCGCCATCTCCGCGCGCGACGCCGCGCTGGCCCGGACGCGCCAGGAAGCCGAGGCCGCCGTGGAAGCTCGCGTCGCCGAGCTGCGCGCCGAGGTCGAACGCGAGCGCTCGGCCACCCGCCGCATGGGTGACGCGCTACGCCAACGCGACCTGGCCCAGGCGTCCAGCGAGGCCGCCGGGCACGAGCGGGAGATCGCTCGGCGCGAACGTGACGAGGCCCGCCGCGAGCGCGACCATCTGCTCTCCGAGCGCGACGCCGCCCGGCGGGAACGCAATCAGCTGCTCTCCGAGCGCGACGCCGTTCGGACGCGGCTCGCCAAAGCGATCCACGACTGGGAGATCGCCGCCGCCCGCGACGCCCAGCACACGCGCGAGCGCGACGCCGCCCGCGCCGAGCGCGATCGGCTGGCCCGTGAGCGCGAAGCGGCGACCGGCCCCGCCGACGGCGCGCCGCTCGCCCCAGCCGCGCCACCGCCGGGCCAGACCCCCGACCCGGTGGAGGCCCAGGCCCGCCGTGGCTGGCACCCGCCGATCGACTGGCTGGCCCGGGCGCTGGCGCTGGCCGCCCTGATCACCTTCGTCGTGGTGTTCGTGGTCCTGGTCCGCTCGGCCTGAGCGAACGCGTTCTCGTCGGCGCCGGGGTGGGCGAGGACCGCCTGGCGTCACTCCTCCCGCCTCGCGTCGCTCCTCCGGCGTGCGCCGCCCGCACGGCCCATGTCGCACACTTCCCGATTGATGGCCACCCACGAGCTCACCCAGGAGCGGCGCACGAGCCCGGTGGAGTTCCTGTGGGAGCTGGTGTTCGTCTTCGCCGTACACGTGGGCCGGGCCTGGGCCGGGCGATGCTGGCGCTGGCGCTCGTCCCGGTTGGCCGGGTTGCGCGCGGTCGAGACGACGCTCGATCGCCGCGGGCTCAGCCGCGAGCGGGCGGGCGCGACAGCGCTCTAGCGCTTCTGGGGCTCAGCGGCCGAGGCGGGCGCGGCGCTTGCGCCGCCGCTGAGCCAGCAGGGCGAGAAAACGTCTCCACAGGCTCACCACCACACTCTACGCCATTGGGAAACCCGCCCCGGGGTCAGGCCGGAGGTCGGCGCCGGGCGGCGCCGCCGGCGCCGGCGCGGCCGGTGTCAGGCGGCGGCCGGCGCGAGCGGGAAGCTCACGCCGGTGAGCTCCTCGGACAGGCGCCACAGTTCGCGGGCCACCTCCTCGTCGCCGGCGGCGTCGCTGCGGCCCACCCGCTTGGGGTGGCCCCGCTGCTCCTGGAACCCGTCGGGCCCGACGTAGCTGTTGCCCGGCAGGTCCTGGGTGGCGGCATACAGGGTGGGCAAGGCTCCCATCTCGTCGCTCTGGGCCAGCACCCGGTTGGTGACCGCCATGATCGCGTTCTGGACGAAGCTCTCGGTGCGCTCCTGGAGATTGGTCGCGGCGTAGCCCGGGTGGGCGGCCAGGGCGCGCACCTCCGAGCCCGCCTGCTCCAGGCGCCGCTGGAGCTCGAGCGTGAACAGGAGGTTGGCGAGCTTGGACTGGCCGTAGGCGCGCCAGCGCTGGTATCCGCCGCGCTCCCAGTTGAGGTCGTCGAGACGGATCTTGCCCATGCGGTGCGCGCCCGAGGAGACGGTGACCACGCGGTCGGTGATGCTGGGCAGGAGCAGGTTGGTGAGCGCGAAGTGGCCGAGATGGTTGGTCCCGATCTGCAGCTCGAAGCCGTCGGCGGTCCGCCGCTCGGGCGTGGCCATCACGCCGGCGTTGTTGATCAGCACGTCGAGCTCGCCGCTCCACGCGTCGGCGAACGCGCGCACTGACTCCAGGCTGGCCAGGTCGAGCTCGCGGACCTCGGGCTCGCCGGCGAGCGTCGCCGCCGCCCGCTCGCCCCGCCCCCGATCGCGGACGGCGAGCACGACGCGGGCCCCGACCCGGGCCAGCTCGCGCGCTGCCGCCAGGCCGATCCCGCTGTTGGCTCCGGTGACCACGTAGGTCCGACCCTCCAGCGAGGGGAGATCGGCTGCGGTCCACTTGGGGGCGCCCATCGCGGTGAATCTACCTGCCCGCCGGTCCGGGTGGCCCAGCGCCGCCGGCGCCGCGCCCCGAGCCCTTGGGCCGGGCCCCGATTCGCCGCTGGTGCAGATGGCCAAGCCGGGACCGTCTGGTTTGGACGCCGGGCCATGCCGGAGGCCGGCCGCGTGGCGCAACCTGAGCGATGTAATCGGTCCTGCGCGGACCGGGTCTATCCCAGGAGAGCACGCCCATGGCATGGACACAGCGGGTGCTGGTGGTGGCCAACCAGACCGTCGCCTCGGAGGAGCTGCACCGCGAGCTGGTGGGTCGCCACCGCCACTGTCCGACCGCCTTCAGCCTGCTGATGCCGGCGCGTCGCACGCCGGCGGCCGAGGAGCAGCTGCACGAGGTGGTCGCGGAACTCAGGGCAAGCGGCTTGGACGTCGACGGCCGGATCGGCGACGCCGACCCCTTCTTCGCCATCCACGAGCTGTGGGATCCCCGCCGCTATGACGAGATCCTGATCTGCACCCTTCCGGCCACCAGCTCACGTTGGCTGCAAACCAACCTGCTGCGGAGGGTCGAGCGCCGGACCGGGGCGCTGGTGAGCCACCTTTCCGCGAGCGCTTGGGGAGGAGCTCAGCGGATCCCGGAACCGGTGCGCGAGGCCTGGACTCCAGGCCCACCGAGCCGGGTGACGGCATGAAGTCGCTTCTCAGCGCCCCGCGGCCCTCGCCGGGGCCGAAAACCACGCCCCGCGCCAGCGCGGTCGCGCCGATCGCGTCCAGCAGCGAGCGAGTTACCCCTCGGGGTTCCGCCCACTGCACATACGTCGGCCTGCGTCGCTCCAGCGGCTGGGAGCTATTGGCGATCACCGCCCTGAGCACGACCACCGTCGTGCGCGAGCAGACGGGGCTCGGGCGCGATCGGGACGTGGCCGCGCAAGCCGCGCGCCTGGCCGGCGCGATCTTGGAGGACCTGACCGGGGCGGTGGTTCCGCCCGCGGCCCGGGCGTCGGTGGCCGAGCAGATCGCACCCCAGCTCGAGGGCGACACGTTCGTCTGCTACAGCAGCGACCTCCGCGGCCTGCTGCCCGAGCCCGCTTCGGACTGACCCCCAGCTCGGCGCGCGCGCGCCGGGGCGCGCGATCCTTGGCCCGGTGGACAGGCACTGCGTCCCCGGGATTCGCCAGGATGGCGCCTGATGATCGACACGACGTCGTTTCTGGTCATCGTCGCGTTTGCCGCGTTTGCCGGGGTCCTGGCCACCACTATCGAGTCGCGCCTGGCGCTCCCGGTCGTCGTCGTCGAGCTGTTGATCGGGATCCTCATCGGTCCACAGGTGCTCGCCTTGGTAGGCATCGACCGGTTCACCACCTTCTTCAGCGACCTCGGTCTGGGGATGCTGTTCTTCTTCGCCGGCTATGAGATCGACTTCGAGCACATCCGCGGGCGTCCGCTGTGGCTCGGGCTGGGGTCATGGGTAGTGTCGCTCGCCTTGGCGTACTCGATCGGCGGTGTGCTGGCGACGGCCGGGATCGTGCTCTCGCTCATCTACACCGGCTCCGCCCTGGCCACCACGGCGATCGGCACCCTGATCCCGGTGCTCAGGGACAAGGGCGAGCTGCACACCCGCTTCGGGACCTATCTGCTCGCGGCGGGGGCGGCGGGCGAGTTCGGCCCGATCATGCTCGTCACCCTGGTTCTGTCCGGCTCTCACCCCCTCGAGGAGGCCGCGCTGCTGATCGCCTTCGTCGCGCTCGCGGTGCTCACCGGACTCCTGGCCGTGCGCTCCATGTGGCGGGGCTGGTCGGCGCTGGAGCGGACCTTCGAGGCGAGCAGCCAGCTGGCCGTGCGCCTGCTCGTCGTGCTGGTGTTCGGCTTGGCCACGCTGGCCGACCAGCTCGGGCTGGACATCCTGCTCGGCGGCTTTGTCGCCGGCCTGATCACGCGGGCGGCGCTGAGAGGTCACGAGGTTCGGGTCTTCGAGTCCAAGATGACCGCTCTGGGCTACGGCCTGCTGATCCCGTTCTTCTTCCTCGTCAGCGGGATGAAGTTCGACGGCGCATCGCTGATCTCCAGCCCGTCCGCCGCGTTCAAGCTGCCGCTATTCCTGGTGCTGATGCTGATCGTGCGCGGCACCCCCGCCCTGCTCTTCTACCGCGGCGCGCTCCCGGCGCGCGACCGGCTGGCGCTGGCCTTCTACTCGGCGACCGCGCTCCCGCTGGTGGTGGCCATCACCTCGATCGCGACCAGCACACATCACATGCGCGAGAGCACGGCGGCGTCGCTGGTCGGCGCGGCGATCCTGTCCACGCTCATCTACCCGCTGGTGGGAGCCGCGCTGCGCCGGGGCCAGGCCGAGGCACAAGGCGAAGAACCGGAGGCCGCCGGGGAGCCGGCCGCCGCCCGGGCGTGACCCCGAGGGCGTCCGCGGCGCCGCCCGCCGGGGTGGCCGCCGGCGGGTCTCAGTGCGAGCGCCGATAGAGGGCGTTGACCAGCGCCGAGACCGCCGACGCCGTCTGGCCCCAGCCCGGACAGCACGTCGGTCCGCCCGGTGGGGTGGCGCCGATCTCCAGGTGGGGGCCTGAGGAGATGCCGACCACGCCGCAGCCCACCTCGGCTATCGGCTGGCCCGCCCGCACGCGCTGGCCGGGCTGCACCAGCGCCGGCGCCGCGTGCCCGTAGTAAAACGACCAGCCCGCGTAGGGCCCGTTGTCCACCCGCACCACCGGGGCGTAGGGGCCAAACCCCGAGATCCCGGTCTGGACCACCGTCCCGTCGGTGATCGCCACCTCCACCGCGGCCGGCCCGCAGGCCGC
The DNA here is from genome assembly GCA_005883215.1 of Actinomycetota bacterium. Taxonomy (GTDB): domain Bacteria; phylum Actinomycetota; class Thermoleophilia; order Solirubrobacterales; family Solirubrobacteraceae; genus AC-64. Next base: position 180,909 of record VAYS01000007.1, read on the forward strand.
CCCGTTGGTGGAGATGTCGACGCCCTGGTCCAGCGTCCAGCCGCCGGGCGAGACCACGACCTTTAGCGGCTGGATCGGGAAGGCCCAGTGCCCTCCGCCCACGGTGGGGTACGACGGCCGCTGGTTAAAGGACTGGGCGGTGTTTCCCTCCGGGACCGCCAGACCCGACCTGCGGGCCTGGGCGAGCTCAGCGCGCACTTCGGCGTCGGAGGGGGCCCCCGGGGCGACGCGGGCCGCCGAGCCACTGGCCGGGTGCGTGGGCAGGGGGTCGGGGGAGGAGCCGACCTTCCCGGTCACCGTCCCGCCGGCGCCGCCGTCGGCGCCCGCGCCGGCGCCCGAACCCGCGGTGCGTGGGGCACGACGGACCGGGTCGCGGGCGGCCACCAGGTGGGTGGGGCCGGTCGGCTTGCCCGCCGCCGGGCTGCCGGTGGCCGCGTCCCCGGCTCGTCCCGAGCCCGAGCCCCCGCCGCAGCCGCCTGCGGCCAGGACCCAGACCAGGCACGCACCGACGGCCGCTCCGCCGACCCGTCCCGGCGGGCGCCGAGCCCCAGCGCGGTGCTCGTGCGCGGGCGGCTGGCTCGGGGCCGGGCGGCGCAAGGACATGCCCAAAGAGCGTAATCGCGACCGAGACCGAGAGCGCCGGGAGCCCGCCGCGCCGCGCCGGCGCCGCTAGCCCTCCGCCGGCGCGGTGCCGCGCACGCGCTGGCGCGCGCCGGCGAAGCGCAGCGCCTCGTAGGCCACCAGGCCGCAGGTGAGCGCCGCCGCCACCGCGATGCCCACCAGGGCGGGGGCATGGGCGAGCGCCGGGATCGCCGCCAGCAGCACCACCGCGCACACCAGCCGCTGGCGGTTGAGCGTCCCCAGGTTGCGCAGGCGGAAGGCGACCAGGCCGAGCAGGTTCAGCGCGCAGCCCCCGAGCAGGGCCACCGCGCCGATGGTGCCCAGGTCGCGGCTCTGGACCGCCAGCCCACGCTTGATTCCGAAGGCGGCGATGATGATCCCGGCGACGATCGGGAAGTGCAGGTAGGTGTAGGAGTCCCGCGCCATCCCCACCTGCTGGGCGAAGGGCAGCGAACGCAGGCGGCGTTCGGCCACCAGCGCCACCACGTCGAAGTACACCCACCACAGGGCGCCGGCCACCGCCAGCCCGAGCAGGGCCTCGCCCACCAGCCGGGCGCCGATCGGCAGCCCGCTGGCGCCCACGCCGATGGCGACGACCGACTCGCCCAGGGCGATGATCACGATCAGCCCGTGGCGCTCGGCGAAGTGCCCGGGCGACAGGCGCCAGCCGCCCGTGCCGCTGAGAAAGGCGCTGCTCCAGTCGATCGCCAGGGCCACTAGCCACAGCGCGTCGCGCAGCGACGGGTTGACCACCGAGGCAACCACCAGGATCGTCGGCCCCAGGGTCAGGCCCGGGGCCAGGCGTCGCAGCGCGCCGCGCAGCGGGGCGTCATCCCGGGCGGCGAGCAGGTACAGCGCGACCTGCAAAAGCCGCATGGCCAGGTAGGCCAGGGCGAAGACTTCGGCGTCGCCGCGAAACGCGCCGGGTACCGCCAGGGAGGCGATCAGCATCGCGCCCATCGCCGCGAACACCACCAGGCGGGCCACTCCCTCCTCGGGATTGACCGTGTTGGTCAACCAGGCGTACGCCGCCCATGCCCACCACAGCGCGGCCAGGACCAGGACCCCGTGGCCGAGCCCGCTCCAGGACGGGTGCTGGCTGAGCAGCCCGGTGACCTGGGTGATGGCGAACACGAAAACCAGGTCGAAGAACAGCTCCAGCGGGGTCACGCGCTCGTCGACCGAGGACGCCGAGCGCTCCTGGGGCGCGGCGTCTGCCGCCGGCCCGTCGGCGCCCGAAGGTCTGATCTGGAGCCGGGGCATGGCGCACAACGTTAGGGCGCCGAGCGATCCCGGGGCCGGCGCCCGCAGGGACGGCGCCGCAGTACCCTGCCCAGCGTGGGCAGGGAGTCCAGCAGCCGGACGGGGGGGCGCGCGCTGGCGCTCGCCGCCGCGCTGGCGCTCGCCGCCGCGCTGGCGCTCGCCGCGCTCGCTCCCGCCGCCGCGCTGGCCGGCAGCTCCCCGCCGCCGGGCTGTGACCCGGTGGCGCTTGGCGACGTCGTCCCCGGCAGCGCCCAGGTGTGCGTCCACCACGTGCTGGTCACCGCCACGACCAACGGCCAGGAGCAGAACCAGACGACGTTCACCGTCACCGACACCCCCGGCCACGTCGCGACGCTAACCGCCACCGTCCCCAACTGGTGGCCGTCGGGCCCCCCGACCGCCGGGATGGTGATCACGATGTGGGGTCACCGAAACGCCGCCGGCGAGTTTGCCGTCGACCGGTGGATCGACCTCACCCACGGGACCGGCCCGGCGCCCGACGGGCCCTACGCCCAGGCCGACGCCCTCGCGGTCGCATCCGGTCAGGTCCCCGAGCACCGGATGGTGTGGGTGGCGACCTACGTCTACCTGCTCGATCCGCAGGACACCGGCGACGGGGACATCCACGTGCAGACCGCCAACGGCTGCCCCGCCGCGGGCGTGACCACGGAAACGACTCCGCCGCTTCGCGGCTACGTCGATCACCCCGCCCTTCCCGGCCTGACCAGCAGCAGCGACGAGTCGGACCCGGCCCACAACCACCTCGCCGACGCCCCGCCGGTCGGCGTGCCGGTGGTGATCCTGGGGGCCGTCCGCTACGACTACGGCTTTGGCTGGCGCGAGCTTCACCCGATCCGGGCCTGGCGATTTGCCACGCCGGCCGAAGCCGGGGCGCTGGCCAGCGCGTGCGCGGCCCGCCCGGTCCCGCAGCTCGACCACAGCGCCCCGGTGCCGGTGCCGTTCGGGACGCCGCCGTGTACCGACGGCAGCGAGTTCGGCGATCCGGCGAGCCTCTACTCGGCGTGCGGGCCCCAGTGCTACGTGGCCCACACCGCGATCGGCGAGCCCGAGCAGCTGGCGGGACCGTGCGACGGGATCGAGCCGGTGGTCACTCCCTCCCAGGAGGGGATGTCAGAGACAAGGGCCAGCTCGACTTCGCCCTTGCCCTTGACGCCCGCGGGGGCCGTCGAGGGCGCGTCGGATGCCGCGCGGGGAGCACAGGCCGCGCTCGCGCGCATCTACGGGCGCATCTGCAAGGGGCTGCTCGGGCCGGGCGGCCAGCGCGGGGCGCCGTTTCACCTGTGCCTGGACGCGATGGCGCGCCTGGCCGGCGGCGAGACGCGGTCGGCCCGCGCCGCGTGCCGACGCGAGCAGCGCCGCTCGCCGCGGGGGCGCCGCCGCACCCGCGACCGCTACTCCCGCCGCTGCCAGGCGGCGGGAGTAGCGTTGCTGCGCTCGCTGTCGCACGCGCGCATCCGCGAGGGGTAGAGACCGTCTAGTCCGGCTCGTCCTGGCGATGGACGATCAGCATCGGGACGTCGGCGCGGAAGTGGACGTCGGCGGCGACGCTGCCCAGCAGGGTGGATCGCAGCCTCCCGCGCCCCCGCGAGCCCAACACCACCAGGTCGTGAGCGCCCGGCTCGAGCTCCTCCAGGATGCGGGTCGCCGGGTCGCCCTCGCGCCAGACCGTGGTGAGCCCGATGTCCTGAGGCGCGCCGTCGGCGAGCTCCCGGAGGATCGCCTTGCTCTCGTCCTCGGCCTCGGCCTGTAGCGCCCCGATGTTCACGCCGGCGCGGTAGACGAAGCTCGGCAGCGGCGCGAGCACGGTCATCAACGTCAGGCGCGCGTTTAACGCGCGGGCGAGCCCGACGGCGTGGTCGAACGCCCCCCGGGAGGTCTCAGAGCCGTCGACGGCGACCAGAATGCTGCGGTACACCGGGGCGCGATCCTAGTCCAGCAGCTCGGCCAGCCAGGCGGCCCGGCGGGGGAGCACGGCGGGGTCGATGGTGTGGCCGACCGGGGACTCGTCATAGACGACGGCCAGCTCGCGCTCGGTCAGCCAATCGCGGGCCTGGCGCCCGAAGGAGACCTCGATCACCGGGTCCAGCGTGCCGTGGGCGAGCGCGGCGACCACCTGGCGGTGGCCTTCGACCGTGAGCCTCGGCTGGGGGACCTGGGGCATGAAGCCGCTGAACCCCAGCACCCCGGCGGGGGCGGGGCGCCCCTCGCCGAACGCCAGACCGAGACACATCACCGCCCCCTGGGAAAAGCCCCCGAGCACCGTGCGCCCCCACGGCACCCCCAGCTCCTCGGCCGTCGCCGTGGCCCACGAACCCAGCGTCCGATAGGACGCCATAAAAGTCTCCGGGTCCGGGAACCCGACCCGCCGGGAGATGTACCAGTGCCAGCCCCCCGGGGGGAGGGCGAGCGGGGCGCGCGGGCAGACCACGTGCAGTCGCCCGCCGGGGTCGAGCGCGTCGGCCAGGGGCGCCAGGTCGTGCTCGTCGACACCGCGACCGTGCAGCAGGAACAGCAGTCCGGCCGGCGCGGCGCTGGCCGGTCGGTGGACGCTGGCGAGGGCCGCCGCCGGGCGGGGCACGTCAGGGGGCCAGCCGGGCCTGGGCGGCCGCGACGTATCGGGAGACGGCGTGGATCTGGTCTTCGCTCAGCCGCTGGCGCACGGGCATGACCCGCACGAAGCTCTCCACCTCGGCCACCGACATGCGCCGGCGGGCCAGGTCTCCACCGAGCACGTGCCCCGACTCGTGGCCGGACAGCGTGTGGCAGGCGGTGCACTCAGAGCTGAACACGTGCGCGCCGGAGGGAGGCTCCGCGCCGCAGCCGCCGCCGGCGGCGCCCACCAGGGCCAGCGCCGCGGCGGTCGCCGCGCGCGCGCGCCGGACCGGTGGGCGGGGTAAGGCATGCGCTGAGCGCCCACGCACCGGGCAAGCATGCCAGCCCCGCGCTGGCCTTCGCCGGCTTGGCAGGCGGGGGGGCGACTAGAATGCCGCGCCCCGCCGGGCTCTGGTGGGCCCGGCCGCGGCCGCAACTCAGGGATCGGCCTCGGTTTGCAGCAGCCGGGCCGCGTTCTCGTCTTCGCCACGATCCGCTTGAAGCCCCGTCCTCGACACGCTCTGGTCCTGCCCATCGCCCTGGGCGCCCTGGCCCTGGGAGCCGCGCCGGCGTTGGCGATCGAGCCCAGCGTCTCCCCCGAGCCGGGGACCCCGGACGCTTCGCCCTTGAGCCAGATCAGCTTCCGTGGCGTGCCGGCGCGCCAGCTCGGCCCGATCAGCGTCACCGGCTCGCGCACCGGGCGCCACTCGGGGCACTTGGAGGGCTACGCCAGCCGCCCGGGCGCCAGCTTCCTCGTCAACGGCAGCTTCCGCGCCCACGAGACGGTGACCGTTCGCCTGGCGCGCAAGGGCAGGGTCGGCCCGCTGCGCTGGAGCTTTCGCGTCGCCCACCTGGTGGGGGCGAGCACCCCGCCGCATCAGGCCGGCGGTGGCCTGACCACTCAGGGCGTGCAGGTCTTCCAGTCGCGGCCCGACCTGCGCCCGCCCTACTTCGCCACCGCCGGGGGCGGCGGCCCGCTGGGGCCGGGGCAGGTCTTCGTGGCCGCCATCCGCGGACCCGGCAGCCCCATGTACGGGCAGTTCGGCCCGTCGATCATCGACAACAACGGCTCGACCGTGTGGTTCAGGCCGGCCAGGCCAGGCGACGAGGCGTTCGACTTTCACCCCCAGACGCTGTTCGGCAAGCCGGTGCTGACCTGGTGGGAGGGTCACCTGTCGCCGATCGGCTTCGGCGAGGGCGACTGGGTGATCGCCAACGACGCCTATCAGGAGGTCGGCCGCATCCGGGACGGCAACGGACTCCGACCCGACCTGCACGACATGGTCATCACCCCCCAGGGCAGCGCCTTCGTAACCGTCTATGAGACCCTGGCCGCCAACCTGCGCCACTTCCGCGGCCCGTCGCGGGGCTCGATCCTCGACTCGCTCGTGCAGGAGGTCGACATCAAGACCGGCTTGGTGATGTGGGAGTGGCACAGCCTGGGTCACGTGGCGGTGGCCGACTCGATGCTCAGCCCCGACCCCAAGGGCGCCACCTTCGACGCCTTTCACACCAACTCGATCGACCTCTCACCCGACGGGGGAACGGTCCTGATCGGGATGCGCAACACGTGGGCGGGCTACCTGGTCAATGTCGCCGACGGCGCCATCACCTGGCGGCTGGGGGGACGCCACAGCACGTTCGCGCTGGGCAAGGGGGCGGGGTTTGCCTACCAGCACGACATGCGCCTGATCAATCCTCGCCTGGTGCGCATGTTCGACAACGAGGCCACGCCCAAGGTGGGTCCCCGCTCGCGCGGCCTGACCGTGCGCCTGAACTTCTCGCGGCACCAGGGAACCCTGGTGCGCGAGCTCAGGCACACCGGCACGGTGCTGTCGGGAAGCCAGGGAAACGTCGAGTCGCTAACCAACGGCAACACGTTCGTCGGCTGGGGGGCACCGCCGCTGGCCACCGAGTTCTCGCGCACGGGCAAGGGCATCTTCGACCTGCGCTTTCCCGGCGCCGACGAGTCCTACCGCTCCTATCGCTTCGTGTGGGCCGGGCATCCCAAGACGATCCCCGACGTGGTCGCCAAGCGCGTCAAGGGGAGGCTGACCGCCTACGTGAGCTGGAACGGCGCCACCGAGGTGGTCGCCTGGCAGGTGATCGCCGGCGCGTCCGCCACCGCGCTTGCGCCCACCGGCCGCCCGGTGCTGCGCTCTGGCTTTGAGACCGCGATCCCGGTCAGCACCTCGGGGCACTTTCTCGCCGTGCGCGCCTACGCGGCCGACGGCGCGCTGCTCGCTACTTCCAAGGTGGTCAAGGTTTAGGTATCTGCGGAGCCCAGACCGGGCTCCGCAACCGGCGGTCGGGCTCAAGGCGGCAGGGCGAGCGGCCGATGAACCGCCTGAAGGGGTTTATGACCACGCTTGCCCAGATTCGGCCTAGTGCCAGCGGCCCGTCACGGAGCCGGGGGCCGCGGCGGGCGCGCGGGCGCGTGGGCGGCCGGGCCATCGCGGCGCTCGCCGCCATCGCACTAGTAGGTATGGTCGTCGCCGCCGCACCGGCGCTGGGGCGTTCCCCGCACGGATCTGGCGCTCGGCATGCGGCCGGGCATCGACACGGCTCCGGACGCCTGCATCAAACCGCTCCTCGTCTGCACGGCGTGCGTGCGCATAGGCCGCGCCAGCACGGGCGCATCAGCGGGGTGGTGCCGCTGCGAGGTAACCGCTCCCGTGCACGGTCGGGCGTAGCGCGTCTGCGCGCCACCACGACGTCGGCAGACAACCTGGCCCCCCATGGCGGGCCTGTCATGCACACCAACCACGTCCACGCCATCTTCTGGCAGCCGACAGGAACCACGATGGCTGCCGGATACCAGTCAACCGTCGATCAGTACCTCTCCGACGTGGCCGCCGACAGCGGCAAGCTCAGCAACGTTTATGCCACCGACACGCAGTACTACGACACGTCAGGAACGATCCAATACAGCGCTAGCTTCGGCCCGGCCACGGACGCCGTGGTTGACACCGATCGCCTACCGGCAAGCGGCTGCAGCGACAATGGGCTGCCCTGCCTCACCGATGCCCAGCTCCAGATCGAGATAGATGCCGTCATCCGGGCACGTGGCTGGCCGAGGGGCACGGGCAACGTGTATCTGTTGCTCACCCCCAAAAACGTGGGCAGCTGCTTCGATTCCGGATCCACCGAGTGTGCGTTCGCCAGTGGCGGCTACTGCGCCTACCACAACGCCTTCGGCTCCGGCTCGAATCTCACGGTATACGCCAACATGCCTTACGTGGGGACTGACCTGGGCGGCTGCGGCACCGGCCAGTCGCCCAACGCCAATACCGACGCGGACGCAGAGATAAATGTGCTCAGCCATGAGCACAACGAGTCGATCACCGATCCCGATACCCAAGGGGGCTGGTTCGACTCGAATGGTTACGAGAACGGCGACAAGTGCGCGTGGGACTTCGGCACGACGCTCGGTTCGACGGGTTCGGGCAGCTACAACCAGCAGCTAAACGGACACGACTACTACCTCCAGCTGGAGTGGAGCAACGCGATCACGGGCTGCGCTCAGACGATGGCTTCGCCGCCCACCGCGCGCCTGTCGGCGGATCCCACCACGGCACTGGTCGGGCAGGCGGTGGCCCTCAACGCGTCCCTGTCCACCCCCGCGCCCGGCACCTCGATCAACGGCTATACGTGGAGCTTCGGTGACGGGACGGGGACCAGCGGAGGAGCTGTCCAAAGCCACAGCTACTCCACCGCAGGAACGAAGACGGTCACCGTAACCGTGATAGACGCCGATGGCGGCTCCAGCACACGGCCACAGGTCGTGACGGTGACCAGTCCCGCGCCGGCCCCCACTCCGCCGGGCGCATCATCGGGCACGGCCGCCTCGTCGGGCTCGGGCGCGACGTCAGGGTCAAGTAGCTCTGGGTCCGGGACGAGCGGGACGGGGCCCTCAGCGCCTCCCGGCGCGCCCACGCCGCCGGGTGATCCCTCGGGGTCACCGCCCTCGAGCAAGCCCGCCACGACGGCCGCCGCCTCGTGCCCCAAGGGCGGCCCGGCGCGCAAGCGCTGCCAGGCCCGCCACAGCTACAAGCGAGCGGTGGCCCGCTGCGCACGCCGGTCGCGGAACAAGCGCGCGTCCTGCCGGCGCGCGGCCAAGCGCGCATATCAGGCCAAGCTGACCGCGATCCGGTGCGCCAGCGCTCACACCAGCGCCGCGCGCCGCGGATGCCCGCGGGCCAAGACGTCGCACGGCCGCCGCCCGAGCGGGCGCCACGTGACGATGCTCGGCCACTGACGCCGGGGCGAAGCGTCCCTCGAGGCCCATCGGGCCGGGGATGCCCTACAGGCCCATCGAGCGGCCGATGATCTCCTTCATGATCTCGGTGGTGCCGCCGTAGATGCGCGTGATCCGGGCGTCGGCGTAGGCGCGGGCGATCGGGTACTCGAGCATGTAGCCGTAGCCGCCGAACAGCTGCACGCAGCGGTCGACCACCCGCCCCTGCAGCTCGGTGCACCACCACTTGGCCATCGCCGCCTGCTCGGCGCTGAGCGCCTGTTCGCCCAGGGCCTGCACGCAGCGGTCGACGAACACCTGGGCCAACTCGATCTCGGTGCGCATCTCGGCCAGGGCGAAGCGCGATGCCTGAAACGTCCCGATCGGCTGGCCAAACGCCTCGCGCTCCTTGGCGTAGGCGAGCGTCCACTGAAGCGCCGCCTGGGCGGCGGCCACGCCGGCCACGGCGATCGACAGTCGCTCCTGGGGGAGGTTGGACACCAGGTAGGCAAAGCCCCGGCCCTCGTCGCCCAGCCGGTTGGCGACCGGCACGCGCACGTCGTTGAAGAACAGCTCGGCCGTGTCCTGGGCGTGCTGGCCCACCTTCTCCAGGTTGCGACCGCGCTCAAAGCCCTCCATTCCCCGCTCGACGACCAGCAGGCTGATCCCCCGGTGGCGCTCGGCCGGATCGGTCTTGACCGCGGTGATGACCAGGTCCGCGTTGATGCCGTTGGAGATGAAGGTCTTGATGCCGTTGACCCGGTAGTGCTCGCCCTCGCGCACGGCGCGGGTGGACATGGCCGCCAGGTCCGAGCCCATGCCCGGCTCGGTCATGGCCACCGCGGTGAGCAGCTCGCCCGAGGCCAGTCCGCCCAACCAGCGCTCGCGCTGCTCGGCGTCGGCATAGGCGAGGAAGTAGGGCACGCAGATGTCGTTGTGCAGCGTCAGCCCGAGCCCGAAGCCGGCCGTCCCCGCGCGCTGCACCTCCTCGCCGATGACCTGGTTGAAGCGAAAGTCGGTCGCTCCGGCGCCGCCGTGGCTGGCGGGGACCGACATGCCGAGGAAGCCGTGCTCGGCGGCGCGAGCGAACACCTCGCGGGGCACTATTCCGGCGCGGTCCCAGGCGTCGTGGTGGGGGACCACCTCGCGCTCGAGGAAGCGGCGAAAGCTGTCGCGCAGAGCGAGGTGCTCGTCTTCGAGCGGCCGGGCGAACGCGGCGGCGGCGCCATCGGGTGGGGTCATCGCCGGGTGTGTATCGCAATCGGTACCTTCAGGGCGTGCCCGACGCTCGCCTCACCCGCCGGCGGCTGCTCGAGTCGGGCGCCGTGGCGGGAGCCGCCCTGGCGTGGCCCGCGGCGGTGGGGGCCGCCCCCCGCCGGCGCCCCGGGCGCCGGCGCCAGCGCCGGGTGGACGTGGCGATCGTGGGCGCCGGCCTGTCGGGCCTGACCGCCGCTCGGGCGCTGCTTCGCGCCGGGCACCGCGTGGTGGTGCTCGAGGCCGACGACCGGGTGGGCGGCCGGACGCTGAACCGCGCCCTGGGTCCGTCGTTTCCGGGGGTTGTCTCCGAGGTCGGCGGCGAGTACGTGGGCCCCACCCAGGATCGCATCATGGCGCTGGCCCGCTCGGTGGGGGTGGGCACGTTCACCACCTACAACGAGGGCTCGGATCTCCAGTACTTCGGCGGCCAGCTCTCGCGCTATCCGGCCAACCCGGGGCTGCCCACCGATCCTGACGTCCAGCAGGCGGCGTTGATCGGCATCAGCCAGCTCGACGCCATGGCGGCCACCGTGCCGGTGAGCGCGCCGTGGAAGGCCGCCCGCGCCGCCGAGTGGGACGCCACCACCCTGGGCGCCTGGGCCCAGGCCAACGTCCCCACCCCCCGCGGCCGCACGGCGGTGGCCATCGCCAGCCGCGCGATCTGGGGCGCCGAACCGGGAGAGCTGTCGCTGCTGTACGTGCTCTTCTACATCGCCGCCGCCGGCAACGAGAGGACCAAGGGAAGCTTTGGGCGGCTGATCACCACGGGCGGGGGCGCCCAGGACTCGCGCTTCGTGGGAGGCTCCCAGCAGGTCGCGCTGCGCGTCGCCCATCAGCTCGGAGGCCGGGTCTTCCTGCGCGCACCGGTGCGCCGCATCGAGCACTCACGTCAGGGGGTGACCGTCCACGCCGACGGACACCTGGTCCACGCCAAGCGGGTGATCGTCGCGGTCCCGCCGATGCTCAGCGGTGAGATCGCCTACACGCCGCGACTCCCGCGGCTTCGCTCCCAGCTCACGCGCAACATGCCGCCGGGTCGTCTGCAGAAGTGGGAGGCGATCTATGACCGGCCGTTCTGGCGCGATCAGGGCCTCAGCGGCCAGGTGGTCTCCGACGTGGGCCCGGCCAACACGACGTTCGACAACAGCCCCCCGGGGGGGAGCCCGGGCATCATCTTCGGCTTCGTCGGTGGCGACGAGGCCAGCCGGGCGCCACGCGCTCCCGCGACGCGCCAGGCGGCCCTGAGGGACAACCTGGTCACCTACTTCGGCGACGGCGCCCGGGCGATGCGCGACTACTTCGACGAGCAGTGGACGGACGAGGTCTGGATCCGCGGCTGCCCGGTGGCGCACTTCGGCGCTCGGGCCATGGGTCGCTACGGACCGGTGCTGCGACGCCCGATCGGGCGCATCCACTGGGCCGGCACCGAGACCGCGACGTACTGGATGGGCTACATGGACGGCGCCGTACGCGCCGGCGAGCGCGCCGCCCGCGAGGTCAACACCGCGCTGCACCGCAGACGCTGACCGGCCTTCCCCCGAGCGCCGCAGACGCTGACCGGCCTTCCCCGAGCGCGCCTAGGGCGCGTTGGGGGAAGGGTCCTCTGAATCGCGCTCGGGGTGGGGTGTCGGCTCGCCCTCGTAGTCGGTGTCGGCGTCGAGCGGCTCGGCGTCGCGCTCGATCATCTCGGCGTCCTCGGGCGGGTTGTCCGCCTGGGCGTCGCCGAGCGAGGCCTCTCCGTGCCCTACCCGGTCTGCTCGGTCGTGTGTGTCCATGTCCCGAGGTTACCCGCGCCGCGACGCCGAGCGTGGGGCGGCGTCCGGCGGCGGACGACCGCCGTGACGCCGGCGTCCTGTCGGCCCGCTCCCGCTAGGCGGCCGGGGCGGACCGGCCACTCTTGAACGCGGCGAAGCGCTCCTCCCAGCCGAGCTGGCGCTGCTTGGCGTCCTGGATGAAGGGCGAGATCGCGATCGCCTTCAGCGTGACCTGGTTGACCGCCGCGGCCGGCTGGCGCAGCGGGCGGTTGAAGTCGACGAACAGCACCACGCGGGTGCCCTCGGTCTCGTTCCAGGCCTCGTGGTCGTAGGTGTCGTCGAAGATCAGGCTCCGGCCCTCCTCCCAGTGGCGTACCTCATCGCCCACCCGGATGCGGCAGCCCTCCCGCGGCTCGGGGATCTTCAGTCCCAGGTGGTAGCGCAGCACTCCCTTCCACGGGCCGCGGTGGGCGCCGATGTGCTTGCCGGGGGAGAGGATCGAAAAGAACGCCGTCTGCATCCCGGGGATCTGCTGGACGAGCCGGGCGGTCTGCGGGCATCGGGCGCAGTTGGCCTCCGAGCGAAAGCCGTACCCGAACAGGAAGTAGGTCTTCCAGCGGTCGTCGTCGGTGATCGTCGCCTGATCGGTCGAGATGTCCTGGAAGTTCGGGAGCTGGTCGTGGTCGGCCAGGACGTCGTCGAGCTCGGCGCGGATCAGCCGCCAGTCTTGCTCCAGTCGGTGGGCCCACGCGAACTCGTCCACGTCGAAGAAGGTGCGGTCTCCGACCATCGAGTGGCGCGCCAGCCAGCGCTCGAGCGGCGGCAGCACCGCCTCCCCGAAGGCGATGGTCCCGTCGACGACGCGCTGGCGGATCTGCTCCCGGGAAACCGACATGTGCGGCGTGCACTGTAGCCTCGCGGGCGCGACGCCGGCTATCCGCGGCCGGCCGATCGCGGCGGGACGCGAGAGAGGAGCGACATGTCAAGCACGCCACGCCAACTCGCGCTGGCGCTCGCCGGGGTCACCGTGCTGGCCCTCTCCGCGTGCGGCGGTACGAGCGACAAGGATCAGATCATCAACCTGATCAGGGACGTGGGCAAGCACCCGCAGAGCCTGTGCACCAAGTACGCCACGCCGGCGCTGCTGGCCGCCGCCGGCGGGCAGCCCCGCTGTCTGCGGGCCGCCAGCGCCCCCGATGCGGTGGACACCAACGTCCAGATCCTCAGCGTCAACGTGACCGGGTCGACCGCCAGCGCCACCGTTCAGGGCAAGACCGGCCGCATCGACGTCAAGTTCATCAAGGAGAACGGCTCTTGGAAGGTGACCAACCCGGGCGGCTGATCGGCGCTCGGGGGGACGGGGGCGGCTCGGCCTTACACTAGGTTCGGTGGAGAGCCTGTACGAACTGTTCTGCGCCGGGACCGCGCTGCTGGAGGCCGGCGACTATCACGCGGCGACGATCCCGCTCACCCGGGCGCGCGACCTCTCCCCGGAGCAGACCTCGATCCGGGAGGCGCTGGGCCGGGCCCTGTTTCGCAGCCGGCGCTTTCGCGAGGCCGCCGACGAGTTCGAGGCCGTGGTGGAGCGCTATCCGACCAACGACTATGCGCTGTTCTGCCTCGGTCGCTCCCTGCAAATGCTCGGACGCCACCGCGAGGCGTGTCGGCCGCTGGCGCTCGCCTGCACCATGGCGCCGCGCCGCGGCGACTACCGCCTGTACCGCGATCGCGCCCGCGCCGCCGCCTGACCGCTGCGCGGTGCTGGCCCACGTGGCGCTGGAGACCAGGCGCTCGGACGTCGAGGCCTGCGCGGCGTTCTGGCGCCTGCTCGGCTTCGAGCGCGTCGAGCCTCCCGCCTCGCTGGTGGACCGCGCCGCCTGGCTCGAGCGCGCCGGGACCCAGATCCACCTCCTCTACGCCGAAGATCCCGAGATCCCGCGCCAGGGGCATGCGGCGGTCGTCTGCGGCGACTACGACCAGGCGCTGGACCGGCTGCGCGCCCACGGCCACGAGCCCGAGCCGCGGCGCGAGCACTGGGGGGCACGGCGGTGCTTCGTAAACGACCCCGCCGGACACCGCGTCGAGGTCATGGCGTTTGCCCCCGGGCGGCGCTGAGCGCCCGGGCGAAGGCCTGGTGCGCCTCGGCCTCGCGCAGGCAGAAACGCACCCGCTCGACTTCGGGGTGGCGCGCCAGCGCCTCGGCGGTCGCGGGCACCGCCACCTCGGCCGCGAGCCCCACCGGGTAGCCGAAGATCCCCGTGCTGATCGCCGGTAGCGCCAGGCTGCGCGCGCCGAGCTGGGCGGCGAGGGCGACCACCGACCGGTGGCAGTCGGCGAGCAGCTCGGGCTCGCCCTCCCCGCCGCCCCGCCATAGCGGTCCGGGCGTGTGCAGGACATAGCGCTGGGGCAGGCGCCCGGCGGTGGTGGCCACCGCCTGGCCGGTGGGCACGAAGCCGATCTCGCGGCTCTCGCGCACCAGCTCGGGCCCGGCCGCCGAGGCGATCGCCCGGGCCAGCCCCCCGCCGTGGTGCAGGCGCTCGTTGGCGGCGTTGACGATCGCGTCGACCGGAGCCGCGAGCAGGTCCCCGGCGGTCACCTCGATGCGCTCGAGCATCGGCGCAGTCTCGCCGATGGGCGCAGCTCAGGTCGCCGCGACGCGACCCGGCGACGAGCTTTTTCGTCCGCATCGTTTGCTCTCATGCCCTCCACTGAGTCGACGCGTGAGGAGGGGTTGGCATGGCCGCCGTGCGAGTCATCAACGGAGAGGAGCAGCGGGCCGAGGCGCTGATGGAGATGGGCTTTAACACCACCCAGGCCGCGCTGCTGGCGGCCACCCAGGCCGAGGGTCATCACGTGGACCTCGACCAGCTGCGCCGCATGTTGGACTCCGGCTGCGAGCACGAGCTGGCGCTGCGCATCGTGCTCTAAACCCCTGCGCCCGACGCCCGGGCCCGGGATACTGGACCGGTGAGCGAGCCGCCCGGGACGGTCGATGTCGCGGTGGTGGGCGCCGGCCTGGCCGGCCTGGTCGCCGCGCGCGAGCTGACGCGGGCGGGGCGCAGCGTGGCGGTCCTGGAGGCCCGCGACCGGGTCGGCGGGCGCCTGCTCAACGTCCCGGTGGGCGACGGCGCGGTGGTGGAGATCGGCGGTCAGTGGGTGGGGCCCACCCAGCTGCGCGTACGCGAGCTCGCCGACAGCCTGGGCGTGGGCACCTACCCGACCTACGACGAGGGGGACAAGCTGTTCGAGTACGCCGGTCGCATCCGGCGCTACCGGGGCTCGATTCCCCGGATCAACGCCGCGGTGCTCGCGGACGTGGCCCAGGCGCAGCTGCGGATCGACCGGATGGCGCGCCGCGTCCCCTTGGAGGCGCCGTGGCGCGCGCCCAAGGCGCTCGAGTGGGACAGCCAGACGTGCTGGTCCTGGATCCGCCGCCACACCGCCACCGAGGGCGCGCGCAAGCTGCTGGCCCTGGGCATCGAGGCGGTGTGGGCCGCCGATCCGGCCGATCTGTCGCTGCTTCACCTGCTCTTCTACACCCACTCGGGCGGGAGCTTCGACGAGTTGATCGGGACCTCGGGCGGCGCCCAGCAGGATCGCTTGGTGGGTGGCTCGCAGGTGCTCGCCCAGCGTCTGGCCGAGCAGCTCGCCGACGCGATCACGCTGGAGGCCCCGGTCCGGCGCATCGAGCGCGACGACGGCTCGGTGAGGGTGATCGCCGACCCGGGCAGCACCCGCGCCGCCGCGGTCATCGTCGCCGTCCCCCCGGCGCTGTGCGGGCGCATCGTCTATGACCCTCCGCTGCCCGCCCAGCGCGACCAGCTCACCCAGCGGATGCCCCAGGGCAGCGTGGTCAAGTGCCTGGCGGTCTACGAGCGACCGTTCTGGCGCGAGCAGGGCCTGAGCGGCCAGGCCACCAGCACCGAGGGGCCGGTGAAGGTCATGTTCGACAACACCCCCCAGGAGGGCAGCCCGGGCGTGCTGCTCGGCTTTCTCGAGGGGCGCCAGGCGCGCGAGCTGGCCCAGTGGTCGGCGGAGGCGCGGCGCAACGCCGTGGTCGCCTGCCTGGCGCGCGTGTTCGGCGAGGCGGCCGGGCGGCCGAGCGAGTACATCGAGAAGGTGTGGGCCGAGGAGGAGTGGACGCGCGGCTGCTACGGCTGCTACATGCCGCCCGGGGGGTGGATGGACTTCGGGCCCGCCCTGCGCGCCCCGATCGGGCCCGTGCACTGGGCGGGGGCCGAGACGGCGGTGGTGTGGAACGGCTACATGGACGGCGCCGTCAGCTCCGGCGAGCGCGCCGCGGCGCAGGCCCTCGCGACGCTGGCCTGACGTGGGCGCGCTCACCGGGTACGTCCCGGACATGGCGACCGTGCGCCAGGACGTGGCGGCGCTGGCGGCGACGTCTCGGTCCTCGGCGCGGCCGGGCGAGGCGCGCAGCGCGGCGTGGCTTACGCGCCGGTTGCGCGAGCGCGGCGTGGCCGAGGTCAGCGCCCAGACCTACCGCTATCAACACAGCTACGCGCTGGCCCACGCGGCCCACCACCTGGCCGGGGTCCTGGCCTGCGCGCTGGGCGGTCGCCCCGGGGCGGTCCTCGGGGCGGCCGCGTTGGCGTCGTTTGAGCGCGAGGCGAGCGGCCGATCGCAGTGGCTGCGCCGGGTGCTGCCCGCCGGAGAGGGGCGCAACGCGGTGGGCCGGATCCCCGCCTCGGGCCGGGTGCGGGGGCGGCTGGTACTCGTGGCCCACCACGACGCGGCCAACACCGGTCTGATCTGGCACCCCCGGATCGTCGCCGCGGGGGGACGCCGGCACCTGCGTCGACGCCGAGTGGACCCCTTCATGGCTCCCGCCGAGGCGGCGTTCGTCCTGGGCATCGGCGGGTCGCTGCTAGCCCCCGGCTCGCGCGCCGGGCGCCGGCTGCGGGCGCTCGCCGGGGCGCTGCTGTCGGTCGGGATCGTGGTCGACGCCGATATCGGGCGCGGCGCCACCGTGCCCGGCGCCTGCGACAACGCCACCGGGGTGGCGGTCGCGCTGGACCTCGCGCGCGCGCTGGCGGCCCGGCCGCCACGCGAGGTGGAGGTTGTGATCGCGCTGGTCGGGGGCGAGGAGGCCGGCATGGGCGGCATGCGCGCATTCCTCGACGCCCACCAGGGTCCCCTGGCCGGCGCGCCGGCGCTGGTGCTCGGCCTGGACACGCTGGGGGCGGGGACCCCGATCGTCTGCTCGGGGGAAGGAGCGATGCGCGAGCAGCGCTATCCCGAGCGCGAGCTCGGGCTGGTCGCCGAGGGCGCGGCGCTGGCCGGCCTGCCGGCGCCGCCGCGCTGGCGGATCGGCGGCTGGACCGATCCGGTGCTCGCGGTGCACCGGCGCCTGCCGGCGGCCTCGATCCTCTCCATGGGCCCGGGATACTTCCCCCACTATCACCACCCGACCGACACCCCGGAGCGCATCGACTGGGACTCGGTGGCGGCCTGCGCCCGCCTGGCCGCTGGTTGCGTGACCGCGTTTGAGCGCCGGGCGGCTGGCGCCTGACGGTGGGGCCCGCGCCGCGGCGCGGTCAGTCGCGCGCCAGGGCGTCGACGAAGGCGCGCAGCCGCTGGGGATCGCGCAGCGGGGCCCCGTGGCCGAAGCAGACCAAGCGCGGTGACAGGTCGGCGAGCCGGCGCGCCGACTCGCGGTTGCGCGCCGGGTCGGGCGTGAACACCGCCGGTGGCTCGTGCAGGCCCGGTATGCCGGTGGCCACGTTCATGTTGTTGAGCACGTCGCCGAGCACGAGAGCCCCGTCGAACTCACGGTAGAAGGCCAGGTGCCCCGGGGAGTGCCCGGGCACTTCGAGCACCGAGAAGCCGGCGACCTCGTCGCCCTCGCGCAGCGCACGCGCCACCGGATGGGGCGGCCCAGTCCAGAAGCGCTCCTGCAGTCGGTTGATGAGGCCGGGCGGCTGGGAGGCGGCGACGCCGCCGGTGGTCTCCATGGCCTCGACGTCCCCCTCGCCGCACCACAGCGGGATGCCCAGCTCCTCGCACACCGCCTTGCTGGCGCCCTGATGGTCGGGGTGCGCATGCGTCAGCGCGTGGGCGGCCACCCGCTCGGCGCGAAGCTGGCGCAGGATGCGGCGACGCGCGTGGCGCGTGCCGGCGTCAACCAGCACGTCCCCCAGCAGGTAGATGTTGATTGCGTTGGGCGGAAAGCCCGAGAGCTGGAGCAGGTCATCGGCGAGCGCCTTGATCGCGCCAGCCTATGAGAGCCCGCCAGCCGGCGGTCCACTGCCACCGCGTGCTGCCTCGGCGCGGGGGCGACCTAGGGCCAGGCCGGCCCCGGTCCGGGAGAGGCGGGACGCCAGAGGTGGCGGGCTCGGCTAGAAGCGGGCCCGTTCGATCCGCCGGCCGACGATCTCGGTCCAATCGCCATCGAAGCGCTCGCGCACGGCCGCGGCGCTGGCCCGATGGTCGTAGGCGACGCGGCGGTGCTCGATCGCGCCCTCGGCGCCGAGCAGCGCGTAGGCCGCGCGCGGGTCGCCGTCGAGGGGCATGCCCACGCTGCCCGGGTTGACCAGCTCGATCTCCCGGCCGGCCGCCGCCCGCCGAAAGGGCAGGTGGGTGTGGCCGAAGACCAGGCGCCGCTCGGTCACGCCCTCCAGCAGCTCCTGCTCGTCCTCGCCCGGCTCGGGCAGGAACGAGCGCACGTCGGAGATCGGCGAGGCGTGGCAGAAGCGGGTGCCGTCGCGGACCTCCTGCTCGGGCAGCGCCGCCAGCTCGGCCACGCGCTCCTTCCCCAGCTCGGAGCGACAGGCGGCGATCGCCCCGGGCACGGGCTCGGCGTCCGGGGCGTCGGAGGGGTCGGCCGTCCAGCGCTCGCCGTTGCCGCGCAGCCAGGTGGCGTCCGGCAGCCCACGCAGGCGGGTCACCGTGTCGGCTGGGAAGGGGCCGAACAGCGCGTAGTCGCCCCCCAGCAGGTAGGCGTCGGCCCCCCGCCCGGCGGCGTCGGCCAGCACCGCCTCGAGCGCGGGCAGGTTGCCGTGCACGTCGTACAGGAGCGCCAGCACTCCGCTCACGCCCGCTTGCTCTCCCACGAGAACCCGCGCACCGCCAGCGCGACCCCGGCCACCGCCCACAGGCCTATCACGGCGAGCGCTGTGAGGTTCGAGCCCAGGCCCCGACCGCTGACCATCGCCCCCGAGAGCCCGTCGATCAGGTGCTTGAGCGGCAGCGCCTCGGCGATGTTGCGCAGGAAGGCGGGCGTGTGCTTGACGTCGTAGAAGACGCCGGAGATGAAGATGGTGGGCAGGAACACCGCGTTGACGTAGGCCGGGGCGGACTCGAAGTTGGGGATCGCGTGCGAGAGCGCGACCCCGAGCGAGGCGAAGCACACGACGCCGACGGCGACGAACACCAGCAGCTCGAGCGCGTCCCGGGGCCAGGGGATGCCGAAGAACAGGCGGCCGGCGGTGGCGATGATCGCCACCTGCAGGATCGTGTTGGTGATCGCGTTGGCGGCCAGCGCACCGAGATAGGCACCCGGCGGCAGGGGCGTGCCGCGCATGCGCTTGAGCACCCCCTCCTCGCGCAGGAACACCAGATTGTGGGCCAGCGCGTTGAACGTGGTCGTCATCACGCTCATCGCGGCGATCCCGGGGACGATGCGGTTGAGCGTGGTCTGGTCGTTGGCGAACAGGGCGCCGAACAGGCCCAGCACGATCAGCGGGAACAGGAAGTTGAAGAACGCCGCCGTCGGGTTGCGCCAGAACATGCGGCGCTCGAGGCGGTACTGGCGCCAGCCCATCGCCAGCGTCTCAGACATCGCCCACCACCCCGGCCGGCTCCTCGCGGGCGCCCGCCCCGGGCGGGGTCGGCGTCTCGTCGCCCGAGGCGGCCGAGCGGGGCGAGTCGCCCGTCAGCTCCAGGTAGACGTCCTCGAGCGTTGGTCGCCTGACGCTGAGCTGCTCGAGACGCTCGCCGCGGGACAGCGCGGCCGCCGTCAGCTCGGCCAGCAGGGACGTGGGGTCGTTGGTGTGGTGCTCGCGCCACTCACCGGCACTGGTGCGGTAGGTGATCGTGTAGCGGTCGGGACCGGCGCCCAGCTCGCCCGGGCGGCCCTCGACCACGATGCGCCCGTCCTTGACGATCGCCACCCGGTCGGCCAGCGCCTGGGCCTCGTCGAGGTAGTGGGTGGTGAGCAGCACCGTCTTGCCCAGGCTGCGCAGCGCCCGCACCGTCTCCCAGGCGCTGCGGCGCGCGGCGGGGTCAAACCCGGTGGTGGGCTCGTCCAGGAACACCAGCTCCGGGTCGCCCACCAGCGCCAGCGCCAGGTCCAGCCGGCGGCGCTGACCTCCCGACAGGTGGTTGGTGCGCCGATCCTGCTGCTC
This sequence comes from Actinomycetota bacterium, assembly GCA_005883215.1. Classification (GTDB taxonomy): domain Bacteria; phylum Actinomycetota; class Thermoleophilia; order Solirubrobacterales; family Solirubrobacteraceae; genus AC-64. The sequence goes on from VAYS01000007.1 coordinate 201,017, forward strand.
GGCCAGGCCGACCAGCCCGATCACCTCGTCGGGGTCGCGAGGGTGGGGATAGAGCCGGGCCCAGTGGCCGACCACCTCGCGCACGCTGACGTGCCGGTAGATCCCGCAGCTCTGGAGCACGATCCCCATCCGCCGGCGCAGCTCAACCGGACGGCGCCCCGGGTCCAGGCCGAGCACGGAGACCTCTCCGCCCGTGCGCTCGCGGTAGCCCTCGAGGATCTCGATCGTCGTGGTCTTGCCCGCGCCGTTGGGGCCGAGCAGGCCGAAGATCTCGCCGCGGGCGACGGAGAAATCGATGCCGCGGACGGCCTCGATGGGCCCATAGCGCTTGGCCAGGCCGCGGACCTCGATCGCGTTGCCGGTCGCGGACATCGTCCCCGCGGATGATGTCAGGGCGCCGCCAGCGGGCGCCGCGGAGGCAAGCGTGCCCAGTCTGTATGGGTTCTGTAACAGAGTGCGCCATATAACCATGGTGGCTAGGATGCGCATTATCGTGGGGAAGGTGAAGCGCACGACCGTCAACCTGGACACCGAGCTGGTGGGCGAGGCCCGCGAGATACTCGGCACCCGCACCACGACGGATACGGTCCACGAGGCGTTGCGCGACGTCATCCGCCGCGAGGCACTGCGACATCTCGCCGAGCACGACTGGGGCATGACGCTCGAGGATCTCAACGAGATGCGCACGCCACGCACCTTCGGGTGATCGGCGGTGCAGCTGGCCGACACCAGCGTGTGGTACTGCCATAGGCGGGCGCCAACCACAAGAGGGTCCTTCTCCTCCGCGGTGAAAGCGGGCCGCATCGCAACCTGCGACATGGTCAAGCTCGAGCTCCTGTACTCGGAGCGCAATGGGGCCGACTTCGACTACCGTCGCGCGCGGCTAGACCTGATGCCCGAGTGCCCGATCGGGCCGCCCGAATGGCGGCGGGCGATCGACGTCTACCGCGAGCTCGCCCACCAGGGTGGCGCCCACCAGCGCCGCGTCGGCCACCAGGACCTGCTGATCGCCGCTGCCGCCGAATCGGCGGGCGTCGAGCTGCTGCACTACGACGAGAACTTCGAGCGCATCGCGGCGGTCACCGGCCAGCCCATGCGCTGGCTGGCGCCGCGCGGGTCGCTATAGCGCGGCGGGCAAACCAGGGCCCTCGTCCTGCTTGCCCGCCGCGGCGGCGGCTGGGGTAGAGGGGCGGCGAGTGGGGGTGTAGGCTCGGCGGAGCGGTCAGCCGTTTGGGGATGGCGATGCTTATGAGCTCTTGGTTTCGACGCTGGGTCGCGCTGTGTGCGGTGCTCGTGGGAGCGACGGCCGCGAACGCGGCCAGCGCGTGGGCCGGCTCGGGCCCGACGCTGGGTGGCTACGGGACCCCGGACCTCACGGACCACAACATCTCGCCGGGTGAGTACGGGAGCTCGTGCGTGGGGCCCGTCGCGCAGGCCTCGGGCGCCCGGACCTATCACCTCACGATCTGCGAGGAGAACGACGCCCAGAACATCTACTTCGCGGTCCAGATCGACGTCGGCTACGCCGCCGGCCAGAACGTTCCGGCGTTCTGGTTCGACAGCCCCGACGACGGCAAGGTCGCCGCCGGCGACCCGGCCGGCGGGTGCGCAGCCGCTCCGGCGCCGGTCGAGGACGCAATCGACTGGAACATGGTTTCGCCCGGCGTCTACGAGGACAACTACTACTGCTTCTCCAACGGGCTCGCCGTGGGCCTGGACGGCCAGTCCGACGGCCAGGGCGGGTGCACCATCAACGCCGCCAACACGCAGCAGTCGTGCGAGTTCGCAAAGCCGCTGAGCTCGGGCGACGCCGACGACTTCAGTCTCACGGCGGGAGACACCGTGGGGTGGTGCTTCACCTTCGACGACCAGGCCAACAACGCCAACGCGATCGGCAACTTCGCCGGCGACATCCAGTATCCGGCGGGGTGCTGGCTGGACAAGGCCAACAAACACGGCGCGGTGGAGGGCAGCGCCGCCAACTACGCGAACGCCAAGATCGACGGCCCTCTGGTGGCGCTGATCGGAGGGCTCAACGCCAAGCTGGGCAAGTACCTGGCGATCTGCAAGCGCTGCCCGCCGGACCCCACCAAGTTCCTGCAGGGCGAGCTGCGACAGGTGCGCGTCGCATTGTCCGCCGGAAAGCGCTCGAGCGCGGTGCGAGCGCTCAAGTCGTTCATCAAGTCCGCCCAGCGGTTCTCCAAAGCCAGGCGCTTCCCCGGCGCCCGCGCGGCGGGGCTCGTGGCCCGCGCGCGGCGGCTCATCGTCCAGGTCCAGCACGCACCGTCGATGATCCGCACGCCGTTCTCCGGGACGGCCAAGCGCAAGCCGGTGACCATGGTGCTGCCCACCGGCAACGCCGCTCCCTGAGGGCAAACCGGCGCGCGTGAGCGCGCCCTTATGCCTCTACCAGTGCACGCCCTTCATCAGGTTGGCCATCGCGATCTGCTCCATCGAGGCCTTCTCCTTCTCGTCCTTCTTGCCCGCCGCGGCCGCCGAGTCGGGGAACACCCGGTAGGCCATGTGCAGGATCTGGTCGACCGCCTTGGGGGCCAGCGCGTAGGCCACCTCGCCAAACGTGCCCAGGCGGGTGTTGATCGTCTTGGGCTTGGAGCGGATCGCCTCGCAGATGAGGTCGGCCGCCTCGTCCGGGGTGATGGTGGGGAAGGCGTCATAGATCTTGGTGGGGGCGATCATCGGCGTGCGCACCAGCGGCATGTGGATGGTGGTGAACGTGATGCTGTCGCCGATCACCTCCGAGGAGACCACGCGCGTCCAGGCGTCCAGGGCGGCCTTGGACGCCACGTAGGCCGAGAACCGCGGCGGGTTGGTCTGGGCGCCGATCGAGGAGATCTGCACCACGTGGCCGGACTTGCGCTCGCGCATGTGGGGCAGGATCCCCATGGTGAGCTTGATCGCCCCGAAGTAGTTGAGCTGCATCGTGCGCTCGTAGTCGTGGAAGCGGTCGAGCGCCAGCTCGACCGAGCGGCGGATCGAGCGACCGGCGTTGTTGACCAGCATGTCGATGGCGGCGTGGTCGGAGAGCAGCTGCTGCACTAGCTCTTCGATCGAGTCCATGTCGGACAGGTCGGCGCTGTAGATGTGGGCGGTGCCGCCGCGGGCCTCGATCTCTGACTTGGTCTCCTCGAGCTTCTCCACGCTGCGCGCCACCAGCAGCGGGATCCCCCCCGCGGCGGCGATCTTCAGGGCGGCCGCGCGGCCGATGCCCGAGGAGGCTCCGGTGATCACCACCGTGCGCCCGTTGACCGCCCCCTCGAAGGAGCGGTCGCGGAACAGGTCGGGGTCCAGTTGGCGCTCCCAGTAGTCCCACAGGCGGTTGGCGTAGGAGTCGAGCGGGGGAACCTCGATGCCCGAGCCCTTGAGCGCGCGCTCGGTGTCGCGCGTGTCGAACTGGGGCACGAGCGCGATGTGCTCGAGGATCTCGTCCGGGATCCCGAAGTCGGCGAGCACCGTGCGCCGGACGTCCTTGAGCGCGGGCAGCCTGAGCATCATCGAGATCACGCCCTTGGGCAGGGCGTCGGTCAGGCGCTTGTCGATGCGCAAGGCCATCTGGGGCGCGTGGGCCGCCTTGGCGAACTCGTTCATGGCCGCGCCCACGCGCTGGGACTTCGGGCTGGTGAGGTGGAAGGCCTGCCCGTCGCCCTCGGGGAGGTGGGCGATGTGGTCCATCGCCTTGGCCACGTAGTCGACCGGGACGATGTTGGTGTAGCCCAGCTCGGGTCCCACCAGCGGGAACCACTCGGGCAGCCAGTGGCGCGTCTTCTGGATCGCCTTGAAGAAGTAGTAGGGGCCGTCGATCTTGTCCATCTCGCCGGTCTGCGAGTTGCCGACGACAACCGCCGGCCGGTAGACCCGCCACGGCACCTGGGCCTGCTCGCGTACGAGCTTCTCGGACTCGAACTTGGTCTGGTGATAGGGCGAGGGGAGCTTCTGGCCCTCGTCGAACATGTCTTCGCGAAACAGGCCCTTGTAGGCGCCGGCGGCGGCGATCGAGGAGACGTGGTGCAGGCGCCCTGCTTCAAGCGCGTTGGCCAGGTCGACCGCGTTGGCGGTGCCGTCGACGTTGAGCTTCTGGTTGCGCTCGGCGTCGGCCGTCATGTCGTAGATGGCGGCGAGATGAAAGAAGTGCTCGACGTTGCCGCGCAGCCTTTCCACCTGCTCGTCGGAGACCCCGAGGCGCGGCTGTGACAGGTCACCAACCACCGGCTTGATGCGTTGCGCCTGTCCCCATCTCTCGATCAGGCGCTGGAGGCGATCGGTGGATTCCTCGCGCACCAGCACGTGGATGTCGCCGTCGCGCGCGAGCAGGCGCTCGACGAGGTGACGACCGATGAAGCCGGTGGCGCCTGTCACGAAATAGGTCATGGATCTCCTCCCGACGATGGGGCGCCAAGCCTACTGCCGGGGGCGAGCCCGGCGCGCGACCGGGCGGGCGACCGACGCGGGCGACCGGCACGCGACCGGGCGGGTCCGACGATGGCCGCTCACACGCCGGCGCCGGCCCCGCCGCGACCCTCGCCGGCGGCGAAGCGTCCGGCGCCCTGGACGGCGTCCCCGAAGACCTCGGGACCGGCCTGGGCTTCGAGCGCCAGCCCCTCGTCGAGGGGCAGGCCGAGCGCCTGCAGGGCGGCGGCCCGGTCGGCCAGCATGGTCGCCTGGGGGAAGGCGGCCAGCGCCTGGGCGATCTCCAGGGCGCGCGAGACATGTTGACCCGCGCCCACCAGCTCGGTGAGCAGGCCGATGGCCAGCGCCTCCTTCGCTCCGACCATGCGTCCGCTGAGGATGATGTCCAGCGCGCGGCCCTGCCCCACGATCCGGGGCAGGCGCTGGGTGCCGCCGTCGATCAGGGGCACACCCCAGCGTCGTTCGGGGAAGCCCATGGTGGAGCCCTCGGCGGCGACGCGCAGATCGCACCACAGCGCCAGCTCGAGCCCGCCGGCCAGGCACCACCCCGAGATCGCGGCAATCGTGGGCTTGGGCGAGGTCAGCCGGGTGAATCCGAGCGGGCCCTCCGCCGCCTCCAGCCGCGGGCCGAAGGTCTCGATCGCCTTGAGGTCCGCCCCCGCGCAGAAGGCGAGCTCGCCGGCGCCGGTGAGGACCAGGACGCGCGCGTCGTCGTCGGCGACGAAGCGCCGGTAGCCCTCGCCCAGCTCCACGGCGGTGGGGCCGTCGACCGCGTTGCGGCGCTCGGGCCGGTCGATGGTGAGGACGGCCGCCGCGCCGACGCGCTCGTAGCCGACCGGGCCGGCCACCCGCCGGCCTACCAGCCGCCGCGCCAGTCGGCCTGGGAGAGGCGCGCCTGGAACGCCTTGCGGCGCTCCTTGCGCTTCTCCAGACGCCACTGCAGCAGGCTGAGCAGGAGGACGAGCAGGGGGAAGGCGGCGATCAGGATGAAGCCGGTGCCGGTGACCACCTTGTCGTCGGCGGGTCCGTAGAGCCCGGTCCCCGAGTTCTGGGCCAGGGCGCCCGGGGCGAGGACCAGAGCGGCGAGCGCACAGCACGCCAGGCACGCGAGCAGTCGCTTCATCGCCGGGGATCTTATCCTCGCGCGGGCGATGCCCGCGCCCCCCGAGAACCGCCCCACGCTGGTGCGCGAGCGGCGCGCCGCCGGGGTGGAGGTCTTGCGCCTGGACCGGCCCGAGCGCCGAAACGCGCTGGACTCCCGGGCGCTGGCCGAGCTCGAGCGGGCCCTGGCCGAGCTCGGAGCAGACCCCGAGCTGAGCGTGCTGGTGCTCTCGACCACCAGCAGCCGGGCGCTGTGCGCGGGCGCCGATGTGGAGGAGCCGCTGGACCGCGCCGGCGGCGTGGCCCGCATGGAGGCCTTCTCGCGCATGTACGCGGCCGTCGAGGCGTTTCCCGCCCCGACCGTCTGCGTGTGCGTGGGCAACTGCGTCGGCGCCGGCGCCGAGCTCGCCGCCGGCTGCGACCTGCGCGTGGGCGGCGAGAACCTCAAGCTGGCGTGGGCGGGGGCGCGGCTGGGCGTGCCCGTCGGGGTCGCGCGCCTGGTGCCTTTGGTCGGGCTGGCGATCGCCAAGGAGCAGGTGTTCACCGGTCGCACGGTGGGGTGCGAGGAGGCGCTGCGCCACGGGCTGCGCCGGCTAAAGCGCATGTTCCGCGACTTCGAGGGCACCGCCGGGCGGGTGGCGGCCGAGAACGCGATCCTCGAGGCGTGGCAGCGCGGCGGGCCCGGGCTGCCCTCGCGGCCGGCCGACGAGCGCCGAGCGGACCCCGAGCGCGGGTGAGCCCCGCCTGGCGGCGGGGCTCACGGAGCTGCGGGGCCTGGGCGGTCGGCGAGTCGAGTCAGGAGGTCCGGCTCGCGGTCGGGGCGGGGTGGGCCGGGCCGCGGTGGCGTGTAATGACCCGCGCGGACCACCCGCAGCCAAGGCTCTTGGCGAAGTCCAGCACCTGCTTCTGGGCGTCCATGTCCTTCTGGGCGTCAGCGGTGCGCCCGTCCAGGAGGTCCTGCTCGATCATGGTCGAGTAGTTCTGGAATGTCGTCTTGGTGTCGGCGCACCAGTTGTCGACCTTGCGGTGGGCCTCGGCGCTGCGCGAGTAGCCGCCGGTGTTCTTCTTGGCGTTGGCGGCCGGCGCGATCGCGCCGGTGGTGGCCATCACGCTGGCCGCTGCGGCCAGGGCGACGAGGGCGGTGCGGGTCTTGGTGGTGCGCATGAGTTCTCCTATCGAGTTGACTTCGTTGACCCGCACATCGTCGATCCCGGCGGGCGCGATGTCGGTGCGCTGTGGCGCGCTGCGGGCGTGACAAAGCTCACGTTCGGCGGGGCTCTCGGTCTGGTGCGGCGGGGGCGGGGGTCTCGCCCCGGCGCGCGCGCCGTCGCGGCGCGCCCCCGGGCCACGCCTACCATGGCGCGCGTGGCGGTTCTGATCGCATCGAGCCTGGGCAAGGACATCGCCGGGGGCCCCCTGTTCCGGGGGATTTCGCTCAAACTCGAGCGCCGCGAGCGGCTCACGCTCAGCGGACCCAACGGGGCGGGCAAGACGACGCTGCTGCGGATCCTGGCCGGCGAGACTTCGGCCGACGGCGGCGAGCTGGTGCTTCAGAAGGGGGCGCGCGTGGCCCTGCACGACCAGCGCCCGCCGCGCGAGCGCGGGCTGAGCCTGCGCGACTAC